>NZ_JAULLL010000001.1:0-899202 GCF_041357635.1 Sinorhizobium sp. CB7
CCGTGCGTCCGCACGGCGAAAAGACTCCTTCATACCGATTGCCTGAAGCCCAATCTATGTGAGCGTGGGATCGGCGGAATGTGCCCTGCATATTCACCTTCACGGAATTCCACCTCGCCATCAATATGGACAACCTCGTGGTCGAGGCGGGGAGGTTCACTCCATATCTGGGTCCAATTTTGGTCGCGCAAACACCTGAGAGGACTCGGGGAACATCGACTTCCAGAAGCTCGTTGCGTTAAAAGCCCAGCTGAATTCAGGGTTAAGGCGGCGATCCGGCATCTTGACGACTGCTTCGATAAGCAGTTCGGCATCACGCAGCTTCAGATTGACGTTGTTCGCGCGCAGGATCTCCAGCACCGCCGATGCGCGATCGGGGGCGTCAATCGAAGACCTCACGATCTGCTTATAGCTGCGGGCCTTGAAAAAGATCGCCTTTGCGGCTGCGTATTGTCCTTGCGGTAGCATTTGAGCCGAAGGAAGGGGCCTCCTCTGTAGGATGTCATGGGATGTAAGTCGCGCGGTCAATTTGTAAGAAATCTATTCATTCCAATCAGCGCCTGAAATCTACCACAACGTTTGTGTGGCACAAGCATAAACGCCGATGTTGAATTTCTGGACATATTCGGACAAACTGCGCTTCGAATTGCACTCAGCAGCTTCTATTATCACGGGCGCGTGTCAGGTCGCAGTTCTGTTGCATGAGTATCTTATGGGCGAGGATGCTGATCGATCTTGTGGGGCACTCAACGGATAAAATGACTTTCTTTCTGGAAACCTTCGGACGCTTGCGGCTAAAGACTCGAAGGTTTGAAAATATTCTGTTCCTCGTCATGTCAATGACTGGCGAGCGGAACACCTATATGAATATGAATAACTGAGGCGGGTGCAGTTTATTAGAGTGACGCCCTTACGGAAGCACTCCCGGCGGAATGGCTGATGACATATAAGTTAATAACTTTCGGACAGTTGAGGCTTGTCGACGAGGTCGGACAGGCTGCGTCCTTTCCGGACAAAGCTCTCCTTATTTTATGCCATGCCCGTGCCAATCGTTGGGTACAAAAATCCAGAGCCGAGATCGCGCGTTTTTTCTGGGGGGACATCGATCAGGCGAGAGCCTATGCCAATCTGCGAAAAGCCGTTACTCGCATTTTGGCGAGACAGGCGGACCTCGGTATATCGTTTTTGCAATTCTCAAGAGACACTATCAGTGTGTCTCCGAACACTTATGCCTCCGATATGGACAATCTGCAGCCAATCGAAAAGGTTGCGCCGCTGGAGCTTTTTCTTCAGATCGCCGGCACGCTGGAAAGCGATTTCCTCGTTGATATGACGTTTGAGAGCCAGGGTCTGGCGAGTTGGGTCGAACATCAGCGCGAGGGACATTTGTTGCTGTTGCGCGACGCCTTGCTGAAGGTAAATGATCTGGACGAGCCAGCTCACAAAACGACTTTCAAATCGGCTGCGTTGAAGATTCTCGATCGGTATCCCGCCGATGAAGCTGTACGGGAAGCTTTCACAAAGGTCTATGGCGATCTGGGTTCCATCCGGAGACGTGCGGCGGCAGCTATTCCGAAGAGGGTTCCCGCAGCAGCCCTTTCGACATTATCCCCCTCCGTAGAGGTTCCGGCATCGATCAATGACGTGACCGATCGGCCACCGCGAATAGTGTTGTTGCCGCCGGCCGCCTCGACCCACCCCGCGGCAATTTATGCGACCGCGTTGATCGAGGATGTAACGGTTGGGCTGTGTGCATTTCGGTCAGTTTCCGTCCTCGCGCCTTACACGGCTGCGCAGATCAGCCAGCGAACGGACAAGCCTCTTGCATACGAGCGCTATTCGATCAGCTATGTTCTTGATACGCGTCTCATGGAGGAAGGTAGCGGGTGCTCGTTGTTTGCGCAGCTCATCTTCTTCGGCAGCGACGAGATCATCTGGGCAGAACGCTTCGACGTTTCAGATGCCTCGCTGATGCATTCACGCCGAGAACTGGCGATCAGGATCGCGTCGGCAATTTCCGACCAGATCATCGGCAATGAATTCCAACGCATCTTTTTCGAAGAAAATGGTACTGCCTACAGGAATTTCCTGCTGGGGCAGCACACACTCAACCGGCTCGATCTTCCTCAGGTACGGCGAGCTCGGAAGCACTTTCGGGAGGCGTTACGAGAAAACGGGCACTTTGCGCCGGCACTCAGTGGCGTCGCCCGCAGCTTCTTCTTCGAATGGCTTTTGACCGCGCGCGGCGACAGTGAACTGCTGACGACGGCAGAGCAGCATGCAAAGGATGCGATTGCAGCCAATACGTCTCTGGCGGCGGGCTATCGGGAGCTCGGCGTCGTCAAGCTCTATCAGCGACGATACGACGAAAGCATCGAATTCCTGCAACAGGCTGAGAGCCTCAGCCCGCACTATGCCAATGTCATCGCCAGTCATGCGGACACGCTTGTGCAGGCGTCCCGCCCAGGAGAGGGTCTCGAGAAGATCAAGCTGGCGCTCGATCTCAACCCATTGGCACCAGACGAATATTTTTGGACCGCGGCCGGAGCCAGTTATTCGCTCGGCGAATATGAGCAGGCGCTGGGCTACATCGATCAAATGAAAGATAAGCTACCGGCAGATCGCTTGGCTGCGGCAAGTTGGGGCATGCTTGGCAACACGCGAAAGGCTAAGCAATTCGTTTCCCGGACATTCGAAGTTCATCCGGGATTTGACCTCGAGAAATGGATGGCGATCGTGCCGTTCAAGGAAGATTGGCAAAAAAAGCATTATTTCGAAGGGCTACGGAAGGCCGGTTTTCGGTAGCAAGGCAGCAAGCCGGCAAATCGCAAAGAAAGGGAATAGAATTATCATGGCTAAGGTTTTGGTTATTGGCATTGCTGGAGAAGATGGTCTTTATCTCGCCGATCTCGACGCCGGGACGATTTCAAAGATCCCCGCTCCAACGCAGGGGGCGCTTGCTTCTGCCGACCAACTTCGGGCTTCCGGCGCTGTCATTACGAAGGGCGTCAACCTCGCAGTCACGGCACAGTCGACCGCATCCGTTTCCGGCGGTTTCATGGACGGCTGACCCGGTCGCGTTCAATGGACGATTATTCAGATCGTTCCTGTCAAGCAGAGGAGACATTCCGCCGGATTGAGCCCTATCTCGCCCAGGCGGGCGTCACCCGCCTGGGCCGGCTGACCGGACTGGATCGGATCGGCATCCCTGTTTGGAATGCGATTTCGCCGAACGCCCGCTCGATCGTGATCAACCAGGGCAAGGGTATCACGGACATTGATGCCAAGGTTTCCGCCGCCATGGAAGCGTTGGAGCGTTCATTTGCATGTTCACCGGCGATCGCTCGACGATCGTCTTCGCTTGGCGAACTTGCGAACGCTGGCGAACGTTCACAAACGCTTACCTGCCTTCTTAGCAGTGGGAAGCAAGAACCCACCGAAGACGAGACCCTAGAGTGGGTCAGCGGCTTTGACATTCTCAACAATGAGCCGGTCTGGGTCCCATTTGACGCGGTAGTCCTGGACCGAACACGCTTGGACAGCCGCTACTGGCAGTCATCCGATGGGCTCGCCTCCGGCAATACCGAAACTGAAGCGATTCTGCACGGATTGCTTGAGCGTATCGAACGCGATGCCTATGTCTTGTGGAGCGTCGCGCCGACAGGTTTTAGAGAGCGGCTATGCGTTAATCCCCGCTCGTTCTCAGACCCCGTCATCGACAGTTTGGCAACGAGGATTGACGATGCAGGGCTTCAATTGAAACTCTTCGACATCACCAGTGATGTTGGCGTTCCGAGCTATTCGGCATTCCTCGCGGCGCACGATATTCTCCAGCGCCCGACACCTCGATTTCACGACATAACGGTCGGACATGGTACACATCCAATCCCGTATCGAGCGGTGATAAGGGCCCTCACAGAAGCGGCACAGTCCCGGCTCACCTATATTAGTGGCGCACGCGATGATGTCTTTCATGAGACGTACAAACGGCCGCTTGCACCCGAGACTCTCGCTCTTTTCAACGCCGCCGCGCAGGATGCCCAGCCTCAGGCCGGTCCCAGATTCCAAAGCTTGCAGCAACTGCTAGCCTTTGTCAGCAATAGACTTGCGGCCCGCGGGATCCGGTCGGCAATTTCCGTTCCTCTCGCGGGAGGCGATGTCCCGTTTTCCGTTGTGAAGATGCTGGTCCCTGATCTCGAAAATCCGGAAGGTCTGCGGAAGTATCGGTTCGGGCAACGCGCTTTGTCGCGCAGTCTGGAGTTTACATGAAGGTCGTCTTTGTCGGGCCAAGCTTACCAGATGCTGCGACCTTCGTCGAAACCGGCATAGAGATTCGGCCGCCCGCAGTACAAGGAGACATTCTGGACGCTGTGAAATCGGGCGTTTGCGCTATTGGTCTGATCGACGGCAATTTCGAGTTTGTCGCTCCCGTCTGGCACAAGGAAATCTTGTTTGCTCTTTCCATGGGCGTTCGAGTGTTGGGTGCGGCGAGTATGGGAGCTCTTCGCGCTTGCGAATGTGCCGCATTTGGAATGGTAGGAGTTGGAAAGATCTACGAGGATTATGTCAGCGGGCGCTTGGTCGACGACGCTGACGTCGCTCTCCTGCATGGGCCACGCGAGCTTGGCTGGATTCCACTGACAATTCCGATCGTCAATGTCACAGCGACCCTTGATTGGCTATGGGCCCGGAATATGCTTACGCCTGACGAGGTCGCCGCTCTGTCTAATGCAGCAGGGCAAATTTTCTACAAGGACCGTACGTGGGCCAACATTGTTGAAAGGGCGGACCTGCCCGCCTCAACCGAACGGATCCATGTGCTCCAAATGCTTCGCTCGGCGGCCGTCAATGCTAAGGCATCCGACGCTCGCCTGCTTCTCGATCACTTGGCTGCGGCACCGTTGCAGCGCTCAACTGTACAGCCAGTCTGGGAATTCCACGCAACCAGCATGTGGCACGCTCTAGGTGTGAGCTCTCAGGAGGTTGTTCATTCGGAGCGGATTTAGGAGACCAGGCGATCTGTCGGCGCAAAAGTGGGCGCGGTCATTGATCTATCTCAAGCACGTGGGCGACGGATATCAAGGGCAATAAACTAGCCCCGCAGGAGCCGCCTTAGCGTGGCAGCGTCGGCCAGGAACGCATCGGGATCGTCGCCGGTGACGAATTCGAGCATGGCGAAACGCGGCCCCTTCCAGCGCGAGTCCGGCATGGCGGCAAGAATGCTCCGCCAGTAGTCGGCGGCGTTTGACAGCGGAAAGCGGTTGCGATTGCCGTCCCAGGCAAAGACGTGGATATGAGAGACGTGCGGACCGACGCGCGCGATTTCCGTGAGTGCTTCGTCGAGCGGCAGGCCAGGACGGGGCTGCCAATAGAGATAGACATTCTCATGCGCGACGGCCTCGATCAGGCTGAGGGCTGAAGAGGTCTCGTCGGTCAGCGAGTTCGGATGATATTCGAGGGATACCGTAATGCCGAACTCTGATGCCGCCTCACCCATCTCACGGATGAGGGAGACAGCGACCCGTCTTTCGGCATCGCTGTAGTCACCGGAATCGCGCCCGCGCGTGCCCGGCCAGATGCGAATGTTCGACGCGCCGAGAAGTTTGGCTGTTGCAAGCGCTTTGGAGAAGACTGCGAGGTCATCGCTCGGTGGCGCCACATATGATCCGTAGGAGATCGCCATGCGAGCGTCACGGGTCAGACGACCAACGTTCTGGGCAGCGACTTCGTCGCCCGGCGGGACGTGAACATCGCCGGCCCATTCGATCGCGGCGAGCCTTGCCTCCAAGGCGAGGGGAACGATCGCCGCCGGCCTCAGGCCACGAAACGTGACGGTGCATAGAGCAGGTTTGAAGGGCGCCGGTCTGGATCCTGTCATGCAATATGCTCCAGATCGTGTCTGCGGATTTCATAGAGCAGGGGCTCACCCGCAACGAAGCGGGCGACTTCATCGACGGCCATCTCGCCGAGACGGGCCCGCTCGAGACCGACGGCGCCGGCGATATGCGGCGTCAGGAACACGTTCGGCAGATCGTAGAAAGGTGACGTCCGCTCTGGAATTTCGGGATCGGTCACATCGAGGATCGCATCGATATGGCCGATCTGGAGGATATCGAGCAGCGCGGCTTCATCCACCAGCGCGCCGCGCGCCGTATTGATCAGGGTTGCTCCCTTCTTCATCCGGGCAAGCCGGCCGGCATTGATCATGTGCCGTGTTGCGGGAAGCGAGGGCGCATGGAGAGAAACTATGTCGGCGCTTCTCATGAGCTGATCGAGATCGGCTTTTTCCGCGCCAAGCGCCTGGGCCTCCCGTCCGTCGACCATCGGGTCGTAAAGCAGGATCCGATAATCGAACGGGCGCAGCAGCTCCATCACGCGCCGCCCGATCCGCGAGGCTCCGACAATGCCGACAGTCCGGTGGTAGTTGCCGATCGCTTCCGCCTGTAGCGGATAGGTGCGGTTACGATCCCGGTCGGCCACATAGAGATCGCGGAAGCGGAAGACCTGCTTGCCGGCAAAGATGATGGCCGCAAGCGTAAATTCGGCAACCGGCAAGGCATTCGCCTGCGCCGCATGGCTCACCCTGATCCCTGCTTCGAAGACGGAATTGTCGAGCAGCTCCTTCACCGTGCCGGCAGCATGGGCCACCAGCTTCAGATGGGGGGCGTGGGCAAGTGTGTCGGACGTGACAGGCGGAGCGCCCCAGCCGGTGACGAGGATTTCCGTCTCGCCGAGCAGTCGCCGCGCGCGCTCATCGTCGAAACGCTCCATCGGGTCCGTATCCAGGACACGCCCGATCGTCTCCAGACGCCTGATAAGCGCTGGCGGCAAGACATGCTGCGTCCGCTCCGGCTGCATGGCAAAGGCGATGGCCGGACCCGTCATGGCATCTGCCCCGGGGCTTGAATGGCGCTGACGGCGACGCCGAATTTTTCCGTCATGACCCTCAGTGAATTGAGATTTGGTGCCGTTGGCGGCTTGGCCCACAGGTCCGACAATGCGGAGGTTCCCCGCAGCGCCAGCACGGCGCAGGAAAGAACAGTCTCTCCCGCCGGTATCCGGCCCCGCAATTGTGGAATCAGCGTCTTGGCCACGATCACATTGGTATTTGGCGGCGCCTTCTGGACGAGCCCGTCCCGTTTGATCGTGGAATCGAGATCAAGAATACCGCTGAAATCCTCCAACCCGACAGCATAGGCCAGCCCCTTCGCCGAGACGAGCGTGTCGGCATCGAGATCGCGTCTGGCGATAGCGAAACCCCCTTCGGCCGTCTGCAGCGGCCTCGGGGTCACGATCCGGTGGACCCGAATGTGCCAGTCGTTCGCAGGAACGAGCCAGGTTTCGATGCTGACATCCGGCCACGGAGACCATTTCGAATAAAGAGTTTCGCCGGCGAGCTTGGCCTCTTCATTCGTTTCCCGGACCCGATAGTGAATGCCGTCATCGCTGAGAGCGAGCATGGAATCGAAAGCGCCGCCCGCAAACCCACGCTCATCGCTCTCGACGCTGAAGCCGTAACGCGCCGAATAGGCGAATTTGGCGTATTTCTCCGAGCCGAAGCGCATCTGCAGGTTTTCCTGGCCCGACGAGAGCGCGATGGCATCGTCCTTCCCTCGTATCACAACCATTCCTGGATGGCGTTGTGCGATAACTGCGCGCTCGTCGCCCAAGTGTTTTTCATCCGCAGTCCAGAAAGGGTGATCCTCTGCGAGGGCGAGCGGAAGGAACGCCTTGAACGCCCAATAGGGCGAGCCGGCCGAATTGTAGCTTTCCGACATCAGGAGGTTCGGATAGCCGAATCCGATCGAGAGAACGCCGTCGCGGTTGGCAATCGGCTTGTCCGCCCACCATCGGAGGTGCCGCAGGCAAAGGCCCTTGATCTCGCCCCAGGGCAGGGCCTCGAGATCTGCGAAGGCGAGCGCCGACCAGAATCCGGCACAGGCGAAGCGATAGGTGAGGCTCCGTCCGAAGGGAATGGTTGCGCCATCCTCGGCAAACCAGTGGCGGAAATCTGCGGCAAAAAGCGCCGCGCGCTCGCGATAGCGTCGCGCATGATCGTCGTCGACAAGCTTCGAATAGATCAGTCCGTAAAAATGCATCGCGAAGGGGATGTAATGGTCGATACGTCGGACATTGCCGTCGCGGTACCAGCCGTCGGCGATATAGAAGCCATCGAGCTCCTTGAGATAGGCTTCAGTCAGGCTGCGATCGAAATCGACACCGAGACGATCAAGCGCGATATCGACGAAGATCCGGAAGAATTTCCAGTTATTGTCCGCATAGTCGAAGCGCCGCGTGTGCTTCAGATAGGCGACAAGATTGTCGCGTGCGCGTCCATCGAGCGGTTCCCAGATCTTTTCCGGCACCAGTGCGAGCGCGAAGCCGAGTGCGGCAAGCTCGACCATGCGCTGGTCGCGCCCGTTGACGGCACCCCAATATTCCGGATGGGTCGGATCAGTGCCGTTGGCGAGCCCCTCGGCGTAACGGTCCCAATGGGCGAAATTGCCGCCGCCGGCGCCAAAGGGTGCCAGGCCCCAGAGCGGACGGGCGAAACCTTCGAGATCGGCGGCCGCGCGGTCGAAATGCGCCGCCGCCGCGTCGAGACGCACACGGGCATTGCCTTGCGAGAAATAGGGCAGGAGAGGATCGAACAGGTCGATCAGCGCCCGCCGCATGTCGGTGCGGCTTTGCAGGGGATTGCCGGCAAGAGGGTTGGCGCTGGCGGGATCATAGGTCATCGACTGGGCTCTTCTCTAGAGCAATTCCAGGAAAACTGCGAAGCGGTTTTCCGTCCGAATTACGTAAAAACAAAGGGTTAGAGCGGTTCTGCGATTCAAAGAAAAGCTGAACCGCTCTACGGGAGGCGGGATCAGCTCTCATTCGGAAGGGTGCCTCCGGGCACGGGCACGACCGCATGGCAGATCTGGCGGGCGGGCGCGCTCCTGTCGCGGAAACGGGAGATCATCAGGCCGACCGCTTCCCGCCCGAGGGCGGCGCGGTCGACGCGCATCGTGGCAAGGCGTGGGTTCGTCATCAGAGCGCAGGGCAGATCATCGAAGCCGACGATCGCAAAATCCTCCGGAACGCGCCGTCCGATCTCGCTGACCGCGTCGAGCACGCCGACCGCTATGAAGTCGTTCATGCAGAAAGCCGCAGTGAAGCCCGGATTCTCGGCGAGCGCTTTCAGGGTCGCGGCGTGTGCTTCCTGGCTGGCGCTGCCGTGAAAGGAGAGGCGCACGAGACGGCCTTCTCCGCCTTCGACGGACGCCACCGCCGTTTCGAAGCCACGTACACGCTCGCGGATCGTATGCCGGTGCGAACCGGTCACATGCAGGATGCGCCGATGGCCTGCGGCGATCAGCCGGTTCGTCGCTTCATAGGCACCGAAGAAATTCGAGGGCGACACGCCGTCGAACCGCAACTTCGGATCTGTGCCGTTGACGAGGACGACAGGAGTGCTGCTCTCCTCCAGCCATGCCCGCAGCTCATCCGACGGATCGATCCCGACGAGGAAGAGGCCATCGGCTTCGGCGGTTCGCAAATAGTCCTGGACGTTTTCTGACGACATCCTGGCTTCGCGGACGAGCCTCACGTCAAACGGCATTCCGCGTTCCACCGAGCCGGTGCGCAAGCCATCCAGGATGCCTTCGTAAAAGACGCTCAGTCCGCCGGTGGCGCTGTCACTTGCGATCAGGGCAAGCGCTCCTGATGTCGCAGCCTGTGCGGATTTCAGCGGATAACCAAGTTCGGCTGCGACCTTGAAGATCTGCTGCCGGATTGCGTCGCTGATTCCCGGCTCGTTTGCGAGAACACGCGAGACCGTCGACACGGAAACTCCGGCTTTGGCGGCAATGTCGGCCTGGCGAAGGCGTTTTGTCGATGTCTCGTTCATGCGGCAAAGATTATGCAAATTATGCAAATTTGCAAGAAAAGAATAATTTGTTGCAAGCGGAAATTTTTGTGCGTAATCTGCCGGCATGTGTCCGCTAAAACGAGACGTGGAGGAGCGTCCCGGACAGGGTCAGCAAGAGGAGGAGGAAACTCATGCGACTGAATCGCCGCTCATTCATGATCGGAACCGCCGGCGCCGCAGCTGGTATCGCCTTTGGAGCAGCCGGTTCGCTACCGGCGTTCGCGGCCGAGACCCAGTTGCGGGCGATGTGGTGGGGATCGAACGACCGCAACAAACGCACGGTCGACGTTGCGAAGCTGTTCCACGAAAAGAACCCGGATATCACTGTTGTCGGCGAGACCATCAGTGGCGACGGCTACTGGACGAAGCTTGCCACGCAGATGGCGAGCCGGGATATTTCCGACGTCTTCCAGCTCGAGCCGAGCACGATATCGGATTATTCGAAGCGGGGTGCATGCCTTCAGCTCGACCAGTTCGTTCCGTCGACGCTCAAGGTCGATTCTTTCGGCAAGGACATGCTCAAGCTGACGACGGTCGGTGACCATCTCTGGGGCGTGGGCCTTGGGCTGAATTCGTTCACGCTCTTCCTCGACACGACCGTCTTTGACAAGCTGGGCATCAAGGTGCCCGGCCCGGACATGACCTGGCAGGAATATGCCGATTTGGCCGTCGAATTGACCAAGGCGTCGGGCAGAAACAACTATTGGGGCGGGCCCTATGGGGCACGCTACAATTATGTCTTCGATGCCTGGCTGCGCCAGCGCGGCAAGAGCCTTTATTCGGCCGAGGGCGGCCTCGGATTCGGCGTCGACGACGCCAAGGAATGGTTTACCTTCTGGGAGGACCTGCGCCAGCGTGGCGGCACCGTTCCGGCCGATGTCCAGACGGTCGACCAGAACACGATCGAAAGCAATTGCTTTGCGATGGGCAAATCTGCCATGGGCATGGCCTACTCGAATCAGTTGATCGGCTATCAGCTTCTGTCGAAGAACAAGCTCGCGATCACCATGCTTCCGCGTGCGCAAAAAGGCGGGCCTTCCGGCCACTACTATCGCCCGGCGCTGATCTGGAGTATCGGGGCGACGACTGAAAACGGAGAGGCCGCCGCCAAGTTCATCGACTTCTTCGTCAATGATGTTGATGCCGGCAAGATTCTGGGGGTCGAGCGCGGCGTGCCGATGTCGCCGAAAGTGCGCGAAGCAATTCTGCCCACGCTCAACCCGACGGAACAGGCAACGATTGAGTATATCAACCTGCTCAAGAACCAGGTTGGCGACTATCCCTCTCCGGCTCCTGTTGGCTCCACCGAGTTCGATCAGAAGGTCCTGCGGCCGACCGCCGATGAACTCGCCTTCGGACGCACGAAGGTTGCCGAAGCTGCGGAAAAGCTGGTCGAGCAGGGCAAGGCAAAGCTGCGGAAGGGCTGAGGGACGGCTGTGCGGAGCATGATGTCGGGTTAATGACAGCTGAAGCCCCTGGCTGATAACTGACGGCCAGGGGCCATATGCCTGAGCCGAGTTGCCCGGCAGGCCGAGCCGAAGCTCCTCCAGATTTAAGTAGCAAGATCTCCGACGTTCTCAGTGCCGGACCTTACCCGCAGATTGTTCTGCACGTGCGAGACGCCGAAGACGTCATCGACAATGTCTTCGGCACGCCGTTTGTCCTGGCGGCTGGACACAAAGCCGCCGAGCGTGACTTCACCGCCGGTGACCGAGACTTCGATGTCGGACGCATCCAGGAAGGGGGCGTCGGTCAGGCGATCATTAACGTCTTCGAGAATCCGCTCATCCGCGCGCTTATAGCCTTTTGGGCCTTTGCCCCGGAATTTGTCCATCTCGCGGCGGCGGGCCGCCTGGTCGTCGCCAAACCAGGACGAGACTTCATCGCTGGCCCGATCCATAAAATCTCGCTGCGAACGTTGGCCGCGGTAGGGGCGGTCAAAATTGTACTGACGCGCATATCCGCGCTCCCGATCATCGAACGAATTATCGGCATAGGCGCGACGATAACCGCGATCCGAATAGCCATAGTCTGAATATCCCAGGTCATCGGTCGTCCAGTCATCGCGATCGTTGGCGAAGTAGCGATCTGGCTCATCATAGCGCGAACGACCGATATCGCGATTGGAGCCGTAGCGGTCCCAGTCCGCATATCCGCGCTCACGGCCGCCATAGCCGCGATAGTCTCGGTCCGTGTTGCGGCCACTACCGCTTCCATATCGGTTATTGCGGGTTTCATAGCCGTTTGTCATCGGTATTCCTCCTTTGTCTCTCGTTACTCTTGAGATGCTGGATCTTGGACATTGGCCGAACATCATGGACCGCCTGGGCCGCAAAGTGCTCCAACCTGCCCGATCGAAAAAAGTAGCTTCCTGCGGGGCGATCAGAACGCAGTTTAAGGCCTGTGCACCGCTGTTCTAGTGGTGCTTGCTTTGTTGACCGACGCCCGTGAGGATCGACCGTCATGGCTCGCCTCGTCCGTTCGAGGAAATGAAAATCGAACCAGGAGCGGATGCAAAAGTTCCGTGTCTGGACAGCAGTCTTTTGATTTTTCACTTCATCGGGAAGGCGGCGGTGGAACCGTGTTGCAGTGCTGGAGCGAGCCAACCGTAGTTGCAAAGGAGATGGAGACTGAAACTTTCGCCCGGGAGGATAGTTCGCTTCCAAAGTAGTAGATGAAAAGGCTCTCAAACGAGCTATGTCAGAGGATCGAGACCCCGAAACAGAAGCCGAGTTTTACGCCGAAGCGCGCGCATCCTCGGGAGTGCCCAGAACTATTCGCCGTGGCCTTTGACCAGCCAAACCGCTGGAACAACCGCAAGCCCGGCAAGGGTAGATTTCCGGGATACGGTATCGTGCGGATGTTTGGTCCGCACCTGATCCAGCTCGCGTTGCATGATCCCAAGCTCAGTTCGACTTTTCATTCGACGGATGCCGCCTTGGCAGCACTTCGCTCGGTACAGAAGCAGTAGTGCGTTTCCTTGACCAATCGGTCCGGATTTCGTGAGCCGGTGAAAACTCGGCCGATCGCGGTGGAAGCAGTGCGTTGCCCTGGAACTTTGATGGAGGACGCTGGTTTGGATAAGCCGTCGCGTTGATGGTTCCAGTCCAAGGAGCGAAAATCCATGGCAGCGAAAGCAGGAGAAAAGGCCCAAGCCACCGGCGACTTCCGATGTGCGAAATGTCACCATCAGACACACGTCGCCAGGGGTGAGACCATTCCCAAATGCCCCAACTGCGGCAACGACACATTCGACACCCGATATCACGAGCCGGGTAACAGGAGCTGATTGGAGATCGGAGCGACTCCACCTCGGGAGCAGCGGCGATACGACTCCGCTCTTCAAGCCTCATTCAGCGGGTATGGCATGAGTGATGCCGCAACCCGGTCAGCGCGCCAGTCCCAATCGGTATGCGGGTTACAGCAGACGTTTGCAGTTTGCCCTTTGATCTCGAACACGACGCCGGCTGGGACCTGCTCATCTTAGTGCATTTCCCGTGGAACCCGCGTCTTTACGCTAACCGTTCGGACGCCGCTGGAAACGGCTGTACCGCAGGCGAGCCCCAACCGTCGGCGACAGAAGTTCTCGTGAGGGCGGCAGGCAAAAACGATGACTGCCACGCCGGGAACAAAGAGTTTCATCCTGAGTTTGATCACTGATCTGCAGAGCATCGCTGCGATGCGGGATCCAAACACGAGAACCACAAAAAGGGGAGAACGACGATGAGCGAAACAGATGTCGGCCACAATATGGGACCGCAAACGGGAAGCGGAAGCGACCGTCCTGGGGGCGACAGCCAGACGTCGAGCACCGAAAGCCGCAACATCAAGGAGCTTCTGCAGGAGGACTTCAGTGATCTGAAACAGGCGGCCGAGGACAAGACGACGGAGATTTCACAAGCTGCGACGCGTGCCGCGGCCGAGCAGAAGAATTTTGCCGCCCGCCACGTCAGCAATGTTGCCGTCGCAATGAAAAAAATCGGCACGGAACTCGAACAGTCCGACGAGGCGGAGATCGGTCGATACGCTCGCCAAATGGGTGATTCCGTCGAGCGATTCGCCCGCGACATCAAGGATCGAAAAATCGGGGAAATCGCCAGCATGGCAGAGGATTTCGGGCGCAGGCAACCCGTTGCATTCCTTGGCATCGCGGCGATGGCCGGCTTTGCCGCAAGCCGCTTTCTCGGCGCATCGGCCGGGCGGGCGCGTCGCGCAACGACTTCCGAAACGGCATCGATCGAATCGAACACGTCGCTTGCCAGCTCATCGGACTATAGCTTGGAGGATCGCAACAATGGCTAATCATCGTGATGACCGCCCGCTTTCCGACCTGGTCGCAGGGTTGGTCTCGGATATTTCCGGCCTTTTCCGCAAGGAGATCGAGCTCGCCAAAACTGAGGCATCGGAAAAGATGTCCCATGCCATTGGGGGGATCGAAATGCTGCTGATTGGTCTCGTTTTCGCAATCGGCGCGATCGGCGTTCTCCTGGCCGCTGCGGTCAGCGGACTGTCTGCCTTTCTCATCGCTCGGGGGATTGTGGAGCCGACTGCCGACGCGTTGTCGTCGATCCTCATCGGCGCTCTCGTCGCCATTCTGGCAGGGGCCTTGATCTCGCGCGGTCTGACAATCTTGCGCGGCAGCAATCTGAAGCTTGATCGTACCGTAACGTCGTTGCGTCAAGACGCCAATGTTATCAGGGAGACGAAACCATGACTCGCGAAAACCAGACTTCGACAGATCTGCAGCGCGAGATCGACGCGGATCGTGTCCGTATCGAAGAAAAGCTCCACGCGATACAGGAACGCATGTCGGCGGGACAGATGATCGATGAGCTGATCGCCTACGCCCGCGACAGCGGTGGCGCCGACTATCTCCGGAATCTTGGCTCGGCACTGAAGACGAACCCCATCCCCGTCGCTCTCATGGGCGTCAGCATGGCATGGTTAATGGCAAATCCGGGCAAGGGCTCCGCCGGCGGTGAACCGAGCGCTGCCGACAAAGCGGAGGAATATCCACTCGCAACCATCACCGGCTCGGTTCGCCGCGTGTCTCCGGTGCAGGAAGATTTCGGCCAGCGCTACAGCCATTTTACTGACGAAGCGGGCTCTCGCTTCCGCGCGCTGACGGATGAGATGGGACGTCGTGCCGGCCATTTCGTCGACCAGAGCGGCAAGATCTACCGAGGCTTCGCCGATACCACAGGGAAACAAGTCCAAGACATTCGTGACGAGGCAGGCACCTTGTTCGACGAAGCCTCAGGCTGGGCCGCGGCATCCTGGCGTCAGCTAAGCAGCTCGGCGGATAAGCTACAGACTACCGTCGCCGATACCGGGCGAAAACTGGCGGAAGGATCAATGACGGCAGGCCGGACCGTACGTGACCAGAGTGTAAGGCTGAACGAGACGCTTTCGAAGCTGTTCCATGATCAGCCGCTGGTGGGTGGCGCGCTCGCATTCGCAGCTGGTGCTGCGGTCGGCGCCACCCTGCCCCATACCCCATCCGAGGATGAGGCCATGGGCGAGGCCTCGGACGCGATCCGCGGCAGTGTCGCCGCAAAGGCCGGTGAAGCGGTCGACCAAGCCAGCAGCGTGGCGGCGGACGTTTACGAGAAAGCTGGCGCCGTGGTGTCGGATGTCCACGACGCCGCCAAGGAGCGCATCGTGGAGGAAGCGCAAACCTATCAGCGCACTGACGATAGCAAGCAACCCACATCGCGGCAACATTAACCGATCCGGCTTGCACCTTCGGGAGCGGCACAATCCTGTGCCATTCCCCAGAAAACATGGTTCCGGCGGCCGAAGACAGATAGTGAGAGGCTGCGCGGGGCAGATCGGCCCTATTGATGATGAACAGCTGAACGCGGCATTTCGCCAGCGATGGGGTTGCGATCTCGATGGCGAACAGCGAATGGGATTGCAGGCAGTTATCTCAAGGCAATTGGCCGCCCTTTTTGCCCGGACTGTGGGTATGATGACTACCGCGCTCGCCGCCGCCCCCAGACACGCGGCTTTTCGTTCGGGCATTGTCATCGCCAGGCGGCTTTTTGATTTCGAGCGGGGCCTTGGCATTCTCATGTGAGGCGCCAGGTCCTCCTTGGCGGATACTTGCTGGCGTCTTGCCAGAGGTAGACATGGAGCTCTCCTATCGGTCCTGCTGATAACCTTGGTTGATGGTGTTGACCTTTGTGTTGCCCTGCTGGCCTTGTTTATCGGGGTTCGATTTGCTGCGGGCCGATGCGTCATTCTCATCGGTGTCATGGCGTTGCTCGCCAGGACCCTTGTGGCTGCGATTATCTGGGGGAGTTGGTGGAACTTTGCTGTTCATGGTAAGTGACTCCTCACTGATGCTGATCTATCCAACTGCGCATCATGTCTTAAGTTCCCGAGAATTAATTCGAGCTTCGCTGCGACGAACGTAGACGTCCCATGCCGCGTGCCTCGCAAGGGATGAGCATAGGGTGAAGCTGGTGTCTCCTGGTTGTGTGCAATCAACGACCGTCACTGCAAGCGCCGGCTTCGGGTCACGGACAGCACCGCATCGCGGCAGGTTATATGGCTTCATGGAACTGTGTGTCCTTGCAGCGGTTTAAGTTCGAACCTTCCGCTTAGATGGGCAGTGCGGAGAGGAGGAATAGATGGGCCGCACAGACATTTTGACAGGAGTCGCGCAACGACGATTCTGATCATCTCAATGCGTGGCCGCGCAAAGATTTGGCGACCAGCAATCGGTTTCGCTCGTAGCGAAGATGCGAAAACCGCAGAAAGCGGCCCGACTGAATGTTCGGATACTTACTGCTAACCGGATTGCCTGTACTGCCGTGGTTGCTTCCGCGAGGAGCCTGAAATGGCGGCGTGTCATATGCGGGAGGGCCCAAGCAGGCAGTCGAAGCAAGAGGCCGCTTCTGATGAGAATTCTTGTAGCCGGCGCAACAGGGTTGATCGGTTCTTCAATCTGTAGCCGCCTTATCACTGAAGGATATGACGTCACTGCTCTTGTTCGGCCAGGCGGCGGCCCTTTGCCAATGGGTGTCGCCACGATCGTCCGCCTCGACGTCTCTTCTGCTGTCGAGATCAGCGACTGGACCGTGATCCTCGAAGGCATTGATGCCGTGGTCAATTGCGTCGGCGCTCTCCAAGAAAGCTACCAGGACCGCATTACGGGTATCCATGTTTCCGGACCTGCGGCGCTCTTCCAAGCTTGCGAGCAGCTGGGCATCAGGCGAGTCATTCATTTTTCAGCCATCGGCGTCGATCGGGAGCAACCGACGGCATTCTCCGATACAAAAATTCGGGGGGACGATATTTTGATGGCTCGGGACTTGGATTGGGTAATCTTAAGACCCTCCGTCGTTTTAGGCTACCCTGCGTTCGGCGCAAGCGCGCTCATGAGAGGGTTGGCTGCAGTGCCGCTGATGCCTGCAATGCCTGAAACCGGTCCTCTCCAGGCCGTTCAACTTGATGACGTGGTGGCGACAGTCCTGAGGCTGCTTGCGCCGGAAGCACCTTCGAAACTTGTCCTTGAACTGGCGGGCCCTCAACAATTACAGTTCGAAGAAATCATTGACATGTTCCGTCAATGGCTCGGTTGGCCGCGAGCGCGGATAGTTGTTTTGCCTGCACCCCTTGCCTCCTTCCTCTATTTCCTGGGGGACCTCGCCGGCCGCCTAGGCTGGCGCCCGCCCATTCGAACGACGGCAAAACGCGAGATCATCCGCGGTGCGGTTGGCGATCCGCTACCGTGGCGTCAGGTGACCGGGATAGAGCCTCGTTCGCTGCATGAGGCGCTGCAGTCAAGACCACCAAGCGTGCAGGAGAGATGGTTCTCGAAGCTCTATTTCCTGAAGCCGCTGATCTTCGTGATCCTGGCCCTGTTCTGGATCATAACCGGCGTCATATCAATCACGGTGGGTTACGACCAGGGACTGGCCTTGATGAACGAGGCCGAGGCAACAATGTACGCCGCTCCAGTTGTTATTGCAGGCGGGCTAGCTGACATTGCCATCGGTGCGGCGATAGCTGTGCGCAGAACGAGCCGTTGGGGCCTATGGGGCGCGGTCATTCTTTCACTCTTTTACGCGGCTGCGGGCACATTTTTGCTTCCCAAGCTTTGGATTGAGCCCCTCGGTCCGCTTATGAAGATCTGGCCAATCCTAGTTCTTCACCTCGTTGCGCTGGCAATCCTCCAGGAGCGGTGATGATCTATTTCCTGTTGAAGTTCATCCATATCATAGGTGCTTGTGTTTTACTTGGAACGGGGGCCGGGATTGCGTTCTTTCTGCTTGTGGCGCATCGCACTGGAAAAGCTTCGACGGTCGCGCCTGTCGCGCGCATTGTCGTCTTGGCCGATTTTGTCTTCACGGCTACCGCAGTCGTACTTCAGCCGGTTTCGGGTCTCGCGCTCGCTTGGCATGTCGGCTATTCCTTGACCGAAAGTTGGATTGTGGTCTCGATCTTGCTTTATGTGCTGACTGGTGCCTTCTGGCTCCCGGTCGTCTGGATGCAGCTCGCGATGAGGGACCTGGCAATCGCGGCGGCTGAATCAGGGGAGGCCTTGCCTCAACGATACCACGACCTCTTCCGGCGCTGGTTCCTTTTTGGGTTTCCTGCCTTCGCCGCGGTTCTTGCCATAGTGTGGTTGATGATCACGCGGCCCAGCTGGTGATCAGTCTGAATGAAACAGGAAGCTGTAAAACAACCCGCGTTTAGCTAATCGATCTGGACAGGCAGGATCGTATTTACAGCCACTGTCCCCTCGATCACACCGCGTTCCAAATCGCGGCGGCCGTGTTCGATTTCAGTCACCTTGTAAAGTTTGTCATCTCGGAACGAGCTTGCATTCAACGTGGTCACGTCCTCCGCCGGAGCGGCGTCCACCTCCATGAAATCAAGTTCGCGGCCCGCCGCCACGATCCGGGCGTCTCCGGCTGTCCGTGCTGCCACGATAATGACACCATGGTTCTGGGCATTGTCCCAACGAGGGTCGTCGGCACGCGCGATCGGTTCCAGGCGGTAGACGTTCAGAGATTCGCCTGAAGCTATGGGTGCCGCTTCAGCTGCGGCATCCGCAGTCTGAGCCGCACTTTCAACCGAACGCCCAAAGGTGGTGGAGCTCGTCGCATTGTTGGGATCGTGACCACCATTTCTAACGACATTTGACATTGTTTTCGTCCTCCTTAAGCATCCAACGAGGGTCTTGCGTTCCGGTTCCATTCTAATTACCGGTGCGCCGCCATCTGAGGACGGCATCGCTTAGTGATTGCAGTGCCGGTCCACGTCGAATCCTCTTACAGCCTTATGGGGAGCTGCTGTGGCGCGAGCAATCCAGGCGGCGCTAAGCTGCAAGCCGATGATGAGCAATGCCATCACCGGCGATTGTGAGTCGTTTGAAAAGTGTCCAATGTGGTATTGGAGCCCGCACCAAGCCGACGGCTACTTGCAGCCCTGTCCTTGGGTTTCGTGGGAGCCGGTGGAGCCCTGAGCATTGGTTTGAGCCTGATCCATGCATTTCGTCGAATCGGGGGCTGTGCCACCCGTCGTGCTACCGGTCGTGTTCGGATCGGCCTTCATCGGGGAATTGCCGTCTGTTGAATTGCCCATCGGCATTTGCGTTCCGGTGCTGCTGTTGTTGCCCGGATCGTTCGGCTGTTTGGTGGTGTCTGAGGATGTTTGAGCAAGGGCACCGGCGGCCAAGCCCAACGTCAGAACGGCAGTTGCAAGAGTTCGGGAAAACATGAGCTTCTCCTGTTTGGATGTTTCAACACGTTGCAAACCTTGCGGCTAACTCATTGTTCCCAACAAAACTGGGTTCCCAACAAATCTGGCTGGTATTCGATTTGATCGAAGCTCCCTACTTGGACTGATCGATCGCATGGGGAGATGATTGGCCTGACCACTGATCAGCGGAGGGATGGGTTCCGACGAGCAACATCAAAGCGATCACCAGGACGACTGCTGCGACCACGACATAGCGCATCTTCATATCCGAGCTCCTTTCGGCCGCCTAACCGAATGTCAGACGCAAAGTTCCTGTAGCGGCGCCATGATCCCCGAAATGAATTGCGTCGGCGAGTTCGTCATCCCCGTGCGGGCCGCCAGAGGAAGCCGACTGCGTTGCCGTTCGATTTCTTGTCGGAGGGAGCTGTCCAGACCCATTGCTTTTCGCGCCAGCCTCCTTGAATTTATATCGGATCACGACAGATACGAGCGTAGGGCACGTGATAAGCCCCGAGTTGTCACTCATGGCCGAACAAGACGGCTTCCGAAATCTCAGGCCAAGAACTTCAGAAAACTGACGACATGACTATTCGGCGATTTCTTCGTCGAGAGGCTTTACATGAACCGGAAGGCCGGTTCCGCGTTATCCGCAAAACAGGCGGACAATCCCATGACATCAAGTAGACATCAAAACCCAACGGAAGGAGTTCGCGGCGGACCCGCCGGGGGATGGAGTTCGGCGAGGTCGGTCGGCAAGGTGCTCCTGCGCGAGCATGTCCCCTTATCCGGTCCCTCTCTCTTGGCCCACCAGAACAAGCCGGATGGATACATGTGCGTCAGCTGCGCATGGGCCAAACCCGCCAAGACGCACCCGCTGGAATTCTGTGAGAACGGAGCTAAGGCCACGGCTTGGGAGATCACCAATCGCCGCGCCGACCGTCCTTTCTTCGAAGCTCATACGCTATCCGAGCTCGAGGGTTGGAGTGACCATGACCTTGAAGAGCAGGGACGCCTGACGCATCCCATGCGCTGGGATCCCAATTCCGACAAATATCAGCCGGTGAGCTGGGCCGTCGCTTTCGAGGAAATCGGCCGCGAATTGCGCGCCATGACACCCGAAACGGTGGAATTCTACACGTCAGGCCGCGCCTCGCTCGAAGCTTCCTATATGTACCAGCTTTTCGCACGGATCTTCGGCAGCAACAATCTTCCTGATTCATCCAACATGTGCCACGAGAGCTCTTCGGTTGCTCTGCCGGAAAGCATCGGCGCATCCGTCGGAACGGCGATCCTCTCAGATTTCGAGAACTGCGACTGTATCTTTTATATGGCCCAGAATGTAGCGACCTCGGCGCCGCGGATGCTTCATGATCTCCAGGACGCAGTCGATCGCGGCGTGAAGATCGTGACCTTCAATCCGCTTCGCGAGCCGGGGCTGGAAAGATTCGTCAATCCTCAGGCACCGAGCCAGATGCTGACCGGTAGGGAGACAAAGATCTCCTCCAACTACTATCAAGTTCGCAACGGCGGGGATGTCGCCGCCCTGTTCGGGATCTGCAAGGCGCTCATCGAGGCTGACGATATCCTTCGCAGCGCCCATATCAGCAAGGTTTCTGGAAATGACGCAGAGCCGGAAAATCCATCGGACGCCGCTACGGTCGCCTTCGCAGCCTCGATTGCGGCCGCGGACAAGAAACATGTTCTCGATCACGATTTCATTGCCGAGCATACAAAGGGCTTTGAGACATTCGCACAGGCGGCGCGAGGACACAAATGGGATGAACTGGAGCGTGTGTCGGGACTAAGCCGTCAACAGATGATGGAAGCGGCTGGCATCTATGCTAACGCCAATGCGGTCCTCATGGTTTATGGGATGGGTTTGACCCAGCATCTGATGGGCGTTGAGAACGTCCATATGGTCGTCAATCTCGCCCTTCTGCGAGGCAATATCGGAAAACCGGGCGCCAATATCTGCGCGGTCAGGGGGCACTCGAACGTCCAAGGTCAGCGCACGGTCGGCATCACCGAAAAGCCCGGGCTGGTGCCGCTCGACAAACTGGCCGAGCTTTATCATTTCGAGCCGCCACGCTGGCAGGGTCACACGACAGTCGATAGCTGTCAGGCGATCATCGAGGGAAAAACGCAGGCCTTTATCAGCCTTGGAGGAAATTTCCTCAGAGCGGCGCCGGAAACGGTTGCGATGGAAGCCGCGTGGCGCAAGCTCCGTCTCACGGTGCAGATCGCCACCAAGCTCAATCGCAGCCATCTGATCCATGGGCAGGTTGCCTATCTGCTTCCCTGCCTGGGCCGTATCGAGATCGACCAGCAGGCAACCGGCCCACAGGCCGTCTCCATGGAAAGTTCGGTTGCCCATTTTCATGGTTCGCGCGGGAGGGCGAAGCCGGCAAGTGCGGAACTCCTGTCGGAGCCGGCGATCATTGCCGGAATGGCAAAGGCAACCCTGACCAGGGGCAGCGTGCCCTGGGACAGCTGGGTCGACGACTACTCGCAGATTCGCGAGGCGATCGAGCAAACCCATCCGGAAACATTCAAGGATTTGAACAAGCGGATGTTTTCGCCAGGCGGCATACCGCGTCCCTTGCCGGCCAGAGAGAGGAAATGGGTCACGACCAGCGGCAAGGCGAATTTCATAACTCCAGACCGCCTGTTTCCGGAGTTTCCCGCCGATGCCATGAGCGAGGGCGTTCTCCATCTGGCAACCTTTCGGTCGAACGATCAGTTCAATACGACCATCTACGGATACAATGACCGCTACCGCGGGATCGACGGGACCCGGAAGGTCCTGTTCATGAATGCTGCCGATATCGGGCGGCTCGGCTTTGCAGCCGGAGACGTGGTGGACTTGATCACGGCGATCGATCCGCAAACGCCGCGGACCGTACGTGGCTTGAAGATCGTCGCCTACAACATTCCGACGGGATGTTGCGGCGCCTATTACCCGGAGACCAACCCGCTGTTTCCGCTGAATCACCATAGCCCACAGGCAAAAACGCCATCCTATAAGCTCCTGCCGGTTCGTCTCGCCCGATCGAGCCAGATGCATGTCACCTGAAAAGCGTCGGGAGGGATGGACCGATGTCGCCGACTGGCTCAGGTAAAGGTTCCACGCTGGTCCCCCTGATCGGCTCCGTCGCAGTAATGGTCGGCGCCGCGGCCGTCATCGGTCTTTCACGCCAGCCCCGCCAATATCGCACCGATCCGCCGGTCTCAGCGGCTCTCGAGGAACTGAGATTGATGCCGAACGGCATCGGCGGCGCTCCGCCGGAAGTCTATTTCGCGCTCGATATGCCTTACGAAAGGACTGCCTATGACCTCGGCCAAGGCAAGCGCCTCTACTCGTGGTTCGGCTGCCCGTCCTGTCATGGCGACGGGCAAGGTGGTAAAGGGCCATCCTTTCTGGACGGATGGTGGCTCTACGGACCTTCGATGGTCTCCATCGCCGCTTCTATTCGCGACGGGCGCCCCCATGGGATGCCGGCATTCGGCGGCAGGATGACCATCGATCAGATCTGGCAGCTCGCAGGTTATGTCAAAGCCATGGGAGCCTATTCGCCAAGGACGACAGCGCCAAGCAGAAACGACGACCGCCACACCCGGCCGGCGGAAAATCGGGCGCCGGCTTCGATCCTCTTCGAGGAGGGACCGGTTCCTCTTCATCCGGAGCAGGGGCCTTCGCCTTGAGCAGAGCCTCGATCCTGTTCCCGGTCCTGATCGCGCTGTTCGGATGCAGCAGCAGCCAGTCCGTGCTGAATGCACAAGGCCAATCCGCCATTCTCCTCAAAGATCTCATTCTATGGATCGTTGCGATCTGCGCGGCTGTCTGGATCGCCGTGATGGTCGCCCTCATCTGGCCTCTTGTCCGTCGCAGGCAGGGCGTCGATGCTGAAGTCTTGGATCGAAGAATGCGGCTCGCGGTTTCAGGAGCCGTCGCTCTCACAGTGTGCATTATCACCGGCATGACAATCATGAGCTTCTATGCGACACGCGGCCTCGACCAGGCCCAGGACGCCGACCTGACGGTCCATGTCCGCGCCCAGCAATGGTGGTGGCAGTTCATCTATGTGAATCCGGACCAGGCGCCGTCTTTCCAGACCGCCAACGAGCTCCATATTCCTGTCGGAAAAAACGTGCGGGTGCGGCTTGAAAGCACCGATGTCATTCATTCCTTCTGGGTGCCGAGCCTTGCGGGCAAACAGGATCTGATCCCTGGGCGAATGAATACGCTCGTCTTTCGTGCGGAGCGGCCGGGCGTCTATCGGGGTCAATGCGCCGAATTCTGCGGTCTCCAGCACAGTCACATGGCTTTTTTCGTCATCGCGGAGGACGAGGAAAGCTACCTGGAATGGGCGGATGCGCAGCGCAAAGCGGGGTTAGAGCCACAGGACCCGGACGCGGTCGCAGGCAAGGCGGTATTCATGACGAGACAATGTGCGGCCTGTCACACGATCCGTGGTACCGAAGCCTCCGGCACGACCGGTCCCGACCTTACCCATATCGGCAGCCGTCGGACAATTGCAGCAGGACTGCTGGAGAACACGCGTGGTTCGATCTCCGCATGGATTGCTGACCCGCAAACGCTCAAGCCCGGAAACAACATGCCTCTCGTTGCGCTCTCCGGTGACGAATTGCGGCAGCTTTCGGCTTATATGGAAAGTCTTAAATGACGATCGAGCAGAGATCGAGAGCGATGGATGTCGATCTGGACGATGCGGGACTTGACCGGCAACTGGCGCGGACATGGTCCTCCCGGCGAGGTTTCTGGGGCGCCGTCGCGACGGTCGATCACAAGGTGATTGCGCGACGCTATATTATCACGGCGTTTGTATTTTTCATTCTCGGCGGCGTTCTCGCGATTGCAATGCGCCTTCAGCTGGCGCAGCCGGAATCGCGCTTCATAGGCCCTGATCGCTATAACCAGGTTTTCACGATGCACGGCTCGAACATGATGTTCCTGTTCGCGGTGCCGGTGATGGAGGCGATGGCCGTCTATCTTGTGCCTTTGATGGTTGGCACGCGAAACATCGCCTTTCCGCGGCTGAACGCTTTCTCCTATTGGATATTTCTGGCCGGCGGCCTGTTGCTTTGGGTTTCCTTTGTGCTCGACACGGCGCCGGATGTCGGCTGGTTCGCCTATGTGCCACTCTCGGGACCCGAATATGGTTCCGGCAAGCGTGCAGATCTTTGGGCCCAGATGATCACTTTCACCGAATTGTCGGCCCTGGCGGTCGCAGTCGAGATCGTGGTGACCGTCTTCAAGCAGCGCGCGCCGGGCATGTCGCTCGACCGGATACCTCTCCTGGTCTGGTCCATGCTGGTCATGGCCTTCCTCGTCATCATGGCGATGCCGGCGATCATGGTGGCCAGCTCGACCCTCATCATGGATCGCCTTGTGGAGACACAGTTCTACAATCCGGCAGAGGGCGGTGATGCGCTTTTGTGGCAGCACCTGTTCTGGTTCTTCGGTCATCCGGAGGTTTACATCATATTCCTGCCAGCAGTCGGCATGGTTTCGACGATCCTTCCGACCTTCGTCCAGCGTCCGGTCTTCGGCTATCTGCCGCTGGTGATGGCGCTGATCGCCACGGGCGTGCTGTCCTTCGGGCTATGGGTGCATCACATGTTTGTGGTCGGGCTGCCACGGCTCGGAGAAAGCTTCTTTACCGCTTCCAGCATGTCGATCGCGGTTCCGGCGGGCATTCAGATCTTCTGCTGGCTTGCAACGTTGTGGGCGGGGCGGCCAATATTCAAGACGCCTCTTTTGTTCGTCATCGGCTTCATTGTCACATTTGTGATTGGCGGCCTCACGGGGGTCAT
This sequence comes from Sinorhizobium sp. CB7, assembly GCF_041357635.1. Classification (NCBI taxonomy): domain Bacteria; kingdom Pseudomonadati; phylum Pseudomonadota; class Alphaproteobacteria; order Hyphomicrobiales; family Rhizobiaceae; genus Sinorhizobium; species Sinorhizobium sp. CB7. The sequence continues at coordinate 25,463 of NZ_JAULLL010000001.1, forward strand.
GGTCGCCTCGGTTCCATTCGACACACAGGTGCATGACACTTATTTCGTCGTGGCACATTTTCATTACGTGCTGATCGGCGGGGCCGTCTTCCCGCTGGTGGGGGCCGTCTACTATTGGTTTCCCAAAATGACGGGGAAGATGATGAGCGAAAGGCTGGGCCGGTGGGCATTTTGGCTCATCTTCTCCGGCTTTCACCTCACGTTCTTCCCGATGCACATCCTTGGCCTGCTGGGCATGCCGCGGCGCATCTACACCTATCAACCGGATCTGCCCTGGAGCGGCCTCAACCTTTTTGTCAGCCTGAGTGCGCTCATTCTGGCGTCCGGCTTTGTTGTTTTCTTCGTCGACGCCGTTCGCAGTTGGCGCTCCGGGCAGGCTGCAGGGCAAAATCCGTGGAATGCTGCGACGCTCGAATGGGCGACGTGCTCGCCGCCACCTCCATACAACTTCCGCCGGATTCCGGTCGTTGGTGCCTCTGATCCACTCTGGTCGGAGGAGGATGCCCTCCCGGTGGCGTCGGGGCTGCGAACCGATCGCCGCGAAATCTTGATCACGAGCGTTGTCGAGGCCTTGCCGGAGGCGCGCGAGTCATCGCCGCGGGACTCGGTCTGGCCGTTCTGGGCAGCCTTGGCGACGTCAGCGATGCTCATCTGGTCCATCTTTTCGCCATGGGCTGTGGTGTGGGGCCCGATCCCCATCGCGATCGCCTTGATCGGATGGTTCTGGCCAAAGGGTGAGGCGGAGGACGAGTCATGAAGGAACGTATGGTCCTCGACGTTTCAAAACTGCCCTTGCACGGCATGGGGATCAAAAGTCCGACCTGGTGGGGCACCTGTGCCTTCATGCTCATCGAAGGAACGGGCTTTGCCTTGGCGATCGCCGTTTATTTCTACCTGATGAGCCTTGCACCGCATTGGCCGATCGACGCGCCTCCTCCGGATCTGGCGGCGGGAGCGATACTGACGGTGCTGCTGATTGGGAGCGTCGTGCCGAACATGCTGCTGGTTCACTGGGCACAGCAGCGAAACCTGAAGCGCGTAAGGATAGGGCTGATCGTGATGTCGCTCCTGGGAGCCGCGCCCTTGGTGATACGCATTTTCGAGTTTTCCGCCTTGCACGTGCGCTGGGACGAAAGTGCCTATGGCTCCATTGTCTGGACAATGCTCGGGCTACACACAACGCATCTCATCACCGATCTGATAGACACGGTCGTCCTGGCCTGCCTGATGTTCTCCCGCCATGGCGACAACACCCGTCGCTATGGTGATGTGGAAGATAACGGCCTTTATTGGAACTTTGTCGTCCTCACCTGGCTTCCAATATATGCCTGCATCTATTGGGTACCACGGCTATGAAACCTGATGCGACCAAATCTGGCGGATTGTTTGTCGCGCCGGCCATTTGGGCAATCAACACGCAGCTCGGTCTGATGCTTCCCTATGCCGATTGCGGCTCGGCGACGTACGGCTCGATTATCTCCACATTCACCGCATTCCTCATGGCAGCCGCCTCCGCATCGATCTCCTTCCGAGGTCACGCCCATGCATCGCGTACAAGCCTGTTCATCATGCGGCTGAGTGTTCTTGTCGGGCTGGCATTCGCATTCGCACTTATACTTCAGGGGGCGGCAACGCTGCTGATAAGCCCATGCGAACACTAAGTGTCATCATGCTGCTTTTGATGAGCGTGGATCAAGCGGCGGCGCACGAAGCAAGGCTGCATATCGGCGTCTCCCCATGGACCTTCGATCCCTGGATTGTCGTACCCATTGCCATTGCCGGCGCTCTTTTCGCCATTGGTTCGATGAGGCTGTTGCCACGGTTGAACAATCACCGCTTTCTTGTCCACTCCGGCATCGCCTATTGGACGGGATGGCTCGTGCTCGTGGCAGCGCTGATCTCGCCCCTGCACTTTTTGGGCGAGCATCTGTTCACGTTTCATATGATCGAGCATGAGCTCGTCATGGCCGTTTCCGCTCCTTTGCTTGTGGTGGCACGTCCAATCGCGGTGCTGCTCTGGGGCCTGCCGCGGTCGATGCGACAGCTGGTGCACAGAACCATGAAAACGGCGTTCGTCGCCAGGACATGGGCAACCGTCAGCGCCGCGTCCACCGCAACGATCCTGCATGGAGTTGCAATATGGGCCTGGCATGCGCCAGTCCTGTTCGATGCAACGGTGACAGACATCCTGCTTCACCGCCTGCAGCACCTGAGCTTCTTCCTGACGGCGGTTGTGTTCTGGTGGGCGATGATCTGGCGAAGCGATCGGGGTGTGGCAGCCTGGCACCTGTTTCTTACCATGCTTCATACCAGTCTTCTCGGCGCTTTGATCGCATTGTCTCCCGAGGTCGCCTACGTTTCCCAGACGCACGCTGCGCCCGACTGGCATCTGACGCCGCTTGAGGATCAGCAATTGGCCGGGCTTGTGATGTGGGTGCCGGGAGGCATCATCTATGCCGGTGCTGCGCTGTTGATGCTGACCCTGTGGATTGCCCACTCGAGCAGGGGAGGTCTCCATGCAAGCCGCTATCCCGCGCCTTAGAATTTCAGCCAGTCTGTTGCTTGCAACTTTGGCCTTGCTGGTCGGGGTCGGAACGAGTGTCCTCAAGGACAGACAGCAGCGCCACGCGGTGGCGATAGCGATGACAGGCGGTGATCCATCATTGGCGCCGGCGATCTTCCGCAGATATGGATGCGGAGGATGCCACATGATCGCGGGAATTCCAGGTGCGGACGGGAAGGTCGGCCCACCACTCGTCAATCTACGTCAGCGGGTCTATGTCGGCGGAGTGATCAACAATACGCCGCAGAACCTCATCGGCTGGATCGTCTCGCCGCAACATTTCTCACCGAAGACCGCCATGCCGCCAACGGGAATTTCCGAACAGGAGGCGCGGCATCTGGCGGCCTATCTCTACGCGCAGTGATGCTGAAGCCTGTCGCGTGAAGGTAGGCTCACGCGATAGGCTTCAGCTTGTTGTTTTCATGCATGTCGTTGCCGCAAAACCGCTGCGCACTTTTGCGCGACATGCATTAAGGGTGCGGCGTTGGCCGAGGCGGAAGCAACTTGATGTAGCGCGCCACAGCGTCGCGATCGCTTTGCGGCAGCAATGCGAAATTTGCCACGACATCCGCCATTGATGACCCGACGCGACCGTGCTGCGGCGTCGCACCGGTCTTCAGCATCGTTGCGATTTCCGCCTCGGACCAGTCGCCTATGCCAGCGGGCGTGATGTTGGGAACGAAGCCCGACCCCTCGGGATCCGGTCCTCCCGCAAAACGTGTCCCGCGTCTTATAGCGCCAAACAGATTACGGGTCGAATGGCACTCGGCGCAATGTCCGAGCGTCTCAACCAGATAGGCGCCGCGATCGTGAACGGGATCGCCGTTGAGGGCGGCCTCGGACCGTCCCTCGTCGAAGAACAACAGCTTCCACAGGCCGAGGAGCCGCCGAAAGCGAAACAGCAGCGGCAGATCGTGCGGCGGGGGTCGACCGGAAACGGCCGGCAATGTCCGCAGATAGGCATAGAGATCCTCGATGTCTTCGAGGCGCATTGCGGTATAGCTGGGATAGGGAAAGGCCGGATAGTAGTGCCGGCCCGCGGGAGATATCCCGGAGATCAGCGCATTTGCCAGGTCGATGGCAGACCATTTGCCTATTCCGTCGACGGGGTCGGGCGAGATATTTGGGACCCTCATCGTTCCAAAAGGTGATTCAAGCGCCAGCCCTCCGCCGAGTTTCAGCCTGTCAGGCTGGCCAGGCGTCGCGTGACAGGAGGCGCAGTCTGCGGCAGCGAAGACGAGTTGGCCACGGGCCGCATCGCCTGCCCGCAATGCAGCGCTACTGCTTTCATATCGCGGAAAAGGCTGGGTGACATACCAGAAGGTCAAGATCAACAGGCAAGCCACGGCGAATGCAATCAGCCAAACGCGTTTTTGCAAAACCAGGCCAAAATGGTGAAGTACGGTTGCCAGAAAATCGCGGTCGGATGAAAGCAGGTTCATGGTGCCTTCCGATCGATGGCGGCGTTCGCAAACGAAGTCGGCGGTGTTTTCAATACGGCAAATTTCTCAAATCGAACATAAGGTGGCACTGCAAGAGCAGTTTTCCTGGCAGCGTGCTATGATGGCGTTAGTGAAAGCGCGGCAGGTCGGGAAGCGAAGCAAATTCACGTTCGACGATCTCAGCCAGGGCTACAATTATTTCCTTGCGGCTAAAGCCGGCCACTTCGTACTGCTCGATGACGACGAGAAGTTCGAGGTCCAGTTCCTGACGGCAGCAATCGACGCGCTCGCGTGATACAAGAAGAAATTCTTCAGGGGTCATTTTTACGCTCCACCCATTTTTACCGGACTCGCGGGCACCTTGCGGTTTCGGCTTTAGTTCCATCCGGACTCACGCCTGTCGAATGCCTCTTATGATGATCAATCATGCCTTTCCCGGATGCAGGACCTATCCCCCGAACTATCGGCAGCGAAGAAAGTTTCATGTCGGACGAAGGACTCTGTAAGCGGATGCCTTGTCACAGGCGGTCGATGTATGCCGATCCACGGCATCCAGGTCGTCATGGCTCGGCAATGGCGTGCGCGGCTGTGATCGGTCGTGCCTGTCGTGCATCCAAGTGAGGCGATCTCGTGTCACATCCCATAAAAAATCCCGCAGGCTGCGGGAAACGATACGTCATCAAGATTAAGGTGGACCGTCGCTCCGCTGCTAAACCTGGAGGGCATCATGGAGCCACGGTGGTGTCAGCCGTGACTAATGCGGCGGTCCGAGACCATAACGCTCTTACGACGGGATTTGTTCCCTTGAGTTCAGCCTGCGTTTAACGCGTCGCTCCCCACATATAGGCGAGCGCAGCGACGACGCCGAGCACAACCAGAGGCCTTTGCCGGATCCAGTTCTCGATGTCGCGTGTAAACTCGCTCTCATCCGCCTTGGCCATCTCTGAGCGCGGGCCCTTAATCTCGGCACGGTTGAGCCGCCGCGCACGGAGGGCATCGTCGACAAGCGGGTACTCCTCGTCGAGCGTCTGAAGATCCGGCTGAACTTTTACCTGTTCAGCCGCCCGGGCGTCGGCTCTTCCGGACGGAATCGCAGTATGTGTCATGGAAACGGGATCGGACGCAGGAAAGGTGTCTTCAAGTCCCTTATCTAGTTCGTCCTTTGAAGGACGGTTGCTCCGGGCGGCCTGCTCGCGTTTCATCGACTGGACGGCCGGTGATTCATGTGGTCGCGGCATGTTGGGAATCCTCCTTTTCCTTGCAATAATCCTGAACGTCACCGGAAGTTCCATCGGCCGCGATCGTTCAACATCCACAAAGCCCAGCGGTTTTCTTCGAGAGTATTGACGATCGTCCACTGCCGCGTGGAACCATGTGCGCACGGGCTATTTTGACGCCAGCACAATCTTCCAAAAAAGTGGAACGGCACCTGCGAATAAGGAACTTTGAAATCGCATCGAAGTTTGCTGCATGTCGTTCAAGGAGACTGCCATGACCGTTCAGCTCGCGCTCTCAGATGAGGATTTGGCCGAAACCACAGAGGCCGGTTCCGAAACACTGGTGTTTGCACCGGATCTTGCCTATCGCCGGTTTTCGATCGTCAATGCGATCTTTTACGGTGCCCCGGCGCAGGGCCGTCACTGGGTGCTGATCGACACCGGCCTTCCGACATCGGCCAACGCTATTATCGAGTCCGCGACGCACCGTTTCGGGCGGGATATGCGTCCTTTGGCGATTATCGTGACCCACGGTCATTTCGACCATGCGGGATCACTGGAGACTTTGGTGCGGCGCTGGGACGTGCCGGTCTATGCGCATCCTCTGGAGTTTCCGTATCTCAATGGCCAAGCCTCATATCCACCTGCCGATCCTTTCGTCGGCGGCGGCGCGATGGCGCTTCTGTCGCCGCTTTTCCCACGCTCACCGATCGACGTCAGTCCATGGCTCGAAGCGCTTCCGCCTGATCAAACGGTGCCTGGGATGCCGGACTGGAGATGGCTGCATACGCCGGGGCACGCGCCCGGTCATATCTCGCTTTGGCATGAAAGCGACCGGACGCTGATCGCTGGCGATGCCATCATCACGACAGGGCAGGAGTCGATCTACGAGGTCATTACGCAGAAGCCGGAGATGCACGGTCCGCCGCGTTACCTGACTCCGGACTGGGAAGAGGCCGAGCGATCCGTCGCTTTGTTGGCCGCGCTGGAGCCCGATCTCGTCATAACCGGGCACGGCAGGCCGGTGAAAGGGCCTCACATGGGCGCACAACTTCATCGGCTCGCCAAGGACTTCCGATCGATCGCCGTTCCGGAAGGCCAGCATTACAACCTTAACGCAGCCAAGCCTGATAAGAACAACAGTGCCCACAGGTAATGGCTGTGATGCGGGACAGGGTGATTGCAGTGCCAATTTGGCTCGTCGGCAATTGCCGGAGCAACGCGGAAACACGACCGATTTGTGTGAGGCGCCGGCGGTACGTCAAAGCAGCTACTAGGTGTGTCCTTGCTGAGCAACCGGCGAGATCAAACCCGCTCGGCATCGGCTGCCTTCGCGAAGCCGCCTAGGCCACTGGCGGGCATGGAACAAGCTTCCTGATCTGCGGTTAGACGGGAGTGATCGAACGCACGGAATAAACCCATGACGGCAAAGATAGTTGTGCCGGAAGTGAATGCTGTAGAAGCAAAAAGAGGGCCGGTAGCGGACGAGGAGGCTGTCGCAGCCGACGAGTCCGTGCAGCAGTTTGGGGCCCTTTGCGTTCGGGCCGGTCCGGAGGGATCAGATCAGGTGTTGATCATTACAACGCGGCAGACACGCCGCTGGACGATACCCAAGGGTTGGCCAATCAAGGGAGTCCACGCCCATCGGGTCGCAGAACGGGAAGCCTGGGAGGAGGCGGGGGTAAAGGGCAGGGCGAAGAAAAAGCCCGTTGGGCACTTCACCTATCGGAAAATCCTGGCGGACGGACGAGCGGTCGTCGCTCGGGTGATGGTCCATCCTGTCACGGTCAACAAGGTCCGTGCGAAGTTCCCGGAGCACAAGGAGCGCAAAACCGCATGGGTCTCTCCCGAAGAGGCGGCATTGCGCGTTTTGGAGCCCGAGCTGAAGGGACTTCTCGAGCGTCTGATCAAGCCCTCCGAGGACTGAACCGTTTGTCAAGAGCGTGCTATTCAGTCGTCTCCCTTCTGTTTCAAGGCATCGGAAACTCTTCTGACCTTTGGGTCATTCAGGTTTTCCGAATTCGCGTCGCGGCTTTTCTCGACATCGTCCTTGGCACGCAAGTAGCCAGCCGGCTTGGAGCCCTGCGGTCCCTCCCAGCGCGGCCACTGATCCGTGGTGCCGGGAGCGCCATCTTTGGGTTGCTTATGCTTCATTGGTCTTTACTCCTTTGTCGAAGATGGACGAGAATGTGTCTCGGGCCTTCCTGTTATCGGTGCCACTCGGCTTGACGTGTAGCGGTCCGGCATGGGCTTAAAGGTGTCCCAACTCGGGAGCTCTGATCGTCTCACCCGCTATGCGCGGTCATGAACACGTTCAAGATCAGGTAGAGACTGAATGCGGTCACGGCGACAATCACCAACAGCACAATGATCAGCCGGCCGGCGTTCAATCGCTTCCTGCGCTCCGGTTGCGACGTTGCCTGCGCCTGGATTGGATCTTTCCTGGAATCACTGGTCATTATGGCTCATCAAGATGTCGCAAACCGTCGTTTGCGATGTTCGTTCGTAATGGTGGTGGCACAAATCCGTACCAGGGCTTAACTCATCCCGCTTTCGGTTGTTCCAGAAGTCAGGGAACTTTCGGGACCCTGGCCAAGGCAGGAAATTCATGCGGAACTTTCATTTGGGTGATTGCGAAAGCTGCACCGCACGGCGCCGAGGCGTTGTGCCCCACCTTAACCGCTTAATCCGGCATGGAAGACGATGATGCCACTGCGGCCGCGGGTCCTTCAACCGATAAGTGCTTGGCCTTAGGTTGTTCCATTCCAGATCGCAGCTGATCACGGGGATTCTTGAAGTCTGCAATCGGTTCTGCGAGGGCCATGCCCGGTGGAACCAATATCTCGACAGCGAGTTCGGGCTTCAGGACGGCACGCCTGCTCGGCTACCGGAAGCACGGATCTCGGCCGAGCGTCCAGGTGCGACGGCCGGCATCCGCCAAGCCGGTGATGGAGCCTGACAATGTGGAAAGTAGGATCAAACCGCCCAACGAGCGACGGTATACCTCATGCCGCGTTCGACAGTTCCCTTTTGTTTCTTCGGGAAGGCTACACCTTCATCTCCAGCGTCTGTGACCGGCTCGGTGTGGATGCGTTCAGCACCCGAATAATGCTTTCACCCGTCATTTGCATGCGCGGGGCCGACGCGGCAGAGGTCTTCTACGGAGGCAGCCGCTTTTCACGCAAGAATGCAATGCCGAGATCTGTCCTTCATCTCCTGCAGGATGAGGGTAGCGTTCAGGCCCTTGATGGTGCCGAACACCGCAAGCGCAAACTGATGTTCATGAGGATGATGGGTGCAGCTTCCTTGCAGCGAGCGGTTGAGATCTTCTCCCATCAATTCGAAGCTGCGGCGGACGCCTGGAAGACAGTTCCCCAGATCCGTTTCCACGACGAAATCCGAAGGGTGCTGACCCGGACCGCTCTTGCCTGGGCGGGTGTGCCGCTTCCCGAGAACGAGATCGGCGATCGAACCCTTGAATTTGCAGCAATGGTCGATGACGCGAGAAGCTTGGGGCCGGCCAACTGGCGGGCGCGACGTCTTCGTAACCGGAGCGAAGCCTGGGCGCGTTCAGTTGTGAAACAGGCGAGGGAGGGTCAGCCTTCCGCTCAGGAAGCCAGCCCTTTATCGATCATCGCTCACCATCGCGATATTGATGGAAAGGAGCTCGATCTTGCCGAGGCCGCCGTTGAGCTTCTGAATGTCCTGCGACCGACCGTGGCGATCGACCGGTTCGCTGTCTTTGCGGCCCTTGCTCTCCATCAGCAGCCCGCCTGGGTCGAGCGGATCCGCGCCGGCGATGCGGAAGATGTCGAAAGTTTCGTGTTAGAGGTCCGTCGCTTCTATCCGTTTTTTCCGGTTATCGGCGGCAGGGTCGCGGAGGAATTCGACTGGAAGGCTCACCACTTCAAGATTGGCCAATGGGTGATCCTTGATCTGTATGGGACAAACCATCACGCCGCAAGCTGGGAAAACCCGGATGAATTCAGGCCGGAGCGCTTCCTTTCCTGGAAAGGTGATCCCTATGAGTACGTCGCGCAGGGAGCTGGCAGCTTTGAGGACAATCATCGTTGTCCCGGCGAATGGCTGACGATCGCCCTTCTCAAGGAAACGGTCCGACTGCTGTGCACCAGGCTGCGTTATGACGTTCCGTTGCAGGACTTGAGCATCGATCTCAGCCGAATGCCTGCACTGCCAGAAAGCGGAATGGTCATGCGCGACATCCGGTCTGGTTGAATGACCCTGTGCACGTCGCATAAAGAGATTTCAGGTCGATTCGACCTGAAATCATCCGGCTCTAAAGCGGATCGCGTCAATCGCTGTTCATGCAAAAAGCTTTAGAGCAATGGTTTGCCTCCCGTAACCGCGATCATCGTGCCGGAGACATAGCTCGACAGCGGGTCGGCGAGCATGACGTAGACGGTAGCAAGCTCCGCGGGCTGGCCCGGCCGCTTCATTGGAACCTGCTTACCGAAGTTGGTGACGGAATCTTCAGGTAAAGTCGACGGGATGAGAGGCGTCCAGATCGGTCCCGGAGCGACAGCGTTTGCACGAATCCCCTTTTCAGCAAGAAGCTGGGCAAGGCCCGCCGTGAAATTCTGTATAGCGCCCTTCGTCGTTGCGTAGGCAAGCAGCGTCGGATTGGGATTGTCGGAATTGATCGATGCCGTGTTTATGATTGCGCTGCCTGGTTTCATATGTGGCACCGCCGCCTTGGTAAGGTAAAACATCGCGTGGATGTTGACCTTGAACGTCAGTTCCCATTCCTCATCGGTGATCTCGTCGATGCTATTGAAAACTGCCTGATGGGCGGCATTGTTGACGAGAATGTCTATTCCGCCGAATTCCTTGACAGCAGTATCGACGATCGCCCGGCAATGCGTCGGATCCTGGATGTCGCCGCTGATGAGGACCGCCCTTCTGCCGGCTTCCTCGATCAGCCGTTTCGTATCCTCGGCGTCTTCATCTTCATTCAGATAGGAGATGACAATATCGGCGCCTTCACGGGCATAAGCGATGGCAACAGCGCGACCGATGCCACTGTCGGCTCCGGTAATGATGGCGCACTTGCCGTCCAGTCTTCCCGATCCGCGGTAGCTGTCTTCACCATGATCGGGAAGCGGATCCATCTTGGCCGTATGTCCGGGCATCGGCTGCTTCTGTGACGGGAAGGGCGGAGAAGGATAGTCGCTCATGGCTTCTCTCCTTGCGTTTATTTGTTGAGCTCTTCGGCCATCTGCAGATGATGCTCGAGCGCAGGCCGCGTCGATGCCGCCCAGGCCTTGAGATCAGCGTTCTCTCCCTCCTCGCCATAGCGCTTGAAGAGATCGACAGCATCCTCATGTGCCTCCTCCTGATCCGAGCGATATTGCTTGGTGAAATCATCACCTTTTAGGCCCTGCAGCTTCTTGAGCATGTCTTGCTGCGAGGACGTCATGTCGGTCGGCAATGTCGCCTGCACCTTGCCGTTGTCGACGAGCCCTTTCAGTTCCTCGCTGGTTTTCTGATGATCGGTAATCATCTGCTGGGCAAAGGTTTTGGTCGCATCGTCCGAACGCTCGAGGGCAAGCTTGCTCGATGCGATTTCGAACATGTCGCTGGTAGCAGCCTCCTGAACAAAGTCCTGCGTCTTGGGCGCAGCACCGATCAGAGAATTCACGCCTGATTTTTCTGCCGCGGACTGGCCGAACGCTGGGGTTGCGAGCATCAGGGCAATGGAAGCTATGGCGAGGTGTCTCATTGGTTGTCTCCTTGGTCGCTCCGCTCCGTAGAACTTCGCATCGTAGAACTACGCATCGGATGATGTGTTCCCAAACAGCCGCCAGAATCAGATCTTTCGGCGACGCGTCCGGTCCTGTGGCGCCGAATTATTTCCCGTCTTCATTTTCCCGGCGGAACATTTGCGGTCGCCGGGAGTCAGGCACTGACATCTCAGGAGAAGATCATGTCCGATCAATTGTCCGGTCGATCGTGCCTTGCCGATGAAATAACAGCACATATACCCGCATTGCGAACTTTCGCGCGCCGGTTCGAACGAAATGAAGCGGATGCCGATGACCTGGTTCAGGAGACGGTCGTCAAGGCACTCAGCCACCTCGATCAGTTCCAAGAGGGCACGAGGCTGAAATCCTGGCTTTTCACCATACTGCGCAATACTTTCATCACCAGCTACCAGCGTCGCAAACGCGAGGCTATCAGTATGCTCGTCGATACCGGATCGTTCGATATTCCTGTTCGATCGACACAGATGACATCATTGCATGCCCAAGACGTCGAGGTTGCGGTGCGTCATCTTTCGCCGACGCACCGTATCGCGATCGAGCTTGTTGCCACCGGCAGCAGCTACGAAGAAATCGCCGAAATCTGCTGTTGTGAGATAGGAACCGTGAAGAGTCGAATCAGTCGGGCTCGCGCCCACCTTCTGGAACTGCTGCAGGAGGACCATGAAGCCGAGGCGAGCCGAAGCTAAAGCAACTCCGGGCAAAGCGCACAGCGCTTTTCCGTTCAAGCCGAATTGACCTGAAATCTGAACCGCCTCTAAATCAAAGAGTTAGAGTGGGATGTCGCCCGAAAACCGCGCACGCTTTTCGGCATGCATGAAACAACAATCTAAAGCCTGTCGCGTGAATCTCTTTTCACGCGACAGGCTTTAGTGGCTCTTCCTTTCGCTTCGCCCAAAGAGCGCCTCCGCGATGTGTTCAAGATCGATCGGCTTTTCACTAAGAATGAAACCGGAAAAATGCGCCGGAACGACCGAGGGATCGTACCCGGTCGCAAACACATAGGGGATAGCCAGTTCCTCGAGCTTTTCCGCCACAGGAAACACAAGTTCGCCATCAAGAAAAATGTCGAGAATGGCTGCATCCACCTTCTGATCGATGATCAAAGCCATTGCCTCCTGGACGTCGCCGGCCGGACCGAGAACCATGGCACCAAGGCGCTGCAACTGGCGTCGTGTCTCATCGGCAAGAAGATATTCGTCCTCCACGACAAGCACGCGCTTGCCTGAAAAGTGAGCGGAGAATGTTTGGTTCTTCTTGATCATGATAGGCCCTGGCCACACAGCCTTATACCAAACTCCTGAACATGGCCTGAACATCTTGCTTAGCCTATAGTTTCGCCATACCCCGGATCGTCATGCGGGGCGCTACGCGGTCACACGCGACTTAAGGAGCGCGCGCAGGCGGATCACGTAATCATACGGCCGGATGCCGACCGACCCTGGCACCGTCAGCCCACATTGGTTGCTGTCGCCGCCGTGGCGGTCATCGGCGTCGTCTTACTGCCGGCAGGCAGCCTCGCCTGCATCGGCGATCCCGGTATGGATCTTGGAAGTTGGGCACAGATGGGGTGAGAGGCCAAAGGCCATTCTGAGCGCGAGGCAGCTAGGCTGTCCATGATCGCGCCCTGACGGACCGGAAAGGGCCTGTGCCCACGCCCCGCGAAAGAAATTCGGTCAGGCAATCTTTCGCCGACTTCCATAGACTGTGCCAACAGGGGCAGATCGTTGTCTGCCGGGGAAGCGCAGCAGCACCTCGCTGCCGTCAAGGGATGCGCGTGTGCGCTCCATCAGCTCGCGCTCGACTGATGCCTCAAACCAGTGTTGCTGGTCGCACCCATCCGGACGCCCTGCCGCCTCCCAAAGAGCATAGGCGCGCATCCTGATCCATTCGGTCCGCTCGTCTTTCATGGTGATCCTCCCGTAAGCGAGCATCTAACACGGGACGGGGCCTTCCGGTTCCCAAGGCCGAAAGATATTTTCGTTCATTATGCTCACAGACAAGAGGAGGTGTGTCGGTCTCGCGTGCTTCCACTTTGTGCTGGTTGCGGAAGGTCGGCTTGAGACCGCGCAGGTGGAAATCTGGCCGGTAATATGCCTTGTGGTGCTGGTGGCTTCTCCACATTGCCTATCTGCGGCTGTTTATCCTTTTGCCATGGGTGTGGTCACTGCAACACAGGGTGGGAGATATCATCGGCCGCTCGTGGACTGCGAGATTCTGACCAACTTCGGCGCTTGCGGGTCGAGTCCTTCAAGGGTGCGCCCGTAGATGCCATCGAGGACCGCCGCCGTGGCAAGGAGCTTTTCGCTTTGGTGGTCGTAGGTTTGGCCGGTGGCAACGCGCGCCGCCCAGTCGACTGCCGCCCGCCCGCCCCACGCATCGGGCGGCTCGGCCAGCATCTGCGTCCGTGTTCCAAGGTAGTGCTCGGCGACAAAGTCATAGAAGGATCCGTTCACATTGCGTAGCGCCGCTCCGCCGAGATCGCCGTAGAAGCTTGCCGCGATGATGGCGTCACAGCCCGCCTGCAGCTGCCAGGAACAACTGAGCCGGACCACTGTACCCGTTGAAAGCGTGAGTGTCGCAACGGCGAAATCCTCGACCTCGGAACTGCCGCGCTGCAGCGCACGGCCTTCCCGGAACAAGTTAGCGTCGATCGATCGAACCTCAGGAAAGCCGAGCGTCCAGAGCGCAAGGTCGACCAGATGAACACCGAGATCGATGACACAGCCACCACCGGACAGAGCCTTCTTATAGAACCAGGATTTGTCCGGTCCGTACGCGTTGTGGAACAGGAGATCGACTGCGAAAATCCGGCCGAGTTGGCTCTCGCCGATAAGATCCCGGATACGGCGCATGCCGGTGGTGTGGCGATAGGACAGGTCAACGCTGAGCAGCCTGTCGGCCCTTCTTGCTGCCTCGATAACCGTTGCGGCTTCTTCCATCGTCCTGCCAAGCGGCTTTTGGCAGAAGACTGCAAGTCCGGCATCGAGAGCGGCGACTGCTTGCTGCGCGTGCAGGGCACTCGGCGTGGCAATGACGATGCCGTCGAGCTCCTCGCGCAGGAGATCATCGAGCGATGGAACCAGAACGGCATTGGGAGCAAGCTTCAATGCCTCATCGGCCATGCCTGGGGAAGGATCGCAGATTGCCGTCGCCTCGGCGATTCCGGATTGAAGAATCGCATCCATTCGATTTCTTCCGATCCAGCCCACACCGAGGAAGCCGAGTTTCAGACGTCGGAAATCCTTTGGCGTCATGCCATCAATTCTTGCGTCGTTCATGGATATATAACCAATGCCTTGAGGAATCCCTCGGGACGGTCGCGCGTCATGTTCAGCGCTTCGTCCAGTTTCTCGAGCGGAAAATGATGGGTATAGAGGCGCCAAGGCTGCAGACGTCCGTCGCGAACCGCGTGTATGGCGCTTCGCATCCCATGGATATACATGGCCGGATCGCGCTCATGTGCGTTGATGACGTCTAGACCGCGCCAGTTCCACAGCTGCATGTTGATTTGGCGCGGGCCATCCTGATGGTAGCCGGCGATGATCAGGCGACCTCGCTCGCCGGTCAATTCTGCCGCAAGGTCGAGTGGCCATTGCTTGCCGGTGGCCTCGATCACACACTGGCACAATCGACCGTTCGTCAATCCCTTGACCTGATCGATGATGCGCCAATGATCCTCCATGGCGATTGTTTGACTGGCGCCCGCCGATTGCGCGAATTGGAGCGCTGAGGCCCGCCGCGATAAAGCGATCGTATGCGCTCCGGCTGCCCGGCAAAGCTGAACAAGGAGTGCCCCCAGAAAGCCGATGCCGACAATAGCGACGGTTTCGTCCGCTCTTATGCCGCTGCGCTGGAAGATGTTCATGGCGCAACCGAGGGGCTCTCCGGGAAACGGCTTTCCATCCAAGTCCTCCGGTAGGCGCAGGACGGCCGACGCATCCGCTACGTCATGCGTGGCATAGGCATTGTAACTCAAGGCTGCTACACGATCACCGATCGAGAGCCGGTCAACGTTCGCACCGACGCAGTCGACGACGCCCCACCCCTCGTGGCCCAGCGCGCCCGGCGCCGTAGGAAATTCCATCCAGTCGGGCCCCGCCCACGGCGTAAGGTTCGAAGCGCAGACGCCGCAGCCCTCCAGCCTAATGCGGACCTGCCCCGGACCGGGTGAGGGGATCGGCACCTGGTCGATACGCAGCTTGCCTGCGCCGGTAAGCACGGCTGCCTGCATGGTACGGGTCTGTGCCCACGTGTCTGCTTCCATGGCATCCTCCAGAAACTGCGCCCACTTTCGAGTGGGAGCCTCTCCTAACCGCGGATCAGCGGACTTGTTCCGGATGAAGTCATTGATGAAGTCAAAGATGATAAAGATGTCATTGATGAAGGAACAAACCTTGCAACGCGTTGTTCGGGAGCCGCTGATACATTCCAACCTACAGCCATAGGTGAGATATGTCGCGAGTTCTTGTAACCGGTGGTTGCGGATTCATTGGACGGCAGGTTACCGCCGAACTTCTCCGCAACGGATACGAAGTCAGGATCATCGACGCGATGATCGATCAGGTTCACGGCGATGTCGAGGCTGAGATGTCTGATGCTGCGGAAATCATACGCGCGGATATCAGGGAAAAGTCGACTGTTCGGCGTTCCCTTGAAGGGATCGACGGGGTCATTCATCTGGCCGCGGAAGTGGGCGTCGGCCAATCCATGTACGAGATCGCCCGCTATGTCGGATGCAACGATCTCGGAACGGCGATCCTGCTGGAGTCGATGATTGGCTTGCCAGTCAGGCGGCTCGTCGTTGCCTCATCAATGAGCGTCTATGGCGAGGGCCTTTATGCAACGGCATCCGGAGAACGGTTTGGCTCGGTCAGGCGAAAAACGGCCGAGATCAAGACGGGGCAATGGGATCCGCTTGGACCGAACGGCGAAGCCCTCGTTCCGGTACCGACCGACGAACAGAAGCCGGTCGACTTAGCCTCCATTTATGCACTGACAAAATTTGCGCAGGAGCGGCAGGTGCTGATCTTCGGTCAGGCCTATGGCGTGGAGGCCGTTGCGCTCAGGCTCTTCAACGTCTTCGGATCGGGGCAGGCGCTCTCCAATCCCTATACCGGTGTGCTGGCGAACTTCGCCTCGCGGCTTGCGAACGGCGAGGCGCCGTTGATCTTCGAGGACGGCCATCAGCAGCGCGACTTCGTGCATGTGCAAGACGTGGCCCGCGCCTTTCGGCTGGCTCTCGAGCGGGAAGGGGCAAGCGGCCATGTCATTAACATCGGCAGCGGCCAAGCCTACGAGATCTGCGAGGTGGCCACGCTGCTCGCGCAGGCCATGAGCGTACCTGAAATCCTTCCTGACATTACTGGCAAGACGCGCTCGGGCGACATTCGCCACTGCTTTGCCGACATCGCCAAAGCACGAGAATTGCTGGGTTTCGAACCGCGGTACAGGCTCGAGAGCTCCATAGGGGAATTCGCGCAGTGGGTTCGAGGCACCATCGCGATCGACAGAAGTGCGCAGATGAAACGGCTGTTGGAGGAACGGGGGCTGGTATCATGAAGCCAAGAGATCTTTCGCCGGCCAACAGCCGTTATGGCTTTGTTGAATGGTTTCGCCGGGGCGAATACGAGGCCGTCGAAGCGATCCTGCCGGACATCGTTGCTGCCGGCGCAAGCTGCCTGCGCACTCACCTTTCGTGGGCGGAATATCTCGCACCCGACGGACAACAGTGGTTCGACTGGTTGCTGCCGAAACTTGGTGAGCAGATCGATCTCTTGCCCTGCATCCACTATACGCCGCCATCACTGTCGCGAACTGGCCGTTCGTCCGGAGCGCCCGTCGTTCTCAAGGACTATGCGGATTTCGTCGATCACGTTCTATCACGCTACGGTCGCCACTTCCGTCATGTCGAACTGTGGAACGAGCCGAATAACCTGCTGGACTGGGACTGGCGTGAGGACAGCGATTTCAAGTTGTTCTGCGAGATGGTCGGAGGGGCTGCCTACTGGGCGAGGCATCGCGGCTGGCCGCCCGTTCTCGGCGGACCCTGTCCGTTCGATCCCTATTGGCTCAACCTGATGGGGGAGCGCGGCTTGCTGGACCTCGTGCATGCGGTCGGCTTTCACGGCTTTCCGGGAACCTGGGATAGTGAGAATTCTACCTGGGGCGGATGGGATCTGCATCTGGGCGAGATGCGTCGCATCCTCGATCGATATAATGCCAGCGCAGAAATCTGGATCACTGAGACCGGCTATTCCACCTGGCGCAACGACGAGATGGAACAGGTGCACCGCTTCGTCAAGGCACTGAGCGTGCCGGCCGAGCGCATGTACTGGTACGGCTGGAGAGACGTGGCGCCAGATGTTCCCGTGCAGGAAGGCCTTTGGTTCGATCCGAGGCACTATCACCTTGGCGTCGTCACGTCAGATAATCAGCCCAAGCTGCTCGCCAGACTGCTGATGGAGGGCGGATTGAAACAGGTTGCCGAAGTAACGGGCCTCGCAACCCCGTCACTGGCGGCCGGTCACGCGCCTATTGTGGTTGTCGGCGGGAGCGGCTTTATCGGTTGCAACCTCGCGCACAACTATCTGACGGATGGCGAGGACGTCATCGTCCTCGACAATTTGAGCCGGCCCGGGGTCGAGGAGAACCTGCGCTGGCTGAAACAGGAGCATGGTGATCGCGTCCATCCCGTATTGGCCGATATCCGTGATTCTCGCAGCATCGACAATATCTTTGCCGACGCGCGCGCAGTTTTCCATTTCGCAGCGCAAACCGCGGTCACCACCAGCCTGGCGCGCCCCATGGACGATTTCGAGGTCAATGCCAGAGGCACGATCAATGTCCTTGAAGCCCTTAGAAGAACAGGGCGGGAAATTCCTCTCGTCTTCGCCAGCACGAACAAGGTCTATGGCAACCTTCAGGACATCGCGATGGCCGAGCTTGGCGATCGCTATGTCCCAGTGGATGACGAGGTACGCGCACATGGCATTGGCGAAAAGCGCGGCCTCGAATTCTGTACGCCCTATGGTTGCTCGAAGGGCGTGGCCGATCAATATGTCCTCGATTATGCGAAGACCTTTGGCGTTCCAACCGCCGTGCTGCGCATGAGCTGCATCTACGGACCGCGGCAATTCGGAACCGAGGATCAGGGCTGGGTCGCCCATTTCCTTCTCCGGGCGCTCCAAGACGAACCGATCTCCATCTATGGCGACGGAAAGCAGGTCCGCGACATCCTGCATGTGAGGGACGCCGTCAGCGCGTACCGCGCAGTGTTGAGGAACATCGGAGCCGTCAGCGGCAAGGCATTCAATCTCGGCGGCGGAGCGCACAACGCCGTCAGCATTCGGCTTGTCTTGAGAGAGATCGAGCGGCTTGTCGCCCGGTCCGTAAGAACGACTCGTGAAGAGTGGCGGCCGGGCGATCAACTCTTTTTCGTGGCTGATACGCGACGCCTGCAGGGCGAGGTCGGCTGGCACGGCACAGTGCCCTGGCGCCAGGGTCTGCGCGACCTTCACGACTGGCTTGTCGTGCACCGGTTCTCGCAAGTTGACGCACTTCGGGCGAGGAGGGCAACGGCATGAACAACTCACAACAGTACCGGCCGCTGCCCTTTGTCGACCGTGGCAAACATCGTCGCGGCGATGCAGTCGAAGGTCCGAGCCGCATCCTGATGAGCGTTGACGCGGTCGGCGGGGTCTGGCGCTACGCCATGGACCTTGCAGAACAGTTTCGGCTGCACGGAATCGAGACCATCTTTGCCGGTTTCGGTCCACCGCCTTCTGAGGCCCAATCCCTGGAGGCCGGCAAGATCGGCGTATTGATGTGGTCGGATCTACCCCTCGACTGGATGGTGGATGATGAGCATCAGTTGCGGGCAGTTCCGGATTTCTTGAAGCAGTCGGCGGCCGAATACGGCATTGACCTGCTGCACCTCAATCTACCGTCTCAAGCAGTTGGTCTCGACATCAACCTGCCGGTCGTCGTGGTCTCGCATTCCTGCGTGGTGACATGGTTCGAAGCGGTACACGGGTGCGCCGTTCCAGCCCGATGGCTTTGGCAGGACCGCAGAAACAGGACCGGCTTCGACCGTGCGGATGCGGTACTGGCGCCCAGCCGTAGCCATGCTCAAGCGCTCCAGCGCTGCTACGGTCCGATAGCCAATCTCGCGCTGGTATTCAACGCAAGCAAGCATGAGCCGGTCCCATCGGCAAAGGAAGATTTCGTCTTCGCCGCTGGCCGCTGGTGGGACGAAGGCAAGAACGCCCGCCTGCTGGACGAGGCAGCGAGAGAGTCGAGCTGGACGGTGATCATGGCGGGAGCAACCGACGGACCGGCAGGTCAACATGTCCATCTCCATCATGCTCTGCGTCTCGGCGAGGTTTCGCATGGCCACGTCATGGCGCTGATGGCAAGAGCCGCCATCGTCGCATCGCCTTCCCTTTACGAACCCTTCGGACTTGCGGTCCTTGAGGCGGCCCATGCCGGCGCCGCGCTCGTCCTGGCGGATATACCGACCTATCGCGAGCTTTGGTCCGATGCGGCGCTCTTTGCCGATGCCCGCGATGCCGGCCGCTTTTGTGACGCGATCAATCGGCTCGCCGATGACGAGTCAGCAAGGCTCGAGCTCGCCACATGCGCGAAACGTCGGGCGCAGAGTTTTTCCGCCGAGCGCCAGTGCCTGCGGCTGCTCGACGTCTATCGTCGCGCGATGCGACGTTCGTGCAAGCTCACGGCGGCGGGGTAAATCATGAAGTTTTTATTCTACACTCATTCCCTGGTATCGGACTGGAACCATGGCAACGCCCATTTTCTTCGCGGCGTGATGCGCGAGCTCGTCAGGCGCGGCCATCAAGCCACCGCACTCGAGCCGGCGGATTCCTGGAGCTATCGAAATCTCGTCTCGCAAAGGGGACAAGCGGCGGTGAGAGCTTTCCATCGCGCTTTTCCGGATCTTGTCGTATTGCGTTATACCGGCACATTCGATCACGAGACGGCCGTAGACGGAGCCGACGTGGTCATTGTCCACGAATGGACCGAGCCGGCGCTCGTCGGACGAATTGGCCGCGCAAGACGCCGCGGCGGTCGGTTTACGCTTGTCTTTCACGATACGCATCACCGCGCGGTTTCTGCCGCCACGCAAATCTCCGATCTTCAGCTTGCCGATTACGACATCATTCTGGCTTTCGGCGAAACCCTCAGGGAGCATTACCTCAAGGCCGGCTGGGGCCGCAACGTCGTTACCTGGCACGAGGCGGCCGACACGACGGTCTTTCAGCCGTTGCCGAACGTTCAAAAGAGTGGCGACGTCGTATGGATCGGCAACTGGGGAGACGACGAGCGCAGCGACGAGATCCGATCGTTTTTCATCCGGCCGGTCGATCGGCTGGGGCTGAGCGCGACCGTCCACGGAGTGCGCTATCCTGAACATGCCTTGGAGTCTCTCCTGGCGGCGCGCATTGATTACCGCGGCTGGATCGCCAATGCCGCCGTGCCTTATGCCTTCGCGCAGAATCGGCTCACGGTGCATATTCCGCGGCGACCCTATGTCAAGGCGCTGCCGGGTATCCCGACCATCAGGATGTTCGAGGCGCTCGCCTGCGGCATTCCACTGCTCTCGGCCCCCTGGAGTGATGTCGAGGACCTGTTTCGAGCAGGACAGGATTTTCTGTTTGCACGCGACGGTGACGAGATGACGCGACTGCTGCGCGACGTGCTTTGCGATCGTTCGCTCGCCGAAAGCCTGTCGTCTTCAGGGCTCGAGACCATCCGGGCGCGCCACACGTGCCGTCATAGGGTCGATGACCTTCTTGCGATCCTGGCCCGGGCAGGTCGAAACGCGATAATGGAGGTAGCGCAATGAAGATCGCCTTTTATGGGTCCAGCCTGCTTTCGACCTATTGGAATGGCGCCGCCACATATTATCGCGGTCTCCTGAGAGCGCTTGCAGGCAGGGGCTTCGACATCACCTTCTACGAGCCCGACGTCTATGATCGGCAGAAGAACCGTGATCTGGAACCGCCATCGTGGTGCAACGTCGTAGTTTATGAGGGCACGATCGACGCCATGAAAAGGGTGGCGGTTGAGGCCGGCGCTGCTGATATCGTGGTAAAGGCTAGCGGCGTCGGCTTCGAAGACGATCTTCTCCTTCAGGAGGTCATGAGCTCGGCTTCCGCACATGCCTTGAAAATTTTCTGGGACGTCGACGCTCCGGCAACGCTTGCCGAGTTGCGGGAAGATCCAGGCTGCCCGCTCAGACAGGCGCTACCAGCGCTCGACATTGTGCTGACCTATGGAGGCGGCGATCCTGTCGTATCCTCCTATCGCGCCCTCGGTGCGCGCCAATGTGCTCCGATCTACAATGCGCTCGACCCGCAAACGCATTATCCCGTCGCTCCCGATACCCGTTTTTCAGCCGATCTCGGCTTTCTCGGCAATCGGCTTCCGGATCGAGAAGCGCGAGTCGAGACGTTCTTCCTTGAGCCGGCTGCAAGGTTGGCGAGGCAGCGTTTCCTGCTTGGTGGCTCCGGCTGGCATGACAAGCCGCTCACCGATAACGTCAACTATGTCGGCCATGTCGCAGAGCGCGACCACAATGCGTTCAACGTGAGCCCGAGAGCAGTTCTCAACATTTCCCGCGCGAGCATGGCAGAGAACGGTTTTTCCCCGGCCACGCGGGTTTTCGAGGCAGCCGGCGCCGGTGCCTGCCTGATCACCGATTACTGGGAAGGGATCGAACGGTTCCTGGAGCCGGGCAGGGAGGTCGTCGTCGCCCGTGATGGAAAAGACGTGGCCGACGCGCTGCTTGCCCTCACACGCGATGATGCGGCGGCTATCGGAACACGGGCGCGCGAAAGGCTGCTGCGCGAGCATACCTATGTGCATCGTGCCGTCGAAGCCGAAGCTGCCTTTTGCGCAGCAATCACCCGTCGAAAGGCTGCTGCATGACCGGCTCTCTCGATATCGTCATTATCGGACTTTCGCTTTCCTCATCGTGGGGCAATGGCCACGCGACGACCTTTCGCGCGCTTGTGCGGGGATTGCATGAGGAAGGTCACAGAGTTCTGTTTCTTGAGCGTGATGTCCCCTGGTATGCGAACCATCGCGACCTGAAGGATCCGGATTTCTGCGAGCTTGCCTATTTCCAGGACACGGAGGAATTGTTTTCCCGCTTTTGCGAGCCGCTGAGGTCGGCCGACGCGGTGATCATCGGATCCTACGTTCCGGACGGTATTGCGATCGTCGATCGCCTTTGCGTTGTCGGACCCCGACTTCTGTGTTTTTACGACATCGATACGCCGGTGACGCTTGCACGGCTTGCGCGCGGTGACGAGGAATATCTCGCCGTGCGCCAGATACCGCTCTTCGACATCTACTTTTCGTTTTCGGGAGGCGATGTGCTCGACCGCCTCGAAAGGCACTATGGCGCCAGGCGGGCAATGCCGCTCTATTGCGCCGTCGATGCCGAGCGTTACCGCTGCACGCAAGAGGCGCCGCAATGGGATCTGGGCTACCTTGGCACCTATAGCGAGGACCGCCAGCAGACGCTTGAGGAGCTGCTGATCGAGCCGGCGCGTCAACTCCGTCAGATGCGGTTCGTCGTCGCCGGGCCCGGTTACCCGGACGAGATCGAATGGCCAGCCAATGTCGATCGAATCGATCATATCGCTCCCGGCCAGCACGCATCCTTCTATAGCCGCCAGCGCTTCACGCTCAATGTCACACGCAGCGACATGCGCGCCGCCGGATGGTCGCCGAGTGTTCGCCTTTTTGAGGCAGCTGCCTGTCGCACGCCTGTTATCAGTGACGAATGGCAGGGCTTGAGTAGCCTCTTTCCCGAGGAGCAGGCCATCGTGATTGCTCGCGAAAGCGCCGATGTCGTCGAGGCTTTGGTGCAATACGGGCCTGAGAAGAGACGCCTTCTGTCGGAGATTGCCTATGACATCGTAGCCGGAGCGCATACGGGGCGCTTTCGCGCCCGAGAACTGGCTGCGGCTCTTGAGACCGCCGCTCAAGAAGCCGCAGACCAGTGGCTTAAGACCGTATAGAGCAAGAAAGGAACAAGTCGGATGAGGAAAGACCCAAAAACCATTCTGGTCGCCGGCGGGGCGGGCTTTGTTGGTTCGCATCTGTGCGATGAATTGCTTTCGCGCGGCAACAGAGTGATCTGCGTCGACAGCTATCTGACGGGCTCACCACTTAACATCCTCCCGCTGGAAAACCATCCATCTTTCCATGCGATCGAACATGACATATGTGAAGAACTCGAGATCGGCGAGAGCGTTGACCAGGTCTACAATCTCGCATGTCCTGCCTCGCCGCCGCTTTACCAGGCAGACCCGATACACACGATGATGACAAGCGTCGCGGGAACGGGAAATCTGCTGCGTCTGGCGGCACGCCACGGCGCGCGCTTCCTGCAGGCATCCACGAGTGAAGTCTACGGTGATCCGGAAGAGCATCCGCAGCGGGAGGACTACTGGGGGCATGTCAATTGTACAGGCCCGCGTGCCTGCTACGACGAAGGCAAGCGGGCAGCCGAAGCACTGTGCTTTGACAGTCTTCGCGCCGGCGACGTTGACGCCCGGGTCGTACGCATCTTCAACACCTATGGCCCGAGAATGCAGCCGAATGACGGACGTATCGTCTCCAATCTCATCGTGCAGGCCCTGCGAAACAAACCGCTGACGATCTACGGAAATGGTGAACAGACACGCTCGTTCTGCTACGTCTCGGATCTGGTCGACGGACTGACAAGACTGATGAACGTCAGCCCCAATCCGGGCCTTCCCGTCAACCTGGGCAATCCGCAGGAGTTTACGATCGCCGAACTGGCCGAATTGGTGCTTGCCATGGTGCCGACACGCTCGCGGATCATCCACAAGCCGCTGCCGCCGGACGATCCCCAGCGCCGCCGCCCGGACATCTCGCGAGCAAAGGAGCTGCTTCAGTGGGAGCCGCAGGTGGCACTGGAGGCGGGGCTTACGCACACAATCGGCTGGTTTAGCGCAACGATTGGAGAAAGGTCCCTTGGGCGGCGAGTCAACCGCCGCGCGGCGATCAGAGCGACGACGGGCTTATCTGTCGGAGGCCGATGATGGAACCTGACACAAGAACGCAGGACGAACTCCGGCGACAGATCGCGGAACTCCGGCCATGGTTCCACAATCTTCGCATTGGTGGAATCGAAACCGCCCCCGATCATTTCCTGGGCGATTATCCGAGCTTCAAATGGAAGGGCTTCCGGCATGTCGTGCCGGAAGACCTTGATGGCTGCAGCGTCCTGGATATCGGCTGCAATGCCGGTTTCTATTCCTTTGAGATGAAACGGCGAAATGCCGGCCGTGTCGTCGGTATCGATACCGATCTCCACTACCTGCGGCAGGCGAAATTCGCGGCACGTCACCAGAATCTCGAGATCGAGTTCTACCAGATGTCGGTCTATGAGGTGGAAAAGCTCGAGACGACTTTCGACTTCGTGCTATTTATGGGCGTGCTCTATCATCTGCGCTACCCGCTGCTCGCTCTAGACCTGCTGCGAGAGCATGTCGTGGGGCACCGCATGCTGTTTCAGTGCATGCAGCGTGGCGATCGCAGCGTGACGCCCGTTCAGGAAAATTACGACTTCGCGGAGAACAAAGTTTTCGACTGCACGGACTTTCCGAAACTTTACTTCATCGAAAACCGATATGCGGACGATCCCACGAACTGGTTCATACCGAACAAGGCGGCGATGGAGGCGATGCTTCGCAGCGCCGGGTTCGAAATTCTCCAGAATCCAGATCCTGAAGTCTATCTTGTGGCATGCACGGAGCGCCACTATGCCGTCGAGCCGCCTCCGTCACTGCGCTAGTTCCAGCAAAATGACTGGCTCACGGAGGCTGTCGTGACCACGGGCCATCAAGACAGCCAAAGACGAGGATCGAGAAACAGGGGTCTAACAGGCGCAATCGGACGAGGTGTTATATCCGGTGCGGCGGATGACGATCCGTCGGCAATAGGAACCTATGCGAGCGCCGGCGCGCGCTTCGGTCTCGACATCCTATGGACGGCACCAGTCACGCTGCCGATGATGTTCACCGTCGTTTACCTGTCCTCGAAGCTGGGCCAGGTTGCGGGCAGGGGACTATTCCATGCCATCCGTGACTTTTATCCCCGCTGGCTGCTTTGGAGCGTCCTGGTCGGCGTACTCATTGGCAACACGATCGAGGCCGCAGCCGATCTTGGAGGCATGGCGGCGGCAATCAACCTTTTCGTTCCGCTGCCGATCCCAGCGATCGTCGCAGCGGTCGCAACAGTAGTCTTCCTTCTGCAAGTGTTCGGCTCCTATGTCCTGATCCGGACGATTTTCCGCTGGCTTGCCTTGCTGCTGCTTGCTTACGCGGGGTCGGCTCTGCTGGCCGGTCCCGATCCCATGGCCGTCCTGCGGGGTACGTTCATGCCTTCGATCGCGTTCGACCGCGAATTTCTTTCGATCCTCGTTGCGATCATCGGTACGACCCTGTCAGCCTATCTCTATACCTGGCAATCGAATGAGGAGGTTGAAGAGCAGATCGCCGAGGGAAAGACAACACTTGCCGAGCGCGAGGGCGCCTCCGATCAGGAGCTCCGCCAGTCCCGGCGCGAAATTCTCATTGGCATGCTGTTTTCCAATCTGGTCATGTACTTCATTATCATGTCGACCGGTACGACCCTGCACCCCCAGGGGCGCACGCAGATAGAAAGCGCGGCCCAGGCGGCCGAAGCACTGAAACCGCTGGCAGGCGATGCTGCCGGATATCTTTTTGCCGCCGGAGTAATCGCAGTGGGCTTCCTCGCCGTTCCGGTGATGACGACGGGAGCGGCATATGATCTGGCGCAATCGATCGGAATAAAGGGAAGCCTGAACGCGACGGCGCGCCAGGCGCCAAAGTTCTACTTCATCATCGGAGCGATCACGCTCATAGCCGTCGGGCTGAACTTTCTAGGCTTTAATCCGATGAAAGCGCTGGTGTGGTCAGGCATCGTGCAGGGCTTTTCCACGCCTCCCCTTCTGTTGCTTATGCTGCTGATGACCAATAATCGCGCGCTCATGGGCGACCAGGTCAACAGTCGCGGCATGAACATCGTTGGCGGGGTGACGACAATGGCGGTCTTTGCCGCAAGTTTCGCACTGATTGCAACTTGGTTCATTTGAAGAAAATCCGACTGGAATTGTTGGCTTACCCGCGGCAGGCTGAAGCGCCCTCCCAGCCCGTCAAGCCTTCGATCAAGAAGTTAGAGCGGGATGTTGGCCGAAAACCGCGCACCCCGCTCTGGAGCGCGGGTCTCCTTGCGCTGCGGTTCCATCAAAATATTCCTCCTGCTTTTCGATTTCCTCGGGAACCCGACTGCCTCCGAATTGTTTGGCGCGGCAGCGATGCAAGGAGGAGGCGGCAGCGGTGAAAGGAGGAGATTGCGGTGACATACGAGCAATGGCGCGAACCGATTTGCGTCATGTTGAACCGAGACGAACTGCGAACGGTTTCGGGCCCATCTGACGCTCTCATCTGCCTCATGGATCGATGGCCCGCCATGAGCGGACTTCGGTTTATCAAGGCCCGTAGTGCCTGCCGCGCTGCACTGGCGGGACGGGCAAGCGCGGAAGTGGCGCGAATGGAATTTCTTGCCGCTGTCAAGGAAGCAGGTCTCGTGCTCAGGACGTAATACAAGGCTGACTTCATTCTTCAAAAAGGAGCCGCGGGCGGGAACGAGAGATGGTCTCGAACGTTCCTTATCGATGGGTCCGATGAGGAGGATTGCCTTGTGACCGGAATCCAAAGGGACGAGCAGAGAAAACGCGCGATGGTCGCATGCATGCCCGCTCTCTACGCGTTTTCGCAACGGTTTTGCCGGAAGCGCAATGACGCCGACGACCTCGTTCAGGAAACTTTGATCAAGGCGCTTGCGAACCTTCATCAAGTGAAGGATGTCGGTCAGGTGAAATCCTGGCTATTTACAATCATGCGCAACACATTCTGCACGCGCTTCAAAATCGCTCGGAGAGAAGCACCAGCGCAGTACGACGGTGACACTCAGAGCTTCCCAGCTCCGCAGGAATGGCGCGTCCAGGTGCGAGAGCTGCAACTCGCTATCGGCAAACTCCCTGCAAACCAACGCGACGTTGTCGAGCTGATCGTACTGGAGGGCGAAAGCTACGAAAGGGCGGCGCAGAGGCTTGGTTGCACCATCGGCACCGTCAAAAGCCGTCTTAATCGCGCGCGTGCTCATCTTGCGGCGGACCTTGGAATTGTGAAGGAGGCGGCGACGGATCCGAAAAGAGTAGAAAGGAAAACGGCTCGGGATAGAAGCGGCATTCCTGTCGTGCTGATCGTGGAGGACGAATATCTGATGGGGGCAGATCTTGCCAATCTGGTTAAGAGAAACGGTGCATCCGTCCTCGGGCCTGCTTCGACGATCCCGTCCGCTTTGGCTCTTGTCTCCAAGACGAAGAAGATCGACGCCGCTGTGCTAGACGTCAATATTCAAAACGAAATGGTATTTGAGGTCGCGGACGTGCTGGGCAAGAGGGGTGTACCGTTCCTGTTCACTTCGGCCTACGACTTCTCCGTCGTACCCGAGCGGTTTCGAAAGATCCGTCAGTATCAGAAGCCAATCGACTATGATGATTTTGTCCGGAACCTTGCCGGTCTCATTGTCGCTTAAGTTCGTGCGGATTTGTGCAGGCCCTTTGCAGGCGCCAAAACACAAGGGCGCTCCCTTGTGGCCGCGCTTTAAGGGCTGCCTTTTGCCGCTTGCAAAGGCCGATCTTCGCCTTCGGTGACGATCGCTCGCGCAAGAGATGGCGCAGCGCCACTTATTCTCTTCTGGCGATCATTTCGTGCTGCCGGTTTCGCCGCCACCAAGAAAGTAAAGGAGCTGCTGCGAGACAAACGCCGGATTTTCGTCCGGCAACCAGTGTCCGGTGTCCGGCGCGACGGCACCCTGTACGTTCGTGGCAACTTCCTTCGCCATTTCCGTTTCCTTCCAGCCGTTGCTGTTTTCGCCCGCCAGCGCCAGCACCGGCATTGCGAGCTTTGTTTGCATGAACTGCTTGAAGCGCTCCTCATCCTGCGGGAAAGCCCGGTAGAGTTCGAATCCTGCCCTGAGGCCGCCGGGCGCAGCGTAGGCGCGCGCATAGACCGCAATGTCCTCGTCCGCGATAGGCACTGCCTCGCGCTTTTTATAGAAGTCGGAGATGTAAGCGGACTCGTGACCGGTCACCAGCATCTCGGCAATGTCGCGCTGCTGATGCAGGCCGAAATGCCAAAGCTCGGGGTCCGGTTTGTGCTTGGCCTCCTCCCAAACGCGGGTGCCGGGCACGGGCACGTCCAGCATGACAAGCTTGGCGACCTCGTCCGGCCACTGGGCGGCATAGGCATAGGCGACCATTACCCCGATGTCACGGCCGACGAGGTTGACCCGGGTCGCGCCAAGCTGGTGGACGAGCGCCCGGATGTCCGCAGCCATCGTCGCCTTGTCATAGCCGCCCTGCGGCCTTTCGGAATCGCCGGCACCGCGGTAGTCCACCGCGACCACGCGATACCCACCCTTTGCAAGCGCAGGCATGACATTTCGCCATGTATACCACGTCTGGGGCCAACCATGCAGGAGAACAACGAGCTCGCCATCAGTCGGACCACCGATAACGTAGTGCAGCCGCACGTTGTTGGCTTCAGCAAAGTGATCTGCGAACACTCGGCCGAAGTCCGCCGGCAGTCCCGCATGCGGGGCGTTGGGTGGGACCTCCTGGGTCGACGCGCCACCGGCAACAAAAAGAGCCATAACAATAGCCGAAAGCATGGATATCAGCGGATGTTTCATTCGCGGTGCCTCCATCTCCAGGAACTTCAGGAGCTCACCGCCACGAATTGACACGGGCTCCACGCGATCCAGCCCGAACAGCAAAGACCTTTGATAGTTCCCAAGATGCCTTGCGATTTCGGTACCCGCTTTGACCGTATGCGCGGCATGGTTGGAACTATCCTTGCAGTGGCAGGTTCGGTCAGCGACAGCAACTTTGGCGGAGGAGACGCCGATGCATCACATGGTCGAGACGCCCTTTTTGCGGGTCGCCTACGAAGAGACGGGCCGGAGCGATGGCCGACCGATCGTGCTCGTCCATGGCTGGCCGGACGACGTGCGCTGCTGGGACAACATCACATCCACGCTGACGGACAAAGGATATCGTGTCCTTGCGCCGTATCTGCGCGGCAGCGGTCCCACGACCTTCCTCTCAGCCGATACGATGAGGAGTGGCGCTATCGCGGCGCTCACCCAGGACCTTGTCGATTTTCTCGATGCCCTCGACCTGAGTGACGTGGTAATTGGCGGCTATGATTGGGGTGCGCGCGCCGGCTACGGCGTAGCGGCGCTCTTTCCCGGGCGTTTGCGTGGTCTTGTGGCGATGGCCGCCGGATACGCTACCTCCCAGCCCATTAAAGAAATGGACTACGAGCTGGCGAAAGCCTATTGGTACGAATGGGTGATCGCTCTCGAACAAGGGCGGGAAGCGATGGACAAGGACCGGTTGCGTCTTGCGAAGTTCCTGTGGAAGACGTGGTCACCGGAATGGTCTACGAAATGGCGGGATTTCGATGCGATGGCGCCCTCCCTTGGCAATGATGACTGGCCGCGGATCAGCATTCACGCATACCTGCAGCGCTGGAAGGAGACGGTTGGCGCACCGGAGCACGAGGATGTTGAACGCAGGCTCGCCGAGACTCCGATAATCGGAGTTCCGACCCTTGTGCTGCACGGAGCCCTCGACGGCTGCAATCTCGTGGAAACATCGGCAGGCAAGGACGAGTATTTCAACGGGGAATATGAACGCATCGTTCTCGACGCAATCGGCCACTTCATTCCTCAGGAAGCGCCGAAACAGACGGTCGAAGCGATCCTTCGGCTCGCTTCCAACTGAGGACGCTCACCGGCAGTCCGCAGGACATCTTGCTGCGACTGCGGTAATCGATCGTCGAAAAGTCGTGCCCACCGAATGCGGTCGACTTAGAGATGGCAGGAGCATTGTGTGCTTTTCAACCGACGCGCGGTTGCCTCCTTGATCCATATCATGGCTGACCATGAGGCACGGCATTAGGCTTAGTGGCATCGGAGAAATGGAGGAAGGTGACATGGCAAGCAGAACCTTGCCACCGACGGAGTGGCAATCCTATTTCGCCCGCCTCAGCGAAACCGCTTACGGCAGGCAGGCTCGTATTGAAGTTCTGGGGTCCGCCCTTGGGGCTCAGGTTATCGCGCAATCGTCGTCATTGGTGGGCATTACCTATGAACCCAAGCGGAATACGCTTGAAATCCTCGTGGAGGGGCTCGACCACATCATCGAAAAGCCAAAGGCGATCTCCGTGCTGGAGGATGATGAAGGGCTACGGGCTTTGGAAATCCTCGATCGCGACGACCGGCATCAAATCCTGACCCTGGTCAGATCTGCGTCCGAGTGAACGCGATTTTCGGGGCTATCTCGCGGATTTCGGCCCAGTCTTGGGCCGCACCATCTCCGCGACCTAGCCACGCCAGCGCGACGAGATCAATTTGTTCGTCGTCACGGAGCGCCCAGATCAAGCTTCGAAGCTCTTCCTGAACAGGGTCATCGGCCGAGTTGTAACAGTTGCCGCCGCCGCGCCTGTGGTCGGGCCCTCATCAGAGCTGAGGAACGAACGGATGAGATTCTTTCTTTGCGGTGATGTTATGGTTGGCAGGGGGATTGACCAGATATTGCCGAATCCAAGTAATCCGCTACTCCACGAACCATTCATGCGGTCGGCGGAGGACTATGTCGAGCTGGCTGAGCAGAAATCGGGACCGATCGTGAGAGGTGTTTCTTTCGATTATATCTGGGGGGATGCTCTCGCGGAAATCGATCGAAGGTCCCCCGATCTGCGGATCATCAATTTGGAAACCAGCATTACGACGTCAGAGGCCTTCGAGCGCAAGGGCATAAATTACCGGATGCACCCGAAGAACATCGGCTGCATATCGGCTGCAAGGATTGATTGTTGTGTTCTGGCCAATAACCACATTGCCGATTGGGGCATGGGGGGAGCAGTCGACACGGTTGAGACACTCGAGGGAGAAGGAATTGCGACGGCGGGCTTTGGGCCGGATTCGGGTACGGCACGAAGCGCCGCTGTTTTGACGACCAAGGCAGGACGGCGCGTTCTGGTTTTTGCCTTCGCTTGTTCTTCCAGCGGTGTTCCATCTGAGTGGGCCGCCGAAGCCAACAGGCGGGGTGTGAATTTCCTTGCCCATCTGGACGAAGCGTCCTTTCCATCGGTGGTAGACCACATCGCGAAATCACGACGGCCGGACGATATCGTCGTCGCATCGATCCATTGGGGCGGCAACTGGGGTTACAAAATTCCAACTGAGCATTGGCGTTTTGCCCATGCGTTGATCGATATGGCCGGTGTTGATATCGTGCACGGCCATTCATCGCACCATGCGATGCCGATAGAGGTCCATGCGGGACGCCCGATCTTGTATGGCTGTGGCGATTTCATCAACGACTACGAAGGTATCAAAGGATACGAGATATTTCGTCCTGAGCTCGTGCTTGGATATTTTCTTGACTTGCACGAGCATACTCATGTCTTGCAACGCCTTGAGATGGTCCCTTTCCGGATGCGGTCGTTCAGTCTGCATCGGGCATCTCAAGAAGAGGCCGTATGGTTGCGCTCACGTCTTGATCCCGGTTGCCGCCGGATGGGCGGTCGCATTGATGCCCTGCCAGACGGAGTGCTTTGCTTCTCGTCCTGTGATGAGTCTGCCTAGGGCGCATGAGCAGCATGCTGACCTCATGGATCACAGGCATATGTTTTCGCCCGTAGCGTCTAACTCCACCCCGACATCCAGACGGCCGCCTGGAGCCGCACTAAAGGCAATCAATCGAGATCTTTAAGGCGAGCTTGGATTGCATTCATTTGCTCGATCTCCTCGCGCTGGCCACGCGAAATTTCCGAGCAGAGTGCGACAAGTTCCGGATCCTTGAGGTTCGCCTCTCCGCACATGAGGATCGCGCCTGAATGATGAGGGACCATTGAAGCGATGAACTGCCTGTCGCCTATGAGAGCCTGGGTGCGCGTGCCTGCGAAGGCGGTCACGAACACAATGGCGAGGCCAACATATATGAAAATGTTCAGCCTCTTGTTCCCGTACATTGGCCCCATCGTCGCAAGCATGATCATGCCCATCGGAGCAACCATCGTTAGTGCCATATAGAGCATGTTGAGGTTATTCCGAAAATCGCCCCAGCCGTCGATCATAGAGAACATCACCAAGTACATGACAATGAGGCTCAGGATCATGTTGGCAGCGAACATGACATAGGGATGCCCACTCATACCTCGATGTCCCTCATGGTCGTAGTTGCGCATGACTGGCTTCCTTCGAATTCTGATACTTGACGGGCTGGTGACAAACGTCTCGCCGGCAACACTGATCTCTGTGAGAGTGCCGCATCGCCTAACCTGAAGCGCCTAGCTTCGTTCCCGTCAACCGACCCCGTTGATCGATGAACAGGGCGGCTGGTCCCGTGCCGGTGAGGTTTCCTTCCAGGACGCTGACGTCGAAAGTAAGGGTCGTTCCATCGAGCTTCGGCGACCTGAGCGTCACAACGGCATCGCTGGGTTCGAAGCCGGCGTTCAGCACCGAGATCGTTGCGTTCGGCGGATCCGTGTCGAAGCTGTCCGGCCCGTCGCCCGGTGGATGGCCTGCAGAGTCGCCAGTTGACGAGCCGACCGAGCACCAGACGTGATGCGATCGATAGAAAAAAGACTGGAAGACCCGCATCCTCAGAACTGGTGAAGGCGTTGAAATCGGAAAGTCGAACACGCCCATTCGGACGGTTCGCGGTCCGTCACCTATGACTGCAGAGTGGCTTGCAGTCTGACAATGCCGATCTATTTTTCCGCCGTGTCCTTTGTTCCCGGGAGCGCCGGGTTTTGGCCGCAGCAATCGACAATGCACCAAAAGGTGTATCATCAATTTCCAGTGGTGCTCACGGTCCTCAGGAAGACTTGGCCAGTGCCGCCAACAAGAGCAGAAGAATGCGTTCTGACCACTGCAACTGAATGCGTGTTTCACGCTTGAGGGGCGAGCGCGGATGTCCGGGACAGACATCTTCTCCGTTATCGGCGGACTTTACGATGCAAGCGCAGGCGGCGGGGACTGGTTCGCCGCCGGGCAGGAGCTTTTCCAGTTCATCGGTGTCGACTCGGGTTCGCTGCGCCTGCGCCGGACCCACGGGCACGTCGTGAACGTATTGCAGCCGACCTTGCCGGCAGAGGAGCAATATTCCACACGCTTTGCGCCGAGCGATCCGGTGCGTGGGGCGGCTCTGCGCGAAATCCCGGCGAGAGACTGGGGCTCCGCCGTCAGGATCGGCGAGGAACTGTTGCCTGCCGACACATTTTTTCGATCCGACTTCTACCAGAACTTCGCAAGACCACTGGGCAGGAACCACCTCCTTCTCGGGGCCCTCGGGGATGCCGAAAGGACCTTGATCCTGTTGTTCAGGGAGAAGACGCCTTTCACCGAGCGGGATAAGCAGAACCTCGTATCCATACTGCCGCACATTCAGCGCGCCGTACAGCCGCGGCTCGCATGTGTCGCCCGACCAATCACCAGTTCTGAGGATGCAGCCAGACCTGCCTTTGCGTAGAGGTGGAGCACGTCGCCGTCAGCGCCGATTGCGGACGCCGATCCGCGGACAGGCCATGCGGCCGCTTCCTAAAACAGCCTCGCATGGAAACAACCATGATCGCCGATACCATCCGTCTCTTGCTATCAAACCTTCCGGTCGTGTTTTGTCTTGGCGCCCTCCTTGCCGGCGCGACGCTCGGCAGGCCGGAGCCATGGCCGGACCGCTATCTCTCTTGGCTCCTCCTGCTGGCGGTTGGGGCCGACGGCGTCTGGGCGGGTTTCTTCCACGTCTTTCTTCCCGAAATTGCCTCGCGGCAGATCGGCTGGCAACCGAGCCCTTTCGAATTCGAGGTCGGTATTGCGGATCTTTCGCTGGGCATGGTTGCCATCCTGTCTTTCTGGCGGAGGTTCGAATTCAAGGCGGCGATAGCCGTCTACGCGATCCTGTTCCACGCCGGCGTCTCCATAGGACACGTCATCCAGGCATTCGGGGATGGCGACGTCGCCCCCGACAATTTCGGGACCCTGCTGATCCTGACGATTTTGCGTGCCGGTGCGTTGACATGGCTTCTCCTTGCCTGCAGCCGCAATCATGCCACCGAATCCGCACGTCAAAAGCGGCTCGCCGCGTGACGGACTGCCAATGACGTCCCCGAAACACCGCATCACCTTCGCGCCGGCGTGGATCAGCTCCATCGTTGGAGGCTCGGTCCTGGTTCTGATAGGCGCGACGATGTTCGCAGACGAACTCGGCTATCAACTGCCTCATCGCTGGATGGCCCTGATCCTGCTCGTTCCCGCTATCGCAGCCATCGCCGACAGTATTGTACTTGGACTGCGGCTGAGGCGTGCTGACATCCCTGTGGTGTCCCGCGGTATCGTTGGCGTTCTCTTCGGCGCGATCGGCATTCTCCTGTTCCTGCGGATCAGCACCGGGGTGCTTCTGCCAATCCTGATCGTGGCGCTGGGAGCGGGGGCGATCGTGCGCGCCTTTTTCTTGGAAAATTGATGCCGGCACACCGGCGGTTCACCGAAAGGATCTGACACATGGCTGCCAATTCACGATCGGATTTACGGTACCGGTCGTCGCTGCGGCAAGCCTCATCACCGGCAGCGAGTTGACGCTGGGCCTGGGTGCTGGTGATACGGTCCTGTTGGTGCTTGCTCTTGCGATCAGCACGATCAGCTTTGGGACCGGACGTACCACGGTGCTGACCGGGGCGGTTCATCTTGTGGTCTTCGTAGCTTACGTGATGCTAATCGCCGTTCCCTAACTAGGCTTAGGACCTGTTAAATTGCTTGCAGATGCATGTCGTTGCCGCAAACCCGCTGCACACTTTTGCGCGACATGCATTAGAACTCTGAGATATTGCGTTGGGACAGTCGGAACTGCCAGGGGGAGTTTGCGGATGACAGAACATGCAGTCGTGATTGCCGGAGGAGGTCCGACGGGCCTAATGCTGGCAGGCGAGTTGGCGTTGGCGGGCGTCGACGTAGCCATTGTCGAACGCCGCCCTAACCAAGAGCTTGCCGGCTCGCGTGCTGGCGGTCTGAGCTCACGCACTCTCGAAGTTCTCGATCAGCGCGGAATCGTGGACCGGTTCCTCGCGGAAGGACAAATAGCCCAAGTCACGGGATTCGCGGTCATGCGTTTGGACATCAGCGATTTTCCGACCCGGCACAACTACGGTCTGGCGCTGAGGCAGAAGCACATCGAGCGCATTCTCGCTGGCTGGGTCAGCGAGCTGGCGGTGCCGATCTATCGCGGCCGTGAATTGACGTCTTTCGCGCAGGACGTCATGGGCGTCACGATCGAACTGTCCGATGGTGCGTCGCTGCGGGCAAGCTATCTCGTCGGGTGCGATGGAGGCCGCAGTCTGGTCCGCAAAGCTGCCGACATCGAGTTTCCAGGATGGGATGCGACGACCAGCAGCATCCTCGCCGAGGCCGAGATGGCGCAGGAGCCGCCATTGGGCATTCATCGCACGGCCCTTGGTATCCATGCCTTCGGCAGGGAGGAGTATGAAATTCGCGACGGCAAGATCATCTTTGCGAGTGAAGGTCCGATCGGCATCATGGTGACTGAAAAGAATGCCGGCGCATCGAGCGAGCCCACGTTCAGCGATCTGAGAGAAGCACTTATCGCGGCATGCGGAACAGATTACGGAATCCACAACCTAAAGTGGATTTCCAGGTTCACCGACATGTCGCGGCAGGCGGCGGCTTACCGCAAGGGCCGGGTTCTCCTGGCCGGCGATGCCGCACATGTGCATTCTCCGGTGGGCGGACAAGGCCTTAATACTGGTGTGCAGGATGCGGTGAATCTGGGTTGGAAGTTGGCCCAAGTCGTGAAAGGAGCATCGCCTGAAGTCTTGCTCGACACTTATCACGCCGAACGGCATCCGGTTGCGGCCCGCGTATTGCGCACGACGATGGCACAGGTCGCATTGCAACGGACTGGTGATCGCACTGAGGCCTTGCGTGAAATCGTAACAGAGCTCCTTGGCATGGAGGAGCCTCGCAAACGGATTGCTGCCGAGATGTCCGGACTTGGTATCCATTACGACCTCGGCGAGGGGCATCCGCTGGTCGGCCGCCGCATGCCTGACCTCGACCTGGTCACGCCTGATGGTCCGATACGTATCTTTACGCTCCTCCAAAATGCGCTGCCAGTGCTGTTGAATCTCGGCGCGCTTGGCAGCTTTGACATCACGCCGTGGTCAGATCGCATTAAGTTGGTTTACGCCAAATATGACGGTCCATGGGAACTGCCTGCGTTGGGCTTGGTCTCCGCTCCAACCGCGGTGTTGATCCGGCCCGATGGATATGTGGCGTGGGTGGGCGACAGGACGCAGGCTGGTCTTCAAGACGCGATGAACACCTGGTTCGGACCACCTGGCTGGAAAACCGAAAAATTAGTTAGCTCTTGACCTACAGCGCCGTGCGTCTTTTCAGACGCACAAAGGACGCTGTAGCGCTTTGAATTGCAGCATGTTTCCTTAAATCAAATTGGTTCCGATTTGAGGAAACATGCAGCAGGCCCAGCACCTATTTAGCTTGCGGAGCGGATGTTTGGCTGAGTCAATGGCGGCGCGGGGAGGGTTGCACGCGTAGCGGGCTTCTGCCGCAAAGGCGCTTCCTGTCGCGAAGCTCAACACGGCAAGTGCCGCGTGTGGGATGTTGCAGACAGCCACGACCGTGACTCCTTTTCGATTGGGCGAGGCTCCGCTCGCCATGGTCAGTTGCCGCCGCCACCGTGTTCGTCGGCGAAGTCGATGCCGTCACGTACTTCGCCAATCGCCTGTTCGATGAGCTGGATGGCGGCGGCCTTGTGCCCGCCCTTGTTAGGGGTGGCTTCGCGCAGCGATGCCAGCGCATCATACAGAGACGACAAGGCACGCTCCATGTTGCCCTGATAGGCGAGCGCTTCACCTGCTGTCGCTGCAACCGCGGAGGCCGCGACCGCGCCTGCGGCGGCGATGAGAAAGAAGTCGCGGCGGGAGGTGTCTACGGTGTTCATTGGTTTGACCCTTTTTATGGTAGATCGTTTGTCGGTTTGAATTTGATGGAAGATCCTGACGGGACAGGTAGCCCCGTCAGGAGTGCGTTTTCCTGTTTCGATCCGGCCTCGCGGCCGCCGATCAGGTTGCAGTTGGCGTTTCGGTTTGGCTCAGCGAGCTTGGCTTGGTGGCAGTCCGCCGAGATCTTTCGGATAGGCGGATACGGTGAGCATCCGCGATTTCGCCGCGAAGTAGGACTGCACCCAGGCGAAACGTTCGCTCGTCTTAGGCAGCCCAACCGAGTCGGCGATGCTTTCGAGGCTGATCGAGCGTCCCGCGCAGCCCCAGTTGCCTTCAGGCACCTCGTTGATCACGACGAGGATGCTTGCGCCCGCGCCTGCTTTGCCGGTGGCCCCGGTGACGGCGAGAATCGCGTCGTTTACCCAGCCATGCACCTCACTCTTGTGGGCCTGGTTCATGTAGCCCTCGGGGATGGTGACGTGGACGAGAAAGCGTCCGGGCGGCGATACGAAGCTGCCGTCGGTCGCGCCGCCGACCCACCAGTCGCCATGCGGCAGCTCGCTGAAGAGCACCCAGCCGAAGGCGCGGCCGCCATGCGTGTCGGCCCCGCCCTCCATGCGGATCAGCACCTCGGTGAGCAGCGTCGCGAGCTTCGCCTTGGCGGCGGCGTCAAGGCCACCCGCCTGGTAGCGTACATCTATGATCGGCATGTCACTGTCCTTTTCTGATGGCGAGCCTGCTGCCCGGGCAGTCTGGATTGCTCCAGTCGCCACGGCAGATCGGCGATCTGCAAATATGGCGGAAGGGGCAGGGCGTAGCTGCCCCATACGTCCCGGCCGCCTCGCATGCTGAGGTCCGCGGCGGCCTAGCCGGCTTGGGAGCCGCGCCGGAATGATCAATGGCCGGCATGGTCGTGCTCCCAGGCCTTGATCACGTCGTCGTCGATCATGATCGTTTCGATGATCATGATGTCGCTGTCGTCCTCGCCGACATCGATCTTGATGGTCAGGTCATCGCGTTCCGAGAAGCCTGCGCTGTCGCGGCGTCCAAGCGCGATGCCGCCGATATTGGCCGAGCCCTCGCGGATGAAGACGTAGGCGCCGTGTCCCTTGGAGCGGAGCTCATAGGTGAAGGTCCCGCCACCGTCGGCCATGAGGCGCGAGACGCGCAGATCCTGCGAGATCGGCAGCGCGCTGTCGGCGTCGCCGACGAGCTGTACGATCTCATTGCGCCGGCGGCGGTAGTCGAAATGCGCTCGGTGGTAGGTCGGCGGCAGGTAGAGCTGCTTCGGCATCAGCCACAGGTAGATGGAGTGCATGTCCTCGGAGGTGACACTGAGCTCGGAGTGCTTGCCACCCGAGCCTGCCGAGAAGACGTAATAGTCGCCTGCCCTCAGATTATCGACCATGCCCTCGCCAGCGGTGTTGAGATGGGTAAGTTGACCCTCGAAGACGAAGGCACAGATGACGAAGTTATGGTGCGGATGCATATTGTAGCCGCAGCCGGCGCCGTGGAACACCTCGTCGCCGAAGACTCGGATCGGCCCGAAGCCGGGGCGTCCGCTTTGATAGTCGTGGAAATTGAAGCTGGAAGCCCGCGTAACGAATCCGTCCGGATGCCCTGCGATATAGGACGAACGGGTGCCGTCCGACCGAACCGTGTCGTGACCACGCTCATGGTCGCGGATGATGAAAGACTTGCTCATGATGGCTTACTCCTGGTTACGCTGCGTTAGGCGGCGCTGGCGAGATCCGGTCCGCCCTCGGCGTAGCCGATGAAGACCATCTCGAACATGTGCTTGGGCGTGCCGCAGTCCGGGCAGACCCAGGTGTCGGGGATATCGTCCCAGCGTGTGCCGGGAGCGATGCCGTGCTCGGGTAGGCCGAGCGCTTCGTCATAGGAAAATCCGCAGCCGAGACACATCAGCCGCTTCAGTGGTTCGGTGTTCATGTCAGTCTCCGCATTTCGGGTCGCCCTGCGCGTGGCTGGTGAAGGTCACGCTCAAATCCGAGCGGTGCCTCGACGCCGCAACTGGGTCGATCGCTTTGTCGTCCTTGCTGGTTGCTGAATGTGGGAACCTATGGCTCCCGCTGCTTGTCGCCGGCGAGCAAGGTGAGCGCCGAGGACATTGCGTTCCAATAACCGCGGCTGCTGTCGACCCGCATCCTCAGAACTGGGGATCTGAAATGGCGACGGGATATGCGAGGGCGAGCTCCCCCCAACCTCGAGGAGGAGCAGCACGAATCCTCAATCGTCGACGAAGGATGGTACGAAAGGGGCGACCGGTCGAGGGTGTGTGAAGCGGGCGAGGGGCCCCTGGTGACGGCGTCCACGAGCCACCTCCGACGCACCAAACGGGTCTATGCCGCGAAGCGGCCCGCAGTTTGCGCCTAACGTCACTTTCTGTGCCACGCTGGTCGTACTATCTTGAAGGCCTTGGAGTGGAGATTTGGTAGCATGGCAAAGCTTGTCTTCGGAATGAACCAGTCCTTGGACGGTTACGTCGACCATCTGGAACTGCGGACAGATCCGGCGCTCTTTCGTCACTGGACAGAGCACGTGCGCGACCTGACCGGCAGCGTGTACGGTCGCCGCATGTACGAGACCATGCGTTATTGGGACGAAGACCGTCCTGAGTGGAGTGGGGAGCAACACGAGTTCGCGGGGGCGTGGCGGCGCCAACCTAAGTGGGTCGTGTCGCGCTCGTTGAAGTCAGTCGGCCCCAACGCCACACTTGTCGAGGACGATGTCGAGGCGGTGATACGTGGTCTTAAGGCTCGGCTCGTTGGGGAGATTGCAGTTTCCGGACCAGAGCTAGCACGAAGCCTAACCGACCTTGGTCTTATCGATGAGTACCGACTCTACTTCCAACCTATCGTGCTTGGCCGCGGCAAGCCATTCTTTGCCGGCCCGCGGCCGCCGCTCCGCCTTGTTTCCACCGAGCCCGTTGGCGAGGAGACGATTAGGCTGACGTACGTTCCTGCTTAATCGCACGACTCGCCCAACGGGACTGCGCCGGCTGAGCAGGTTTACCTTTCTCTCAGTTCCAAACAAAACCAGCAGACGGTCAGTCGGTGAACTCGACGATGACCCCTGGCTTGACCATCCCTGCCAATTCCTCGGCGTCCCAGTTGGTCAAGCGAACGCATCCGTGTGACTGAGATTTATCAATGAGTGAGGGTTCCGGTGTGCCGTGGATCCCGTAGGTTGGCTCCGTCAGATCGATCCAAACGCTTCCCACGGGGCCGTTAGGGCCACTAGGCAGCCTTAGAATCTTGCGATTGTGGCCCTGCTGGAAGTTGACCTTGGGATTATAGATGTAGGGGGGCATTCGAGCGACGCCCTTGACCTTGTGCGTGCCGGAGGGCGAAGGCGACTCTTCGCTGCCGATCGTGGCGGGATATGCAGCAAGCAGCGAACCATCTTCCGCAAACGCCAGGACCTGCCCCGCTCGCTTGCGCGCCTCGATCCGTTTGGCCGTGCCCTGCTTCGCGACGCCCGGCATCGCAACCGACACCGTCTCACCGACGGCAAATCTTGAGCCCGAATTGAGCGCCTTGAGAAGATCGATGTCCATGTGAAACCGCTCGGACAGTTTCTCCGCTATGCTCGTATATCCGAGGTGCTCCATCCTGGCTTGTTTGGCGTAGTCTTTGGGGATGCTCGCCACGAGACCCTCGGCATCTTCCTTGGAGATGACATAGGCTTGGATGACGGGCATATCGTCCGCAAGTCGGCCGATGACCTCAGGGTCCAGCTTTCCGTCAGCAGGAAGAGCTTGCATCGTCTCAAATGCGGCAATCGCTTTGGTGACGTTCTCCCCATAATAGCCGTCGATCACCCCAGGAGATGAACCCGCGCGATCCAGAAGAATTTGGAGATGAACGATGGCGGGCTCGGGTCGAGGCGAGGGGTTGGATGGTGGCTCTGACGGGATCGAGGCGATCGGAGCGTTGTTGATGGCTTCCGCCTGAAGCTCCTGAGCACCGGCGGCGCCACACAGGACCCATGTCAGTGATGCTGCGAGCAAAGTCATGTTTTTCATGAATATCAAATCTACGGCGACCGAACTTGTTCCGCGCTCCTGATTTTGGAACGCGATGCCGAACAGTGTGTGGAGATTTCAGGCGCGGAGGGAATTCGGGCAAAAGCCTTCGCTTTGTCAGCGGGCGAGCATCAGCTTCGGTAGATGAGGCCGAAGATCAGCGCGATCACAGCGAATGCGGTGATCACACAGGCAAACGTGATGTCGGCGACGGTCATACTGGTAAGGCTCGACAGCACGCCGGTGCCGATCACCGGAAGCGCATTGCCCATGAAGCAGAAAAGGAAATAGCTCGACACCACGGCGGCTCGCTTGTCCGTTGGTGCGATCTGGTTCACCACCTGCAGACTTCCCCTGTAGCCAAGCCCGGCGGAGACACCGACAAGAGCCGTTGTTGCCACCACTATCCAGAGCATTCCAAAAGCTTGCGCGGCGACCACAGCACCGGCTGCCGGGATCATGAGCGCCAGCGACAATATCATGGAAGTGCGGCTTGCCAGCGCTTGTGTCACAACGATCACGACTGCAACCACCATCGCAAGTTCGAAGAACAGTGCGCCAGCCGCGGCGTGGCTTGTGATGTGGAGGTCGTGCAGCAGAATTGAGGGCATCAGGGCCGCATAAAAGCCGACCAGCGCCATCAGACCAAAGCCTGTAATAGCGGGAGCGACGAATTGCGTGCGGATTTGCTGTGGTAGCGCCAATTGCGGGTGCATTTCGAGACCGCCGGGTTCCGGATGCCGGAGAGTCTCTCGGGTGAACGAAACCAGGATCGCCGTTGCGCAAAGGACGAAAAGGTAGATGATGAACGACAGGTGCAGTGGCCATGGGGCATATTGCGCAAGCAGGCCAGACAACAAGGCCGCCAGGCCGAGACCAAGAAAGTTAGCAGTCGTCCCGATGATGGCAGCCCGTTTCTTTTCCTCTTTGGCGATCAGTTCGGCGAGCCAGGCATTACCGGTGCCACTGGCAATACCGACGCCGAGACCGCTGAGAACGCGCGCAATGTAAAGCGCCGTGATGCCATTGGCGAATAGAAAGACGAGCGCGGCGATGATCAAGGTCGCAATCGCGACCATCGCGATGAGGCGTCGGCCGACGCGGTCCGAGATCCGGCCGAAATATAAAAGCGCGGCGACGTTGCCGACGGCGTAAGCGGCGTAGATAAGCGTCAGGGTGATCTGCGAAAAACCAAATCGCTGCTGGTATATGAGGTAGAGCGGCGTGATTAGGGTGCTCAGACCGAAAGCGGTCCCGATCAGCATCGCAACTGCGGCAAGGGCCGCAGCTCCGTGAAGTTCTACCCACTGGATGCGCGTGGCGCCAGACTGCACCATGGGAATCAACCTCCAAGATTGCTGTTCTGGCGCAACGTAGTGGCTCAGAACTCGTCCCGCTCCCGCGTTGGCAACACTGCAAAGGCAGGGAGCTGATGCGGGCAGGGCGGTCATTTGCGGGTGCGCTGCTCAGGAACGAGAAGGCTGCGTCCCCGGTAGTTAGCACACCGGTCACGATCACGCGTCCTTGCCTGACTGACCGTCCGCCTGAAAACTCAGGTTCTCGCGCCGCCAGTCTCAGAATGTTCACCCCCTGGGCGTGATATGTCAGCGAGTGTCGATCCCGCCGCACCATCACCAGATGTCATGGCGATGTCTCCCAGCGAAAGAATGCCAACGAGGCGCTTGTCGCGATTGACGACAGGAAGCCGTCGGATCTGCTGGTCGGCGAGGTTCTGCAACACGTCGTCGACGTCTTCGTCTTCGAAGCAGTATTTCACCTCGGCAGTCATCACGTCTGCGATCTTCGCATCGGGGCCTTTGCCACGGGCGATAGCTCGTATCGCAATGTCTCTGTCCGTGATCAACCCAACCAGACGGTCATTTTCACCGACGGGGACTGCGCCGGCATCGATTTCTGCCATGATGGCTGCGGCATCCCGGATTGACTGTTCGGGGCGAGCAATGCGCACGTCTCGAGTCATAGCTTCACTGACTTGCATGATGAATTCTCCATTTGTCCGCTAGAGCGGGATGCCGAAAAGTATGCGTGGTGGGCGACGTCCCACTCTAACTCTTTGATGTAGAGACGGATTCAGATTTCCGGTCAATTCGACCTGAAATCATCCGGCTCTAAGGGATAATCGCTCGGTCCCTGATAGTTGTTGTCCCGAAGGACGCGCCGCCCGCGACGGAGGTCCTGAACCGATCGTTCGGCCTGTCTGCCATATCGATCGTATCCGGCCTAACCGCTAAGGATGCGTGTTGTTCCACGGAATCTGCTGTTTGCGGCGCGGCAAAATTGTTTTGGCCCAAGTGCATCTTTGATCGGAACCGGGCGTTATCGGAGTATGCAAGTCTTCGGAGGAGCCCCATGTTGACACGATCTGGCACCGTGAGATCGCCCGCAATGTCAACAATGATCTTTGCGGTCATCGGCATGGCAGCGTTCATCACCGCCTTTCCGAGACGTGATCGGCTCCCTGTCAGCGCCGATGTCCCCGCAGAAGAACCACAGGGCCGCGGCCGCGGCGCCGATGTACCCGAGGAGATCTCTGTCAGCGGACTTCGCGACGTCTTCTGGCGTGTCGTCCACGAGGTCTCCGACGACCGTGTCACGCTGATTGCGGCCGGCGTCACGTTCTACCTCCTGCTCGCAGTGTTCCCGGCTCTGGCAGCGCTGGTCGC
This sequence comes from Sinorhizobium sp. CB7, assembly GCF_041357635.1. Classification (NCBI taxonomy): domain Bacteria; kingdom Pseudomonadati; phylum Pseudomonadota; class Alphaproteobacteria; order Hyphomicrobiales; family Rhizobiaceae; genus Sinorhizobium; species Sinorhizobium sp. CB7. The sequence continues at coordinate 69,392 of NZ_JAULLL010000001.1, forward strand.
ACTCTATGGCTTGGTCGCAGATCCAATCACCATATCGGACCACCTCCGCGAAATGGCGGGCGTGCTTCCACCTGGCGCTTTTGACATCTTTGCGGAGCAAATTCAGGCTCTTGTCCAACGGCGCGAGAGCACACTTGGCATCGCGTTCTTCATCGGCCTCGTGGTCGCGCTGTGGAGCACCCATAGCGGGACCCTTGCGATCTTCGACGCCATGAATGTCGCATACGAGGAACGCGAAAAGCGGAGTTTCATCCGGCTCAATCTCATCGCCCTATGCTTCACGCTTTGCACTATGCTCTGCGCGGCCGTCATGGCAATACTTGTCGCCGCAATCCCGGTCGTTCTGTCCTACCTTTGGCTCGGCGAGTGGAAAGAACAACTGGCCCTTATCCTGCGCTGGCCCATTCTGCTGGTGATCGTCGCTGCGGCCGTCACGGCCGTCTACCGCTTCGGTCCAAGCCGGAAACCCGCAAAATTCAGGTGGCTGACATGGGGCGCGGCGCTGACGACCGCGGCGTGGATTGCGATGTCGTTGGGCTTCTCGTTCTACCTGGAGAATTTTGCGAATTACAACGCCACCTATGGCACCCTTGGCGCCTTGGTCGGATTCCTGATGTGGACTTGGTTGTCGGTCCTCATCCTGATCGTTGGGGCCGAAATAAATTCAGAACTTGAACATCAGACCGCCAGGGATACGACGACCGGTCCTTCGCGACCGATGGGCGCACGCGGCGCCTATGTTGCAGACACGCTTGGCGAAACTGCCGATTAGGCGTTAGATCCGTTCGCTTCGCCGATAGACAAAGTGTCCGCGATGACGAAAGATCCAGAAATCAATTCCATCGGTGCAACGGCGGAGTTCCCATACGACCGCATGACCGTCGAGCGTTTCCGCGCGGCCTTTCCCCGTGCCCGCTGGAACGACGATCTTCAGGCTTGGTTCGTCCCCGGTACGACGGCTTCGAAACGGATTGGCCGGTGGCTCGCCCACGAGGCCGCGCAGTCAGATGCCTACGTCGACGCCAAGGGCAGGGACGCCTACGAATTCGACCCGATAGCCAGCTCTTATTTCGAGGTCACGGAGACTGGCTTTCGTGTCCGAACACCGTACTCCAAGACGGTGGTCGAGCAGCTTCGCGAGATTCCCTTCGCAAGTTGGGACAGGGACCTGCGGATCTGGCATGTGCCTTTCCGATCCTATGAGGAGCTTCGGCGACGGTGGAAGACGATCGAGGCGGCGGCCAGGCGATACGAACCGGAAGAAGTCAGGAAGCGCCGCGAGACCGAGAAAAACACGGACAAGGCCAGAGAGGCGAGGGCGCGTAGCGCGGAGCGGCGACGGCGGCGCTATCCGGTTTCAATGTACGATATGCCCCCACCCGGCCGCCCTGTCGCTACGATTCTAGGCCTTGTCGTCTTCACAGGGACGGACGGGGAACTCGCGGACGAGGAGACGGTTACTCGGTTCTATCCGACCATCCGCGAGGAAGGACTCGTCTGGGCAAAATGGCGTCCCGCCAGGCTCGAAGAACTCGTGAAGACGTGGCCAGCTCGCAGTCCCGCCTCGACGGAAGACCGCAGACGAGGCTGGTGGCAGCCAACGCTTGACGAGTTGCGGCATGCGCGACGGGCGGCTCGATCGAGGGAGCGTAGGCGTCTCGCTCAGCAATGATGGTCGACCTGCAGCTTGCAGCAGGTGCGGCGTATGTCGCCCGCTACTTTTCACGCGGCTGGCGGAGCTTGGTGCCCGCGGCAGCGAAGTTGCCTTCACGCTGCGCGATTATTCCCTCCAGCAGAGTTCGTGCGGCGTTTCTGACTTCTTCCTGCATGCTGATATCACTTTCGAAGGCCGCATGGCTCGTTGCGTAGGGCTCCCAATAGCCGACGTAGCGGTCGACTTCCGCCAAAGTGCCGGCCGGCATGAGCTCCATTGACCTTAGCCAGTCTGAAACGCTTCGCCTGACGTTTTCTGTCCCTTCAGTGTCGCCGTGAACGACCACTGAGAAGAGACGGCCCGCCAGGTGACGCTGATAATCCCACCCCTTCATCTCCAGTTCCTTCGCTTCCCCGGCGTGCTTGCCGTGGGTCGTCGTCGGATCGGGATTGCCGCCGTCGGCACAGACAAGCCGGTCGATCATGAGCTTGAGCGGCGATGAGGTCTGGTACCAGTGTACGGGCGTCACGATCATGATGCCATGTGCCTCGACCCACAGCGGATAGATCTCGTTCATCCAGTCATGAACCTGCCCGAGAGAATAGTTGGGATAGCAGGAACATGGCCAATGGCAGAGGGCTGCCGAGGTTGAAAAACATGCCTTGCAGGGGTGAATCCTCCGGCCGTATTCGGATGCCAGGCGGCTGAGATCGAGGATGTGGACCTTGACGTCGGCCCGGCTTCCAAAAACATCGCTGGCGATCTCGACCATCCTGTAGCTTTTCGACACTTCTCCGGGACAGGTGTGTTCACTGCGCGAGGATCCGTTGATCAGCAGCACTCTGAGTGGGCTCTTCTCGTCATGCCGCCGTTGGGCTGCGTGGATCGCGTCGCGGGCATCGAGCCAATCGACCGCCAGGTCATATTCCGGATCGGCGAATTCCGGTCCCGCTTTCCGAGTGATCGGGCTCTTACGGGAGTTGAGGTAGGCATCCCATGCTGCGCTCGCGATTTTTCGAAGCTCTTCCTGCAGCGGCCGGTAAGCCGGATCCTTGAATTGATCCAGAAACCGCTTCTTGAAATTGCCCTCGCTGAGCCGAGGGCTCGGGCTCCCCTTGCGCGGTTCTAGTTCCCCTGGGGATGGAACGGGTGTGTTAGGCATGGCGGTTCCGAGCGACAACCTCTTCTTTTAGCGTCGAGCCGCCGCCGGGCGAGCGGGGGGAGGTGCGAGACGGACGCGATTGCGCAAATCGAACAACCGATCTCAATGTCAAACCTCCTCTGCTTTATCGAGTCGAGCCCGGCGCGCGTCGTTCATTGCAATGTCATGCCGTCGTCAGCAGACAGGATCTTGTCGAGCGTTATTGGCAGGGAACGGATGCGCTTCCCTGTCGCATGGAACACAGCATTGGCGATTGCCGGAGCAACGCCCACGATGCCGATTTCGCCAAGCCCTTTGACGCCAATGGGACTTGCCTTGTCATCCTGCTCTTCGACGAAGATGACTTCGATGTTCCGGATATCCGCATGGGTCGGGATATGATACTCGGCAAGATTGTGGTTCATGATCCGACCGGTCCGGTCGTCCAGCATTGCTTCTTCGTGCAAGGCCGCCCCGATGCCCATCACGACGCCGCCCAGGATCTGGCTGCGAGCGGTCTTGGGATTAAGGATGCGGCCCGCCGCGATCGCGGTGACCACCCGGGAAATTCGCACGACGCCGAGCTCCTCGTCGACGCGGGCTTCGGCAAAGACGGCGGAATGCGTGTAACTGGCGAATGTCTTTTTCTGCTCTTCGTCTGGGGCAGCCTTGCCGAGCTCTTCGATGAAAGAAACCTTGCACGCCTCCATGATGTCGGAAATGGCTATGCCAATCTGGTTGTTGCTGGCCAGAACCAGCCGGTGGTCTCGAATTGCGACATCATCGGGCGTCGCTCCTTTGAGCGCAGAATTATCCATTGCGAGGGCATGCCGGAGCAACGTTTTCCTGACTGCGGTGCTGGCGGCCTCAACGGCAGATCCTGAAGATGCTGCTGTCCACGAGCCGCCCTCTACGCTGGTTGTCGGAAGGCTGGAGTCTCCGATCAATACGGTCACATCGGCTGCCTCCACCCCGAATTCCTCTGCGGCGAGTTGAGCAAGGATCGTATAGGTTCCCGTGCCGATGTCGGTCGCGGCCGCAGAGACCGTCACGCTCCCATCCGAGGAGAGGCGCACTTTGGCCTCCGCTGCCATGAGCGATGCGTCCCAGACGCCCGTCGCGACACCCCAACCGACAAGCTCCTTGCCATCACGCATCGAGCGCGGCGGCATCGTACGCCTGTCCCATCCGAACGCTTTCGCGCCCTCCTCATAACAGGCTTTCAGAGCATTCGAGGTCAACTGCTTGTCATCGTTCTGGTCGCGATCGACAAAGTTTTGGATACGAAGTTCGAGCGGGTCGATGTCAGCGGCATAGGCAAGTTCGTCCATCGCGCATTCCAGGGCAAACACGCCCGTGACCGCTCCGGGAGCGCGCATATCGCCGGGCGTCGACATATCCAGCTTGGCGAGTTTATAGCTGAGCTTGACGTTGTCGCACCGGTAGGCAAGCCCTGACCAGTTGACGATGACCTCTTGATAGTCCTCGTAGGTGGATGTCGCCGAAACGGCATCATGCATCACCGACTGCAGATTGCCGCCGCGATCGCAGGCGAGCGACACTGTTTGAACCGAGGCTGGCCGCCAGGTCAGGTAGAACATGTCGCGGCGGTTCATTTCGACCTTTACGGACCGTTTGAGATCGAGACTTGCCATGACCGCGAGAAAGAGCTGAGGCTTCGGACGCAGCGCGGATCCGAAGGCCCCGCCGACGAAGGCATTCACGACCTTCACACGATCCGGATCCAGCCCGAAAACCTTGCAGACATATTCGTGGGTGGGCTGCGAACCCTGGGTCTTCTCATAGATGGTGAGCTGACCTTCACTTTGCCAAAGAACGGTGCTGGCAAAGAGCTCCATCGGGTTGTGATGTTCGCCTGCCATCCCGTAATCTGCCGAAACCTTGATCGACGCGGCGTCAAACGCTCCCTGCGCATCGCCCCGCGGCTTGGGCGTGGGCGGAATTCCGGACCTTTTCTCTGCGGACGTGTAGCTTCCCGGATATTCTTCAACAATGTCAGTGTGGGCGGGTTTTGCGGCATAGGTGACGCGCACCAGCGCTGCGGCGTCGCGCGCCTGCTCGAAAGATTCAGCGACGACCAGCGCCACCGGTTGGCCATCAAACTGAATTTCGCGCCGTTCAAGCGGACGGAATGGGTTTCCGGGCGGAGCCACCTTGTCCCGCCACTCGCTATCGAAAGTTGCGGCCGGGGGCCTGTTTTCATGCGTGTAGATCTTCACGACGCCTGGAAATCGCTCTGCCTCGGCGACGTCAATGGATGCGATTTGTCCCGAGGCGATCGTGGCAGGGACGATGTAGCCATGGAGCATGTCGGATTCATAATACTCCGCGGCATAGTGCGCCTTGCCTGCCACCTTAAGCGGACCATCGACACGCGAGACGGGATGACCAACGACTTTCGGTTCGTTTAGCATTGTCTTTCCTCCTCGCGATTAGCGTACTGCCTTCTCGGACTGGATCTGAGGCGTGCCATTTGCCGCCTGAGTGAGGGCTCTCACGACAGTTCTGCGAGCAAGCGGGACCTTGAAATCGTTGTCACCCTGGCCCTTGGCTCCCGCGAGCAGTCGCTCCGCCAGAGCCTCGAACGTCGCCTTGTTTGGCGCCGCCCCGGAAAACTCGGCTTCGGCGAGCGGATCGCGCCAAGGCTTGTGCGCCACGCCTCCGAGCGCCACGCGGACGTCGATAATCTTATCATCGCGGATATCGATGGCTGCCGCTGTCGAGACCAAGGCAAAGGCGTAGGACAGACGATCGCGGATCTTCAGATAGCTGTAGTGGGCGGCGAAACTGTCCTCTTCGATCCGCACGGCGACAACGATTTCACCGGGCTGCAAAGTGTTGTCGCGCGAGGGATCATCGCCGGGAAGACGATGGAACTCCAGGAATGGAATATCTCGGTGGCCGGACGGGCCTTCCACCTCGACAATAGCCCCAAGGGCGGCGAGAGCCACGCACATGTCCGAGGGATGAACTGCGATGCAATGATCGCTGGCGCCGAGGATCGCATGAATTCGGTTGACGCCGCCGATTGCTCCGCAACCGCTGCCGCGTTCGCGCTTGTTGCAGGGTGTCGATGGATCGTAGAAATAGTAGCAGCGTGTCCGCTGCAACAGATTCCCGCCCGTCGTTGCAGCGTTGCGCAGCTGCGGGGAGGCGCCGGCGAGGATGGCGCTCGAAAGCAGAGGAAAATGTTCCTCGACCCGTGGATCGTAGGCGACATCGGAGTTGCTGACCAGTGCGCCTATGCGCAGTCCGCCTTCCGGCGGCTCCTCGATCTCGCGCAGTGTCAGCCGGTTGATGTCAATGATCCTGCCGGGCCGTGCGACGTCGTATTTCATGAGATCGACGAGGTTGGTCCCGCCGGCGAGGACTTCGGCGTCGGGATCGTTCGCAAGTGCGGCGATCGCCTGCTGCAGGTTTTCGGCGCGGAAATAGGAGAACTGTCTCATTCTGCGGCCTCCAGTCGATTGGCGCCCATGGTCTTGTGCTGCATGACGCCTTCGATCGCATCGGCTATGTTCGTATAGGCTCCACAGCGACAGAGATTACCGCTCATCAGCTCCCGGATTTCCGAGCGATTATGCGCATGGCCTTCATGGATGAGGCCGACGGCGGAACAGATCTGGCCCGGCGTACAGTATCCACATTGGAATGCATCGTGTTCGACGAAGGCTTGCTGCAGCGGATGCATGTCTTCTTCGCTGCCAATGCCTTCGATGGTCGTCACGGACGACCCATCGAGGGATACGGCGAGGAGCAGGCAGGAATTCTTGCGTATGTCGTCGACTAGGACGGTGCAGGCGCCGCATTGGCCATGATCGCAGCCCTTTTTTGTCCCGCTCAACTGCAGGGGACCCCGCAAGAGATCGAGCAGGGTTATCCATGGCCGGACCTGAAGCGTCTGCGGCCCGCCGTTCAGAGTGAATGTGATGGTTACAGTATCTGTGGAAACTGGCTGCATCGCGAATCTCCCATTCTTGTCAAAAGGGAGAACTATGCGTTCCGTGCATGGTTCCCAAAAGTTTGTGAGCACCTGCGGTTTTGGTCTGCACATTGCAAGCGATAGCGACAACGTGAACATCGTGGAGGTCAGGCTGACACAAGACCGGGCAGGCAGAGCGGGCGCATATTGCTTCCGACATCTCATCACCTATCGGCCCCGCGTTCGCGCGAGGCTTTTTTCATTCGAGGAACCGAATGCTGCGGCGCAGCCTGTAAACGGACCGCATCGGAACATTTGCGAGCGCGTGGCGTTCGGCACCTGTCTGATTGAGCAATCAGGAGGGAATGGGTGGCGCAGATTTTCACCGCGTCGGCTGACACGCGTTTGCGGGCCACCCTGCTCGGTGCCTTTTTGGTTGTTTTCCTGGTCGTGCTTTTTGCCGGCGGCTACGCCGACTCCACTTACGGCACTCTGGTCGGCTGGGTTCAGGATCAGCCGGTTCCCTTCAGCCATGAACACCACGTGTCAGGCCTGGGCATTGACTGCCGCTACTGTCACACCTCGGTAGAAACCAGCGCCCGCGCCGGACTGCCGGCAACTGAGATCTGCATGAGCTGCCATTCGCAGATCTGGACTGGAGCAGCGATGCTTGAACCTGTGCGCCGCAGCCTTGCTCAAAACATGCCGCTCGCCTGGAACCGTGTCAGCAGGCTGCCGGACTACGTCTACTTCAACCACTCGGCCCACGTGACACACGGCGTACCTTGCGTCACGTGCCATGGCCGCGTCGACCAGATGCCGCTCATGTCCAGGGCAAGACCTTTCCAAATGCAATGGTGCCTCGATTGTCATCGCAATCCCGGCCCCAATCTGCGTCCCGTCGCCGAAGCCACGCGAATGGATTGGAGCGACTGGGACACCCATCCGCAGATGCACAAGGCCTATGGCGAACTGATGGTCAAAACCTACGGCGTCGAGCCGGCAAAACTCACGCAATGCAACATCTGTCACAGGTAATGCGATGACGACTGCTCCACAGGTGAAAAGGGAACTGGCCCGGTATCTGGGCGGTAAGACAGGGCGCAGGTTCTGGCGCAGCCTCGAGGAGCTTTCTGGGACACCGGCATTCCGAGCGTTCGTGGAAAGCGAGTTTCCCGCGCTGGGATCCAACGGGCCTTCCCTTGATCGTCGCTCGATGCTGAAGATCATGGCGGCTTCGCTCGCATTTGCGGGGTTGTCTGCCTGCCGAGGCGAGGAAGACGAGGCTGCCTATCCCTATGTCACCGCACCTGACAACCTGACGGTTGGTCAGGCGAAATGGTACGCGACAGCCGTCAATTTCGCCGGCTTCGCCCAGCCTGTGCTGGGAAAGACATTTGCCGGGCGGCCGGTGAAGCTGGAAGGCAATCCAGATCATCCCACGTCGCGAGGGACGACAGACGCCTTCACCCAGGCTGCTCTCCTCGGGCTCTACGATCCCGCGCGCTCGCAAGGGCCGCGACATGACGGCAAGCCGGCCGACTGGAACGCGTTCGACGTTGCGATGGCGCGTCGCGCGCGCGACCTCGATGCCAGCCGCGGAAAGGGTTTTCGCATACTGACAGGCCCATTCGCGTCTCCGACGCTGCTGCGCCAGATCTCGCTGCTGACACAGCGTTGGCCGGAAGCCCGTTGGCATATGTGCAATACCGTTCCGGACGCCTTTCAACGGGCAGCGACAGCAAGGGTCTTCGGACGGCCTCTCGACCTCCAGCTACACCTCGACCGAGCTGAAACCATCGTGTGCCTCGATGATGATTTCCTCGGGCCCGGCCCCCGTCAGACGCCCAACGCAGGCGCCTTTGCTGAACGGCGTCGGATGCGGCAGACGGGGGCGGGCGATTGCCGCCTTTTCGTCGCCGAGCCGCTGCCGACAGCGACCGGCGCGGTTGCGGATGAGCGCCTTGCCATTTCTGCCTTTGAGATCGACGGGATTCTGCGCGCAGTTGCAGTGGGTCTCGGCTTTTCTGGGATCGAAGCAGTGCCTGTTTCCGAATTGCAGCGAAAGTGGGCCGATAACGCGGTTGCTGCTCTGAAGTTATCGCGAGGAAAGGCTCTGCTTCTCGTCGGGTCCATGCATGCCCCGGAAACTCAAATGCTCGGACTCTTGATCAACGAAGCGCTTGGCAGCTTCGGCACGACCCTCAGTTTTCGCGAACCCGTTCTCGCGGGGCCGCCGGATGGTGATGAGTCCCTGAAACATCTCGTGGAGGACATGCAGGCAGGGCTTGTTTCGACCCTGGCTGTGGTCGACGCCAACCCGGCCTACAGCACGGCCGGAGCTCTCGATTTCGCCGGCGCTATGAAGAAGGTCGAGTTGCGCGTCCACGCGGGACTCTATGTCGACGAGACTGCCGAGCTCAGCCAATGGCATGTTCCCCTGCAGCATGATCTCGAGAGCTGGAGCGACGGCCGGGCGAGCGATGGATCGGTCTGCATCCTCCAGCCGCTCGTCCGTCCTTTTTTCGATGTCCGTTCAGTCCACGCCGTACTCGAAAACCTGCAGGGGCGGCAAGCTCATGATCGCGACCTGGTCCAGCAGACCTGGATGGCGGCCTGGGGGTCTGACTTTGATGCACGCTGGCGTGAGAGCCTGGTGAAGGGAATGGTGGATGGCAGTGCCGCCGCAGACGTGGCGGCGTCGGTGATCGACCGGAGCTTGCCGGCGCCGCCGCCTGTTCCTGACCACAGGTTCGCGCTCTGTATCCGCCCTGACGCCGGGATCTGGGATGGGGTCCTTTCATCAAACGCGTGGGCACAGGAAACGCCGCGTCCGCTCAGCAAGATTACCTGGGGCAATGTCGTTCAGGTCAGTCCGAAGCTCGCCAGCGAGCAGGGATTGGAAAACGGCGACGAGGTCCGGATTTCGACCGATACCGCCACTATCATAGGTGCCGCATGGGTCATGCCCGGCCAGGAACACCGTTCGATCGGCGTGACGCTCGGCTACGGACGGCGGGCACGGGATTCGATTGCGCACGATCTCGGTTACGACGCCTATGCGTTGCGACGGTTCGACCGACCGTGGCATCTCGCTTGTACTTCTGTCGAGAAGACCGGCAACCGGTCGACGGTCGCCACGACACAGATGCACCAGGCCATCGACGGCTACAATTTCATCCGCACTGTTTCCCTGTCCGAGCTGCGGCAACATTTGGAGCGCGACGAGCGCGGGGACCCGCCTTCGTTCTATCCCAAGCGGCCTCAGCAGGATCCGTCCTGGGGCATGTCGATCGATCTTGATCTCTGTATCGGCTGCAATGCCTGTGTCACGGCGTGCCAGGCCGAGAACAACATCCCGGTGGTGGGCAAGGAACTCGTGGCCGAGGGGCGCGAAATGCATTGGCTGCGCATCGATCACTATTACGAAGGAGAGGTCGATAACCCTCGATCCTATTTTCAACCGGTGCCATGCATGCATTGCGAGCAGGCGCCGTGTGAAATGGGCTGTCCGGTAAACGCTGCGGTGCATAGCATCGACGGGCTGAACCTGCAGGTCTACAATCGTTGCATCGGGACGCGGACCTGCTCTTCCTACTGCCCCTACAAGGTTCGCCGTTTCAACTGGTTCGACTTCACCCAGGACGATCCGGAGTCGATCAAGGCGATGCGCAATCCTGATGTCACCGTACGCAGCCGCGGCGTCATGGAAAAATGTACTTATTGCGTCCAGCGCATCGCGGAAGCCCGCATCGTCGCGGACAAGGAGGGGCGCACGATCCGCGATGGAGAGATCGTGACGGCATGCCAGCAGGCCTGTCCGACACAAGCGATCGTCTTCGGCAACGTCGCCGATCCGCGCTCCCGCGTCAGCCGCCGGAAGGCTGAGAAACGTGACTATGCCTTGCTTGAGGAAGTCAACACCAGGCCGCGGACCACTTATCTCGCCCGCATCGAGGACAACCGCGGCGGGGGGAAGGAAGTCGCAGGATGATCGACGCGCCTACAGTCGACAACGCGGCGATAACCGCTCGGATCACACGAATACCGCTCCGCTATCCGGCGCCACGGGCCTGGTGGATCTGCTTTTGCGCATCGCTCCTGCTGCTTGCAAGCTTTGTCGTCTCGGCAACCGTGCTTCTGATTTATGGCGTGGGTGTTTGGGGCAACAACATTCCGATCAACTGGGGCCTGGCGATCGCCAATTACATCTGGTTTCTCGGGATCGGTCATGCGGGCACGCTGATCTCGGCAATGTTGCTCCTTCTTAACGCCCATTGGCGCAATTCGCTCAATCGCTTTGCCGAGGCAATGACGTTGTTCGCCGTGGTCTGCGCCGGTCTCTATCCGATCCTTCACATTGGTCGCCCCTGGTTCTTCTACTGGATCGCCCCCTATCCGAACACCATGACGCTTTCGCCGCAGTTCAAAAGCCCGCTGAGCTGGGACTTCTTTGCGGTGCTCACCTATTTGACCGTGTCCATCCTCTTCTGGTACGTCGGCATCGTTCCCGATCTGGTGTCCGTGCGCGACCGGGCGAAAAAGCGCTGGCAGCAAGTCCTCTATGGTCTTGGCGCGCTCGGCTGGCGTGGGTCGGCAAGGCATTGGGCGCGCTGGAACCAGGCCTATCGCCTGACAGCGGCTATCGCGGTTCCGCTCGTCGTGTCGGTGCATTCCGAAGTCTCGCTGCTTTTCGCTGCAGGACCGATCCCCGGCTGGAATTCGACGGTCTTTCCACCTTACTTCGTCCTGGGAGCGGCCTTTTCCGGCTTCGCGGTGGTATTGATGATCGCCGTTGTGCTGCGGCACGCGCTCGGTCTTGGCGATTTTGTCACGGATCGGCATCTCGACCTTCTTGCACGGTTTCTGCTCGCCACCGGCCTTATGACGGCGTACGGCTATCTGGCCGAGGTCTTCGATGCTCTTTACGGCGGGGAGATGCAGGATGTCGCGACCTTGATGGACCGGTTGTCGGGAAGCTACGCCCTCACCTACTGGGCAGCGGTGGGGCTCAATTTCCTGCCGCTGCAGCTTCTCTGGCTGGAAAGCATTCGCAGACGGCCCGCTGCCCTGTTCCTGATCGGCCTGTCGGTCACGATCGGGATGTGGTTCGAGCGTTACATGCTGCTCGTGACATCGCTTTATCGTGATTACCTCGTCTCGTCCTGGGGCGAATATCATCCGAGCGTTTGGGAATGGACACTCTACGCCGGGATGCTGGGGGTCTTTTTTACGCCGTTCCTGCTGTTTGTGCGCTTCCTGCCTGTCATCTCGGCTTTCGAGGTGAAGGAAGCGCTGCGCGAGACGGGAGACCTGAGCCATGCGTGAGCCGGCGCCAGGCAGCGAAGTCTTCGGAATCCTGGCTGAATTCGACAGCGCGGAGCGTCTGATCGAAGCTGTCAGGCTTGCTCGAACGGCGGGCTTTCGCTTCCTGGAAGCCTATTCGCCCTTTCCGATCAAGGAACTGACGGAGACATTTGGCTTCCGGGAAAACATCGTACCGGGGCTCACTCTGATTGGCGGGTTTGTCGGCGCAGCCGTTGGATACGGTCTTCAGCTCTATACGAACTACGCCTATCAAATCGAAATCGGCGGCCGGCCGCTCTACGCCTGGCAATCCTTCATGCCGATTACCTTCGAACTGGGCGTGCTCTTTTCGGTGTTGTTCGCAATCTTCGGCATGTTGTTCCTCAATCGGCTGCCACGCCTCCATCATCCCCTTTTCGACGATCCGGAATTCCATCTCGCCAGTTCCGACAAATTCTTCCTGGTAATCTTCAGCAACGATCCCCAGTTCAAGCGCCGAAGCACCCGGAAATTCCTGGAGAAACTGCATCCTGTTCGGGTGAATACGATCACTCATACGGAGCAGCCCGAATGAGATACGGTCTTCTGTCCCTGCTTCCGCTTCTGCTTCTTTCCGCCTGTGACGACATGAACCATCAGCCGCGCTACGATTCCTACGAGCGCAGCAGTCTTTTCGCCGACGGCAAGGCGCTCCAGGCTCCACCCGATGGAACCGTCGCACGGGACGATCCGGAACTGGAGGCGGCGCTTGCCCGACGACCGCCGATGACGGTGGGCTTGCTCAAGCGCGGGCAGGAGCGGTTCGGCATATATTGCGTGCCGTGCCACGATGCTGGAGGCTACGGCGAGGGTACGGTCCCGGCCCGCGGGTTTCCTCGCCCGCCAAGCCTTCATATCGCCCGGCTGCGCGAGGCACCTTCGCGTTATTTCGTTGAAGTCATCACCAAGGGCCACGGCGCGATGTACTCCTATGCCGATCGTGTTGCTCCCGCGGACCGCTGGGCGATCGCCGCCTATATTCGCGCCTTGCAGCTCAGCCAGAATGCGCCCGTTGCAGATCTGTCGCCGGAAGATCGCGCCAGGCTTCGGGAGGCGGGTTCATGACCTGGGTCGAAGTGTTGCCAGCCCGCATGCTTTTCGTCGTCGGCTTGATCTTCTGCCTGGCAGCGCTCGCGCTCGCATTTCTTTTTGCTCAGGCGGCGCTAATGGGCTGGCTTGCGGCCTTTGTCTTCGTGAGCGCTCTGCCTCTTGGCGCTCTGTGCCTGACGATGATGATGACGATCATACCAGGCGTCTGGCGCGAGGCTCTCGCTGGAGAGACAGAATCGGCATTGCTTCTGCTCCCTCTCGTGTTACTGGCTTCGCTGCCGGTCCTGGCCGGGATTCCATGGATATATGGCTGGGCGGGTGCTGCTCACGCGGCAGCTTTCAAAGGCATATTCCTGACGCCCGGCTTTTTTGCCCTTCGCACTCTGTTGATACTTGCCGCAGCGTGCGTGCTTGCAGGCATTCTGATTGTTCGGCGCGATAGCCGCATGTCTGCCGCGCTCATCGGAATTATCGCCTTCGTGCCACTGCATGGACTGCTTGCGACAGACTGGCTGGTGTCGCTGGATACGCAATTCCATTCGTCTGGTTTCGGTCTCTATTTCCTTGCCGGTCAAATGCTGAACGCGCTCGCGACACTGATTGTCATGAGAGCAGCGGCGGGAGCCACGAAGCAGCTTCTGGCGGTCCTTGGTGCCCTTTTTCTGACGGCGATCCTGCTCTGGGTTTACCTCGCATTCATGCAGTATTTCATCGTCTGGTCTGGAAACCTGCCGCAAGGGGTTGCGTGGTTTCAAAGACGTGGCGCCGGCCTCTGGGCCGGGATCGAGCATCTCATCGCCATCCTACGCCTTCTGCCCCTCTTCCTGCTGGTCTTCCCACCCGTCCGCCGCAGCGGTCGGTGGCTGGTCTGCCTCAGCATCTGCGTTCTTGCCGGCGGATTGCTGGAGAATATCTGGCTGACGCTACCTGCCCTCCAGACGCATCTGGGGCTTGCCGTCACAGCCTGCCTGACGGCGGTAATCGGACTGACACTCCTCGGTCTGGCGATCCTTTCCCGATCCGCGGCGATGCTTGCCCGTCTGCGGCCGACGCCGAGCATAGAGGTGCGGTCATGAGCCGTTTTCACCGAAGCCGTTCACAAGACCGGAAACGATCGCTTGACTACGAAATGCGGGATGTCGCACCGCGCGACGTCTTGTTCGCCGGAATCATGCTTTTTGGCGGCATAGCCCTTTCCGTGCTTGTTACCTTCGGCATTCTCCATTTCGTGTCTCCCGCGGGGCAGCTCCGACCCCCCGGCTTTACGCAGCACGACGCCTCCGCTGCACCTTTTCTCGAGGTGTCGCCGTCGGCCAACCGGGCGGAGCTACAAAACCGCGCGCAAGCGCGCATCACCGCATATGGCCGCATCGACGAAGGCGGACAGACCGCGCGAATTCCGATTGATCGGGCCATCGACATCCTCGCCGCGCGAGGCTGGCCGGACCCTGATCGGCAGGGAGGCGAGCCATGATACGGGGCATCCTGCTGTTGATAAGCCTTGTATGGGCGTTCATCGTTCCGGGGACGGCTTTCGCTGATTATTTCAGGCCGTTCGACGTTGTCGGCATCGATCCGAGGCCTGGTGCGGCCGTTCCGCTCGACGGCCAGTTCATCGACGAGGCCGGACGCCCGGTCACGCTCAGAAAACTCGCGCAAGGCCGACCGATTCTGTTGGCGCCCGTCTTGCACGATTGTCCGAACATTTGCGGTCTCACACTCTCCGGCCTGATGGAGGCGATCGAAGCGCAACCTTTCCGGCCATCGAAAGAATTCGTCGTCGTTGCGTTCGGGATCGACCCGCATGAGGGGCCGAGGGAGGCACAAGAGTCGCTCGGCCAGTTGCGTCAACGTTTTTCAAAACTCACCGGCGGCGTCCATGCGTTAACCGGCTCTGAAACCAACATTCGCGCGGTGACGGACGCGCTGGGATATCGCTATGCCTGGGATGCTGATACGAAACAATATGCTCACGAGGCGGCTGTAGCATTGCTGACGCCACAGGGCACCCTCAGTCGTTGGCTGTACGGACTCGCGCCGGACGCAGGCGATCTCAAGCTGGCACTCACCGAGGCGGGACAAGGACGGCTGGGAAACTGGGGCGATCGGCTTCTTTTGCTGTGCTACCACTATGATCCCGCGATGGGCCGCTATTCCCCGGCCATTAAGACTGCATTGAGTGTGGGCGGCGGCGCGACCGTCGTAGCCGGTGCGGGCTGGATCACGGTGATGCTTCTGCGCGAGCGTAAGCGCGGCCGAGCAGGGGAGCGGGGCCGATGAGCCGCTTCCTTCCACTCTGGCCTGACAGCATTTCGGCCTATAGCCATCAGATGGATTTGCTGGTCATCGCATTTACCGCGCTGATCGTCCTGCTGTCAGGCCCAGTCTTCATCCTGATAGTCATTTTCGCGGTCAAGTATCGCCGGGGGCGACCGGCAAACCGCAGGCACCCCGTCAATCGAAACGTCGGCGTCGAGATTTCATGGGCAATCGTCCCGTTCCTGGCGCTTATCGGCTTCTACGTCTGGTCTACGGCGCTCTTTGCGAAGCTCTACAATCCGCCGCCGGAAGCGCTGGAGATCGATGTCGTAGGCAAGCAGTGGATGTGGAAGTTCCGGCATCCTGAAGGCCAGGCGGAAATCGACGAACTGCACGTGCCGACGGGCCAGCCCGTAAGGCTTATGATGGCATCGCAGGACGTGATTCACAGCCTCTTCATCCCGGCACTTCGCATCAAGCAGGACGTCGTGCCCGGCCGCTATTCGACCACCTGGTTCACGGCCGACAAGCCGGGCACCTACCGTATCGCCTGCTCGCAGTTTTGCGGAACCAACCATTCGGAAATGACCGGCAGCCTCGTCGTAATGTCGCCTGGCGATTATTCGAAGTGGCTCGAATTGTCCTCGAACGATCCGTCTCTGGCTGCCGAAGGTGCGGCACTTTTCCGCGGGCGCGGATGCAGCGGCTGCCATGAGCCGACATCGACGGTGCGAGCGCCGTCGCTCGTCGGAATCTATGGCAGGCCGGTGGCGCTCCAGTCAGGCGAGACGGTAATCGCGGACGACCAATACATCCGCGACAGCATTCTCCTGCCGCAATCGCAAGTCGCCGCCGGCTATCCCGCGATCATGCCGACATTTCAGAATGTGCTGAGTGAGGAGGAGGTGCTGCAGATCACAGCCTACATCAAGTCGCTGCAGCCTGGGAGCAAAATGCCATGACGATTGTCGACCGGCGCCCGGATCGCACGAACCTCAACGATCGCGGTCTGTCGGAAACCAATACAGAGCGAGTGAGTTACCTGCGTGCCGGCCATACTCTGAGCTCCTGGCTCGTCACCACCGACCACAAGCGGATCGCCATTCTCTATCTGCTGTCGATCTCGTTTTTCTTCGCGATCGGGGCAGTTGCGGCGGCCCTGATCCGTCTCGACCTGCTGACGCCTGCGGGAGATCTTCTGACCAACGAGGGATACAATCGTGCTTTCACGATCCATGGCGTGGTCATGGTCTGGTTCTTCCTTATCCCGTCGATCCCGAACACCTTCGGCAACTTCCTCATTCCCTTGATGATCGGGGCCCGCGACCTGGCCTTTCCGCGTCTGAACCTGTTGAGCTGGTACATATACGTGATCGCCGGCCTGTTTACGGTGATCGTGCTGGTGGCGGGGGGAGTCGATACCGGCTGGACCTTCTACACGCCGCTTTCGACCATGTATGCCAACGGAAATGTCGTCCTGGCCGCGGTGGCGGTGTTCGTGGTCGGGTTTTCATCTATCCTGACAGGGCTGA
Organism: Sinorhizobium sp. CB7; assembly: GCF_041357635.1. Taxonomy (NCBI): domain Bacteria; kingdom Pseudomonadati; phylum Pseudomonadota; class Alphaproteobacteria; order Hyphomicrobiales; family Rhizobiaceae; genus Sinorhizobium; species Sinorhizobium sp. CB7. The sequence continues at coordinate 86,317 of NZ_JAULLL010000001.1, forward strand.
ACTTCATCGTGACGGTCCACAAGCTTCGCTGTCCCGGCATGACATGGGGACGGTTGCCGCTGTTCGTCTGGTCGATCTATGCGACATCCATGATCCTGGTGCTCGCGACACCGGTCCTGTCGATAACGCTTCTGTTGATATCGGCCGAGCGCCTTTTCGGGCTTGGTATTTTCAATCCCGCACTTGGCGGCGATCCGCTGCTGTTTCAGCATCTATTCTGGTTTTACAGCCATCCGGCCGTCTACATCATGATTCTGCCGGCCCTCGGTGTCGTCAGCGAGCTGGTCGCGGCCGGCGCGCACAAGCCGATATTCGGTTATCAGTTCGTTGCCGGATCCTCTATTGCGATTGCGCTCCTCGGTTTTTTCGTCTGGGGGCATCACATGTTCGTTGCCGGACAGTCGATGTATGCGAGCGCGGTTTTTTCCTTCCTGAGCATCGCAGTGGCAGTTCCGTCTGGTATCAAGGTCTATAATTGGACGGCGACGCTGTTTAAGGGCCAGATCTCGCTCGACGCGCCATTTCTCTTCGCGATGGCGTTCATCGGACTTTTCGTCTTCGGCGGATTGACGGGACTGATGCTGGCCATGCTGGCGATCGATGTCCATGTTCACGACACCTATTTCGTCATCGCGCACTTCCACTACATCATGGTCGGTGGAACGGTGTCGGCATTCTTCGGCGCCCTGCATTACTGGTGGCCGAAGATCATCGGACGCATGTATTCGCTGGTGTGGGGGCGGCTCGCGGCGATTTTCATCTATCTTGGCTTCAATCTGACGTTTTTTCCGCAGTTCCTGCTCGGTTATCTTGGAATGCCGCGGCGCTATCATGTCTATCCGCCGGAGTTCCAGGTACTGAACGACCTCTCGTCGGTCGGCGCGAGCCTGCTTGGCGTCGCCTATCTGATGCCGCTCATCTACCTCGTCTACTCGATGCGCTATGGCGACCCCGCGGGAAACAATCCCTGGGAGGCGACGGGCTTGGAGTGGTCGACGCCATCACCGCCGCCGAAGCACAATTTCGACAAGACGCCCGTTGTCGATACCGACCCCTATGACTACGAGATGGAGGCAGGAGATGGCTGAAACGTCATCGGTCACCGAACCGTACAGTGACCTCGGCCAACAGCGCCAGGCCGCTATGATGGGCATGTATATCTTCCTCGGCAGCGAGATCATGCTCTTCGGCGGCATCTTCGCAGTCGCCGCGACAATCCGCATTCTGCACTCCGCGGAAATCGTTCAGGCGTCCAAGGCACTTCATTATCTGCTTGGGGCGCTGAATACGGCGATCCTTCTGACGTCAAGCTTCTTCGTCGCTCTTGCCGTCGAAGAGGCGCGGGGCGGCAGACGGCACTCGACGAGCGCCTGGCTCTGCGGCGTCATCGGTCTCGGCGTCTGCTTTCTATTGTTGAAGGGCTATGAGTATTCTCTTGAATATGCAGAAAAGCTGCTGCCGTTCCCCGGAGCGGAGGTGCGGTTCACGGGCGCCACCCAGCACCTGTTCATGAACCTTTATTTCGTGGCGACCGCTCTGCACGCCATTCATCTTCTCGTCGGTCTTGGTCTTTTCCTTCTCCTGCTGGGGCGTGTCCTTCGCGGCGGCCTGGTTCTGCCCGAGAGGAGCATCGTTCTGGTCGTCGCCGGCCTCTATTGGCATCTCGTCGATGTCATCTGGGTCTTCCTCTATCCGGTCTTTTATCTCGCGAGGTAGGCCATGCTCTCCAGTTCATTATTTCGTTCCTGGATTGCCCTGATGCTGCTTTTGGCTGCGACCGTGGTAAGCAGTTTTGTCCTGACGGGACTGCCGGGGTTGACCGTCAACCTCATGGTTGCCTTCGCCAAAACGGGCATCATTTTCTGGATCTACATGCATCTCAACGAGGAGCCGGGCCTCTCTCGTATCGCCGCCCTTGGCGCCGGATGCTGGTTTTTCGTCCTGCTTGCTTTTTTGTCGCTCGACTATCTGACACGACCGTGATCGTCCAGCGGGAACAATTCCCGAAGACTGTGGTTGTGCGACTGCCGGGCAACAGCAATCGGGACGATAAAATGACCTATTCGAGTACCCAGCCAATTCTGCTGTCGAAACCGCCCTTGCGGGCAATACCGATGCACTTTGCTGCCGCATGTTTCGCGGGAGTACTGCTGACCGACATAGCCTACTGGATGACAGCCGAGATGACGTGGACGAATTTCTCCGCCTGGCTGTTGACCGCCGGGCTTCTGCTGAGCGGCGTGGCTGGCGTTGCGGGCATCGTTGATATCGCGAGAGGCCGCCTTGTTCTCAGGACGGGTGTCGGATGGCTCTACATGCTTTGCAGCGTCGCCATCTTTGTACTCGCATTTCTAAACGCTCTCTTTCACAGCCGCGATGCCTGGACTTCGGTGGTACCGACGGGTCTGACGCTTTCCGCCATTGTCGTCGTTTTGATGCTGGTAAATGCCGTGCTTGGCCGGCTGGTCGAGCGGCGGCGCGTAGGAGGGCGAGTGCAATGATCAGATACGCTCTTCCCAAAGGTCTGCTTCCCTTGCCTGCGATACTGTTCGGTATCGTCGCTCTCACGCTGACGGCGTGCAGCGAAAAGGAACCCGATCCTGGCGAGGAAGTCGGCCCGAATCCGAAGCTGCCCAAACTGGCGCAGTACTTGTTCCCACCCATGCACGTCGCCTCCATCATCGGATGGAAGGAAGGTGAAAAGCCGGTCGTACCTCAGGGCCTGCAGATCAAGGCGCTTGCGACGGGGTTGAAGCATCCCCGCTCGGTCTACGTGCTACCGAACGGCGACGTGCTGGTCGTTGAATCCATCGCGCCCAAAGAAGCCTCGATCAAGCGTCCCAAGGATCTTGTCATGGATTGGATCGAGTCGATGGCAACGTCGGGGGGCGATTCGAGCACGCAAGACAGCAATCGTATAACCTTGCTTCGGGATGCCGATGGAGATGGCGTGGCCGAGGTCAAGGAGACCTTCCTCGATAACCTCAATTCGCCTTTCGGCGTCGCACTGGTCGGCAACGATCTGTATGTTGCAAATACCGATGCGATCGTGCGCTATCACTATGAGGAAGGCCAAACCAAGATCACTGATCCTGGGACGGTGTTGACCGAACTTCCGGGCGGACCGATCGACCACCATTGGACGAAGAGCCTGGTCGCCAGCGAAGATGGAAAACTGCTCTACGTCGGTGTAGGTTCCAACAGCAATATCACCGAAAACGGTATCCAGGCCGAGAAGGATCGCGCATCCATATGGGAGGTGGACAGGGAAACGGGTCGTCATCGCATTTTCGCCGACGGCCTGCGCAATCCAAACGGCCTGACCTTTGAGCCCCAATCCCATGCTCTGTGGACCGTCGTCAACGAACGGGACGAGCTAGGTCCCAATCTTGTTCCCGACTATATGACCTCGGTCAAGGACGGCGCCTTCTACGGCTGGCCCTATAGCTATTTCGGACAGAACGTCGATCCCCGCGTCCAGCCGCCGCGGCCGGATCTCGTTGCCAAGGCCGTCGTTCCCGATTATTCGCTCAGTTCGCATGTCGCGCCGTTGGGCTTGGTTTTCTACACAGCCACCAACTTGCCCGCCCAGTACCAAGGGGGTGCGTTCGTCGGCGAGCACGGGAGCTGGAACCGCTACCAGTTCAATGGCTACAAGGTCGTCTACGTCCCCTTCAAGGACGGGAAACCCAGCGGCATGCCACAGGATTTCGTGACCGGCTTTCTCGAAGGCGACGACCAAACCCACGGCCGCCCGGTCGGCCTGGCGGTGGATAAATCAGGCGGCCTGCTGATTGCGGACGACGTCGGCAACACAATTTGGCGGGTCAGTGCTGCGCAATGACCAGAAGATCGTTGGACAGAAATCGCCGGTCTGGGTTCACCAGGGTTCCTTATCTTCGGCGTTGTGTTAGTCTGTTCTAATATGACGCCTGCCTTAACTCACCTGAGGCAAGGCCATCCGAGGAGTACCAGATCGGGGAGTTCCAAATGTCCAAGCCATTGAACCAGGACGACGGCATAGAAGACCGGCAGAAGATGGTGCCGCCTGAGATGGAATTTGAACCAATCCGAGAACTCACACGCATGAACAAGGGCGCGCGAAAGCCAGACAAGCGCGCCTCGGATGAGCAAGTCCATCGCAAACCATGAATCGTTGTCGCTTCATCGTCGATTCGACCTGAAATCATCCGGGTCCAAGGCGAAAGGAAGCTCATCATGCCCGAAAAACCTGACGGTGGTGCCGGAGAGGAAATCCGGCAGTTCATGACCACAGAGCATTTCGTTTTGCAAACCGCACGGGCGGCGACAATCCAGGAGGCCAATCAGCGCGCCAACCTGTTCATTACGACCGTCTCAAGCGGAACGATCGCGCTCGCATTCGTCGCACAGGTGACACAGATGGGTACGGCTTTCGTGCTGTTCAGTCTGATCCTGCTGCCTTGTCTTTATTTTCTGGGCTTTGTCACCTTCGTCCGAGCCGTCCAGGTTGCCATTGAAGACATGGTGCATGCCCGTGGCATGGCTAGGATCCGCCATTACTACATCGAGGTCGCACCCCTTATGGAGCGCTATCTTGTCCACGCCACACATGACGACGATCTTGCCGTTCGTTCCGACAAGGGTTTGAGGCCCTCCTATTGGCAATCGTTCATGAGTACTGCCGGCATGGTGAGCATGATTGACGGAGCGATCGCCGGCGTCTTCGCCGGCATCATCGCAAAGGCAGTCAGCGGATGGCCCATGGGATTTGCCGTGGTCGCCGGAATCGTGGTCTTCACCGCGAGCACTGTTCTGTTGCGGCGTTATCATGTTCGTGCATGGAAAGCTGCCGAAAGTGAACTTCCCGTGCTCTTTCCAAGCTCTCTAGGCAAAAGCTGAAAGGAAACTGATCCGCAGTTCGATGCTCAGGGGGCCATCGACGCGCTGGAGGTTGCGGGGCCGGTCGGATTGGACTTCTTTGCTGGGGCGGTCAGCGTGGATATGAATAGTTACGACTTCGAAGAAGCGCGAGTGAACCCCTATGGCCGGAACTATCATGGTCCGGCCTCTTCTCAACAGCACCGCCGATCACACCCAATTCTCTGCTCTGAGACCGGGCATCCGGCCGAACTCCCTCGTATTATTGGTGACAACGATCAGCCCTTCGCTGCGGGCATGGCCGCCGATCTGCATGTCGTGCGGGCGGCAAAGCGTGCCCGCCCCTTCTAATTCCGCCGCACCTGTCCGTAATGGGCCGCCGCCTTGTCGCCGAACGGCAGCACCTCCAGCCGGGCTACGAAATGCTCGATTGCCGTCAGGTTCTCGACGCGGCAGGCAGACTTCTCCGCTCCGTAATGCAATTCCCCAAGCGTGATGCTCGATATGCAAAGTTGTTCGGCAAGCGCATTGAACTTCTCACGCAGTTCCTGTGGATAGCTCTTCATTACATAGATGCAGATATTGGTATCGAGCATATAGGTGAGCATCAGAAGGATTCGCGTTCTTCGGCCGCCAGCTGTTCACGCTCGCTCATGAAGTCCTCGCTGACACGCGGCCCGCTCAGAAACAGATCGTCCCAACGCTTGCCCTGCGGCACGATCACGCGGCTGCGGCCAATCTTGAGAATATCGACCTGATGCACGTCTTCTGGAAAGGCGACAGGTTTGGGAAGCCGCACTGCCTGACTGCGATTGCTTATAAAAACCGTGGAACTGGTCATGATGTGCCTCTTGCATATCCCGTTGGGATATACGTCACTTTGCAGGCATCAGAATACAGGGGCATTTCCCTTGGGGCCGCCGCGTTCCTGAGGTTCTATGCTGCGAACTGCCTCCGAAACTTCGAGGTTCAGTAATGATCGAGCCGATATTATCGCTGCAGCTCTTTTCGATGCGGGCTCTGGGTGACTTGGACACGCAGCTCTCGGAAGCTGCCCGTGCAGGGTTTCGAGCAGTCGAACCTCTGGAAATCCACTTGCGCGACGCCGACACTTTAAGGGAAGCGCTTCAGCGGCACGGACTGAGCGCGCCTTCAGCCCACGTCGGCCTCGATGCGTTGCGAGGTGAGCCGATGAGGTTCGTCGACGCATGCCGTGAGTGCGGCATCGAACACCTGTTTGCTCTCCATCCTGCCAACGCATTCAAGACAGAGACATCAAACGCTTGGCAGCGACTGGGCCACGAGCTGGGAACTCTGGCAGAGCGCTTTGAGGTGGACGGTGTCGTCGTCGGATATCATAATAAGACGACTGGCTTTGATCGCCTGCTCGGCGGCCGTTACGGCTTCGAATTGATGTTTGATGCCGCAAAGGGAAGCCCATTGGTATGGCAAGCAGACATTGCGTGGTTGGCCCGAGCCCAAAACAATCCAGCCGAATGGCTCAAGCGTTATCGAAACGTACTGGTTTCCGCTCACATCAAAGATCAAGCGCCAGATGGCGTATCTCCGCCTGAGGAAGAGGGATGGACGGATGTCGGTTCGGGCATCCTTGTATGGCCTGCCCTATGGCGCATCGCGATAACAAGTGGTGCACGATTGCTTGTCGTGGAGCACGATAATCCGCTGAAGCCCTTCGAGTTTGCGCAACGAAGCCTCACCTATCTCAGGCGCTTCACTTCATAGAAGAACGGGCAACCTCATCGTTCCGCTGTCGATGTTATCTCGTCATCCAATGCAAGGTCAGCTCGATTTCACGAGGTCGAGGCTCAGCCGACGCAGCTGCGCTCGGGCTGTGGCGTCATAGGCCTGGGGATTGGCCTGGGATTCACGAAGCCCATCGAAGTAAAGGCCGCTGCGTCCTTTCATTGCAGGAGAAACGGCAAGGTTGAGGATGGCATCCGCACCCTGATCGACCGTGCTCATAGGCTGGACGCCCGACTGCCGCACCATGGTCGTATCCATATAGGTGGCAGGATGCAGGCAATTGGCCGTGATGAGCATGCTGTCGAATTCCAGGGCGAGATCGAAGGTGAACATGATCTGCGCCAGCTTGCTCTGGCGATAGGCCCTCACGCCGCTATAGCCATGCTCGAGCATGACATCGGAAAAATCGATGGCCTGCTGCCCAGCGGACGCGACGTTGACAATGCGGGCGCTCCGGCTTTTCTGCAACAGGGGCAACAGCATCCGCGTGAGCAGAAAGCCGGCGAGGTAGTTGACGGCGAAGCGCAACTCGTAGCCGTCACGGCTCATTTGTCTGCCTTCGCCGCGGCTGCCGGTGCCGATGCCGGCATTGTTGATCAGCAGGTCAAGATGGTTGTGGCCGCCGGTTATGGCACCTGCAAGGGCGCGGACATCGTCAAGCGAGGCAAGGTCGGCTCGGTAGAAGATCGCCTTGCCGCCGGCTTTTTCGATATCGGCGACCAGGCTTTCGCCGCGGCCGTGGTCGCGGCCATGTACGAGAAGCGTCACCCCCTCGGCTGCAAGCCTCTGGGCAACCCTGCGGCCGACGCCGTCGGTCGAGCCGGTAATCAATATGGTTCGGTTTGTCATGGGCCCTATCCATGTCTCTGTAATGATATGTGGCAGAGGTCGGCGGACTCCAAGTGCCGCTTTGAGCTGGAGGCCTGCCGTTGATGCCTGCGGCTGAAGCTTGCCCTCCTTCCGCTCTTCGCGCGACAAGAATTCGATTGCAGGTGTGGGCATACCAACACTAGATTTCTCCGTCAGTGTATGGAGGGGAATTTCATGGGCAGCCAAATGGACTGCTTACAGAGAGCATTCCCTCTGCCCGCGAAGGAACTCGCGGCGAACGAAACCCTCTCGTCATTTGCACTATGTCTGGTTGCATGATATCCCGAAATGCCATGGATAAGAGCTACCGATTGATCGATCCGACGGTTGTACGGAAGGCAAGTAGCATGGGAAGGGTCCCAGCGGGATGGTCTCGAGCTTGGGGCGAAAGAAGGAACCGCGTGCGCATCAGCGGACGATAGATCGTCCCAATGCCCGCTTAAAAGCCGGATAGTCGGATAATCTGAAAACGACCAGACGCTGGGCGACATCCCCGCTCCTACGACCATTCCTTCCGGGTGACTCGTCTCGCAAAAGGGAGAGAGGAAACCACTATGAAAGCTCTCATCGCGGGTGCCGGCATCGGCGGCCTCACAGCTGCGCTCTGCCTTCATAAAGCTGGGATAGACGTTGACATCTTCGAACGTTCCGACGAGGTTCGCGAACTGGGCGTCGGCATCAACATGCTGCCACATGCCGTGATCGTGCTGACGGAGCTCGGGCTCCTCGATGACCTGGATGCGGCAGGGATACGCACCCGGGAACTGATCTATACGAACCGCTTCGGCCAGGTCATTTGGCAGGAATTGCGAGGTTTGGAGGCCGGCCACGACGCCCCGCAGATCAGCATTCACCGCGGCAGGCTGCTCGGTGTCATTCACAAAGCGGTTGTCGCTCGTTTTGGACCTGAAAGCATCAGGACCGGTTGCAGGGTAGAGGGCTTCGAACAATCTGAGGACGGAGTCGTGGTTCATTTCTGTAGAACGGACGGATCGCGCGACGCAGTTCACGGCGATCTCCTCATCGCCGCCGACGGCATCCATTCCACGATTCGAACGCAGCTTTATCCTTCAGAGGGGCGCCCGATCTGGAGTGGGATCATGCTCTGGCGCGGTGCGACATGGTGGCCGACCTGGCGCGATGGGCGAACAATGACGATCGCCGGCGGTAATTTCGCGAAATTCGTCTACTATCCGATTAAAGCCGATCCGGCGGAGCCCGAAAAGCGGCTAACCAATTGGGCGGTGATGGCCAAAGTTGGCGACGTGGGCACCCCGCCGAAACGCCGCGAAAACTGGACCCTTTCCGGCATTCCGGAAGAAGCGCTGCCCTTTGTTTCCGACAGTTTCCGCCTCGATTTCGTCGATCCGTCCGCGATCATCATGGCGACTGAGAATTTCTACGAATACCCGAACTGCGATCGCGATCCTCTGCCCCGCTGGTCGTTCGGGCGGGTCACTCTTTTGGGGGATGCGGCTCATCCCATGTATCCGGTCGGCTCGAACGGCGCGAGCCAGGCCATTCTCGACTCAAGATGTCTGGCGCGGGAGCTGCAGAGAGGAGACGGCATTGAGGCTGCACTCTCCCGATATGATGCCGAGCGGCGGCCGGCCACATCGGAAATCGTTCTCGCCAACCGCCTTGGTGGACCCGAAGGAGTCATCGACATGGTCGAGGACCGTGCGCCCGACGGTTTCGACGATATTGAGAAAGTCTTACCGATTGAAGAGCGCCGCGCAATTGTACGTGGATATGCATCACTGGCTCGTGGGCGGAGCCGATGAGGGCTGGTTAGCTGCTGATCGCGGGACTTGTTGGTTGCTGGTCATGAGCCGCGCACCAGAACCTACGCTGCGAACCGTCTGCTTAAAAATGTGGGTGGCGAGCACGACCGTTCGATCGGCCACATCCTCATTTTCTCCATTGGCACCGCGAGATTTGCTTCAAGCACGGACTTCTTGCGATAGGCTCAGTCCCAGGCTATTCGAGGCTGGCGACTTACGCGCTTTCATTGTCGCCAATGAGGACGGGAAGAATTGGCGTGCACCTGCTTGCCAAAAAACCATAATTGCTTCACCTAGATCGCACACCGACAACAGGCATATGAATTGGATCAACGCTGAATGCGGATACTATACGTTTTTCTGGGTGCATTTCTTGCAATCGTACAGTCCGCATATGCTGAAGTCGCGTCAGCGCCTGTTCTGGCGCCGCTAAAGCAACAGGCGCAAGCCGCTCAGTTGAGTACACAAATTCTCACGCGTTACAGCTACAAGCCCATCCCACTGGACGACGCCTTGTCGGCGGGAATCATGGATCGGTTCATTAAATCACTTGATCCAGACCGTGTGCTCTTCCTTCAAGCGGACATCGACAGGATCATGTCTGACCGCAGCGAGATCGACGACGCCATCGAACGGGGGGACCTGAAGATCCCGTTTGCGATCTTCAACGTGTATGAACAGCGCGTCGTCGACCGCATGAACTACGCGCGCAGCTTACTCAAGCAGGGCTTCGATTTCGGTGCGCAGGAAAATTATTCCATGCTGCGCGATAAAGAGCCTTGGCCGCAGTCGGAAACCGAGAGCAATGAGCTTTGGCGCAAGCGCGTGAAAAGCGACTGGTTGCGCTTGAAGCTGGGCGGTAAACCCGAGGCAGCTATCCGCGAAACGCTCGACAAACGGTATGAAAATGCTCTCGAGCGCGTTTACAAATATAAAAGCGACGACGTTTTCCAATCGTTCATGGACGCCTATGCAACGTCGATCGACCCGCACACGGACTATTTCGGCGCGAGCGCTTCAGCCAACTTCAATATCTCGATGAAGCTTTCGTTGTTTGGTATCGGTGCGGTACTGCAGGAACGCGACGACTACACGACGATCCGTGAGCTCGTACCTGGCGGGCCAGCGCAGTTGTCCGGCAAGCTCTCGGTCGGAGACCGCATTATCGGCGTTGGTCAAGGCAAGGATGGGGCGATAAAAGAGGTGGTGGGCACGCGCCTTGATGAAGTCGTGCAGATGATACGAGGAAAAAAAGGCTCCGTCGTGCGCTTGGACGTCCTGCCGGCGGATGCCGGAGCAGATGGCACGCATCGCGTTGTCAGCCTGGTGCGCGATAAAATCAGTCTCGAAAAGCAGGCCGCCAGGAAGGCTGTGCTGTCCGTGAGCGTGGGCGATGCCACGCGTAAAATCGGGGTGATTACCCTGCCGGCATTCTATGAGGATTTTGAGGCCCGGCACAAAGGAGACAGCGACTACAGAAGCGCAAGCCGCGATGTCGCCAAGCTTCTGCGCGAACTGAAGCAAGAAAAGGTGGACGGCGTTCTCATTGACGTGCGCAACAATGGCGGCGGTTCATTGGACGAGGCGATTGATTTGACCGGTCTGTTCATCGGCAAAGGCCCGGTCGTTCAGCAACGCGGCAGCGACGGCAAGGTAGAAGTCAGAAGCTCGGATTTTGCAGCGCCTGTCTGGACAGGCCCGATGGGTGTACTGATCAATCGCGGGTCGGCCTCGGCTTCGGAAATTTTTGCCGCGGCAATCCAGGATTACGGTCGAGGCGTAATTATCGGCGAACCAAGCTTCGGGAAAGGTACTGTTCAGACCGTCGTCGATCTTGATCAGATGGTCCACAGCAGCAAATCGGAATTCGGGGAGCTGAAAGTGACGATTGCGCAGTTTTTCCGGGTCAACGGTGGTACGACGCAGCTGCGCGGCGTGACGCCTGATATCAGTCTGCCTGGACTTTCCGATCCGACGAGCTTCGGCGAGACCAGTTATGACAATGCCCTACCGTGGGCGCAGATCAAGCCCGCGAATTACGCCGCCGCCGACACTGTCACGACGTTGCTGCCGACATTGCAAAGCCGCCATGATGCGCGGGTTGGGAACAATCCGGACTTCCAGCGCCTGTTAGACAGCATTGCCGACCTGAAGGCGCAGCGCGAGAAAGGGGTTATTTCCCTCAATGAAGCCGAACGTCGCAGGGAAGCGACTGCTCGAGAAAATCGACTGAAGTCTCTAGCGCAAGGAAGCGATGGCGAAGATCCTGGTGGAGATGATGGCCTGGAGGCAGACGAGCGCAGCCTGAGTGCTGATATTGCCATCGAGGATGCCCGAAAGAAGGCAAAGGACGTCTTGCTGGACGAGGCCGCTGCCGTTCTTGCCGACGAGGCGGATCTGCAGGAAGGCGTCCTAAAGGCAGCCACAAAACAATCCGGAAACACGGACGGAAAATAGTCATACCAACCGCCGCATCCACGGCATTGCGCGCGGCGATGCCCGCGTGAAGCGGTTTGGCGGTCGTACCGAATGCCCTTTTCCGATCCTGTCTGTTCGTCGAAACGGAGCAGGCGAGAAAGACCGCCGAAAGCACGTAACGCCAACTTCGGCCGCGTGCTGACTGATGAGGCATCGGCGCTGATCGGCGAGTATTGCTCGCGGCTCTGCATGCTTGAAAACTTCGTGGGCCATGCAGAGCAGGCTAGCTAATCGCGGGACTTGTTGGCTGCGTGGTCGTGATACTGCTCCGTCTGCACGTTTTTGGAGTCGAGCCCGCGCTCCTTCGTATGCTGCGCCTTATCCCGATTTGACAGCACCTTGTTCTCTTCGACCAGTTCACGGTCCAATGTGGATCGGGCCCCGCTCGCATCGCCCTTTCCCTGTGCACCTGCACCCATGTGTTTCTTTCCAGCACGCGCCATTGGATCTTCCTCCTGTTTCTTGGGTGTTTGCCGGGCTGTGACCGACACCGACCACGCTCATCCGGCAGTTAGGATAGTAAGTCGGTCGCGCGGCAATCAGGCTGTTCGGAGTGAGCTCGCCCATTCGGGACGGGCCGCTGCTATCCTTCGCAGGGTTGAACTATGTTGGCGGCCGAATGTTCCAGCTCTTGGTTGGCGCGTCACTTTGCCTCCGTCGCCTATGCCGGCCCTTTAACTCCGACACTCTCGGGCCACAGCACTTGAATCTCTTTGGGAAGTGCGTCGCGGACTTTTGCCGATTGGCCGAGGTCGACATGCCGAGCCAGAACCCGGAACACGGATTTCGCGGCCTCGGTCGAATTCACCGGACGAACTGATTTCAGTCCTTCCGCAATATTGCCGAGGAACTCATCGAGTGAACGCTGCTTGTGTGGTAGCTGGGAGGGACGGTATTGGTCGTAATAGGCGCCGCGCACGAGGAGTGGTAGCTCTGCTCCGAGGTGGGCTCCGAGATCAGGCGGTAGCCTGTCACGCAAGGTCCGCAAGACCGAACATAGGATATCCCATGCCAATTTGCGGTCGGGGCCATGGTCGGCCATGATTTCGTTCAGCCACTGATTTGTGATTTGCAGCGTCTTATCGAACACGTCGAGACTCGTCGTACTCATCGTCATACCTCCTCTTAAACCCGCTCGATGCCGGAGCGATTTCGCCAAGCAAAGTGCAAATCGGGCGGCGCTCGCCTTGTCATTGCGGAAAAAGTTGGCGGTTAGGAGTCCTTGCCAAGCGACGCGTCGCTGAAATCTGCGGTTGCCACTGACCTCGATCAGCCTGGCGCTTCGGCTGCTCCGCTTTTAAGCGTGTTCCCAGAAAACTCTCTGTTGGCTCAGGCATCCGTATTCTTGCCAACATGAGGCGAACCCGGAAAGCATCAGTTTGTTCCCCATGGTTCCCGCGATCCTCGAACGCTTCCGGCAATCGCATGGACCGAAATGGAGAGCGAAGAGGATATGAGGCTTTAAACTATTGTTTTCATGCATGTCGTTGTCGCAAAAGCGCTGCGCACTTTTGCGCGACATGCATTAGATCAATCTGCCCCAGGCAGGATCCCAGCGCACGCCTTCCGTGAGTTCGACGAAGATGGGGTTATCTGGCGCCTCCGTATGTTTGTTTTCAGCCATGAGAAAGGCATCGTCGACCTGTAGTTCCTCGCTTGGGAACACGGTGTCGTCCTGATCGGATTCCGTTACCTTCCGGATGAAACCCCGGATCTGATCGCCGGAGTGATAGAACCTGATGACGATCGAGCCGACATCGGCTTTTCCTTTCTCATACCGTCGATAAGTTCGCATTCCGATACTCCTTGCATTAACATGGGAACCGAATTCGGCTCTGCCTGTTTCAACCGCCTTGTTTTCATCGCGTCACTTCTTCGATGGCATCAGCGCGCTTACGAGCTGGCGTACCGTACCGCCGATCACACCGCTTTCATGGGGATCTCCTTTGAGCAGAGCGGACGATATGTTGCGCATCTGCTCGAACGTAATGTGCGGCGGCAGCGGCGGTACCTCCGGATCCGTTTTGACTTCCAGCAAGACCGGTCGATCCGAACTCAGTGCTTCATCCCATGCGCCTGCAAGTCCGTCCGGACGGTCGACATAAATGCCCTTCAGCCCGATCAATTCTGCAAAGCGATGATAGGGGACGTCCGGAATGCGCTGAGAGGCGTCGAACTTGGGATCACCCTCCATCACACGCTGCTCCCAGGTCACCTGGGCGAGGTCCTCGTTGTTGAACACGCAGATGACGAACCGGTGGTCCGCCCATTGCCGCCAATATTTGGTGACAGTGATCAACTCCGCCATATTGTTCATCTGCATGGCGCCGTCGCCGACGAGGCCAATCACCGGCCGGTCCGGATGCGCAAACTTTGCCGCGATCGCATAGGGGACCGCCGCACCCATTGAAGCGAGGCCACCCGACAGCGAGCCCATCATGCCGCGTCTCATCTTCAGATCACGGGCATACCAGTTTGCACAGGTGCCGGAATCGCTGGTCACCACCACTCTCTCCGGCAGCCGCGGAGACAGTTCCCAAACGACTCGTTGTGGGTTGACGGGATTTGCTTCCGCCAGCGCGCGCGCTTCGAGCGTCTTCCACCATTCGCCCACATTCGCCTCGACCGTCTTGCGCCATGAGTTGTCCTCATTGCCTTTCAGCAGCGGCAGCAACACCCGTAAAGTCTCGGCGGCATCGCCAACGAGATTGACATCCATCGGATAGCGCAGCGAAAGCATGTCGGGCCTCATGTCGATCTGAACGCCGCGAGCCTGGCCTTCCTCCGGCAGGAATTCCGAGTAGGGAAAACCGGAACCGATCATCAGAAGCGTGTCGCAGTCCCGCATGAGTTCCCAGGAGGGGCCGGTGCCGAGAAGACCGATGGAGCCGGTTACCCAAGGCAGTTCGTCGGGAAGGGCGGCCTTGCCGAGCAAGGCCTTTGCCGCGCCGGCCTGGAGGCGATCGGCAACGGCGATGACTTCGTCGGTGGCATGGAGCGCGCCGGCGCCGACCAGGATGGCAATCTTTTTGCCTGCATTCAGGATCTCCGCTGCGGCCTTCAGGTCATCGGTGTGTGGAACCGTTCTCGGAGCGCGGTAGCCGATGCCGGAATGCACCGTACCGTGCTTGCGATCGGGCTCCGCGTAATTCATCTCCTGCAGATCATTCGGCAGGATGATCGCCGTCACAGTCCTGTTGGCAAGCGCAATACGAACAGCCCGGTCCACAAGATGCCGGACTTGAGCTGGCGCCGAAGCCTGATGGACGAAGTCGCCAGCAACGTCCTTGAACAACGCGGCAAGATCGAGCTCCTGCTGGTAATGTCCGCCAAGCGCGCGACGCGCCTGCTGGCCGACGATTGCCAGAACCGGCTGATGATCGAGCCGGGCATCGTAAAGCCCGGTGACGAGATGGGATGCGCCGGGACCAGAGGTCGCGATGCAGACACCGAGGTCGCCCGAGAATTTCGCATAGGCCGAAGCCATGAAGGCTGCCATTTCCTCATGCCGAGCCTGGATGAATTTCATCCTGTCGCTCGCTCGGTTAAGGGCTCCGAAGACGCCGTTGATACCGTCGCCGGGATATCCGAACATCTGCCTTACACCCCATTCACAGAGGCGCGAGACGATGAAATCGCCAACGGTGTTAGCCATGAAAAATCTCCTCGGGATTGATTGGAGCTGCGACGCTGTCGCTCCCCCAAACTAAACGGGGACTTCAAGGTTCCTTCGACGGGTAGATTGAGCGAGGCGGGCGGAACTATCCCAGCCGGTGAAAGTTAGCATTTCCAATGGATCGCGAATGAAGGTCCACCTGAAGATGTCGGGTAGGAGAGCGGACCGATAACACGAGCCGAAGGAGTTGATCATGACTTCAGCCAAGCACCGCAAGACGACAAAGCCGAGCGATCGCGACCTGACCGATGATCCGGGCATCGGCCGTTCGAAAGGGACCGTGGAGCCATCGGATGACGAGCTGCTGCAGGGCGAAAGCACGGTCGAGGGCGATGTAGCAAACGATACGACCCCGCAGGGCGGTGTCGATCCGAGACAAAGGGGAAGGACGAACAAATAGCGATCGGACCACACCCTCATCAGTCAGACAGCGACAGGGCGGTCTCAGCTGCGGAACTGGCGGGAGCTGCGCTATCAACGTGAAGCATCGGCAACAGGAGGGAACGTTTACGCGCTGAAAATGTTGAGGAAGGGCCTTGAAACGTGGGTAAGCCGATATGGCGAAGCGAACCACCAGTCCCCAGATCAACCATGGCGCAGCGAACCTGCCGTCCGTCAAAGTGGACTGTTACAACATCGAAATCCGCGACAGGAACGGGTTCATCGGCGATCGCGCCCGAACGGATGCTTTCCGCCAGAAACTCGAAGATTGGCGTCAACGCGTTCGCAAGGGGGGCGAGGATCCGCTTGGCGAAATTGCGACGGAGGACCTGACGAAGAAGGAGATTGACGCCTTGCTGGACGGCAAGGACAAGGAAGCCGCTGCCTTGGTCTTGGGGGCGGTTGAGGACTTTGCTGCGGAAATTGCGTTTGTGCTGCAACGATTTCTCGAAGATGACTGCTGGGCGGACACGCAGCGCATCGCTGTAGGAGGAGGTCTTATAGAGAGCACCTTCTGCGAGTTGGCGATCGCGCGCGCCATGGTTCAATTGAAGAGCGACGGACTGGCGATTGATTTGGTACCCATCGCCCACGATCCCGACGAAGCAGGGTTGCTCGGTTCCGCGCATCTGATGCATTCTTGGATGCTCGACGGGTACGACGGTATCCTCGCAGTGGATATCGGCGGCTCGAATATTCGAGCAGGTGTCGTCGAAACCAGGCTCTCCGATAGCTCAGATCTATCGAAAGCCCGTATTTGGAAATCCTGCCAGTGGCATCACGACCAAGAGTGCAAGAGTCGCAAAGCCGCGATCGAGAAATTGGTGGGAATGCTGATCAAACTGATCAAGAGCACCGAAAAGCATGACTTCACTTTGGCGCCGATCATTGGCGTGGCGTGTCCGGGAATCATCGAAGCGGACGGGTCGATCGCGCGGGGTGGCCAGAACCTCCCTGGTAATTGGGAGAGCGAAGGGTTCAATGTGCCAGATGAACTCATCGAAGCAATTCCCAAGATCGGTAAACACGACACGCTGGTTTTGATGCACAATGACGGCGTCGTGCAGGGCCTGTCCCAGGTTCCGTTCATGCAGGACCTCACACATTGGGGAATCGTTACAATCGGAACTGGATTCGGTAACGCCCGATTTACGAACCGTACGCCAGCCCGAGACGCGAAGACGAATTGAGACAGCCAGTTCGGGAACTTCAGTGTGATTGCGCAGTTTCAGAAGAATGCCCGATCCGACCACCTACATCGCATTTCTAGGCGCCGTACTTGCCTACCAACTCTCCGGTATAGGTCCGGACATGATGCTCGTCATCAGCCGCGGCATCAGCCAGGGCAGGCCCGCTGCGCTTTCGACAGCTTGCGGATGCGTCGCGGCGGGTGTTATCCAGATACCTCTGCTTGCGGCGGGCCTTGCCACGGTCGTCGTTTCCTCGCCGCTGCTCTATAAGGCCATGCAAGCAATCGGAGCAGTTTATTTGATCTATGTCGGAATGCGTTTCCTATTTGCCGATGGTGAAACGCGTAGCGGCACTGCGCAGAGCCATGCCAGATCGGGATCGCTTGTCGGCCCCTTCAAGCACGGTATGATCTGCAACCTGACAAATCCCGCAGTTCTTTCCTTTATGCTTGCGGTTCTTCCGCAGTTCGTCCAGCCGTCTGTCGGATCGCCTGCGCTGCAATTTTTCATCCTTGGATGCACCATGAAATTGACGGGACTGCTGATCCTTGGCGCGGTGGCTCTGACCTCAGGAACCTTCAGCGGCTTTCTGTCACGCAACAAATCCTTCTTGGTCTGGCAGCAGCGTGTTGCAGGCAGCATTATGCTGGCGCTCGGCATAAGGCTGCTGCTTTTGGTTGCTGTGCCCGCCTCTCGGCGCTGAACCGCTACGGCGCAACGGATGACCTCGCATGCGATAGCGATGACCGTTCAAAATGCCTCTTTCCTCTCGGGGCGAGGTGGCCGCAGATCACTCGGGTCGCAAAGCAACTTCGGCGACGATGGGTCGGAGAGGTCGAGCTGGTCCCAGCGGACGGCGAGGCCCTCGCCCGAACGGCCTCCGACCGCCCGCAGGACCGCACGCGCGAACGAGGACGAGGTGAATCGCTCAAGGAGGGCGAAGGTTCCGACATGATATTCAACGACGACGAGATCGTCGCCATCCGCTTGCGCAACGACTTCCTCGATTCGGCCGATCACTTCGCCGTTCTGCCCCAGCACATTCGTGCCAAGTAGCTCCTGGAGATAGAGCTCGGTCACGACAGCCCTCCCGGGATCCGCCGCATGACGTTCCGGCGAAGCCACTCTTCCCACTGTTCCAGCGGTGTTTCTCGGTGATCGACATCGACCGTCACGTCGACGCCCACGTCGGTCACCTTGGACCAGGAGATCCGATATCCCCGGTTTGGATGGTGAGCGGGCGTGCGCAGACCCATCCCGACGAGCAGCCGCCTAATCAACGTTGATCTTCCGAGCTCTATTGCTTCAACCTTTGGCGGGCGGCCTACTTCGGCTCGCAGGATGATGCCGTCCGCTCTTCCGATGCGGACTTGGGTCTTATCGACGAGTTGCTTGTCCAAAACGTCTCGTATGAGCTGCATCTCAGCCTCCCCAGATTTGAAGCGGTATGGTGATGATCGCAAACAGGAACGCCATTCCAATGACGAAGAGAACGACGACGTTCCCAATCCAGCCATTCGTGTGCTCGCCGACGTAAATCCTGTCGTTCATCAAAAAAAGGAACGGTACCACGCCGAAGGGAAGGCAGATGGCGGTAATTGCCATCGAGAACACCGTGAGTTGCAACGGATCAAGGCCGGCGGCGATCGGTAAGAGGGCGATGACAATAGAGATTGTGTATACCAGGCTGAAGGCCGGGTTGGCTCTCGGTCTTGCGTTCTCCGACCAATTCCAGCCAAAACCTTGGGCGACGAGGTAGGCCTGAGCCAGGCTGACCTCCAAGGCTGCGCCGAAGCAAGTGATCAGAAGCGAAATGGAAAAAAGATAGATTCCCCATCCGCCAAAGGCCGGCGTCAGGATCATGGCGATCTGCTCATAGGCTCCCACATCTTCGATGCCGCGCGGCTGGTAAACCATTGCAGCAAGGGCGATGATGGCAACCGAAATGACCGCTCCAAAGGTCATGCCAAATGTCGCGATCGCTTTGTTTGCGCCGAAGTAGGACTTGTCCCATTGCTCCTCAATAGCGCCCGACGAGTAGAAGAAAAAAAGATAAGGCGAGATAACGGCTCCAAGAATGCTGACCGCGATAAAAGCATAGTGGAGACTGTCTTTCTCAGGCAATGATGGGATCGCCCCCTTCGCCATATCGAGCCATGGCGGTCCCATGACGAACATGGCGACCACGAATGAGAGCGCAAGCAATCCGAGGATGGAAATGCCGTTCTCGATCATTCCGAACGTGCCGCGCCATAGCAGCAGCCAGACTGCGATGGCGGCAGGCATCGCCCACCATTGGAAACTCCAGCCGGTCAGAAACTGAAGGGCCAATGCCACGCCCCCTATTTCCGCCGCCAGCACCATGAGATTCACCAGGAAGGTGACAACAAGCGTCAGGAGGAAGAGATTGGAGCCGAACCGGTCCCTGATGCCGTCGGCAATCGTATAGTGGCTCGCGATAGCAAAGCGACCTGACATTTCCACGAGAAAAATAAGGCAGACCGTGCCCAGAATGACGGACCAGATGAGACTGAAACCATAGGCGGCGCCCGCCTGAGTTGAGGTTGCGATCAGACCCGTTTCCAGAAAGCCGCCAATGCTTGTGACGATCCCGAGAGAAACCTGGAGAAGCTTCTTCATGGCGTCTCCGGTGCGGCAAGAAGCTCATCCCTCGTTTGCCTGAGCGCTTCCAGCGTGCGCTCCGCTTCGGAACGGTCATTTTTCGATGCGGCTTCCGCTGCTTTCGCGAGAAGAGGATCGAACCGGTCGAGCACCGACCTCTGTCTCGGGGAGAGCGTGGTATTTTTCAATTGATCGAGGAGCGAAGACACTTCGTTGCGGCATCGGTCGACAGCAAGGCTGCTGAACGTTTCAGGAACCTGGCCACTGCTGCGCGCATGGATGATCATCTCTGCGCTTGCGATCCAGGAGGTTGTCTGCTGCAAAAGTTGCCTCTGCTGATCCCCCTCGTCAGAGCATGACGTCAGGACGACTATTGTAAAAAGCATGCATGCTTTCGATACCAGCGACTGCAGATGAGCCTCCTAGCTTTCCTTGCTATTCCGCCTGAGCGAAGGCAGGACATCCCGTCCGAAGGCGGTGATGAACTCATGCTGATTGCGACCGACGTTGTGAACATGGATCTGCTCGAGCCCATGGCGGCATCGGCTTCCATCGACGATCACTGCTTCTTCATACCAACTGACACTGGGGTCCCTCACTCCCATGGCTCCTGTCACAGATCTCTGTCGCGATCCTAACGGCTGAATGATTTGCAAGTTCCGCGAGCCAACAAACTCGATCGGCGAGCCTGTTGTCGAGGGAGAGGTTCCATGAAGCACCGCTGCCATCGGAAACTGGCCATTCCCAGAAGCGTCGTCTCCCATGCGAATTAACTCGGAACATTCTGCGTTACGCATGGTTCGGCGTCGCGGCTTGGTCCACAAGTGGAGAGGAGAGGGACATGCGGAAATCTTTTGGCCTGTTTTGTGGTGCCTCACTTGCCGGTGTTGGCGTTCTGACGGTCGGCGCCTTATCCGATCCGTTGCCGCCCGATACGACATACCGGCCATTGCCGACCATGCCATTTTCCGAAGCAAGGAAGATTGACGAGGCGCAGAAACCTGACGTGATGCAACGGCAGCGTAATCTTCTGGAACGCCGCTATGACCTGTCCGACAGACCCTTGCCTGGTGTCATGATGTCTGCAGGCATGAAACCGGTCCAGGACGGAGTCCGGGTAAAGCTTCCCGCCGATACCACATGGGACCAACTTGCAACGATGACACCGGCGCAGATTAGGGACAGAAACCTGCTGCCGGAAGGTTTCCTACCGCTGCCGCATGTGAAACAGCCGACTGGAGGGCAGGTCTTTCCAAATCGTCAGATCGATGAGATCCACGCACAGGAAATGCGCGATCTGCGCCGGTTCGACGTTGATTTCGACCTTCCTGACAACCTCACTCCCGAATTCCCGCCTCCCATCTTCCTGACGACGCATCCGGAACTCGGTGACGTTTCCCGGGGCCAATTGCTGACCATCAAGAACTTCTACGAGATCATGAACGGCATCATCACCCCGGTTCAGATGGAGGGTCTGCGCCTGCTTCTGACGCCGTTCCCCCAGGAGGAATTCAATCAGACCGAAGATCGCAAGGTTGCCGATCAAAGCATAGGTGTCGCCTGTCTCGACTGTCACTCCAATTTCCACACCAATGCCGCCTTTCATTTGACGCCGGATGTGCGTCCGCAGGCAGACCGCTTCCGACTGGACACGACGAGCCTGCGCGGCCTTTTCAACCAGCAGATTCATGGATCAAAGCGATCGCTGCGGTCGGTCGAAGATTTCACCGAATTCGAGCAGCGAACGGCTTATTTCAACGGCGACCACGTCAGCGCGACGCGTAAGGGCGTCAACCTCCCTGACCGGCCAAACCAGGTGGCAATGATGGCGCAAATGCAGAACATCATCGACTTTCCGCCCGCCCCGAAGCTCGATCCGTTCGGCCGGCTGGATCCGGCGCTCGCCACGGAGCAGGAATTGTCCGGCGAACGTATCTTCATGGGCAAGGGACGCTGTGCCGACTGTCACGTGCCGCAGACGGAGTTCATGGACAACAACATGCACGACCTGAAACTCGAGCGCTTCTACAAGATCGGCCAGGTCTTCAACGATTTCGTCACACTGCCCGACGGCCTCATCAAGACCTTCACGCTGCGCGGCATCAAGGATTCGCCGCCCTATCTGCATGATGGGCGCCTGATGACGCTCGCCGACACCGTCGAGTTCTTCAACCTTGTCCTTGGGGTCAAGTTGAGCGAGCAGGAGAAGAAAGATCTCGTCGCATATCTGCTGACGCTGTGAAGGGATGAAGGAGAAGTCCATGTATCGCCATCCTATCGTTATACTCGGCGCACTTGTGCTGTTGAGCGGCACCGCTGCCGCCCAGATCGGCAATCCGGCCGGCATGGGTGTCGACACCAGGATGTCCAAGCCGGGCGTTCCGGCTCCCCATCAGACGAACAACCAGGACCGGCTGTTCGCTAAGCTCGCTGCTGCCGGTGGACTGGCGGAGGTGGAATTGGGCAAGATGGCCGGCGGCAAGGCGAAGGCCGACGCCGTGAAGCAGTTCGCCGATATGATGGTTCGTGACCACACCGATGCCAACACCAAACTAAAGGATCTGGCTGACGCGGCGAAGATCCCGCTTCCGAGCGAGCTCGATCCGGATCATCAGTTGGTCCGCGATCGGTTGAACAAGCTGAATGATGAGGCTTTCGATGCCGCCTACATCAAGGCACAGATCGTTGACCATCAGAAGGCGGCGCAGTTGCTGGCATGGGAGCTTTCCTTCGGCGAAGATGCCGAGATGCAACGTCTGGCCGCGGCCATTTTGCCGGTCGTCCTCGATCATCTCCGACGCGCACAGGAAATCAATGCCATGTTGACCGGTGCCGCGGTCCGCACACTGCCGGAGGCCATGGTGATGAATGAACGAAAGCCATAGCAAAGGCTGCGTGACTGGTCTCCAAGGGCGTTGCGACGCCGACGCAGAAAATATGGAACATTCGATATCGAACTTGGTTGGGGGCGTTTGGCGAAAGGAGCTGTCATGTCGATCCCCGCCAACGACGCCACGCCATTCCGCAACTTCGACCACTTTAATTCGGAGCTCGCCGATCGCGGGTTTCTTGTCACATCCGCCGACGATCTCATCACTTGGGCTCGGACAGGCTCTCTGATGTGGATGACCTTCGGTCTCGCTTGCTGCGCAATCGAGATGATGCAGGTTTCCATGCCTCGCTACGACATGGAACGCTTCGGCGTCGCGCCACGTGCAAGCCCCCGTCAGTCCGATCTGATGATCGTCGCCGGCACCCTGTGCAACAAGATGGCTCCGGCACTTCGGAAGGTCTACGATCAGATGCCTGAGCCTCGCTACGTGATCTCCATGGGGTCCTGTGCCAATGGCGGCGGGTATTATCACTACTCATATTCGGTGGTGCGGGGCTGTGATCGGATAATTCCCGTCGACATCTATGTTCCAGGCTGCCCGCCGACCGCCGAGGCTTTGCTTTACGGCGTAATGCTCCTCCAGAAGAAAATCCGCAGGACGGGGACAATCGAACGTTGATAAGCGTGAGGCAAAGCTGCCGAAGGGATTGACCTTGTGAAAGGCTATTTTCGCGGAGCTCCGTCGAGCTTGCGTCGCAGCAGGAGGAATAGACCTTTCAATTCCGGCTCCTTCACACGTAGGGCTGCCTCGAGGCAAGAAACCCACTCGAGCGTTCGTTGATCCTTCTCTGGGAAATCCTCCTCCATCGATTCCACCTTCAGCAGGTGCACCTGTACCAGACAGGGCACGCGCTGTCCGCTATCCAATTCCTTGAGATAGGTAAAATACCCGAAAGGTTTTTTCTTTGCCTTGCCTCTGACACCTGCTTCCTCAAGCGCCTCTTGCGCGGCGACCTGGTGCGGCTTTTTGCCGTCCATCGGCCAGCCTTTGGGTATGATCCATCTGCCACTCTCACGCGATGTCAGGATGAGAACCTGAACACCGTCGGCGGCGTGCCGGTAACACAGGGCGGCACATTGCTCAAAATGAGGCCCGAAGAAAAGTGCGTCGGTGCGCTTCGCCAATTCTCCGAGGAATATGCGATCTTTCTTTCCTATCAACTTTTTATGCGAATTGATGGTGCCGCTCCGATCGCTGTTTGTGGTTCCCGCCCAAGCCTATTCCGAACATGCGTTCCTTTTTCAGCCTCCTCTTACCGAGCCACGCCAAACGAGGTCCGCGTGCAGCCTTATGGACTGACCGTTCATCTGGCTGTCATCTTTTCCTAACCAGCCGATAGCTTCCCGCGCGATCGCTTCCACCGGCTGGGAAAAGGTCGTCAAATCATAGGAAGACCACGACGCCTGCTCGATATCGTCAAAACCTACAACGCAGAGCTGGCTTGGTATCGCAACGGAGAACTGATGTCTGGCAGTATCCATGAAGCCACAGGCCAGAAGATCGCTGGCGCAGAACACGGCATCCGGCCGTTGTTCTCTTGTCAGCAGGCGTTGCGCGAGAACCCTGCCTGCAGCATATCCCGTCCAGCCATGACGCTCGACGACGACCTCGAGCCCCAGAGCCTTGGCAGCAGCGACGAATCCTCGCTCCCGCGCCATCAGGCTCGGCGTACCGGCCTCGGAATTTGCAAAAGCGAGCCTCCTGCATCCGGCGCGAACGAAGGCGGTCACGACTCGTCCTGCGGCTTCGTGGTCATCGAGATTGATACGCAGCGGGCCCGGTTGGTCGTCATCGCGGTTGATCAACACGAGACGCTGACCGTTTCTGAGGCATAGCTGGGTGATGGATTTGTCGGGCAGGCCCGAAAGTATGATCGAGGCATCCGCCCGATACCGAATCGCTTGATGAAGGGCGCGGTCGACACTTCCATCCGAACGATCGGTATTGACCAACATTGCCACCTTGCCAGCCATTTGCAATTGCTGTGTCAGTTCGCGCAGTACCGCCGCGCGATAAGGTGTCGACACCTCCGAGACGATCAGACAGACGATGCCACTCTCGTTGCGCATCAGGCCACGCGCGAGATGGTTGACGTGATAGCCGAGTTCCTCTGCTGCTTCCATGACCTTCCGGCGGGTCTCTGCCGAAACGCTTGCCCCGGGCGTGAAGGCGCGCGAAACGGCGGAGCGCGACACGCCCGCTCTTTTTGCGACCTGGTCGGCACTGACGAAAATCTTGGACGACACGACTTCCCCCAACGAGTCCCTTGCCATTTTGCATGATTTGCAAAGGTGTGCAATGGTAACTCGTGCCGCCGATTGTGACAGTTTTATGAAGAAAGCAATTGACAGCTATTCTTGGCTCATGCAGCATTTGCACACGCTTGCAAAGGCGGGCGACGTGGAGGCGTCGTCATAGGAGGAGGAAAATATGCGTTCGATCAAAATAGCTGCAGCCGTGTTTGCAGCGAGTGTGTCCTTTGTTGCCTACGCCGCACATGCCGCCGGCGATCTCAATCTCATCTGCTCCGCAGACGTCGTGATCTGCGAAATGATGAAGGATCGCTTCGAAAAGGAAACGGACATCAAGGTGAACATGGTTCGGCTTTCGTCGGGAGAAACCTATGCCAAGATCCGGGCCGAGGCGCGCAACCCCAAGACGGACCTATGGTGGGCGGGAACGGGTGACCCGCACCTGCAGGCGGCGGCGGAAGGTCTGACGCAGGAATATAAGTCGCCAATGCTTGACCAGCTCCAGGATTGGGCAAAGCGCCAGGCGGAGAGTGCGAACTACCGCACGGTGGGCGTCTATGCCGGTGCGCTGGGCTGGGGCTACAATAGTGACATTCTTAAACAAAAGGGATTGAAAGAGCCGAAATGCTGGGCTGATTTGCTCGACCCTTCCTATAAGGGCGAAATTCAGATGGCGAACCCGAATTCATCAGGAACAGCCTATACTGCGCTTGCCACTCTGGTTCAGATCATGGGGGAGGACAAGGCATTCGATTATCTCGGCAAACTGAACGCCAATATCTCGCAATACACGAAATCCGGTTCCGCGCCGGTTAAGGCTGCAGGCCGCGGCGAGACGGCGATCGGCATCGTTTTCATGCACGATGCGGTTGCCACGGCCGTCGAAGGTTTTCCGATCAAGGCTGTCGCACCCTGTGAAGGGACCGGTTACGAAATCGGTTCGATGTCGATCATCAAGGGCGCAAAAAATCTCGACAACGCCAAGAAATGGTATGACTGGGCTCTGACGGCGGACGTCCAATCCCATATGAAGGATGCAAAGTCCTTCCAGCTTCCGTCAAACAAATCCGCCGAGGTGCCGAAGGAGTCCCCGAAGTTCGAGGACATCAAGCTGATCGACTACGATTTCAAGACCTACGGCGAGCCGGAAAAGCGCAAGGCGCTGCTTAGCCGCTGGGACAAGGAAATCGGCGCGAAGGCAAATTGATGTTCCAAGCCGCAGCGCATGGACGGCTGCCGAAGAAGTGGCCGGCCATCGAAGCGCGGCAGAGCCGGGAGCGCATTCAATGAACAACAATAATAGCAGGCTGGATGTCGCTCTCGTCTCTGCATTTGCCGCCCTGATGCTGCTCCCGTGGTATCGGATAGAAGGCGGCTTCTTCGGCTTTGACTGGCTGTCTGATTTCCCCGGTGCCGCCTCCACAGCGCCCGGGATCTTTCAGATCGTCGAGCATGGCCGATGGTGGCTCGCGATCGCCGTTCTCCTTGTTCTGATTGGCGGCATCGCGCGCTTCCTCCCTGACCCGTCGAAACGCGGAACCCTTCTTGTCTGGACAGGCGCCCTCGGCATTCTCTTCCTCGGGATCCAGGGTCTGGCGATCGGCTTTACCGGATGGAGCTGGACCATAAGTGAAACGCTGTTCGGCGCTCTTCCCGACGGCCAGCCTTCGATGGGCGCCGGGGCCGTGGTTGTCGGCCTCATCTTCGTGCTCTTCTTTTCCTTCGGCCTTGCAGAACGCGGCACCATGAAAGGTGACGCCTTTGTGATCAGCGCGATCACAATGCTGGTTTTTCTGGTGACGATCTTTGTCTTCTATCCGATCGGCAGCATGTTCGTTGGCGCTTTCCAGGATTTCGACGGATCCTTCAAGCCGGATGGCTTCATCAACAATATTCAGGATTCGTCGATCTGGAGTCTCGGCTGCGTAGTGGGCGGAGAACGCTGCGGCGTCGCATGGCGAACGCTCTGGCTGGCAATCATGACCGCCACGGGCTCAACGGTCCTCGGTCTTGCTTTCGCACTCGTGGCGACCCGCACGCAGTTCCCGTTCAAGAAAGCGCTGAGGCTGTTGACGATCCTGCCGATCATAACGCCTCCCTTCGTGGTCGGCCTTGCCCTGACCCTGCTCTTCGGCCGCGCCGGCGTTGCCACGCAGGCAATTTCAGCGTTGCTCGGTGTCGAACCTGGCCGCTGGCTTTATGGTCTCACCGGCATTTGGATCGCCCAGGTTCTGTCCTTCACCCCAATTTCCTTTCTCGTGCTGATCGGCGTCGTCGAGGGAGTAAGCCCCTCGATGGAGGAAGCCTCGCAAACACTGCGCGCCAACCGTTGGCGCACCTTCTGGCGCGTCTCGCTGCCGCTGATGAAACCGGGTCTGGCGAACGCCTTCCTGATCGGTTTCATCGAAAGCATGGCGGATTTCGGCAATCCGCTGGTCCTCGGCGGCAGCCATGGTGTGCTTTCGACCGAGATCTTCTTTGCCGTGGTCGGTTCGCAGAACGATCCGACGCGCGCCGCTGTGCTGGCCATGATCCTGCTCTGTTTCACGCTGACGGCCTTTCTCGCCCAACGGCTGTGGCTGTCCGGCAAGAATTACGCAACCGTCACCGGCAAGGGCGATTCCGGTGCGCACATCGCCTTGCCGCGTGGCCTGTCGATCGCCATCCATGCGATCGTCATTCCGTGGATAATGTTTACGATCGTCGTCTATGCAATGATCCTCTTTGGCGGGTTCGTCCGCACCTGGGGCCTCGACAATACGCTGACATTCGAGCATTACGCCCGCGCCTTCTCGATTGGTTTGCGCGATGACGGTGGGCTGGCGTGGACCGGCGTCGCCTGGAATTCGTTCTGGACGACGATGGAAATCGCCTTGATCTCCGCTCCGCTCACTGCCGCGGTCGGCCTTCTGACTGCCTATGTCATCGTCCGACAGAGGTTTGCCGGTCGGAATCTCTTCGAATTCGCGCTGATGATGAGTTTTGCGATCCCCGGCACTGTCATCGGCATCAGCTACATCATGGCTTTCAATCTGCCGCCGCTTGAAATGACCGGCACGGCGCTGATCCTTGTTGCCTGCTTCGTCTTTCGCAATATGCCTGTCGGCGTGCGCGGAGGGATTGCCGCCATGAGCCAACTCGACAAAAGCCTTGACGAAGCGTCCCTGACGCTTCGCGCAGACAGCTTCCGCACAATCCGTAAAGTCATCCTGCCGCTGCTGCGACCCGCGATAACGGCCGCCCTCGTCTATTCCTTCGTGCGCGCAATCACGTCGATCAGCGCCGTCGTCTTCCTCGTCAGTGCGCAATACAACATGGCGACATCCTATATCGTCGGCCTTGTCGAGAACGGTGAATATGGCGTGGCGATCGCCTATTCCACCACGTTGATCGTCGTGATGATCACCATCATTGCAGGCTTCCAGCTTCTGGTCGGCGAGCGGCGTCTAAGGCGCGTAAATCGTGTCGCCCTTGCGGCGCCTGATGCCAAATCAGCGCCCATTGGTCAGGAGAAAACCGCATGAGCGTCAACAAACCCGGTTCTGTCGTCTTTCAGAATGTGCGCAAGAATTTCGGCGCCTTTACCGCAATTGCCGATCTGTCTCTGACGATCGAACCCGGAACACTCGTGACCTTGCTCGGGCCTTCCGGATGCGGCAAGACCACGACCTTGCGCATGCTGGCGGGCCTCGAACATCCCTCGGCGGGCCGCATCCTCATAGGCGGCAAGGACGTTACCATGCTGCCGGCTAACGAGCGCGACGTCTCGATGGTTTTCCAGTCCTATGCACTTTTCCCGCACATGACCGCGCTCGACAACGTTGCCTACGGTCTCGAATCCTCCGGCCTCAAACGTAAGGAGGCCCGCGAGCGTGCCGAGGACGGTCTGAAGCTCGTCGGCCTCGCCGGCATGGGCCAGCGTCTGCCTGCCGAGCTCTCCGGCGGCCAACAGCAGCGCGTGGCCGTCGCCCGTGCACTGGTTCTCGAGCCGCAGGTTCTGCTTCTCGACGAACCGCTGTCGAACCTCGATGCGCGCCTGCGCCGTCGGGTGCGAACGGAAATTCGCGAGTTGCAGCAGCGCCTCGGCTTCACCGCAGTCTACGTGACGCACGATCAGGACGAGGCGCTGGCCGTTTCCGACCAGATCATCGTCATGAAAGATGGTGAAATCGCCCAGCAAGGCGCACCGCGCGATCTTTACGATAAGCCGGCATCTGCCTTCATCGCCGATTTCATGGGTGAGGCTAACGTTGTCCCGTGCGACATCGTCGGCATCGAGGGTGAGAAGGCAACGATCAATGTCGAAGGGCTCGTGCATCACATTCACGGTCATAATGTTCACCCCGGCCCAGCACAGCTCGCGGTGCGACCGAACGCCATCACGCTCTCACCTCGAAACGGCGGCGCCTTCAACGGTCAGATTACCCATGCCGCCTATCTCGGCGACCATGTGGAATATGAAGTCAAGACAAAGAGCGGGACCCTCTTTGTCGTCGATCCGGCGGTTGAACGGGAACTTCAGCCTATGATGGAGGTGGAGATCGGCTTCAAAGATCGCGGTATAGCCATCATCGGCGCCTCAGCGCCACGTCGTTCATCAAGGGAAGTTATTACATGACATCAATCGTTCCGGGCCTCAAAGCGCGGCTGGCACTGACGGAAGAGATCGCCGAAGAAGCCGGCTCGCTGGCACTCGAATACTTCAATCGCCGCGAAACGCTTATTGTCGAAACAAAGCGCGATCTCCAGGATGTTGTGTCGATCGCCGATCGGGAAGTGGAAAATCTCATTCGAGCGCGCCTTCGCGAAGCGTATCCCGACGACGGCATTCTCGGCGAAGAATATGGCCTGGAAGCAGGAAGCTCGGGCTTCATCTGGGTCGTCGACCCAATTGATGGAACCAGCCCTTTTGTGAATGGCATGCCGAACTGGTGCGTGTCCATCGGCCTCCTGCATGAGGGCATGCCGGTGATCGGCGTCATCTACGCACCCTGCCACAAGGAGCTTTATTCCGCAGCGCTTGGCCATGGCGCCACGCTCAACGGCAAGACGCTCAAGCTCGACACGACCCGCAATATCCGAAACGCCGTTACGGGCATCGGCGCCAATAACTATGTCACGCCTTCTGCCGTTGCGAAAATTGTCGAAGATCTGCTTTCGGCGGGCGGCAACTTCATCCGCAACGGCTCGGGTGCGCTGATGCTCGCCTATGTCTCGGCTGGGCGGCTGGTCGGCTATTACGAACCCTATATGCACGCATGGGATTGCATGGCGGGTTATTGCCTCGTGAAGGAAGCCGGCGGCTGGTACCAGCCCTTTCCTACGGAAGGTGACCGGCTGACGAAAGGAGCGCCGGTTCTTGCCGCTGCCCCCGGTGCCGTCGACGATTTACGACAGGTAGCTGGCTTATAAAAAAAGCTGGCCGGGGACCTGTTCTGTGCTGGACAGAGAACAAAGCGGCGCTAGCTTGCGTTGAACACGTTTGCAACGCTAGTGCGCCCGTCCTCGGGTGCCACTGTTGCGCAAGATTTCCGCCGCGATCGAGGAGGGTCGCCCGCGGAAGGGTCAGAAGCCGGCTGTGCCGGCCTCGTCAAGGGACAGGGAGGAAAAAATGTCCATTCGTACAATGCTCGTATCGACGGCCGCTATCGCCCTTTCGCTCGGGTCGACATCGCACGCCTTTGCAGCGACCGAGCTGCAGTGGTGGCACGCCATGGCCGGCGCAAACAATGAGGTGGTCGAACAGCTGTCGAAGGAGTTCAACGAGAGTCAGAAGGAATACAAGATCGTTCCGGTGTTCAAGGGCAGCTACCCCGAGACGCTGAACGCCGGCATTGCAGCATTCCGCGCAAAGCAGGCTCCGGCAATCCTTCAGGTTTTCGACGCCGGCAGCGGTGTGATGATGGGAGCGGAAGGTGCGATCATGCCGGCCGCCGAGGTATTGCAGAAGGGCGGATATACGTTCGACAAGTCGCAGTATCTGCCCGGCATCGTGGCTTACTATTCAAAACCGGACGGCACGATGCTGTCGTTCCCCTATAACTCATCCTCTCCCATCCTCTATT
The DNA here is from genome assembly GCF_041357635.1 of Sinorhizobium sp. CB7. Lineage (NCBI taxonomy): Bacteria > Pseudomonadati > Pseudomonadota > Alphaproteobacteria > Hyphomicrobiales > Rhizobiaceae > Sinorhizobium > Sinorhizobium sp. CB7. The sequence goes on from NZ_JAULLL010000001.1 coordinate 117,213, forward strand.
ACAACAAGGACACCTTCAAGAAGGCCGGCCTTGATGCGGAAAATCCGCCGAAAACCTGGCCCGAAGTGTTCGAGGCTGCCAAGAAGATCAAGTCGAGCGGTGCCGCTCCCTGCGGCCTGACCTCGACGTGGCTTACATGGATCCAGACGGAGAATTTCGCGGCCTGGAACAACGTCGCCTATGGGACGGGCGAGAACGGCCTTGCCGGGGTCGACGTCACGCTCGAGTTCAACTCACCGCTCTTCGTACAGCATTTTCAATCGATCGCGGATCTCGCCAAGGATGGTGTCTTCCGCTATGGCGGACGCACGTCCGAAGCCAAGCAGCTGTTCACGTCAGGGGAGTGCGGCATCATGACGGAATCCTCCGGTGGCCTGGGCGACATCATCAAGACGGGCATGAACTACGGCATCGGTCAACTTCCCTATTATGAAGGCCATGGTCCGCAAAACACGATTCCCGGCGGCGCCAGCCTCTGGGTCTTTGCCGGCAAGAGCGACGAGGAATACAAGGGCATCGCCGAATTCTTCCACTTCCTGTCCCAGACAAAGATCCAGGCCCGCCTGCATCAGGTCTCCGGCTACATGCCGGTGACGATGGCCGCCTACGAGGAAACCAAGAAGTCGGGTTTCTATGAGAAAAACCCCGGCCGCGAGACGCCGATCCTGCAGATGATGGGCAAGGCACCAACGGAAAATTCGAAAGGGGTTCGCCTCGTGAACCTGCCGCAGGTCCGTGACATCATGAACGAGGAATTCGAGGCAATGCTTTCGGGCAAGCAGGATGCAAAAGCCGCACTCGACAAGGCCGTGGAACGCGGCAATGCCGCCATAAAGCAGGCTGTTAGCCAGTAATCACCGGCGTCTCCCCGTCCGCAGCCGAGGGGCCTGCGGGCGGTTCCTTCATGTCGAGGAGGCCGCTGTGCAGCGCGTCGTTTTTCCGAACAAGATACTTCCCTATTTCCTGCTCGCCCCGCAGATCATCCTGACCCTTGTCTTCTTCTTCTGGCCCGCAAGCCAGGCGCTCTATCAGTCGACACAGCGCGAGGATCCCTTCGGCTTGAAAAGCGGCTTTGTGGGGTTCGCCAATTTTCGCAGCGTTCTTTCGGATCCGAATTACCTTCATTCCGTGGAGGTCACGATTATCTTCAGCATACTCACGGCGCTTCTCGCGATGGTGCTGGCTCTGGCGCTCGCCGCCGCCGCCGACAAAGTCGTACGGGGTCAGACCTTCTATCGTACGCTGTTGATATGGCCCTACGCCGTTGCCCCCGCCGTCGCGGGCATGCTCTGGCTCTTCATGTTCAATCCGGCAATGGGTACCTTCGCCTATCTCCTGCGGCGCAACGGCTTTCACTGGGACCCGCTTTTGAACGGTCCCCAGGCCATGACCCTCGTTGTCGTTGCCGCGGCCTGGAAGCAGATCAGTTACAATTTCCTCTTCTTCGTCGCGGGTCTGCAGGCGATCCCTAAATCGTTGATCGAGGCAGCCGCAATCGACGGCGCCCGCGGCAGCCGACGCTTCTGGACAATCGTCTTTCCGCTGCTGGCGCCGACAACCTTCTTCCTGCTCGTCGTCAACACCGTCTACGCCTTCTTCGACACCTTCGGCATCATACATTCGGTGACCGGCGGCGGACCGGCCAAAGCCACGGAAACACTGGTCTACAAGGTCTACAACGACGGCTTCGTCAACCTCAATCTCGGCTCTTCGGCGGCGCAATCGGTGATCCTGATGATCATCGTCATCGCGCTGACCGCATTCCAGTTTCGCTTCGTCGAGAAGCGCGTGCATTATGCGTGAGGCCGAGAGATGATCGAAAATCGCCCGATTGCCACTCTCCTCGGCCACCTGATGCTGGTCATCGGCATCATCATCGTCGCTTTCCCGATCTATTATACCTTCACCGCCTCGACGATGACTTCGGCCGAGATCATCCGCCCGCCCATTTCGCTGCTGCCCGGCGGGCATTTCGCCGAGAACTACGAACAGGCCATCGCAGGTGGCGTCGAGCGCGTGGTCGGCGTCAGTCTGGAGCGGCTCCTGCTCAACACCTTCATCGTGGCGACGGCGATCGCCGTCGGCAAGATCGCGATTTCCTTCCTTTCCGCCTTTGCGATCGTCTTCTTTCGCTTTCCCTTCCGGATGGTCTTCTTCTGGATGATCTTCATAACGTTGATGCTGCCGGTCGAGGTACGGATCCTTCCGACCTACAAGGTCATCGTCGATCTCGGCATGATCGATACCTATGCCGGATTGACCCTGCCGCTGATGGCATCGGCGACGGCGACCTTTCTCTTCCGCCAATTTTTTATGACCATCCCTGGCGAGCTGGTGGAGGCAGCCCGAATCGACAATGCGGGTCCCTTCCGCTTCATGCGCGACATCCTGCTGCCGCTGTCGAGAACGAATATCGCCGCTCTTTTCGTGATCCTCTTCATCTATGGCTGGACACAATACCTTTGGCCGCTGCTCGTCACCAATGACGCGAAGATGAACACGATCATCATCGGGCTCAGAAAAATGATGGATTTCGCAGATGCTGCAACGCCATGGAACTTTGTGATGGTCACCGCAATCCTCGCGATCATCCCGCCAATCATCGTCGTGGTCCTGATGCAGCGCTGGTTTGTCAAGGGACTTGTGGAGACCGAGAAGTAATGGCCAGGATTAGCCTCAAGGATGTGCGCAAGACCTATGCCGGCAACATCGAAGCCATCAAGGGCGTGTCTCTGGATATAGCTGACGGTGAGCTGGTGGTGCTCGTCGGTCCCTCTGGATGCGGAAAGTCCACGCTTCTGCGCATGATCGCGGGGCTTGAAGGCATCACTGGCGGTGAGATCGTGATCGGTGCGCGCGTCGTCAACAAGCTGGAACCCTCCGAACGCGATATCGCCATGGTTTTCCAGAACTACGCGCTTTATCCCCATATGACGGTTCGCCAGAATCTCGCCTACGGGCTGAAGAACCGCAACACGCCCAAGGACGAAATCGAACGGCGGATCAAAAAGGCGGCCAAGTCACTGGAGATCGAGCCATATCTCGAGCGCAAGCCGCGCCAGCTTTCGGGAGGCCAACGTCAACGTGTCGCAATGGGTCGCGCCATTGTTCGTGAACCGGCAGCCTTCCTCTTTGACGAGCCTCTGTCGAACCTCGACGCCAAACTGCGCGTACAGATGCGTGTGGAGATCAAGCGGTTGCAGCGCGCGCTCGCGACGACAAGCGTCTATGTAACCCACGACCAGATGGAAGCGATGACGCTTGCCGATCGTCTTGTCGTCCTGAACGGTGGCAGGGTCGAGCAAGTCGGTACGCCAATCGAGCTTTACGAAAAGCCTGCAAGCACTTTCGTCGCAACCTTCATCGGCTCTCCATCGATGAATCTTCTGGAAATCGCCGGCAACTTCATTATGCCTGCGGCAGTTTCGATACCGCCAACCACTGCAACGATCGGGATTCGACCGGAGAACCTTCGCCTCGCTGTTCCTGGGCGGCAGGCCGATTTCACCGCCGAAGTTCGCGTGGGTGCGGTCGAACTCGTTGGCGCCGAAAGCTATGTGCACAGCGCACTGCCAAATAAACGGGACATTGTCTTCCGCGTTCCCGGCCGCTCACCGATCTCGATCGATGAACGCCTTTCGATAGCGGCAGATCTTCAGGATTTGCACTTTTTTGACGAGGAGGGGCATCGGATTTCAATCGCTTAGAGCCGGATGATTTAGGTCGAATTGCCCTGAAATCTCAATCCGTCCCATCCACAGCTGCTCTTCACGAGACCATCGCGGTCAGCCAATAAGAGAACGCAGAAATAGCAGCCGCTGCAGGCAAGGTTATCACCCAGGCAACCACGATATTTCCTGCCACTCCCCATCGTACTGCCGAGACGCGTCTTGCCGCCCCGACCCCGATGATAGCGCCGGTAATCGTATGGGTCGTCGAAACGGGGATACCGAGCCAGGTTGCGCCGAACAAGGTGAGCGCACCGCCGGTTTCGGCGCAGAAGCCTTGCATCGGGTTCAGGCGCGTGATTTTTGAGCCCATTGTATGAACAATGCGCCAGCCGCCGAAGAGCGTTCCGAGTGCCATTGCAGCCTGACAGGAGAGAACCACCCAAAGGGGTACGTGGAACTCGCCACCGAGATAACCTTGCGAATAAAGAAGCACCGCGATGATGCCCATCGTCTTCTGGGCATCGTTGCCGCCGTGGCCCAGTGAATAGAGCGAGGCCGAAAGGAACTGCATTCCTCGGAAGGTACGGTCCACGGCAAACGGAGTCTGGCGGACGAACATCCAGGACACGATCAAAATAAGCAGCAGTGCGAGCAGAAAACCGATCAGCGGCGACATTACGATCGCGCCCGCAGTCTTCAGCAACCCGCTCCAGACAATTGCACTGAGCCCTGTCTTCGCAACGCCGGCTCCAACGAGACCTCCGACCAGCGCATGAGATGAACTGGAGGGAATGCCGAATATCCAGGTGACGATGTTCCAGATGATCGCCCCTATCAATGCCGCAAATATAACCTGTGGCGTGACGATCATCGGATCAATGATGCCGGTGCCCAGCGTCTCGGCCACATGCAGACCGAAAAAAAGGAATGCAATGAAATTGAAGAAGGCGGCCCAGATTACCGCATAGTGCGGCCGCAGCACACGCGTTGAGACGATGGTTGCTATCGAATTGGCCGCATCATGCAGGCCATTGAGAAAATCGAAGAACAGCGCGACGACGATGAGGCCGGCAAGCAAAGGGAGGGCGAGGGCAGTGTCCATCAGACATTCTCAATGACGATGCCGCTGATTTCATTGGCGACGTCCTCGAACCGATCGACGACCTTTTCCAGCTCACCGTATATTTCGCTACCGATCATGTAGGCCATCGGATCGCTTTGCCCGTGGCGGCGAAACAGATCCTTCAATCCCTGATCGTGCAACTCGTCCGAATGGCCCTCCACGCGCGTCACTTCTTCAGCAATTGCGGCAAGGCGCGCGGCATTTGCATTCATGCGGTGAAGAAGGGGGATTGCCTCGGCGATGAGACGGGCGGCCTGCACCACCGTCTTGCCCATCTCCTGCATACCCGGGTCGAAACTGTTCTGCTCGAACAAGCGGATCGTCTTGACTGCTTTGTGCATCATGTCGATCGCATCATCCATGGACTGGATCAGATCCTTGATGTCGCCGCGATCAAAGGGCGTGATGAAGCTGCGCCTGATGGCCTGCATGACCTCCCGGGTAATATCGTCTGCTTCATTCTCAAGCCGGACGATCGTTTCGCATTGATACTGGATGTCCTTTCCGGCCAGCAGATTGTCCAATGCTTCCGCAGCACCGACGGTGACACGGGAATGCTGCTCAAATAGATCGAAGAAGCGATCCTCACGTGGCAATAGCTTACGAAACCAGCTTAACATCAGCACTCCACCGACTCTGTCATCAAAGTGTCATAAAGGAGCGGTTGCGAACTGAAAAGTGTACGCTTCGTCATGCGGCCAGCTCAGCCGTCTTATCCTCAAAGCGGAGGCGGCGGTTCCCACCCAAAACACTGCGGCCGCGGCAAGAGGAGGGAATTTGTCGGTCGTAAGGCCTTTAAGGGCAGGGCCCGCGGGCGCGTTGCCCGATTTTCCCGCTTCTGGGCCGCAGATTCATTCGCGGTCGGCTGACATGATTGCCTTACGGGCCTGGCCCCAGTCTTGACCGGCGGGAGCAGGGAACCTTGGCGGCCGCCCCGTGTTAGCTCTCCAGCAAGGAGGAACTAACATGGGCACAAACAGACCTAAAGATGGTGCTGGAACGGCCGATCAGTCTCCACGTTCATATCCCCGAAAAGACGCTGAAGGCCAGTTTGCAAAGTCGCAGGCCGATCGAAAAAGTTCAGGCGTGCATAGCGCAAAGCCGACCGTGGTAACTGGTTCGGAAGATGCGACCGTTCATCGTACTCCGCCTGGCAAAAAGAAAGAGAAAGACTGGGATCTGAACTACGACCCGGCTGAGATGAACGAAGGTAAGTCGCGTTGAGGCGGGTTCCCTACGCTGTCATAGCGCGCCCATAACCCGCAGGCGGTCTTATTATTGGGACCCGGGGAGTTGCCCGGGACTTCCTGGGCCGGCAGGGAGCCGATCTTCGGTGTTCTGCCGGTCGGGCGGTACGCTCGGAGCGGTATCCGTGTTTGTCTGGATCCAGTACCCGATCGCCAGAGCGATGAGCAGAACGACAACGGCACCGATGATGGGACCAATCGCTTGTTTTTTCGCCATCGGATTGCCTTTCCTTATCCGGGGGACAGAACAAGGCAAATCACGTTAGGTTCCTTTCTATGCCCGTACTAGAGCGGGATTCCGAAAACTGTGCGCGGTTTTCGGGGCGACATCCAGCTCTAACCTTTAATTGAGAGGCGGATTCAGATTTCAAGGCGACTCGACCTGAAATCATCCGGCTCTAGCGCCGCCTCGTTGTGGAAGTCTACTTGCGCCGAGCGTCTCACCCACTCGGCATGCATCCTGTTGCATCCCTGTCTGACGCTCGAAGCCACTGATAAGCAAATATCGCCCACAAGCGCGGGACCCTTGAAGTCAGTCATTTAGACAATAAGTCATTTCTAATATACAAAAAGGGGGGCCACATGCTGACTGGAGACCGTTCCACATTCTTGGTGGAGATTTTCGAGGCTCCGACGCCCGATGCCGGTATCTACACCTGGGACATCGTAAAGAACCTCTTATTTGCCGATGCCGCGCTCGCTGATCTGTTCGGGCTCGATCCGGAAGAGACCGTGCAAGGTCTTCCGCTCGAAACATACCTGGATCGTGTCCACCCTGGCGACCGGCCAACCCTCGCGAAAATCATCAGTCAAACGATTATCGCTGAGACGCCGCAGCAGACCGTATATCGCGTGCAAGGTCGTGATGGATCATATCGATCGGTGGCCGCATTCGGTCGCGCATTCCGCGATAAAACTGGGACGCCTATTCTCTATTCCGGCATTGTCGTTCCGGCCGATGAGGTAATAGACGGCGGAACATTGTCTCATTAGCCTCGATCAATTCAGTCGAGCGCGACGGCTTTTTACTTGCGTGTCGGGGAACCGGGCGATCAAAACGGCTTTTGCATTTTAGATCTGGCTGATATAGTGAATTTTTGTTGCGATCACATGGGGCGTATCATGTATCGCGTTGTGGCATGCTGTGTCATCTTGACAGCTCTCGCAAGCCTCGTTGCTGCAGACGAGGATGACGTTGCGACGGGAGAGCGGCTGGCCGCGTTTCTGCGGGCGGGTCGCTCCGTCATCTCTAGCCACCAAAAACTGATCAACGATGCATCGATCGGCAAGAAGAACCTTACCGGCCAGCGGGTGGTCGATGAGGCGCTCGTCCTCTATCGAGAAAGCAAGGCCGTGCCGCCCTCGACCGCCGGGCTTAGCGAACTGGACAAGCAGCTGTTCGATGCGCAGGTTGAGGCGATGCGCGAGATCGTCGACGAACAGCAGGAGGTAATCGACGCGAAGGGCGTCGGCTTCAAGGGGCTCATTCCGGCGACCTTTGGCCGGCTGGTCAACGAACGTTTCGAGGAGAAAGTCGGCAATTTGGCGCGGATGAAGGTCACGGCTCCCGAGGAGCTCGTGCGTAACCGCAAGGCGCGGCCCGACGAATGGGAGCAGCACGTCATCGACAGCAAGTTCCTGGCCGCCGGCTGGCCGAAAGGCCAGCCATTCGTCGAGGAGGTCGACGTGGAAGGACGCAAGTCATTCCGAATGCTCATTCCCGAATATTATTCCGCATCCTGCCTGACATGCCATGGCCAGCCCAAGGGCGAGGTCGATATTACCGGCTATCCGAAAGAGGGGGCGGCCGAGGGCGATCTGGCAGGCGCGATCAGCATCACGCTGTTCAAATGACCGCCCTTGACGCCATCAGGGCAATGTTCGGCCGCCTCGCGGATCGGAAGATCCCGCTTCGGCTTATCTGCCTTTCGGCCGCGCTGCTCGGAGCGCTGCTGATAAGCGTTGCCTTCATGGCGCACGACTTGCTCGACAATCAGCAGCGGGTCGAGGAAGCAAACGCCCGTTTCCACATGTTCGACGAGGCCGCCAGGGCACATCGGCATTTCAGCGAGGTGCGCTACTGGCTCACCGATCTCTCCGTCAGCCTACTGACGCTTTCCGAGCGGCGGGCAAACGCGGCTCGGGTCGCTCTGGAAGAGGATTTGAGCCGCATCAAGGTTTTTGCGCCCGATGCTGCAGAGACTATCCAGCAGGGTTCGGCTGCGTATTACGAGAAGGCCATGCAGGCCGTCGATGCCTATACGGCGGACAACAGAGTGATAGGAAACACGCTGTTGGCAGCAGCACGGGCCCATAGCGACGAGATCGACAGTGTGCTGACGGCGCTCGAGGAGCGCCTCAAGAGCGAGGCGGACCGGGCCCGCGATGCAGCGGCCGTTACGGCGCGGAATACCTACACCCGTGCCCTGACCGCGGTGGGATTCATCACGATTGCCGGTGCCGTCATGACCTGGCTCATACTCCGCTCGATCCTGGTGCCGCTCGGCCGCCTCGATCGGGCGATGGTACAGCTGACGGAAGGGCAGGAGAACGTCGAACTGCCACCGGACGGCCGCGACGAATTCGGACGGTTGTCGACCACTCTGCGGCTGCTGCGCGACAGCCAGGCCGAACGTCGCCTTCTCGAAGCAGCAGCGGAGCAGCAACGCAACACGATCATCACAGCGATCGAGACCATTCCAGACGGCTTTGCCTTCTTCGATGCGGAGGATCGCCTGGTCATGGTCAACCAGCGCTATCTGGAAATATTCCCTGAGATCGCCGATCTCATGACGCCGGGCAGGACCTTCGAGGAGATCATGCGGGCGCAGGCCGAGCGGGGGACTGCAGAGATCGACGATGCCCGCGTGGAGGATTGGGTGCGCGAAGCATTGCGGCGCCAGCACGATCCTCGTGGCATGGTCGAGCGGCAATTCGCCAACGGCACATGGCTGCGCATTGCCAAGCGCAAAACCCCGGAAGGCGGTACCGTCGCTGTCTATACTGACATTACCGATTTCAAGCATCGTCAGGCCGAACTGGAGCAGGCGCGCCGTGGCGCGGAAGTTGCGAGCGAAGAGAAGAGCCGTTTCCTCGCCTCCATGAGCCATGAGCTTCGCACACCGCTGAATGCGATCATAGGCTATAGCGAGATGCTGATTGAAGATGCCAATGATCTCGGCCAGGCTGGTTTCGTCGCCGATCTCCAGAAAATCATAGGGTCCGGACGCCACCTGCTGGCGCTGATCAATGACGTGCTCGACCTATCCAAGATCGAGGCGGGCAAGATGGAGCTCTATGTCGAGCGCCTCAGCCTGCGCCAGCTTCTCGTCGAGGTCGAAAGCACCGTCGCGCCACTGATCGCAAAGCGCGGCAACCGCCTGACGGTCGCGGCTGAAGTCGAGCCCGACGAGATTGAGACCGACAAGACCAAGCTGCGGCAGAACCTGTTCAACCTTCTGTCCAATGCCGCCAAGTTCACCGATAACGGCGAAATCCGGCTTAGCGTCGAGCGCCTTGCGGACGAGAGCGGCGACTGGTTGGAGTTTTCGGTCACCGACAACGGCATCGGGATGACCGCCGAGCAGCAGGCCAAGCTGTTCCAGGCCTTCGTGCAGGTCGACTCCTCCACGACCCGCAATTATGGAGGCACCGGCCTGGGGCTGACGATCACCCAACACTTCGTCAGGATGATGGGCGGGAGCATCGAAGTGGAGAGTGAGGCCGGAAAGGGATCAACCTTCCGCTTCAGGATTCCTGCGACCAGCGGCGCCCAAGCCGTACGGGAGGCTCCACCACCGATCGAGGCACCGCAGAGCCCGCACAGCCACGGCACAATCCTGGTCATCGACGACGAAGCGCGGGCGCGCAAATTCGTCTCGGATGCGGTCCGCGGTGCCGGTTTCGACGTGGTCGAGGCCGAAGGCGGCGAAGAGGGAATGGCGATCGTGCGACGATCGCGTCCGGATGCGATCGTCCTCGACGTGATCATGCCAGGACAGGACGGATGGTCGGTCCTGCGGGAGATCAAGTCGGACAGATCGCTCTGCGATATCCCGGTGATTTTGGCGACCGTCGTCGCCGACCGCGAAATGGGGCTGGCATTCGGAGCGGCGGACCATCTGATCAAGCCGATCGATCCGCAGCAACTCGTGGACACACTGAACGCCGTTGCCGGCGACGGGCGTCATGATGTGCTGGTGGTCGACGATGACCCAGCGACGCGGGAGCTCTTTCGCCGTGTGCTCGCCCGCGAGGGCTGGCGTGTTCGCGAAGCGAGCGACGGCAGGCGCGGCCTGGAGCAGCTCGAGGCGAGCCGTCCGACTATCATGATCCTCGATCTGATGATGCCGGACATGGATGGTTTTGCGCTGCTGGAAGCATTGCAGGCACGGGAGGACCTTACCGATCTTCCCATCGTCGTTGTCACCTCCAAGGATCTGAGCCGTGATGAGCTGGATTGGCTCGGCCTGCGCGCGAGCGAGATCGTCAGAAAAGGAGGCAAGGGCCGGGCCGATCTGATTGCCGCCCTGAAACGGCATGTACGGCTGAGCGAAGATGCCTGAGGAACCGAACGCATGGTCAAGATCCTTCTGGTTGAAGACAACGAGATGAACCGCGATATGCTTTCCCGCCGTCTCGAAAAGCGTGGATATGAAGTGGTAATCGCGACCGATGGTCTTGCCGGCGTGGAAGCGGCTGCGAAGACGAAGCCCGATATCGTGCTGATGGACATGAGCCTGCCGGTGATCGACGGCTGGGAAGCGACACGGCGGATCAAGGCGGATCCGGCGACCTCGGCCATACCGATCATCGCACTGACGGCCCATGCGATGGCCGGCGACCGACAAAGGGCCATGGAGGTCGGTTGCGACGACTACGACACCAAGCCGATCGAACTGGCCGCACTGCTCGATAAAATCATCCGCCTGACCGGAGGATGACGTCTTGGCCCAGTCCCGTGACATCAGACGTCGTGCCTATATCGCCCGGATCGTGCAGAAGATCATCGATCCGGCCCAGGCGATCCTGGGGTATCAGGAGCTCATCGTCGAGGAGATCCGCGAGACGGGGGTCGTCGAAGCTCTTCCCGATCTGGAGAAGGTGCTCGATGCTGCGCGAGAACTGAATCGGTTGATCGACCGGCTCCTCGAGACGGAGCATCCCGACACTGCGACCTCGCCGACAATCGACAGGCTGTTGCGTCACGATCTGCGCACGCCGATGAACGCGATTCTCGGCTATTCCGAAATGGTCATCGAGGATTGTGGGGAGGCATTGCCGGAGCGGCTGTCGGCGGATATCGGACGGGTCATCCAGGAGAGCCGGCTGCTGCTCGATGAGATCGATCGGACGCTCGATGCGCCTGCGCGCGATGCCGAGGAAAGATCGGAAAACATTGCGGATGCAATGATCGCGGCCAATCTTGCGCAAGCCATTGCCGCGAGGCCGGCCGTGCCGCCGGAAGAGGCCGGGCGCATCCTCATCGTCGACGACGCTGCCTCGAACCGCGAGGTCTTGGCGAGGCGCCTGGGGCGCGACGGCCATATGGTCGCAGTCGCCTGTTCCGGCAAGGAGGCGCTCCGCATTCTGGAGACGCAGGAATTCGATCTCGCACTGGCCGACATCCTCATGCCCGACATGAACGGCATCGAGCTCCTCGCCCGACTCAAATCGGACGCGCGACTGCGCGAGATTCCTGTCGTGATGATCTCGGGTCTCAAGGACAACGAGGCGGTCATTCGCTGCATCGAAGCCGGAGCCGAGGATTATCTGCAGAAACCGATCGATCCGGTCTTGCTGCGGGCCCGCATCACCGCCTGCCTCGAGCGTAGCCGCTGGCGCGAGCGGGAAAGACGGTATCTTGCCCAGATCGAATTCGAGAAGGAGCGGACGGACGCGCTGCTGCATGCGATCCTGCCCGGACAGGTGGTCAAGCGGCTGGCGGAAGGAGAGGAGGTGATCGCCGACCGTATCGAGATGGCGACGATCCTTTTTGCTGACATCGTCAATTTCACGGAGTTTGCCGCGCGGACGCCGGCAAATACGGTGGTGCAGAGGCTGGGGGAGCTTTTCTCCCGTTTCGACGAACTCGCCGACCAATATGGCATCGAAAAGATCAAGACCATCGGGGATGCCTATATGGCTGCCGCCGGTTTGCCCGATCCCCGCCCGGATCACGCCCCGGCCGCCGTCGCTTTCGGCAGAGCGCTGCTGGCCGAAACGGCCAGAACCATGGGACCGGAGCCGCCGCTCCGCTTGAGAATCGGGATCAACAGCGGCCCGGTCATCGCAGGTCTGATCGGTCGCAAGCGCTTCGTCTACGACGTGTGGGGACATACGGTCAACGTCGCAAGCCGCATGGAATCCTGTGGAATTCCCAATCGGATCCAGATATCGCAGAGCACTTTCGATGCCCTTGGCGAAGGTTGCGCGAACGCCCATCGTGAAGTCATGGAGATCCGCGGCATCGGAAAATACACGACCTATCTGCTGTCTTGATGCCGCGCGGCCTTCCTGCGTGCGCTGCAAACGTAATCAGTTCTCCCTTGGCTCACATCGTGTTGACATAAACGGGGATATTAATCGGGGACCTGGCAACCAGTATGATGCTGGACGCCCGTTTCCATACGTCTTGGCGCAAAATGTCATGACAGACTTCTCTGTGGATAGGCATAGCGATGGTCAAGCATGTCCTCTTTTCCATTCTCGATTTTGCTCCGGTGCGGGCCGGCGAGACTGTGCGCGATGCTCTTCACCAAACGGTGCAGCTGGCCAGACTGGCCGAAATGTTGGGGTTTCGGCGGTTTTGGGTTCCGGAACACCATGGGATACCCCTCATGGGAAGTGCGGCCACGGCGGTCGTCATTGCGCATATCGCGGCGCAGACATCCAAGATACGCGTCGGTTCCGGTGGCGTGATGCTTCCGAACCATTCGCCCCTGGTGGTAGCCGAACAATTCGGCACTCTGGAATGCCTCCACCACGGCCGGATCGATCTTGGAATAGGGAGGTCCTCCGGGAGCGCCACCCCCGCCATAGCGAAGGCGCTGAGGTACACGCCGGAGGCGCGCGATCGATTTCCTGACGATGTACGAGAGTTGCAGTCCCTGTTCGCCAAGACGATGCCAGACCAGGCTGTTGAAGCTGTACCTGGAGCAGGGCTTGAGATTCCGATCTGGTTGCTCGGATCGTCTACGTTCTCTGCACAACAGGCGGCAATGCTTGGGCTGCCGTTTGTATTTGCAACGCAGATTGGCCATGATGAGCTACACCCAGCCCTTGATGCATACCGTTCTAATTTCAAGCCATCTGCAACGCTGGCTTCCCCCTACGCAATGATTTGTTCAATCGCGGTGGCAGCCGACACGGATGAGATAGCGGAAACGCTCTTTTCCTCGGCCAAGCAACTGTTGATTGGCGGCCTTCGCAAGAACCATTCCGACCTGCTTCAGCCCCCCAGGGACTTTTCGATCTCGGATGAGGAGAAGACCATGCTGGAAAAATCGTCGCGTCATGCCATTGTCGGATCGGCAGAGACCGTTGAGCGCCGTATTAGGCAATTGATACAGGCGACCGAGGCAGACGAGCTTATGTTTCTTTCATTTATCCACGACCTGACTGCACGGCAGCGATCACTTGAGATCTTGAGCCATGTGCAGGCCAGAATAGGCGGGTGACGAGAGAGCAGTTAGCTGAACAACGGCCCAGCGCGTTCATCTCTGGGCACTCAGTTTCAAGTCCCGGCGAATATGGACCTAGATCAGGATGATTTCAGGTCGAATCGGCCTGAAATCTGAATCCCTATCTACATCAATAGTTAGAGCGGGATTTCAGCCGAAAACCGCGCACAGTTTTCGGCATCCCGCTCTACAGCGCCGTGCGTCTTATCAGACGCACAAAGGTCGCTGTAGCACTTTGAATTGCTGCATGTTTTTTCCTCAAATCGGCTCCGATTTAAGGAAACATGCAGTAGCGCAGGTTGCCGGAACGCGACAGGCCATTTCACCGCGATTGGCCATCAGGAATTTCCTGGACCCGTCAGGCGGCGTTTTCGCGCAATCCGTCGTTCCGGCGCTTGTTGCGAAACACATAGGCGACGATGGCCGCATGCATCAGGACGGCCGATCCGAAACCCAAAACATGATGGCCGAAACCGGTACCGGGGGCCGCGGAAATCTCGGTGAGAGCCCAGAGGGACAGCGGCAGGAAGACGATGATCGCAGTCACCAGTCCCGGATTATAGCGGCGAAGCACGACGGTCGGGCCAACATGCACCAGTGCGTTGACCAGCGTCAGATAAACGGCAACGAGTCCGAAGCCGGGCGCGATCTTCATCGCAAGCCAGAGCGACAGGGCGATGACACCCCAGACCCCCGGAACGTTGATCAGGAAGATTGCGCCATCCGGCAGGACCATTTGCCCGCCGCCGATCTGGCGATTGATGAAGGCGCCGAAGCGACCGGCATCGTGTTCCTCGAACTGATGTAGCATATAGGCCGGCAATTGCAGGAAAGTGGCGATCAGCGGCCAGGACCAGCCGCTGACAATGAGCGGCGCCAGCGCCAGCAGAAGGAGGCCTGCGAGCGAACCGCCGTAGACCCAATGCTCGATAACCCGCCTGATCGCCCCCATCAGACTTCCATCACGTCTTCAAAGGATTCCGGGAAATTCTGCCGCGCTACCTTTTCGTCGATCACCAGCATCGCCTCATAGGAAGTCGGATCGAAATCCTTGTCCGTCGCCACCACTTCCCGCCCAAAGAGCAGGTTCAGCCGGGCGGCATCCAGATTGCCGCGCTCGAAAGGCTTCGCCCCGAAATGGTGCCAGAGCGCGTGCAGGAAGGCTGCGTCGACCCGGTGTTCCGGTGAGCCCGGTCGGGCGCGGCGGGGCAGGGCCTTGATCGGCGTCACGCCCTTGGGATTGGCGCGGCGGATGGTGAACTGAATGCCCGTTCCCGGCATGCCTGATGGAAAGCCGCGGTGCTTCGTCATATCGGGAAGCTTCGCCATGGCTACTGCTCCTGCCTCACAATGCGATCGTATCGTGCTGCTTCTAATGGGGGCGGGCTGGTTGTTCAATCCCGGCGGCAGTCCAGGTGCCGCAAAGCTCACCGACCCGGCGTCGACGGCGGCAATCGCACCTTCCACCAGGTTCATGCGGGGTGAGCCGGTGAAGCCTGCGACGAAGGTATTGCGGGCGGTTGTAGAGCTCGAGACGGGCGCCCACCTGCGTCGATGACGCCGCGCCGGAGCACCACTTTGATGGTAACAGCCCCGACGGCGTATCGCTGGTTCCGGCAACACGATTTTTCCGCGTGACAATTGCCAGCTGCATGATTACATACGCGGCATGTCGTTCACGTCCGTCTATGCATCGCGATTTTATGCATACCGCTGCTCTCAGCGGATGCGGGTCCGTGCGTAGCTGAAACAAAGCCACGACATCACCCGAACAGCCGCTAGTCTACCTGGCGGCTTTTTTGTCCCGCACGGTATGACCAACAGGAGCCATGCCAGTGCCTAATACCACCGCAAATATCGTTGACGATCTTCGCATCGTCGAGATCAATCCACTCACCACTCCCGCTGACATCATTCGCGAAATTCCGCGCGATGACGCCGTCACGGCAACCGTGACCCGGACGCGCGATACTGTCCATCGCATTCTGCATGGTGGGGACGACCGCCTGATCGTCGTCATTGGCCCATGCTCCATTCACGATCCCGTCGCAGCAAGAGATTACGCCAACCGGCTGGAGGAGCAACGGCGACGCTTCAGCGACGATCTCGAGATCATCATGCGCGTCTATTTCGAAAAGCCGCGGACCACCGTCGGTTGGAAGGGCCTGATGAACGATCCGCATCTCGACGGCACCTACCGCATCGAGGAAGGGCTGCGGATTGCACGGCGCCTGCTTCTCGATATCAATGAAATGAACCTCCCGGCCGGCTGCGAATTCCTCGACACGATCACCCCGCAATACATTGCCGACCTCGTCAGCTGGGGCGCGATCGGCGCGCGGACGACCGAAAGCCAGGTGCATCGCCAGCTTGCCTCCGGCCTCTCCTGCCCGATCGGCTTCAAGAACGGCACCGACGGCGGTGTCGGCATCGCGCTCGACGCCATCCTGGCCGCATCGCAGCCGCATCATTTCCCGGCGGTGACGAAGGACGGCCGAGCCGCGATCGCCGCGACGACCGGCAACGAGGATTGCCACGTGATCCTGCGCGGCGGCCGGAGGCCGAATTATGAAGCTGCCGATGTTGCGGCGGTGTCCGCGGAAGCCGCAAAACGCGGCCTCGAGCCCCGTATCCTCATCGATGCCAGCCATGCCAACAGCGGCAAGGACCCGATGAACCAGCCAATGGTCGTCAAGAACGTCGCGGAACAGATCGCCGCCGGCAACGGAGCAATCAAGGGCATGATGATCGAAAGCAATCTGGTGGCGGGCCGCCAGGATCTCGTCCCGGGCAAGCCGCTCGTCTACGGCCAGAGCATCACCGACGGCTGCATCGACTGGGACATGTCCGTTGCCGTGCTGGAAGATCTGGCTCGATCCGCTCGTGAGAGGCGCAAGGCGCGCGGGTAAGGGGGGCGCTTCATCGCAGAAAGAGAAAGACCGCTCCAGGGAGCGACCTTTTCTGAACGTCGAAGGCTTGCTGAAGGATTTGATGAAAGGCCGCGTTCATTCGAACACTTCCGATAAGCATTACTTATCGGAAGTGAGGCATGGCCTGGAGCATCATAGGCGGTGACGAACTTTAATCACGTAATAGAGTTCGTTTAGCAAACTATTTACCATGATTTCAATGACTTACAATTTCGCAAATTGCCTCTCCAGAGCCTACTGCGGCCCATCGCGGACGCCGGCATCGCACTCGCCCGTCTCGACGAACGCATCGCCCGTTCGCCGGTCGGTGACGGCTTTCTCGAGAGGATGCATTTTGCCGATGTCGGAGCGATTCTGTAAGTGAAGGCCATTGCGTTCACCTGCGGGAAAAGCGGCGAACAGGCGTTGTTGAAACAACGTGACATCGCCTTTAGGACTGTTGTGAACTGCCTTACCAGCCATAGCTGAAGGTAGCACCACTGCCGTTATCCCCATCCTGCACCACGTCGGTCTCAGTATTTCGCCCATACTGGAAAATGCCATAGGCATTGTTGTTGCCGTTCTGCCGCAAGGTCGCGGAATGACCATTGCCCCGCTGCCGGATGAAGCCGAGGTTGCCGCGGCCGGCCTGAGCGATACCAGCCGAGTTACCCCGGCCCAGTTGCCGGATGTCGGCATCTTTCAGGCCGCGGTAGAGCGAATAGACGCGCAGCCCGGTTGAAAAAAGACCCGCATCCTCGGCATTGTCCGGTGCGAGGTTGAACGAGATCCGGCCGCCGGCATAGGCTGGCGCAGACAAGGCTACTTGCCCCAGGCTCCCGGCAAGAAGAGTGACGGTAAGGATCTTAAACACGTTGCGGGTCATTCTGATCTCCATTTCCGGCTGCCTTGGCCGATGATCAACTTTCGCATCTTGCAGCTGAACCCAGTCGGAATTGCCCGTTCAGTTGTCGTTCAGTCGTTCGGCCTGATTGAAAGCAAAAGGACGCCGGAAACCGGCGCCCTTTTAGGAAAATTGCAGAGTGTGGAGGTCGATTAGTTGCCGCCGATCTGCTTCGTGCAGCTGAAACTCTTATCCCCGATCACGACATCCAGTGTGGCTTTGTATTTGGTTCCTTTGGAGTCGAGCGAGACCGAACCAAGGATTGCCGCATGTCCCCCTATGGCATCAAAATCGCCACTCTGGTTGATCGTGGAGCTTCCGCCGTCTCCCGCTTTTTCGACATGGAAGGTGTAAGTCCCGCCGACATGCTTGTCGGCGTGGACGAGCGCATCCAGTCTCACCATACCTGCTCCAGGCGTTGCTTTGATTTCGCAAAGCTGCGCCCCGTCAGATTGGTTGGCAGTCGTCATGGCGGCAACCGCGCCAACGGGAAGCAGGACCAGCGCGAGAATCGTCATCGCGCGGCGCGGATGTTTGACGCTATTTGGCATGGGTCGTTTCCCTTAATGGTCTGCTGTTGCGATCCTGACCTCTTTCACGTCATCGTGCAGCCGCTTACGGGCAGGCCTGGACGAAGGCCGCGACGTTGCCGTTGCCGCCCTGGCTGACATTGGCGCTGCAGCCATGGCCGACCTGGACGCCTGCCGCGATGTTGCCATTGCCGTCCTGGGTAAGGATGGTCGTATGGCTGGAGCCAAATTGGCCGATGCCCGCTACGTTGCGGTCGCCGTGCTGATAGGTGGCGCCATAGTTGTCATTGCCTTCCTGACCGACAGCTGAAAGATTATGACGACCATATTGATGGCCGAGAATCCGGTTGTAGCCACCGTGCTGGTAGGTTCTGATCCGGTTTCCGTATCCCTCCTGCTCGCCACCGGCAGAATTCGACCAGCCATATTGTTCGATACGCACATCATTGGCCATGGCGGGGGCTGCGGCGGTGATGCCGACGAGAGCGACGAGTGCGGTTGCAATGATAGACGTGCGGATCATGACTATGTCTCCTCAGGCGGATAAGACCGCGGTTGAACGGCTTTCTTCTAGACGCTCCGTTTGGAACGGAAGCTGAAGGCACCATTCAGTCGGGGTTCATTCGCGGAGATCGGCGCCCCCTCCTTGCGGCCAGCAAATTCGATGCCCCCTCGTCGTTTTCGGTTGGCCATTTTCACGTGCCGCAGCAAATGCGCTTTGCCGGCGATTGCAACCCGGCAGCTACTTTCAACGCCTATATGTCGGAGATCCCTGCAGGTCAGATAATCGAAGGCACGTACTATCTCCGGGGCACCAGCCAACGCGCTGATGTATTCTTGCTGTTGTGCGAAGGGCAGCAACGTCAGGCGGGCGGCGCACATCCTGTACGGTCTTCGCCAGTGGGCTAACGAAGGCCTTCCGCTACGACGAAGAATCCTCAGACCAATCCGTTTCAAGTTGCGGACTGGCATGGCATCAATCTTCGCGACAAGATCATAGCTTGAGCGGCCATCGGTCGCGACATAGAGGTCGCAATCGTACGGGCCGTACATGCCTGGCCAGGAAGTTTTGACAATATGCCAACCGTTCCGGGTCGCCCATCACAGACAAAATAACGCAGACAACCTATACGATTCTTCACGCGTTGATCCCGGCTCTCTCACCGCGCGACGACTTGCCAGACGCCCCAGCCCGAGGACGTTGATGTCGGCGGCTTGCGAAGGACAGACTTGTCTTCAGTTTCGCTTCAGTTACGCCTAATCCAGCGCTCATAAACGATAGCTAAATAGCGATGCAAAGCTCGCCAGCCGTCTCTGGCGAAAACTCATACAGCTGGCCCCGACTTTGCGGGGGGCTCACAGTGAACTGCATCACATGTTGATTGGAAGAAACTGTATGCCTTCTCTTCTTTGGACAATAGGGCTGTCGTCTAACAAGACGACCTGGACATTCTTTGCCGTTGTGCTGGTTCTGGTCGGTATCGCTTCCGTAAATCCAGTCGAAGCGCAAGGTTCCCCTGAAAAGAGAATAGCGTTCGTCGTGGGCAACGCCGCCTATAAGGCAGGCGTCTTACTGACGCCCGCCAACGATGCCGGGCTCATTGCACAAACGCTGCAGGCGGCCGGCTTCGACGTGATCGGCGCGCGCGACCTCGACCAGAACGGATTGCGCGACGCGATGCGGGACTTTCTGACGAAAGCGAATGCATCGGGACCCAATACCGTCGTTTTCGTCTATCTGGCAGGCTATGGCGTGCAATATCAGGGCGATAACTATTTCGTGCCGGTCGACGCCCAGATCGCCAATGCCACGGATGTGCCGGTCGAAGCTCTGCGGATAACTGATCTCACGAGATCGCTGGCCGGCATCAACAATCGCGGCAGCATCGTTGTGCTCGATGCAGCAAGAGCCAATCCATTCGTGCAGTCCAATCAGCCGCTGGCCGGTGGTCTGGCGCTCGTCGATCCGGACGCCAATCAGCTGATCGCCTTCAATGCCGCGCCGGGCACGGTCGCCCCGCAGGAGGCTGGCCCCTATGGTTCCTATGCCCATGCCCTGGCGGAAATGATCCGCATCGGCGGGATTTCGCTCGATGATGTGTTTGACCGGACACGGTTGCGGGTCAGCGATCTGACCAAGGGCGCGCAGATTTCCTGGAATGCCTCCAAATTCAGGAACGCCTTCACGTTTTTCGATCGTGTTCCCAATCCGCCGCCCGCCCAGGTGTCCAGCTACGACAATGCCGCTATCCGGACGAAGCCGATCAGCGATTTCGACGAACGCGATGCCTATTTCGCCGCACTCGATCGCGACACGATGCGTGGTTACGAGGATTTCCTGGCAGCCTATCCGAACGACTCCATGGCAAGGCGGGTGCGCGCGATCATTGCAGCGCGCCGCGAAGCGATCACCTGGCGCGAAACGTCGAATGCGGATACGCCGGAGGCGTATTGGTCCTACCTGAGACGTTATCCGCGTGGTCCCCATGTCTGGGATGCCCGCCGTCGTCTGGAGCATTTCGAGGCAGCACTCGAGCCGCCCCCGTCCTTTTCGGTGATCGAGTATGACGTGCCGCCGCCGCCACCACCGGAAATCGTCTATGTCGACCGGCCTGTTCTGTATTTCGATGATGCCGACTTTGGTTATGCGCCGCCGCCGCCAGTCGTCTTCCTGGCACCGCCGCCGCCGGATTTCGTAACGCTTGCGCCGCCCAGACCACCGGTCGATCTCTACGTGCTGCCGGCGCCGGTCTTCGTTCCGGTCCCCGAATGGGTTAAACCCCCGCGTGATATCGCGCCGCCCGAAAACAACATCATTTTCAACAACATTCACAATACGGTCGTCAACAACACGGTTGTCAACGAGAGCGAGGCCGCGCCGGCTGCGCCCGGATTGACGACAGGAGAAAAGCTCGCCCGCGCAGCCGTCATCGCAGGGGCGGGTGCAGCTGCGCTCCACGTTGCCTTGCCGCCCTCGGTACAGAAAAAGGCTGCGGTTTTGCAAAAGCAGGTCCCGGTCGCAGCCGAGAAGCCGACACCTGCAGCCGGTTTGGCGCCGGCGCCCGTCCCTTCGGTCCAGCCCCAGACACAGGCACAACAGCCGCAGACACCGACCGGAAGTGCTGCCACCCACACACTTCCCGGTGCCAACGGCCAGCCGCTGCCGCCTGCCGGCAAGCTGGCGAACGAGCCGCAAGCGGCTCCGGCAGAAAAAACGCAGCCGCCCAAAGCAGAGCCCAATACGGCTCATAATCCGACGACGGTCGCGCAACCGCCGCTTCAGAGCGCAAATCCCGACGCGCATGCGCTCCCAGGTTCAAAGGGCCAGCCGCAGTTGCCCGAGGCCAATGCGCCTGCCGTCAAAGGTCAAAGCCAGATCGCCAAGACCCCTGCACCGACCGCAGCTCCGAATGCGCAGCCGAGGGAAGGTGTCGCAGCCCCGAAACCCGACGCTCACGGCCTGCCGACAAAGCCCGCGGCACCGGCAATTATTGACAATACGCCAGCAAAACCCAGCGTTCCCAATAGCAGCGAGCCGCAGCTCGGCAATCTGCACCATGTTGTTCCGCCACCGTCTCGAGAGGTCGCCCCGCCGCCATCCTTGCCCAGGGAGCCGCATGTTGCAGCGCCGGCGCAGGCACCTGCTCTAAAACCACAGCCCGAACCCAAGATGCAGGTCGAACCCAAGCCCCAGGCTGAGCCCAAGCCCCAGCCTCAGCCCAAGCCGGCGATCGTCGAGCCGCAGGCGAAGAGACCGCCGGCCGCAGAAAAGAAGAAGTGCGGCGCTCCGGATCTACCTGCATGTCCCTAAGGCAGTTGGCATAGAAGAGAAAATTGCTTTAAAAACTGCAGCGGCGCCGCCTCCGAAAGTGGGATCGTTCGCTGACGTTCGCGGCGGAGCAGGCAACTCGGATCGCCGCGGTGAGTTTAGGCGGCGACCGACACCAGAAACAGATATCAGCGACGTGTTATCAGGTCGGGATTTGTGTTTCGATATCTGGCCGTCGGCGGATACGAGTGATCCCATTCAGAGCGATCGCAATGAGTATGGGCCGCAATCAGTACAAAGTCACCGACAGCCCTGTACATCAGCGCACCAATGATGCCGCCGATCAGGAAGGCAAGGATCGTGTGCAGATGTATCAGCAGCTTGCCAAGGTTGTGCTCTGCCTCGCTCGATCGTTCCTTGCCACACAAAAATATCGAAGGCGACGCCACCGGGGCATCGGAAATCCGGGTGCGACTGCATTTTGCAGTCACTTCGGCTTCTTCCTTGGACTGGCGAACCGCTTGTTGTAGACGTCCTCGGTTGCATCAGAGCCCGCGAGACTTGTGTGACGCTTAGCTACCAGCTTTGGGTTCGAAGCGTTCTCAAGGAACGCCATGGGTCATTTTGACTGATAAATTGCCGCGAAAGTTTGAGAACTTGCGCGATTGCGCCCCGGCGGCTAGCGCGCTCCGCAGGTCAAACCATTGTCGCCCGTCCATGCGATGCGGCCTATATCCCGTATAGCGCAGAATGATTATGCATGCGGTCGACCAACCCGCAGTTGGCGGAGTGGACGGTACTCTCGATCGGTCTCTTAAAGCCGGCCGAATTCATCGAGCAGATCCTCGAGCGTTTTCCCCTGAGCGACCCTCTCCCGAGTCTTCTGCTCGCGTTCGGCCTGTTCGCGCGCCGCTTCGAGGACCACTTCCGCCATCGGCATTGGGACGACCGTCACGCCGATCGTGTCGGCCACTACGAAATCACCCGGATTGACCGTCACCCCTCCGCACTGGATCGGCACATTGACAGAAAGCTCCTCCTTGCGTCCGGAATACATGGTGTGGGTGCCGCGCGCGGTGATGGCGCGGGTCCAGATTGGCCATCCTATGTCGCGCAGCTCATCAATGTCCCGACCGGCGCCGTCGACGATCATGCCCCGGATGCCACGATTGCGCGCAAGGCCGCCCATCAGCCCGCCGCAAACCGAAGTCTGGCGATCGCCTCCGGCATCGACCACGATGACGTCCCCGGCCCCGCTCATCTCGATTGCCCGCAGCGGGTCCACGAGATCGCCGGGCGAAAGCTGGACCGTCACCGCCTGTCCGACGATCTTGGCTGGGAAGGCCGGCTTGATCTCGGAATCCATCACCCCCTGGCGGTATTGGGAATCTGCAAAAACGCAGGAGGCGCTATAGCACTGGGCTACCGCATCGAATTTCGCGGTGAGCGCAGGATTGCGCTCGAAATCGTTGAACAGCTTCAGCATCTTAACCTCTTTCAATCCTGCTGGAGGTCACCGTCTTGCCCGTCCAGCGTCACTTCGTTCACCGGATTGAGCGGGCGCTCGCCCTTCAGCACGCGAGCGACCTCCGAGGCGGCCGTCTCGCGGGCGAGCCCGATCGATTCCTCGGAATAATAAGCGACATGGGAGGTGATGATCACATTTTCGAGCGAGAACAAAGGATTGCCGGAGGGGATCCAGTTCCTGAGCTTTGCCGGCTCTTCCTCGAGATCGTCGAGACCGGCACCGGCAATGCGCCCCTCAGCTAGGGCTTTGGCGAGAGCACGGTTGTCGATCGTCGGGCCGCGGCCGGTATTCACTATGATGGCGCCGTTCCTCATCTTCGCAAGCTCGGCCTCGCCCAGAAAATGGTGCGACTCGGCCGTCATCGGCACCTGCATCATCAGATAGTCCGAGCGGGCAAGGATCTCGTCCTTCCCCACAAGCGCGACCCCCTTCGCTTCAGCGATGCCTTCGGCTAGGTAGGGATCGTAGGCGATGATCGTGACGCCGAACGCCTTGGCGCGCTCAGCTATCGCCTGGCCGATCTTGCCGAAAGAGACGATTCCCATGGTGCGGCCCTTGAGCCGACAAACGGGTTTACCCGTCTGCCAACGCCAGATGCCGTTGCGGATCGCCGCGTCATAGCGAATGAGCTTACGGGCGAGCGCCAGCCATAGCGCGATGGCGTGGTCGGCTACCTCGTCGGTGCAGTAATCGCGGACATTGGTAACGAGGATCCCCTTCCGGGTCGCGGCCTCGACGTCGACAATGTCCACGCCGACGCCGTAGCGCGCAATCACTCGGCAATGCTCCATGCGATCGATGGTCGCCGAACCCACACGGGCATATTGATTCATGATCGCATCGCAGTCGCGCGCTTCTTCGAACAGCTCCTCCTCCGACTTGGCCTGCAGGGCGACAACCCGGGCTCCCGCCGCTTCAAGGATCGGCAGCTCAATGTCAAGATTGCCGTAGTCGTAGTCGGTGATGACGACCTTGGGTTTGCGCGCCATGCTCGCTCCCTTCAGACGTAGGCGCCGGCCGAATAGGTGAGCTCGTAGGAATGGCTGTAGAGCTCGATGATGTTGCCGAACGGGTCCTCGCAATAGACCATCCGGTAGGGCTTTTGCCCCGGATAATAGAACCGCACCTGCTTCATCCGCTGCCGGCCGCCGAGCGATTCGATGATCTTGACCCGCTCCTCGAGATTTTCGTCCTGCAGGCAGAAATGGAAAAGGCCAGGCCGCCAATATTCGAATGGCTTTTCCTCCGACGCCGTTCTGGGGAATTCGAAGAGCTCGATACCGATGCCGTCGCCTGTCGCGAGATGGGCGATGCGGAAGCTTCCCCACCCGGGACCGAACACATCGTCGCACATCTGTCCGATAGCGCTGTCGTCGTGCCGGATTTCGGTCGGCTGCATTATCACGTAGAGGCCGAAGGCCTTTGCGTAGAACGCGACCGCCTTCTCGAGATCTGGGACGGTGACGCCGATATGGGAAAACGTGATGGCCGTCATTGCGCTTTCCTCCTTTCCTGCCGTGCGCCCCGCGCCGAGTGCAGCAGACTGAGGGCCCAGACGAATCCGCGGCTGAGTTCGCCGCGCCACATGTCGATCCCCACGGCCAGAACGATAATCGCGCCGATCACGACATTCTGCGTGGATGTCGCCACAGCATTGAGGTTCAGTCCGTTCTGCACGATCGTTACCGTCAGCGCACCGAAGAGAGTGGCGACCATATCACCGCGCCCGCCCGCGAGGCTGGCGCCACCGATCACGGCTGCGGCAATCGCCTGTAATTCGAGGCCGGCGCCGTAGTTGGGCGAGCCCGAATTCAATCGCGCCGCCATCAGAACCGCTCCGATCGCCGCCATCAGGCCAGCCAACGTGAACGCGCAAAGCTGGATATGCCGCACCTTGATGCCGGATAGCCGCGCCGCCTCGGCATTGCCACCTACCGCATAGATCGAGCGTCCGAGGCGGGTGCGCCGCATAAGCCAGTGGGCGATCGCGAAGAACAGAACAATATAGATCAGGGGAAGCGGAATGCCGGCCAGTCTACCGTAGAACAGCGGCTCGAGACGGTCCGACGCCTCGAAGACGGGCGAGCCGTTGTTGAACATGAATGCCAGGCCGCGATAGGCGCTCAGGCCGGCGAGAGTGGTAATGAAGGCCGGAATGCGGAGATAGGCGGTGATCGCTCCGTTGAGGGCGCCGATCGCAGCGCCGGTGGCGAGAGCGAGCACAAGGGCAGGCCAAAATCCGAAGCCCCAGAATTTCAGCATCATGGCGAGCAGCATCGTCAGAAGCGCGATCATCGATCCGGGGCTCAGATCGATGCCGCCGACGATGATTACCGCCGTGGAACCGATCGCCACGAGAGCGACGATGCTGACCTGAAGAGCGAGATTGTTCAGGTTGCCTGGGGTAAGGAAACGGTCCGTCGTGGACATGACGAGAAGCGCAACGACGATTGTGGCGATCGCCGGGCCGGTGACGGGTAGGAAAAACAGACGCTTCATGCCGCATCCTGCCTTTCTCCGGCGCCCATGAGCTCGGCCTTGGTCAGCGTCTTCGCCTCAGCGATGCGGATGATGCGGCCCCGCCGCACGATCGCGATGCGATCAGACATGGCGAGTAGCTCCTTGTCGTCGGAGCTGATCAGTATGACGCCTCTCCCCGTTGCAGTCAGCTCGTTGATCAGCCGGTAGATGGCGACCTTGGCACCGACATCGATACCTTTCGTCGGTTCATCGAGAATGAACACCTCGGCATTGGCGTTCAGCCATCGCGCGAGCAGGATCTTCTGCTGGTTGCCTCCCGACAGCCGCCCGACCAGCTCGGTTTCGGCGGCACGGCTTACTTGCAGGCTGCGGATGAGATCGCCCGCAACCTTGCGCTCGCGCGCAAGGTTGAGCCAGAGACCACGGTCGAGATCGGCGAGGCTTGCGGCAGTGATGTTCTCCGGGCCGGTGAAGTTGAAGAACAGGCCGTCGATATTGCGGTTTTCGGTGAGGAGCGCGATGCCGGCGGCGATTGCGTCCGCTGGGCTACGAATCACTTGCGTCTTTCCATGCAGCCGAATTTCTCCCCCGGCCAACGGCACCACGCCGAATAGGGCGCGCGCGATAGCGCTTCGGCCGGAGCCGAGCGGCCCGCCAAATCCAAGCACTTCGCCGCGGCGGAGAGTGAAGCCCACGTCATGGAGCGCGGGATCGGCGGAGATGCCGCGCGCTTCCAGAAGCACCTCGCCGTGCCTGCAATGGATCTTCGGGTACTGCTCCTCCATCTCCTTGCCGATCATGAGCGAGATGATGGCGCCGACATCGAGCGGCGTGTGGCCGGCTCCGCTGACAATGCGGCCGTTGCGCATGACGCTGACCACGTCACAGAGATCGACAACCTCGTCCAGCCGATGGGAAACATAGAGGATCGCCGCGCCGTTTTTTCGTGCCCGCCTGAGAAGCTCGTGCAGATGCTCGATCTCCGTCACCCCGAGCGCCGTGGTCGGCTCGTCGAGCACAATCAGGCTCGCCCTCGCCGCTATCGCCTTGGCGATTTCCACAAGCTGCTGCTGCGCGACCGGTAACTCGCCGACCACAGCGTCCGGAGGGATGTCGAGCTCGAGCTCCATCAGGGTTCTGTGCGCCGCCTCGCGCATGGAGCGCCAGTCGATGCTGAAGTAGCTGCCGAGCCATCGCCCTAGGAACACATTCTCCGCGACAGTCAGTTCAGGAACGAGAGAAAACTCCTGAAACACCGTGGCGATACCGAGCGAGCGGGCCGTGAGCGTGCTGTCGAGCGTGACGGGCGCACCCGCGTGCAGGATCATGCCTCCGTCCGGCTGGTGCGCGCCTGAAAGCGTCCGGATAAGAGTGGTCTTGCCGCTACCATTCTCGCCGACGAGCCCGTGGATCTGGTTCCGGCGAAGCGCGAGCGAAACATTGTCATTCGCCAGCACCACGCCGAATGCCTCGCTGATGCCCCGCAACTCCCAGACGGTATCGCTGTCCACGCTCATAACTTCACCATGTGTCCGTGTTGCTCCAGCCGGGATCCAGCGATCTGCCATGCTCCTGCGCATCAATATGCCTTGGAGGGCATCGGATAGAGCGTTTCGGGGTGGCGCAGGATGTCGATCACGTTGTTCTTGTCGACGATCTGCGTCGGGGTCTCGACCCAGCCGCCCGGATATTTGTTATCAAGGACATCGGCGGTGATGGCGAGCGCGATCTGGCCCATCACAAAGGGCGTTGTGTCGACCGTCGCGGTGACGTTGCCGGCGGCGATCTGCTCTAGGCCGGCGCCGGTATCCCCGTCATTGCCGAACAATAGAAGGTCGGTGCGGCCGAGCGCTTTCGCAGCCTGCGCGGCGCCCATGATCTCGTAATCGTTGGCAGCGAAGATCAGCTGGATATCGGGATGGGCCTGCAGCATGTCCATCGCGGCGGCGTTACCGCCCTCGACGTTCCACTTGCCGTCTAGGCTGGCGACGACCTTGAAATTCGAGCCCTTGATGGCGTCGACGAATCCGCCCACCCGCTCGGTCGAATGATAGCCCGGCTGCCCCTCCAGAATCCCGACGATCATCGGCTTTCCGTCAGTCAGTTTCAGGGCATATTCGCCGAGCTTGTGCGTGCCCTTGCGCTGCGAATAGCCGACCACCGCGTGGACAGGGGCAGGAAAGTCGGGAATGTCGGAATTGACGATCACCACTGCGATTCCGGCATCCACCGCGCGCTTCACCAGGGGAGCCGCCGCGTGTTCGTCATGCGTCGAGAGGATGATCGCATCGACGCCGCGCGTGATCACGTCCTGCAGCATGCCCATCTGGCCGTTGATGTCGGCTCCGCTTTGCGGCGCGAGTAGGAAGGTGTCTATGCCGCGCTTGGCAGCCTCCTTCTTGATGCCCTCGCCGATCGCGATGTAGTAGTTGAACTCGGTTGCCGGCGGCATGTAGGCGATATGAGCCCCCTTCGATCCCTTGAAGCTCTTGATTGGAGCCTGGGCCGACGCCTGAAGCGGTTTCGGCGCTGGGTAAGGGGGTTCCTGTGCCCAAGCGGCTCCAACCGCCAGCCCTATGGCAAGCGCCAGACCGGCAGCGAGAATTTTCATTGCGTTTCTCGTGACGTTCATCCTGTTCTCCCTGGGCGTTGCGCGCTTCCTTTTGTTGTTTCTCATCCGGCGAAAGGCTGGTCTGCGAGGCCGCGCACGCCGGGCCGGAATGCAAAAAGCGCCCCGGCCGTCGGCCCCGCTGCGAGCTGCTCCGGGGTCATGGCCAGCCGTGACGTGGTGATGTAGAGCGTATCCAGTTCCGCTCCGCCGAAGGCGCAGCATGTCGGTTTCAAGACCGGCACCTCGATTGTCCGGTCGGCCCTGCCGTCGGGAAGGATGCGGACGATCCGTTGGCCTTCCCAGACCGCGTTCCAAACAGCACCCTCGGCATCCACGCACGAGCCGTCCGGAATGCCGGCTTCGCCCTGAAAATCCTTCAGCACGCGGCGGCTGGAGGGGAGGGCTGTACGAGGATCGTAGTCATAAGCCCAGATCGTGCCAGCGAAGGAGTCGGCGAAATACATCGTCCGCCCGTCCGGCGAAAAGCAGATGCTGTTGGCGCACCCGACCCCGCTGATGATGGTGGATACCGATCCGTCTGGATCGACGCGCACGACGGTGGAAACCGGCTCCGAGGAACCCTCGTTCATGCCGCCGGCTATGAAGCGGCCTTGGCGATCGGTGCGGCCGTCGTTGAGGCGCGTGTCCGGCTTGTCGGGCTCGAAGCGATGGATAGAGGACACTGTGCCGCTCTCCGGATCGAAGAACGCAATTTGCTTGGCGAAGGCGACGATGAACCCTCCGCTCCGCCGGGGCGCGAAGCAGCACGCGCGGTCCGGCATGGTAACAGAACCGGACCTGTCGGACTCAGGCTCGTACCACCAGAGATGCCAGCCATGGATATCCGTCCACCAGACGCGGCCGTCCTTGGGGTTCCACAGCACACCCTCGCCGTGCTGGTTGTGGCAATCAAGAAGAAGCTCAGCCCTGTCCATGCGATCCTATCCCGGCGCTCCTAAAGATTGGCGCGCCGCATCAAACCGCTTGTCCCATGCGCTGGTGTCTGGTATACCACATTCCAGATGGCAGACAAACCGAAAAAATACCGCAATCCCGGCGTTCGGCGCATTGAGCGCCCCAAATCGCTGGCGCAGACGGTTCTTTCCCACCTGCGCTCGTCGATCATTCACGGCGACCTCGAACTCGGGCAGCCGCTCTCGGAGCGGCAGCTCGCAGATGATCTCGGCGTCTCGAAGACCCCGGTGCGCGAAGCGCTCGCTCAATTGCGCCATGAAGGTCTGGTGCTCATCTATCCTCAGCACGGCGCGTTCGTGTTCACGCTCAGTGCCCGCGAAGTCCACGAGATCTGCGAGTTTCGAAGCGCGGTCGAAGCGGCAGCGCTGAAGCTCGCGATCTCGCGCAATCCTGAGACCTTCGCGGCCGATCTGGGGGCGGTGGTCACGGAGATGGCGGCGGCCCAACAGCGCGGTGATCAGCGAGCCTATCTAGAGCTCGACACCCGCTTTCACGCCACCTTCCTTGAGCATTGCGGCAACAGCTATCTGCGCGACGCATACGAACGCAACGTCGGTAAGATCGCCGCTCTCAGGACCCATCTCGCGACCAAGCCGCTCCACACTAAGATGTCGTTCCGCGAGCACTGCCAGATGCTGGAGACGGTGCGGCAGCGCGACCTCGCCGCGACGCTCGCCATCCTGGATGTCCATATCGGGCGGACGCGGGAGACCTATTCGGCCGAGATCGAGGACATAGCGGCTGCCGACAAGGAGGTTTCGGAGGCGATGTGATGGCCGAGCCGCTCCTTCGATTAAGCGGCATTTCACGCTCGTTCGGAGTGACCCGGGCGCTCCAAGGCATCCATTTCGAATTGCTAGCCGGCGAAATCCACGCGCTTTTGGGCGAGAACGGTGCCGGGAAATCTACACTGCTCGGCGTGTTGTCAGGGGTCGTCGCGCCCGACGTAGGCTCGATCGAGATAGACGCTCGACCGGTCACAATCGATACGCCCGCAAAGGCGCAGGCGCTTGGCATCGGGACGGTTTTTCAGGAGCTTAGTCTCGCTCGCGCGCTGACGGTCGCGGAGAATGTCTTCGCCGGCCGCGCACCCACCCACTTCGGCCTTGTTCAATGGCGCGAGCTAAGGTGGAGGACGCGGGAAATTCTGGCTGAATTCGGAGTCGAAACAGACGTCGACCGGCCTGTGGAGTGGCTGCCGGCCGGCATGCGTCAACTCGTGGAGATCGCCAAGGCGCTGTCGCTCAGCTCGCGTATCCTGCTCCTCGACGAGCCGACCTCCGCGCTCGATGCGGTCGAGGTGGAGGCGCTCTTTCAGGTCTTGCGCCGCCTCAAGGAGCGCGGAATCGGCATTATCTATGTCACTCATCGCATACCCGAGGTCTTCCGCATTGCCGACCGGATCACGGTCTTGCGCGATGGGCGGCTGGTGAGCACAAATCATACGGACGCGATATCACCCGATCTGGTGGTGCAGGACATGGTCGGCCGCCACTTCGCGGCGCTGACGGCTCCTTCGGCTCAGGCCGGCGGTGGGGTCGCGCTGAGGGCGCGAAACTTGGGACGACGAGGCGAGTTTTCAGGCGTCGACCTCACCCTGCGCTTCGGCGAAGTGGTGGGGTTGGCGGGCCTGATGGGTGCACGCCGGGACGAGCTTGCGCGGACTTTGGCGGGAATCGTTCCGGCTCATTGCGGCACGATTGAAGTTCGCGGACATCCGGTGCGCTTCCATGATGCCCGTCACGCGATGAGGCTCGGCGTCGCCTATGTGCCTGCAGACCGGAAGGAGGAAGGGCTCTTTGTAACGAAATCGGTCGTAGACAACATAATCGCAACAGCCCTTGGCCGGTTCAGCCGGCACGGCCTGCTCAACGCGGCCGCGGGCCGCGAGGCGACGAAAAAAGCCGTCGAGCGCTTCCACATTCGGGTCCCCGGGCTTTGCGCGGCGGCCGCCAAACTCAGCGGTGGTAATCAGCAGAAACTGATGATCGCGAAGTGGCTGGAAAGGAGGCCCGAGATCATCATAATCGATGAGCCGACCAGGGGCGTCGACATCGGCGCCAAACAGGACATCCATCAGGAAATCCGCCGCCTCGCCTCCCAAGGCAAGGTTGTACTGTTCGTCTCATCCGACCTGCCCGAACTCTTTGCGCTCACCAACCGCATCATCGTAATGCAGCAGGGCCGGATCGCGGCAGAGCTCGAGACTGCAAGCGCAACCGAAGAGCTCGTCATGGCCTTCGCTGCGGGAACACGAGGCTATAACAGCGGAGCGGTGGCATGAGAGCCGAGAACATGGGCCGCCTTACAGTTCAGCTGGCCTGCAGGCAGTTCCTGCGTCTCATCATCGAGACGCGCGAATTGACGCTCGCCCTTCTCATCGTGGCGCTCATCATGGCCACCTGGCTCGCCTCTCCCTTCTTCTTCTCGATGGCCAATTTCCGAGCGATCACCGTCGGTATGGCGCCGACCGCCATCATCGCCATCGGCATGACGATGCTGCTCGCCTCGGGCGGTTTCGACCTGTCCGTCGGCTCCGTTCTCGCGCTCGCAAGCACCATCGTGGCGTTGCTAATCATCGACGGCTGGCCGATCCCGCTCGCCGTCCTGGCCGCGCTCGCGCTGGGCGCCGCGATCGGATTGGCGAACGGACTGGTCATCACCAAGATCAACGTCAACCCGCTTGTCGCGACCCTCGGCTCAATGTCGATCGCGCGAGGGATAGCACTGGTGCTCACAGAAGGTTTTTCTTTGTCAAACCTGCCGGCCACCTTTGCGTGGGCCGGCAAGGCGCAGTTTATTGGCGTCCCTTTCCTGGTTTGGATCACGCTCGTGCTGGTTGTCCTGTCCGATCTGGCCATGCGGCATGTACGTTTCTTCCGCCAAATCTATTACGTCGGATCGAATGAGAGGGCGGCGCGCCTGTCGGGCCTGCCTGTCGACCGTGTCCGCATCGTCGCCTACGTACTCTCGGGCCTGCTTGCCGCGTTCGCCGGCGTGCTGCTTGCCTCCAGGCTGATGAGCGGCACCCCTACCGCTGGCGCCGGGCTTGAGCTGCAGGTTCTCGCAGCCGCAGTGATCGGCGGCGCCAGTCTGCGCGGCGGCGAAGGGACGGTTCTCGGCGCCTTCCTCGGCGTCATCTTCGTCGCCCTCATCAACAACGCCATGACCATGCTGGCAGTATCGATCTACTGGCAGATGATTGTCACCGGCACCGTGCTGGTGGCCGCGGTCGCGCTCGACATGCTCGTGCGCCGCGGCAAGGAATGAACCGTCGTCTCGACGGTTCAAGGCAAGGGAGGAAAAAATGACCACACTTGACATGGATCGCCGCGATCTTCTGATGTTTGGAGGCCTGGGCCTGGCGGGCCTCAGCCTGCTGCCTGGCTTCAGAGCGGAGGCGTTGGCGCAGGGAGCCGGGATGGAATATGTCTTCTTATCCTGCGTCACCCAGGTTCCATTCTGGGTCGACCATCGCAAGGCGCTCGAAGATTGCGCGAAGCTTCTGGGCGTCAAGACAAGCTTCACAGGGCCGCTCGATTTCGACACCGCCGCGCAGGCGCGCCAGCTCGATGAGCTCATCGCCAAGAAACCCGCGGGCCTGCTTATCTTCCCCGCCGATGCCGCTGCGCTCACGCCAGGCATCGACAGGGCAGTGGAGGCTGGCATTCCCGTCGCCATGATCATCGGCGACGCGCCCGGCTCAAAGCGCCAAATCTATCTCGGCATTTCCAACGTTGCGGCTGGCAAGGTCGGCGGCAAGATGCTTGCCGACGCGATTGGCGGAAAAGGGAAGGTGCTGCTCGGCTCGTTCCCGGCACCCTCCGTTCTGGAGCGTGTGGAAGGCTATAAGGCCTATTTCAAGGAGAACGCGCCTGGGATCGAGGTCGTCGATGTCGTCAACGACAAGGCCGACCCCTCTTACGCGCCGACCGCCTACAGCCAGGCTCTGCTTGCCCATCCGGATGTGATCGGCGTCGGCGGCACCGATGGCGACAGCGGCAAGGGGGCTGCGATTGCGGTCACCGAAGCCGGCCTCCAGGGCAAGGTGAAGATTGTCGCCATGGATCGGAACGACGACATGCTGCCCTATATCGAGGATGGGACCATCGTGGGATCGGTCGTGCAGAAATCCTATGTCGAGGCCTTTCTCGGTGTGTATCTGCTGCACTGGCTCAACACAGGCGCCATGAAAGTGGTGCCGGACCATAAAGCCGCAGGCATCAATCCACTACCAGAGAAGGTGGAGACCGGCGTCATGCAACTCACCAAGGCAAACCTGGCGCAGTTCAAGCACTAGCTAAGTCTAGCAGCGTTTTCGAAATGGGCTATGCGATGTCGAGCTTTGGTGGCTCTTGTGTGAGGTGATGGACGGCTCCAGACGAAGCAGGCATGGCAGTAAACGACGGGACAGGTCAGTTGTGTCATCATACAGCAAAAACAATGACATAAGTTGCCAAGTTTCATCTCGTCCGGCGCGCCACTGCGCTCGGATTGTTGGCATCAGCCGCCTGCAGACAGCGCGCACCGAAGTCCGGCGCCGCTATCGTCCCGTCTCCACCCTGAGCCCGTCGGCATCAAACAAATGCCACTGCCCCGGACGCGGCGCGATGGACAGTGTATCCCCGCGCTCCACCCGGCTCTGACCTTGCTGATGGACCAGCATCGGTTCGCCATTGGCCAATGTGCAATGCAGGTAGCTGCTGGCGCCGTGATGCTCGGCGACGCTCACGGTCACCGACCAGGATTGACCGGCCGGGGCATCGAATATGAAATCCTCCGGCCGCATGCCGAGGGTGGCTTTCTGGCCGACTGCGAGTTGCGCGTGTCCGGGCAGGACGAGCGGCGGCAGTCCGGGTGCCGCAAAGCTCACTGAATTGGCGTCGACCGCGGCGATCGCACCTTCCACGAGGTTCATGCGGGGGGAGCCGATGAAGCCGGCGACGAAGGTGTTGCGGGGGCGGTTATAGAGATCAAGCGGCGCGCCGACCTGCTCGATGACGCCGCGGCGCAGCACGACGATCTTGTCGGCCATCGTCATGGCCTCGATCTGGTCGTGCGTGACATAGATCATTGTGTTGCCGAGCCGCTCATGGAGCTTGGTGATCTCCACGCGCATCAGGACGCGCAGCTCCGCGTCGAGATTGGATAGCGGCTCGTCGAAAAGGAAGATCTTCGGGTCACGAGTGATGGCGCGGCCGATCGCGACGCGCTGGCGCTGGCCGCCTGACAATTGCTTGGGCCGCCGCTCCAGCAGCGTATCGATCTGCAGCATCTTGCCTGCCGCTTCGACCCGCCGGGTAATTTCGTCCTTCGGCATGCGGAGATTTTCGAGCCCGAAACTCAGGTTCTCGCGCACCGTCATGTGGGGATAGAGTGCATAGGACTGGAAGACCATGGCGACGCCGCGGTCGGCGGCGGGCGTCCTGATCACGCTCCTGCCATCGATGCGGATATCGCCGCCGCTTGCTTCCTCAAGGCCTGCGATCATGCGCAGCAGAGTGGATTTGCCGCAGCCCGAGGGGCCGACGAAGACGACGAATTCGCCGTCTTCGATATCGAGGTCGAGGCTAGGGATGACCTCCAGGCTGCCGAAGGATTTGCGGACATTGTCAAGAACGAGATTTGCCATGGATCGAACTCACTTGATGCCTGTGGAAGCGATGCCGGTGGTGATGTAGCGCTGCAGGAAAATGAAGGCGCAGGCGAGGGGTAAAGCAGTCAGCGTGGTCATGGCGAGCAGCAGGTCATAGCGGACCTCGAACTCGCCCTGGAAGGAATTGAGAGCAAGCTGCAGCGTGTAGACTTCGCGCCGGTTAAGCACGATCAACGGGAGCAGGAAATCGTTCCAGCGGGACAGGATCGAGAAGATCGCCACCACCGCCAGCGCCGGAGAGGAAAGGGGCAGGATGATCCGCCAGAAGATGCGCCATTCGCTGGCATGGTCCATGCGGGCCGCTTCGATCAGCTCGTCCGGAATGGTCAGCATGTACTGGCGCAGCAGGAAGACGCCGGTCGGAGTCGCCACCGTCGGCAAGATCACGCCCCAGAGATTTCCGACAAGGCCGAGTTCGGCGACGATGAGATAGGTCGGGACCAGAACGACGGTTGCCGGAATCATGATCGTCGAAAGGATTGAGATCAGGGCCACGCCGCTGCCGGTAAAGCGGTATTTGGAAAGTGCGAAGGCGGCCATCGAATTCATGATGAGTGTGATGATCGTGGCGACGAGTGTGATGAACAGGCTGTTATAGACGTAGCGGCCGAGCTCCTGGCCGGAATTGGCGACAAGTCCCGTATAATTCTCGACCGCGAAACGAACCTTGCGGACGGGCACGGCATCGGCGACTGCGACAGTGACACGGCCGGCGCCGGGATTGTCCGGATCGATCATTTGTGCATTGCGCCCGACCCTGCGGATCTGTGCCAGCCGGTCCTTGGTGCCGTCCTTCATGGTCACATCGTAGAGCGGCAGCGGCTGATCGTAGCCTTCGACCATTACCGTTTCGTTGGCATAGGGCAGGATGGTCGGTGGAAACTCCTGAAGGTTGGCCTGCGTCTTGAACGAGGAAATGACCAGCCAGGCGACGGGCGTGAACATGATGAGGAGGCCGAGCACCAGAAAGCCGTAGGTCAGCACATCGGATACATCGAGCCGGTTGCGCCCGCGCCGGCTGAAAAGAAGTCCGCTCACGGAGGTCTCGGGTTTGGAGAGCGCGGTATCAGCCATTCTGGGTACTCCTGGACAGGCGAAGCTGCACGCCGGTGAAGATCAGAAGAACGATGCCGAGGAGGATAGAGGCCGCGGCGGCAAGGCCGAAATTGCGCGGCTGAACGGCAAATCCGATCTCGTAGATATATTGGACCATCAGCATGGTGGCCGAGCCGGGCCCGCCGCCCGTCAGGACATAGAGTTCGTCGAAGGTCTGGACGGACCGGATGACGCAAAGGACGAAGACGACGAGGAGAACCGGCTTCAGCAGCGGCAGCGTTATGCGGGTAAAGACGCGCCAGTTGGTCGCCGAATCCATCTTGGCCGCCTCGTATACATCCTTCGGGATCGACTGGAGGCCGGCAAGCAGGATGATCGTATAAAAGCCCATATGCGCCCAGACCGTGACGAAGACGGACCAGAAGAAGGCGGTGTCAGGGAAGACGAGCCAGTTGACGGACGGAAGCCCCGCCCATGTCAGGAGACCGTTGAGCGCGCCATTGCGCTGCAGGATCCATTGCCAGGTCAGCGCGACGACGACGGGCGAGAGCATGACCGGGAAGAAGAAGACGCCGCGGAAGAAACCGCGTCCCTTGATCTCGCGATTGAGGCAGATGGCCGCAAGCAGGGCGACGCCGATCATGCAGCAGACCTGGATGGGAACGAAGACGAGGCTGTTTTTGAGCGCACGCCAGAAGAGATCGCTCGAGCAGGTCGAGGGATCGAGATAATTGCGGCAATCGAAGAGCGTCGCGTAGTTGGACCCGCCGACGAAGGGCCGTTCCTGCGGGTAAAGCCGGTCACTGCCGGTGAACGAATAATAGACGTTGATCAGCACCGGAAGGAGAGAGAAGAGCAGAACGGCAACGAGGTTCGGCAGCAGGAAAACCCACGGCATCCGTTTGATGCCGAGAAGCTTTTGCAGCCCCATCATGACCGGCTCGATGATCCGTGCCGGCAGAGCGACAATCCCGCTCGCTGCCGTTGCGACCTGGCTCCGTGCGCTCATGGCTCTCTCCTTGCGGCTGTGTCACTTGCCGGCGGCTGCCTGGATGGCGAGGTTCACGTCCTGCTGGACGCGATCGAGTGCCGTGTCGACGTCGAGTTCACCGTTGAGCACCTGGCTGATGCGCGTGGTCAACGCGTTCATCATGGCGCGCTGATAGCGCCAGCCCTGGAAGCGATAGGCGGCTTGAGTCATCTTCGGCACCTGGGCGATGAAGGTCGACAGCGACTGCTGCGTGCGCTCGGATGCGCCTGGATAGGTGACGCCGCTGTCGATCAGGCTTTTGGCTGCGGGAATCTCAACCGATGCGGCGATCACCTCGGCGGAATTCTTCGACTGCGCCATGTAGTTGATGAACTTTCCGACAATCTCGGGATGCTTGCTGTGCTTGAAGCCGACAAGGGCTCCGCCGCCCGGCATGACCGTGCAGGACGAAGGACCGCAGGGGGCGGGCACGACTTCCCAATCGAAGAGATCGCCAACCTCCTTGTCCATCTGGTTCAGCGTCCAGGAACCGCCGAAATAAAAGACCGTCTTGGCGTTCAGGAAATCCGAGAACAATTCCCGGTGCGTGGCGCCGCCGACGGCACCCCAGAGATCCATCGGCATCGTCTTGTCCTTGTGCCAGGCGACGAACTGCTCGACGGCGTCATGCAGGCCCTTGTCGATGACCGGTTTGCCCTGATCGTCCACCAGCTGGGCCCCGTAGCTGATCGCGAGACTCGCGAAGCGGTGTCCGGAACGATCCATCTCCATCGGATATTCGGTGCCGGTTGCCTGAGCGACCTTGCGCGCGGCGTCTGCCCATTCGGTCCAGGTGGCGCCTTCCTTCGGCACCGGTACGCCTGCCTGCTCGAAGAGGGTGAGGTTCACATAGGCGCCATTGACGGTAAGCGACGTCGGCATCCCGTTGATCGCCTTGCTCGTCGGATTGGCGCCGCGCAGCCATTGCAGCGTCTGCCCGTATTCCTTCTCGAACAGATCCTTGTCGACGTAGGGGGTCAGGTCGAGATAGTAGCGGCTCAGTCCGCCGAGATCCGTGATGATCGCGCCATCCGGGCCTTCCCCGGATTCAAGCTGCACCGGCAGACTTTCGACGATCGTCTGGTAGCTGACGGTTTCGAGCTTGATCGTGATGCCGGGATTTTCGGCCTCGAAGCGCTTGGCGACAGGCGCCATGGTAACGCAACCAAAACCGATGTCATCGCAGTAAAAGGTCACTTCCTGCGCCCGGGCGATACCGGTTGCAGTCATGACCGCCAGCAGACCAAGCGCTGCCGACAGGCTGATGCCGGATGCTTTCATTTCTTCCTCCTCCTCCAAGGTCGGATCTCGTGCGGACTGGACGCCTTACGATTACGCTAAGCCTTGTCTGGTCTTACCAGATTGTCAACTGACAATATTTGTGAAAAATGCATGACAGAAAAATCAATCACTTCGGCCGTAAAAAACGAGAACACCCGGCGCGAAACCGGCTTGACAGGGAGAGGTTTTCGGTATCTGGTCTGACCAAGGCTTATGGCGTGCGAGGATAGCGCCAGGAGTATCAGCTCAGGAGGAAGTGCTTGCGATGCTAAGATTTGCCGTCGTTGGGATAGATCATGGACATATCTTCGACCATGTAAAGGGATTGCTTGCCGCAGGTGGCGAGTTCGTCGGCTATTGCCCGCAGACCTCGGTGCCGGCGCTGCTCGAGAATTTCCGGAAGACCTATCCGGATGCGCCGGCGATCGACCGCGAAAAGATCTTTGCCGATCCCTCGATCGATGTCATCTGCATCGCCTCAATTCCGCGCGACCGCGCCGGTCTCGCCGTCAGGGCGATGAGAGCGGGCAAGGATGTGATGATCGACAAGCCCGGCCTCATCACCTTCGCCCAGCTCGAGGACGTCAAGAAGGCCGTCGCGGAGACCGGCAAAATCTTCTCGATCTGCTTTTCCGAGCGCCATTGCGTGCGATCGGCGGTCAAGGCCGGCAAGCTCGTGGCGGAAGGCGCCATCGGCAAGGTGGTCCAGACGATGGGAATGGGGCCGCATCGGCTGCAGCTCCCCACGCGTCCGGACTGGTTCTTCGATCCGGAAGCCTTCGGCGGCATCATCGTCGATATCGCCTCGCATCAGGTCGATCAATTCCTGTTTTATACCGGTTCGACCAGCGCGGACGTCGTTGCCAGCTCGATCGGCAATTTCGGCATGCCGCAGAAGCCGGCCTTCCAGGATTTCGGAGAGCTTCTCCTGCGCTCCGACAAGGCATCCGGCTATATCCGTGTCGACTGGTTCACGCCGGAAGCTTTGCCGACCTGGGGTGACGGCCGCCTGACCATTCTCGGCACCAACGGCTATATCGAGCTGCGCAAATATATCGATATCGCCGGTCGTCCGGGCAAGGATCATCTGTTCCTCGTCAACGACAAGGAGCTCACCTACATCGACTGCAGCACGGAAAAACTCGATTATTTCGAAGCCTTTACCGCCGACGTGCGCGATCGCACCGAAACGGCGATGACGCAGCAGCACGTCTTCGAGGTCTGCCGTCTTTCGCTTGAGGCCCAGACCAGGGCGGCAAGGATTACGGCCCGTTAAGGAGGATGATATCATGACGAAAAAATTACGCGTCGGCGTGATCGGCGCCGGTATCGCCGCGCGCCATATGATCGGCTACGACTGGAACAAGGATCTGTTCGAGGTGTCGGTTCTTTGCTCGCTGGATGCGGATCGCGGCGAAGCGCTCTGCGAAAAGCATGGCATTCCCGAATATACCCAGGATGCGAACGCGCTCTTTGCGCGCGACGATCTCGACATTATCGATGTCACGACGCCACCGGATTCCCATTTCGAGTTTTGCAAGAAGGGTATTGAAGCGGGCAAGCATGTGATCTGCGAAAAGCCGCTTTTCGGCTCGATCGCCGATGTCGACGAGATGGACCGGATCGTTGCCCGCTCCGGCAAGAAGCTGATGCCGATCTTTCAGTATCGCTACGGTTCGGGGCTGCAGAAATTGAAGCGCCTCATCGAACTCGGCCTGACCGGCAAGCCCTTCATGACCACGATCGAGACGCATTGGTGGCGCGGGCCGGCCTATTACGAGGTGCCGTGGCGCGGCAAGTGGGCGACCGAGCTCGGAGGCGGGCTGCTGGGCCACGCGATCCATGCACATGACATGTTGAACTACGTGCATGGCGCCTGCGCCGAGGTCTTTGCCTATGGAGCGACCCTGGTCAACAGGATCGAGGTCGAGGATACGATGGCGCTGGCCGTCAAGATGCAGAACGGCTCGCTTGCCACGCTGTCGATGACGCTCGGTTCGCGCAAGGAGATTTCGCGGCTGCGCTTCTGCTTCCATGATCTCGTCGCAGAGAGCATACTCGAACCCTATACCATGGGCCGCGACCCATGGGTATTCACGGCAGGGACCGAGGAACATCAGCGGCGGGTGGACGAGGCGCTTGCCGCCTACGAGCCCAACGAAGACGGCTATACCCGGCAGTTCCAGCTGTTCCATGAGGCCATCGGGGCAGACAAGGAACCGCCGGTGACGCTCCAGGATGCGCGCAATTCGCTCGAGCTGGTGACTGCCGCCTATCATTCACAGCGCACCGGCCGGCCGACGCCGATGCCGATTGCGCCCGATCATCCGCTCTACCGGTCGTGGTTGCCCGAGGAAGAGCGGCGCCTCGCCGCCAGCGCCTGAAGCGCGCGGAAGAAGAGATCGCGCCGCCACGTGAAAACGACCCATTGGCGGCGCGCGCAAGGAGACTATCATGGAGAGTGCCGGATACGGATTTCGGTTGTCGGGCGAACAAAGGCTGTATCAGATCGTAGCGCGTCGAATTGCCAAGATGATCGAAGCCAATGCGAAGGATCCGGCCTGGCGCATGCCGTCGGAAAGAGAGCTGGCGGAAGAGCTGCAGGTGAGCCGTCCTGTCGTGCGTGAGGCCGTCATCGCGCTCGAAATGCGCGGGATCGTCGAGGTGCGGGGAAGAACCGGCATCGTCGTCCTGCCGGCGCGTGTCAACCAGATCAATTTCGACAGGATAGGCACGGATATCGGACCTGGTCCGTTCGAACTGCTGGAAGCGCGGCTGGCTGTCGAATCCAGCGCTGCGGCGATGGCGGCCGAACGCGCCACCAGCTACGACATCGCCGTGCTGGAGGAATGCATCGCCCAGATGCAGCATGAAACCGATGTGATGCTGCTCAACGAAAAGGGCGATCGCGACTTCCACATGACCATTGCCAGGATGACGGGCAATGCCATCATCGTCTCGATCATCGAGACGCTCTGGGAGCAGCGCGACGAGTCGATGATGTGGAAAAAGCTCCATGAGCATATTCATGCCCCGAGCGTGCGCCCGCTCTGGATCGGAGATCATCATGCGATTGTCGCGGCCCTGCGCATCCGCAATCCGGATGCGGCCTACAAAGCCATGGCGCGGCATATCCGCAATGTCAGCAACGAACTGCTGGAGGCCAACGAGCGCGGGCGGTTCGCACCGGAGCTGATGCCGGCCGACAGCCGGAAGGTGTTCTAATCCATGCTCAAATCATTTGAACATGTCGGCATGACCGTCAGCGACATGGACCGCACGATCGCCTTCTACTGCGACTTGCTGGGTCTTCGGTTGCATCTGCGAAAGGTGACGGGGGAGGGGGCGGATCTTGCCTTTCTCGATGCCGGCGGCGGCATGCTCGAAATCATCGCGCCGGCCGCCGGTGCGAAGCGGGCGGAGGACGTGCCTGATGGAAGGGCCGGGCTTCGTCATCTCACCTTTCTGTTCGAGAGCGTCGAAGACACCTTCGCCAAGCTGGAGGCCGCAGGCGTGGAGGTGGTCGAGCGGCCGCGCAAGGCGTTCAATTCAGAGGTGCTCCATAAAGTCGCGTTCCTGCGTGACCCGGACGGCATCCTGATCGAGCTTGCCGAAAGGGCCGACTGAGTCTCAGAATGTTTTCTGAGAAGGCTATCTCTAAGCTGTAAGCCCTGGCACCGGAACGAGCCGGGGTGAGGTGGCTTTTTCCTTGGCCGGGTGGGAGTAGGCGCAAAGAAAAGTTCGTACTGCGTTGCGCGCCGCACTCTCCAATTCCTCATCCGTCGGCGTGCCGCCCAGCAATGTGATCATCTGCAGATCGGCATTGCCCAATGCGACGAATTGACGGGCGGCGACATCGAAATCGTCGATCTTGAGGACGCCGTCTTGGCCGAGGCGCGCAAAAAGGGCTGCGAGCGCCGAGTTAAGCTTGCAGGGGCCTTGCTGCCGCCACGTTTCGAACAGATGCGGGTAGCGTTCGCCTTCCATCTGAACCAGTTTGCGTAAAAACTTGCCGTCGTGGTTGCAGACGCAGTTCTTGTTAAGACGGACGGAGAATGCCGCCAGATCCTCTTCCAGGTTGTCGGAATTTTCGGGAAAAGTCGACAATATCGAAAACAGCGTCGCATTCATGCGCGCCATGACATCCTCAACCACGGCCATGAACAGCGTTTCTTTTTCGCCGTAGTGATTATAGACTGTCTGCCGTGAAACGCAGGCTCCCATCGCGATTTCGTCGATGCTCGCGGCGGCAAAACCTTGACGGCAAAATACGTCGGCAGCAGCTTCCAGGATCGACAGGCGCTTTGCGCATTGCCCCCTTTGTGCGGGCCCTGTTGCCGTCCTTTTCGATGCCATGCGGTTTTTCATGAAATCAAGATAATGCGTATTGACGTTTTAGACAATGGTGTCTAATTTTACATGTGTGTCCAAATTTGTGGACGCATTGGCTCGTAGAACATGACGCATCCTCCCAAGTTCCGCGTTCCCGCTGCAGCCGATCATCCCTGAACCCTTCGAGAGCAATGCGACGGAGAAACAATCCGGTTTCCTTGTCGCGGTTTATGAGAGATCACCTATGACGGCCTCCTTTTTTCGCATTGCGCTCATTCTCGGCCTGCTTTCAGCTATCGGTCCTTTCGCCATCGACATGTATCTTCCGGCGCTGCCGTCCATCGGCAAGGATCTCGGTGCGCCTGATAATGTCGTGCAGATGAGCCTTTTGTCCTTCTTTATCCCCTTTGCCATTTCTCAGCTCTTTTATGGGCCGCTCGCCGATATGTGGGGCCGCAAGGCGCCGCTTTATATCGGCATCGGCCTGTTTGCGGTGGCAAGCATCGGCTGCGCGTTGGCAAGCAATATCGAAACGCTGATTGCCTTCCGCTTCCTCCAGGGGATCGGCGGGGCGGCCGGCATGGTCATTCCGCGAGCCATCGTCCGCGACATGCATACCGGCGTGCAGGCGGCCCGTCTCATGTCGCTCCTGATGCTGGTCTTCAGCATCTCGCCGATCCTGGCGCCGCTGACCGGCAGCGCGGTCATCGCTTTCTATGGCTGGCGCGGCGTGTTCTGGGCCGTGATGATCGCCGCGTTGATCGGGCTGGTTTTGTTGTCGACGCAGTTGAAGGAAACACGCCTCAAGGAGCATCGCGCAGAAAGCGGCCTTCGCAGCGCCATGGCCGCCTACCGGCATCTGTTTACGGATCGCAACTTCCTGACCCTGACCTTCATCGGCGGCTTCGGCATTTCCAGCTTCCTGGTCTATCTGGCGAACTCGCCCTTCGTGCTGATCAACCACTACGGGCTGACGCCGACCCAATATAGCTTTGCCTTTTCGATCAATGCGGTTTCCTTCTTTGCGGTATCGCAATTGACCGGCTGGCTCGGGGAGCGCTTCGGCCTGGTGCGGGTGATGCGCATGGCCGTCACGGCGTTTTCGTTCGCCATGGTTGCCATGGTCGTGGTCATGAGCCTCGGCTTCAATCAGTTGCCCGTAATGGCGGTCTTCCTCTTCATCGGCTACGGCTTCCTCGGGCTCGTCATTCCGACGACCGGCGTGCTTGCGCTCGAAGACCACGGCGAAATCGCCGGCACGGCGTCCGCCCTGATGGGAACGCTTCAGTTCGTGGCCGCGGCCGTTGCCATGGCGATTGCCGGCCTGTTCTTCGATGGCACGGCAGTGCCGATGGCCGCCGGGATCGGCCTTTGCGCCGTCTGCGCCTTTGTGCTCACACAGGCAACGATCGGCCGGCGCCGCGTCGTGGCGGCGGAATGATCGGGTCTCGGCGAGCGCAATAATATAATAATAATGAGTAAGGAGGCGCCGGTTGGGCGCCGCCTTGTTTTCTTATATGAGCGATACCGCTGGTTTTTAGCGTCTAATTGATTATCTTCGACCTCGACGGTCTCGTCCATGCGTCATGGATTTCAACCGCAATGGATTGCCGGTCGACGAGGCGCTACGGGCGGCGCTGCAACGAATTCTTGTTCCTTGCCGATTCCGATGCCTTAGGTTGCATTTGCCTTATGCAACCGTTGAATGCTTTACAGGAATTC
The DNA here is from genome assembly GCF_041357635.1 of Sinorhizobium sp. CB7. Lineage (NCBI taxonomy): Bacteria > Pseudomonadati > Pseudomonadota > Alphaproteobacteria > Hyphomicrobiales > Rhizobiaceae > Sinorhizobium > Sinorhizobium sp. CB7. Next base: position 161,720 of record NZ_JAULLL010000001.1, read on the forward strand.
GGCAACTTATATATCGTATATTATTAAATCGCGTGGATAGTGGGCCTTGCATATTGCTGCGTCGCCAAATCGCGCGTACGAATCATTATCGGGATCAAGTATTGATTCTGAGTGAAAACGACCCATCTGACAGATGATGGTGATCGTGTCAACCTCTGACTGAGGCGTTATTGCAGAAGCAAGCTATCGAGGCGCCATGTACAACAACGATGTGCTGTTTAATGCATTCGCCCGTTCTTTCGAAGCACGGCGCGAACATGAGATGTTGTTCCCGGAATACCTAGAGGCGTGCCGGGACGATCCTCTAATGTACGCCAATTCGGCGGAGCGGCTTCTGGCCGCCATGGGGGAGCCTCAACTTATCGATACCGCCAAGGATCCACGGCTCGGGCGGATCTTCATGAACCGGACAATACGCACTTATCCGGCATTCACAGGCTTCTTTGGCATGGAGGAGACGATCGAGCGGATCGTTGCGTTCTTCCGCCATGCGGCTCAAGGGCTGGAGGAGCGCAAGCAGATCCTCTATCTGCTCGGGCCGGTCGGCGGCGGTAAGTCATCACTTGCCGAACGACTGAAATCGCTGATGGAAGTCCACCCCATTTACGTGCTGAAGGCCGGCAATGAACTGAGTCCCGTCTTCGAGAGCCCGCTCAGCCTCTTCGATCCGGTGACGATGGGATCGATGATCGAGGAGCGCTATGGCATCCCGCGTCGGCGGCTGACCGGTCTCATGAGCCCGTGGTGCCTGAAGCGGTTGGAAGAATTTGGCGGCGACATCTCTCGGTTCCGCGTGGCGCGAATCCAGCCCTCCCGCCTTCGGCAGATCGCCGTTTCCAAGACCGAGCCAGGTGACGAGAATAACCAGGATATCTCCTCGCTGGTCGGCAAGGTCGATATCCGCAGGCTTGAAAGCCTCGCCCAGAGCGATCCGGACGCCTATAGCTACTCGGGCGCACTCAACCGCTCCAATCAGGGCATTCTCGAATTTGTCGAGATGTTCAAGGCGCCGATCAAGATGCTGCATCCGCTGCTGACGGCGACGCAGGAGGGCAACTATATCGGCACTGAGAATATCGGCGCCATTCCCTTCTCGGGCATCGTGCTTGCGCATTCCAACGAAGCCGAATGGCAGACCTTCAAGTCCAACAAGAACAATGAGGCCTTTATCGATCGCATTTGCGTGGTCAAGGTGCCCTATTGCCTGAGGGTCACGGAAGAGCAGAAGATCTATGAGAAGCTCATCCAGGAATCGGAGCTGAACAATGCGCCCTGCGCGCCTTCGACGCTCGACACGCTGGCGCGGTTCAGTGTTCTGTCGCGATTGACGCGGCACGAAAATTCGACGCTCTTTTCCAAGCTCAGGGTCTATGACGGCGAAAGCCTCAAGGAAACCGATCCGCGGGCAAGAAGTGTCCAAGAATACCGCGATGCGGCTGGTGTCGATGAGGGCATGGACGGCATTTCGACACGATTTGCCTTCAAGGTGCTTGCTGCGACGTTCAACTATGATACCGCCGAAGTCAGCGCCGATCCGGTGCATCTGATGTATGTGCTCGAACAGGCGATCCGACGCGAGCAGTTCCCCACCGAGACGGAGAAGCTCTATCTTGAATTCATCAAGGGTGAGCTTGCCCCGCGCTATGCCGAATTCATCGGGCACGAGATCCAGAAGGCCTATCTGGAATCCTATGCGGATTATGGTCAGAACCTCTTCGATCGTTATGTCGACTATGCCGATGCCTGGATCGAGGACGTCGATTTCAAGGATCCGGATACCGGCCAGCTGCTCGATCGCGATCTTCTCAATCAGGAACTGACCAAGATCGAGAAGCCCGCAGGCATCGCCAATCCGAAAGATTTTCGCAACGAGGTCGTTAAGTTCTGCCTGCGGTCTCGGGCGAGCAATGCCGGCAAGAACCCGAGCTGGACGAGCTACGAAAAGATCCGTGAGGTCATCGAGAAGCGGATGTTCTCCCAGGTCGAGGATTTGCTGCCCGTCATCTCCTTCGGTTCCAAGAAGGATGGCGAAACGGAGAAAAAACATGGAGAATTTGTCGATCGCATGATGGATCGGGGGTATACTGAGCGCCAAGTCCGTCGGCTCGTCGAATGGTACATGCGTGTAAAGCAGGCAGGTTGAGCGCAACAAGGAAGAAGGAATGCATATTGTTGACCGGCGCCTGAACCCAGGCGGCAAGAGTCTGGAAAATCGCCAGAGGTTTTTGCGGCGAGCGAAGGCGCTGGTGCAGAAAGCGGTCTATGAATCATCCCAAAACCGTGACATTCAGGACATACTGAAAGGCGGTGAGATCAGCATTCCTATCGGCGGAACGGAGGAGCCGCGCCTGCAACGGGGCCCCTACGGCGTCCGCGAGCACATTCTCCCCGGCAACAAGACCTTCATCGAGGGCGACATCCTTCCCCGGCCCGATGGGGGAGGCGGCAGGTCCCGGCAGGGCGGAGAGGGAAGCGACGAGGATGCCTTCCGTTTCGTTCTCACGCGCGAGGAATTCCTCGACCTGTTCCTGGACGACCTCGAATTGCCGGATCTCGCCAAGAAGCGCCTGACCACGACCGATCAGCCCAACCCGGTCCGTGCCGGCTATTCGGTAACCGGTTCACCGTCGAACCTTGCGGTCAATCGCACCATGCGGCTGGCGATGATGCGCCGCGTGGCGTTGCGTCGTCCAAAGCCGGAGAAGGTTGCTGAACTCATCGCCGAAATCGCCGAATGCGAGGACGAAGAGCGCAGGCGGGTTCTTGAAGCGGAAATTCAGGCACTGGAATCGAAGGTACGACGCATTCCCTATATCGATCCGATCGATATCCGTTACCGCCGGTTCGAAAACGAGCCGAAGCCGGTTGCCCAGGCGGTCATGTTCTGCCTCATGGACGTGTCCGGCTCGATGTCCGAACATATGAAGGATCTCGCCAAGCGCTTCTATATGCTGCTCTATATTTTCCTTACCCGGCAGTACCGACGCGTCGAGATCGTCTTTGTTCGTCACACTGACGTCGCAGAGGAAGTCGACGAGGAAACCTTCTTCCGCAGTCCTGCAACGGGCGGAACGCAGGTCTCGAGCGCGTTGGAAACGATGCGCCGTATCGTCGCGGATCGTTATCCGCCGTCGGACTGGAACATCTATGCGGCCCAGGCATCCGATGGCGACAATACCCACTCCGACAATGCGACGACCGCCGCACTCCTGACCGATGCGATTTTGCCGGTCTGCCAGTATTTCGCTTATTTGGAAGTCAGCGAGCCGCGCAGCATGCCCTATGGATCCGACTCAGCGCTCTGGTCGCTCTATGAGCGCATCCAGAGCGAATGGCCGATATTGTCGATCCGCAAGGTCAGTGATCGCAGCCAGATCTACCCGGTTTTCCACGAACTCTTTCAGCGGCGATCGGCGGAAGGCAGGGTCAGTTCATGACGAAATTGTTGTTCGAGGGAGCCGATTGGGATTTCTCCGCTATTCAGCGCATTCATGATGCCTGCGAGGAAGTGGCCATCGGCGAGCTCGGTCTTGATATCTACCCCAACCAGATCGAGATCATCACGACGGAGCAGATGCTGGATGTCTATTCCTCGATCGGCATGCCGCTCTTCTACAAGCACTGGTCCTTCGGCAAGCATTTCGCCCATCATGAGGCTTTCTATCGCAGGGGGCTACGGGGTCTCGCCTACGAGATCGTCATCAACAGTTCGCCCTGCATTTCCTACCTGATGGAAGAAAATACGGCGACGATGCAGGCGCTTGTCATCGCCCATGCCGCTTTCGGTCACAATCACTTTTTCAAGAACAACTACCTGTTCAAGCTCTGGACCGATGCCGAAGGCATTCTCGATTATCTCGATTTCGCCAAGGGCTATATCTCGCGTTGCGAGGAAAGGTATGGCCATGCCGCCGTCGAGCGCGTTCTCGACGCTGCGCATGCCTTGATGTCCCATGGCACGCACCGTTATGCCGGCAAGAAGACCCTCGATCTTCGCGAGGAAGAACGGCGTGAAAAGGAACGGCGCGAGCACGACGAACGCATTTTCAACGATCTCTGGCGCACCGTGCCGACCGGGCACCACAGAAAACCGTCGAACCTGAACATGGAGCGGCGCCGCGCGCTTGCCGGCCTTCCGCAGGAAAACATTCTCTACTTCCTCGAAAAGACCGCACCGCGCCTGAAGCCATGGCAGCGCGAAATCCTGCGGATCGTGCGACACGTCGCCCAGTACTTCTATCCGCAGGGCCAGACGAAGGTCATGAACGAAGGTACTGCCACCTATGTTCATTATCGCATCATGACCCGCCTGCATGAAAAGGGTCTCATCAGCGACGGCAATTTCTTCGAGTTCCTGAAATCGCATACCAATGTCGTCTTCCAGCCGGCTTTCAACGATCCGCGCTATTCCGGCCTCAATCCCTATGCCATCGGCTTCGAGATGATGCAGGATATCGAGAGGATCGTAACCAGGCCGGAGCAGGAGGATCGCCAATGGTTCCCCGAGATCGCCGGCAGCGGCGATCCGATGGCGGTTCTGCGCGACCTCTGGGCGAATTACCGCGACGAAAGTTTCGTCGCGCAGTTCCTCAGCCCTCACCTGATGCGGCGCATGCGCCTCTTCCATCTGACCGACGATCCGGCCGAAGAGGAGGGCTTGCTTGTCGCAGCCATCCATGACGAGCGCGGCTACCGCCGGATCCGGCGCGAGCTTTCGCGCCAGTATGACATTGGCTGGATCGATCCGCATATCGAGATCGTCGATGTCGACCTTGCCGGCGACCGGCGGCTTATTCTGAGACATACCGTCCTGAACGGCGGACTGCTCGAGGAAAAGGATGCCAAGCGCGTCCTGCAGCATCTTGCCGATCTCTGGACCTACGATGTTCTTCTGGAAGAGGCGGACGAAACCGGCACGGTGCTGAAAGAGCATCTGGTCAGCCCCGGCAAGGCATCACTGGCAGCCTGACGGCGGGCAATCACGCCGCAAATTTCCGGTATCGCGTAGCAAATGCTGCTACAGGCAGCTTTGGGACGTTTGGCGGCGGCAATCCCAATCGCTTCACTTTAGCTTCTTCCGCCATTCGCTCTAGCGGCTCGCGGCAGGTTACCGCCGCGCTAATGCATGTCGCGCAAAGTGTGCGATGCGGTCAAGCCGTGCTCCGGACCGCCCAGGCAGCACTCATAAACCCGCGAGGACCGTCATCGCCATCGCAGCCAAGATAGGCTGCTCTCGCCGCGTCTCGAAGACGATCGCGCCTCACCTTGGGCAACGCTTCAAAAAAGGCTGCGAAGGTACCTTGCCCGTAAACCTTCGGATGCCAGAAATCCTCGAAACTGGCATAGTTCATAGGGATTGTGAGCATCGTTTCGGCAATTCCTGTAAAGCCGGCACTTTCGAAAACCTCACGCAATTCGCCTTCGGCCGTCAGCGGCCGCCTGCCGGATGGCACACCTCTGCCGGCCGCCTCCGGCTCGAGCGCGAGGACCGTATCCCAGAACAAGCGCCAACTCGGCATGCCGGCGTAGGACCAGACTGCAGCCGCCGCGGTTGCACCCGGCCGCAGAACGCGCCGCATTTCCCGCACTGCTCGATGTGCATCGGACACAAAATGAAGCACCAACAGTGAATAGACGGCGTCGAACGCCCGGTCTTCGTAGGGCAAGGCACAAACATCGCCCTGCTGCACCCTTATCCTGACATCGGTCGTGCGCGAGCTAAGGACGGCCACGAAGTTTTCCTCGAAGTCCAGGGCTTCGATGGCTTCCAACCCAGGGTAAGCCGCCAAGGCGAGCGTCAGGCTGCCGGTACCACATCCCGCGTCGAGGACGCGACCGCGGGATGGCACGCCCGCAAAATCGAGGAATGGCGCAGCCAGCCGCCGGCTCCAGCGCCCCATGCTGGCTTCATAAGCGTCTGCACCTTTGGCGACGAAGTTAGATGGCATGGGCTCGCTGACTCTCCCGATCCGTCTGAGTGACGCGCTTCTATCGCTGCGCGACTATAGCGCATGGTCGGACAGTCCAATATCTCCAAGCGGGACGATACACTTTTTTGAGAAATGGAAGCACATCTGCCGTCGCGCAGATCGAATCCTATGCGCATGGCGAAGCGGTAATCGGGCGGCAAAGTCGCTGTCAATCACCCGCTTCGTGATCGACGATCCGACGAAATCCCGTAACCAGTGTCAGCGATGACCTTGCCAAATTGACGCATGTCAAGGCGCGAGCTTGCGACAGCAGTTATACTTTTCTATGATTTCAGAAATTTCTGAAATTACTGTTATATGGAAAAACCAATGAACCTGCCTCCTCTCGTCCAATCCTTCGTTCTGCACTTTGGTGAAATGGGTTCGCGCTGGGGTATCAATCGCACGGTGGGGCAGATCTATGCCCTGCTCTTCGTTTCCCCCGAGCCGCTTTGCGCGGAGGAAATCGTTGAAGCGCTGGGCATATCGCGCTCCAATGTCTCCATGAGCCTGCGGGAGCTGCAGACGTGGAACCTCGTTTTGTTAAGGCACAAGCCGGACGATAGGCGCGACTTCTTCACGACGCCTGATGACGTCTGGCAGATCCTCAGGACGCTCGCGGAAGAGCGCAAGAAACGTGAGGTCGATCCGACGCTCTCGGTCCTGCGGGAAATCCTGATGCAGCATCCCGCCAGCGAAGCCGAGCGTCACGCGCAGGTGCGCATGGGGGAAATGTACGGTCTTATCGAGAGGCTGACCCACTGGTACCAAGACGTAAAACAACTTGAAACAGAACGGCTTGCAACGCTACTCTCCCTTGGCGCGAAGGTGACGAAGCTTTTGGAGGCGAAAGACCGGGTTGTTTCGCTCGGGCGCAATCGCCGCTCAAAACCTGCGAACAGGAGTTAGTGCTATGACCAGTGCTTTCTTCGACGCAAATGAGGTGCAGGAGAGCGGAGCCGGGCCATCGGCAGCCGATGCGGAGGATGCCGATCCTGTCCCAGCCCGCCGCAAGCGCGCTGCCCCGAAAGATTTGAGGCTCACTCGCGCTGCATCTCTTCAGACCGTCGCTTCACTGCTCTGGATTCCACAGGCAGGGGCAGTTGCCTATGCGGTCGGCGCGATCGCCGACGATCAAGGACTTCCTGCCGTCTTCTGGCCTGCCGTCATCGTCTTCATTTTCGGCGGTCTAAAAACCTGTCTCGACGCGGCCGGCGGCCGCATTGCTTTTCGCGCGGCCCGCAGTCAATTGACCCGGCGGCGGCAGCTGGTTACGGCAGCTCTGGCCGCACGTTCGCCGATCGACATTGGTCGACCCGCTTCGGGCCTTGCCGCCAGCGTTCTGGGAGAGCAGGCGGAGACGATCGCACCTTATCTTGCACGGTTCCAGCCGGCGCGGATGAAGGCGGTGGCCACTCCGTTGCTCATCCTGCTCTGCGTCATTCCTTTCTCCTGGCTGGCTGCGATCATTCTCCTGGTCGCAGCTCCGCTCATCCCGCTCTTCATGGCGCTGATCGGTTGGCGGGCCAAGGCCGCGAGCGAACAACAGCTCGCCGAGACGGGCGGATTGAACGCCTTCCTGCTCGACAGACTGCGGGGTCTTGCAACGATCCGCGCGCTCGGTGCGGTCGATCTCACGGCGAAACGATTGCTCGCTGACGCGGATTCCCTTCGGCAACGGACCATGGCAGTGCTTAAGATTGCTTTCCTGTCCTCTGCCGTGCTCGAGCTGTTTTCCGCCCTCGGCGTCGCGATGGTGGCCGTCTATGTGGGCTTCAGCCTGCTGGGGCAGATCGGATTCGGCGCCTGGACAAGCGGATTGTCGCTCACCGAGGGCCTCTTCATCCTTCTGCTGGCGCCGGCCTTTTTCGAACCCTTGAGAGAGCTTTCAGCCGTTTGGCACGACCGCGCGGCGGGAGAAGCGGCACTCGAGGCCATGGAGAGACTGTCGTCCCCCGATGTCGCCGTTCCAGGCGCGAAAGATGAGATCACGGTATCCAAAGCGAGCAGTCGCCAACCGCTGCCGGTTCGACTCGAAGAGGCGAGCTTCCGCTACGGCGAGGGCCGGCCCTTTGTCCTTGATCGTTTCGATCTCCATGTCGAGGCTGGAGAGCATGTCGCTCTGCTCGGTGTCAGCGGATCCGGAAAATCCACGATTCTCTCGCTGATCGCAGGACTTGCGCAGCCCGCATCCGGCCGGGTGATCATCGGCGATATGGATTTGACTGAGCAAAACGCCGCCTCCCTGCGCGGCAAGATCGCCTGGCTCGGCCAGAGGCCGCATATCTTCGCCGGCACGATCCTGAGCAATATAGGGCTTGGACGCCGCGAGATCGGTCGTGGCGAAATAGCCGAGGCAATCGATTTCGCAAAATTGGGTCATGTCGTCGATGCCTATGGAACAAAGCCGATCGGTGAGGGGGGTATCGGACTTTCCGGTGGAGAAGCGATGCGGCTGGCGCTTGCAAGAGCGGGCGTCACGCGGGGCGCTGGAATATTGCTGGCGGACGAACCTACAGCGCATCTCGACGCGGCGACGGCGAACGAGATTGGCGAAAGTCTTCTTGCCCTTGCGAAGGGTCGCACCCTGATCGTCGCAACCCATGATCCAGTGTTGGCTGCCCGAATGCACCGGGTCATCCGCCTCGGCGATGAAAGGCAGGAGGCTGCGGCATGATAGAGGGCCTCAGACACCTTCTACCGGTCATCCGCCTGTTTCTGACCGAGCGGTCCCGGACGCTTTTGATCGGCGCGCTATTGTCCGCAGCGACGGTCATGGCAGGTATCGCTCTGCTCGGCCTTTCGGGCTGGTTCATCACCGCCACCGCAATTGCGGGGCTTTCGACGGCGACCGCCATCACCTTCGACGTCTTCGCACCCGCCGCGGGTATCCGCCTCCTGGCGATCGCACGCACGGCCGCCCGCTATGGCGAGCGGCTGACGACGCATGATGCCACATTACGTGTGCTTGCTGCCCTGCGCGAGAGGCTGTTTCGCGGCTGGTCGGCCCCGGGGGCAGCGGCAATCCTGCTGCACCGCCCGGCAAGGCTGCTCTTCCGGCTGACCGCGGATATCGATGCGCTCGATTCTCTCTACCTGCGTGTGCTGGTTCCCGCTGCCGCTGCCGTCAGCGCGGCTGTTCTTGCCGCCATTACCCTCGGCCTCATGCACCCGCTGTTCGGTGTCCTTGCGGCTCTCTGGCTTCTCGCAACAGGTCTTGGCATACCGATCTTGGCGGGAATGCTGGCCCAAAAGCCCGCTCGCCGGCGTGCCCATGCGATTGAAGCCCTTAGATCGCGCACCATTGATCTTGTCGCCGGGCAGACCGAGCTCATGATCGCCGGACGGATCTCCGCACAACAGTCCGCAATCGCGGCTGCGGACGGACGTCTCGCCGAAGCGGATGATGATCTGAACCGGATCGAGACGGGTGTTGTCGTCGGTTTCGGCCTGGCAACCACCGTTCTCTTGACGGGCTCGTTGCTGGCGGTTGCGCTGCTCTCTCAAATGGGTGCCATAAGTCCTCCAGTTGCAGCACTCGGCCTGCTGATCGCCTTTACGGCCGTCGAGCCCTTTGCAGCACTTCGCCGCGGCGCCATGGAACTTGGACGAACGATTCTTGCCGCGCGTCGCGTCGCGCCGCGGCTTCGACCGTCGGCGGACGTGAAGAGACTACGGGCTCCTGCCGCTGATTTTGCTTTCCACTTATCCCGCGTAACAGCGCGGCCCGCCGGCGCGGCTGCGCCGACGCTGCATGACATTACGCTGTCGTTGGGCCAGGGCGAGCATCTTGCCGTGATCGGCTCCAGCGGTGCCGGCAAATCGACGCTGCTTGCCCTGCTGGCCGGGGAGATTTCGCCCGAGAACGGCACCGTTGAATGCGTTCCAGCCACCCTGCTGACACAGCGCACCGAACTGTTTGAGGACACGCTGCGCGACAATCTCAGGCTTGCCGATCCTCTGGCCGACGACGGCAAGCTCAGGCACGCCCTTGCCGCTTCCGGACTTCTCGCAGACGTCGCGGCACTTCCGCGCGGGCTTGATACGCGCCTTGGCGAAGGGGGTCTTGGTCTTTCCGGCGGACAGGCGCGGCGTCTGTCACTCGCGCGGCTGCTGCTCCGTGACACGCATCTGTGGCTTCTGGACGAGCCGACCGAGGGACTTGATGGGGAAACAGCGCGTGACGTTCTAAGTCGACTGCTCCTGGCGGCGCAAAACCGGTCGCTGGTCATTGCGACCCATGTCAGGCGGGAGGCCGCCATCGCCGATCGGATCGCCGTTATCGAGCGCGGCAGGATCACCGATATCCACCGCCGAGGCGAGGCGGGCTTCGATGCCGTACTTGCCCGGCTGAGGCCGGACTGAAGAAGCAGAATGCGACTGCGAAACAGCAATGTATCCCGTGGGACCGTGGGAGAAAGACAATGGAACTCGACATCGTGGCGCTATCGCGCCTGCAATTTGCCCTGACCGCCCTCTATCACTTCCTGTTCGTGCCGCTCACGCTCGGACTTTCGGTACTCCTCGCCATCATGGAAACCGTCTATGTCATGACGGGGCGCACCATCTGGCGTCAGATGACGAAATTCTGGGGCACGCTTTTCGGCATCAACTTCGTGCTCGGCGTGGCGACCGGCATCGTGATGGAATTCCAGTTCGGCATGAACTGGAGCTATTACAGCCACTACGTCGGCGACATCTTCGGTGCGCCGCTCGCCATCGAAGGCCTGATGGCCTTCTTCCTGGAGGCGACCTTCGTCGGCCTGTTCTTCTTCGGCTGGGACAGGCTCTCCAGGGTCGGTCACCTCGTCGCCACCTGGGCGGTGGCGCTGGGCTCGAACTTCTCAGCGCTCTGGATCCTGATCGCCAACGGCTGGATGCAGAATCCGGCCGGTTCGGCGCTCAACCCGCAGACGATGCGAATGGAGATAACCAGCTTCTTCGACGTCCTGTTCAATCCCGTGGCGCAGGCGAAGTTCGTCCATACCGTCTCGGCAGGCTATGTCTGCGCCTCGATCTTCGTCCTCGGTGTCTCGGCCTGGTATCTGCTCAAGGGCCGGCACATCGAGCTTGCAAAACGCTCCATGACTGTTGCGGCTTCCTTCGGCCTTGCTTCGGCGCTCTCCGTGGTCGTGCTGGGTGATGAAAGCGGATATCTCTCGACCGAGCATCAGAAGATGAAGCTCGCGGCGATCGAAGCCATGTGGGAGACAGAACCGGCACCCGCCCCCTTTACCGCCTTCGGCTTTCCGGATCTTCAGGCGCGCGAGACCCACTATGCAGTCCGTATCCCCTGGGTCATGGGGCTGATCGGCACCCGCTCGCTGACGACAGTCATTCCAGGCATCGCGGAACTGGAAGAGCATGCCAAGACCCGCATCCGCGACGGCATCAAGGCCTATGACGCCCTGATGCAGATCCGAGCGGCGCCGACGCCGGACGGTGTCGCGACGGAGGTTCGCACGTCCTTCGAGGATCTCGGCCATGAACTCGGCTATGCGCTGCTCTTGAAGCGCTATGTCGACGATCCGCGCCAGGCGACCGAGGAACAGATTGCCCAGGCTGCAAGGGATACCATTCCCCATGTCCCGACGCTTTTCTGGACCTTCCGCATCATGGTCGGGCTCGGTATGTTTTTCATCCTGCTGACGGCGACCTTCTTCTGGCTCTCCGCTCGGCGGCAGCTCGACCGCTATCCCATCCTGTTGCGCATCGCCGTCTTTGCCATTCCGCTGCCATGGATCGCGATCGAGTCGGGCTGGATCGTGGCCGAGTTCGGCCGCCAGCCATGGGTGATCGAAGGCGTCCTGCCGACGGCAGTGGCCGTTTCCAATCTCGGCGCGTCGATGGTGTTGACGACCATTCTCGGCTTCACCGGCATCTATACCCTGCTCTTCATCATCGAGATGAGCCTGATGCTGAAAGCGATCCGCAACGGGCCGGAGCCGGACGAGAATCCGGAAGCCGAGCTCATTTCCGAAACCATCATTCCAGCGGCGGAGTGAAACGCCATGATTCTCCACGAACTTATCGACTACCAAACTCTGCGCGTGATCTGGTGGCTGCTGATGGGCGTGATCCTGATCGCGTTCGCCATGATGGACGGCTTCGACCTCGGGATCGGAACATTGCTGCCCTTCGTCGCCCGCACCGATACCGAGCGCCGGATCGTCATCAATACGGTCGGACCTGTCTGGGAAGGCAACCAGGTCTGGCTCATTCTCGGCGGCGGCGCCATCTTCGCCGCCTGGCCACCGCTCTATGCCGTATCCTTCTCCGGCTTCTATTTCGCGATGTTTGCCATCCTCTTCGCGCTCATCTTGAGGCCGGTCGGCTTTAAATATCGATCGAAACGCGAAAGCACGGCATGGCGGAACGGATGGGATTGGGCGCTTTTTGTCGGCGGTTTCGTGCCGTCGCTTATCCTCGGCGTTGCCATCGGCAATGTGCTGCAGGGTGTACCTTTCCGCTTTGCCGATGACATGCGCGTTTTCTACGAAGGCTCGTTCTTCGAGCTCCTTAATCCCTATGCACTGCTTTGCGGCCTGCTGTCCGTATCGATGATCGTCATGCATGGCGCTGCCTGGCTGGAACTGAAGACGTCCGGCCCGGTTGCTGAACGGGCTCGCAACTATGGCAGGATCGCAGCCCTTCTGACGATCGTGCTTTTCGCGCTTGGCGGTCTTGGCCTGTGGCTTGCCGGCGAGGGCTATCGCATCACCAGTGAAATCAGCCCGACCGGCCCTTCCAACCCGTTGCTGAAGACGGTGGCGCGCGACGGCGGTGCGTGGTTCGTCAACTTCGAGGCACATCCGTGGCTATTGATCGCACCGATCCTCGGCTTTCTGGGCGCGGCGGGAACTTTTATCGGCATGCAGATGCGCAAGGATGTGATGCCGCTGCTGTTCAGTGAACTGTCGATCTTCGGCATCGTTTCCACCGTCGGCGTCTCGATGTTTCCCTTCATCCTGCCGTCCTCGCTGGATCCGAGATCGAGCCTGACGGTGTGGGACGCTTCGTCCAGCCATCTGACGCTCTTCATCATGCTTGTGGTGACGCTGATCTTCCTGCCGATCATCATTGCTTACACGAGCTGGGTCTATAGGGTTCTCTGGGGCAAGGTCGACGAGAAAATGGTGAACGACAAGGGCGGTCACGCTTACTGAGGAGGTTGGACAATGTGGTATTTCGCCTGGATTCTTGGCCTGCCGCTCGCAGCCGCCTTCGCCGTCCTTAATGCCATGTGGTACGAACTGATGGACGACGAGGCGAAGAAGAAGCTTCAAAAAGGCAAGTAGCGTGACGGAGCTGTGGCAGTAGCGCTGCCGCAGCTCCTTTTCGTGCGGCTGCCTGAGTGCAAGAGTTGCCCCTTATTTGTCGGCACCAATCAGAAACTTTGACTCACTTCGACATTCCGCCGTGCCTCATCAGCGGTCAGCGCCTGCTCCCGCGTGCCCGAAACGATGATCTCGAGCACCTCGTGCTCATCGGTATTCTTGATGTAGCGGTCGCCGACATATTCGCCGCGCTTCAGCACCATGACGCGGTCGCCCACGGAGAAAATATCGATGAGGCGGTGCGAGATGATGATCTGCGCAACCCCTTGTTTCTTAAGTTCCAGCATGGTCTCGAGCAGACGTTCGGTTGCCATGACGGAAAGGTTCGCCGTCGGCTCGTCGAGGATCACGACGCGCGGGTTGAACGAAATCGCGCGGGCAATCGCCACCGATTGCTGGCGGCCTCCTGAAAGGCTTTCGACTTTCTGATAGACAGAATTCACGTCGACCTTCAGCCGTTTCAGCACGCTGTCGGCTTCCGCATACATCTTGCGACGATTGACAAAGAGGCCTTTGAGCGGCCAGCGACCGAGGAAGATGTTCTGGCCGACATCCATGTTGCCGCACAGCGCAAAATCCTGATAGATCATCTCGATTCCGACGTCCCGGCTTTCGTGTGGACTCTTGAAGTGTACCGGTTGTCCGGCAACGAAGATTTCGCCGGCATCGCGTTGATAGGCGCCGGTCAGGATCTTCATGAGCGTCGACTTGCCGGCCGAATTGTCGCCGACCAGACCGAGAATCTCGCCAGGATAAAGCACGAGGTCGACATTGCGGAGTGCCTGGACTGCTCCGAACGCTTTTTCGATGCCGCGCATTTCGACGATAGGTTCAGGGGATGGCGCAACGTCAGCCATAGGCGGTGTCCCGTGTTCGAGTGGCTTGTTCGCGGCGGAGCCGCAGGCGTCCGAAGATCTTGGCCTGGCGTACCCAGATATCGATCAGCACCGCGACGATAAGGATGAGTCCGATGAAGACGTTGATCCAGTGTTGCGGCATGCTGAATCCCTGGACGTTGAGCTGCATGAGCGCGCGTACGAGCGTGATCACGGCCGCGCCAGCGAGCGCGCCGATCATGCTGCCGTAGCCGCCGAAGATCGAGCCGCCGCCGATGATGACGGCGGCGATGGCGTCCAGTTCGCGGAACTGACCGGCAACGGGGTTGAAACTGCGAAAATAGGCGACATTGATGATCCCGGCCATGGCGGCACAGAATGCCGACAGCATGAGTGCGATGAAGCGCACCCTGTTGGTGTTGATGCCCGCATAGGCGGCGGCGCGAATGTTGCCGCCAGTGGCGTAGATCCTTTGCCCGAAGGGCATGTATGCAAGTACGACGCCGGCGATGAGGGCGACAAGAAACATCCAGATCGTCTGGACGCTGACCACTTCCGCTATGCTGCGTAGGATTCCTGGAGGCAGCGCGACATAGAAATGGAGGAGGATGTCATTTACCTTGCGGCCGAGCAGGTTGTAGGTCTCCGGCCAGCCGGTCAGTTGCTGTCCGGCCACAAACCAGGCCGCCAGTCCGCGGGCGATATAGTACATGCCGAGCGTGGCGATGAAGGCGGGCAGCTTGAAGCCAACGGTGACCACCGCATTTATGAGACCGGCGGCCATCCCCGCAAGAAGGCCCATCGCGATTGCGGTGATGGGATCGGCGCCAAGAACTTTCAGGAAATAGGCCGCCGTACTTCCGGCAAGGGCGAGCACCGATCCGACAGAGAGGTCGATATCGCCGGCGGCGATGACATAAGTGAGCCCGATCGCGATCAGCGCCAGCTCGGTATAATTGAGCAGGATCGCGAAGCTGTTCGACAGGTTCCACCAGTAGTCGGGTCGGAGGACGACTCCCGTAAGCCACAGCAGAACGGTGAGGATGATGGCCAGCGAATCGCGTCGGCTGAAGAATTTTCCAAATGCGGTTGTTGACATCGCCATGTCGGCTGCCATGGCGCCCTTGGTCTGGACGCCCTCGAGCGCAATCCCGCCGATCTCATAGGCCGGAGGTGGCGGTTTGCCGCGAAGCCATGCCCAAAAACGCGCCGCCAGCTGGCGCCGGATGAGGTAGGGCTCGATGAGCACGGCGATGACGAGAAGCATTCCGAGGAAGACCGGCACTGCGCCGACCGGCAGCGAATAGATAGCATTGACCGTCACCTCCTCTTCTCCCATCTTGATGGTGCGCGTGATCGGCCAACCCTCGCGCAGGACCTTGTCGAGCAGGACGACCAGGAGCGCGCCAAGGCAGGATCCGGCCATGCGGCCGCGGCCGCCGAGGATCGAGGCGCCGCCCAGGATGACGGCGGCGATGACGGTCAACTCGAGGCTGACGCCGTATAGTGGGGTCACGCCCTTGTCCTGGGTCGCCGACATCAGGCCCGCAAGCGTCGCGCAGAGCGACGAGATCAGGTAGGCACGGATACGCACCCAGTTCGTCGGTATGCCGGCATAGACTGCCGCCTGTTCATTGCCGCCGGTTGCGAACGTCTCATATCCCCAGCGCGACTTGGCCAGCGCGAGGGCACCGATGACAGCGACAATGACGAAGATGATGATCTGATTGTTGAAACCGAGGACGTTTGTCTCACCGAGATGGAAGAATAGCGGATAGTCTTTCGCCTTGCCGGGATAATAGATCGCCTGGCCATGCGTCAGCGCAAGGACGAACCCTCGGCCGATAAAGAGCATCGTCAGCGTGGCGATAAAGGCGGGGACTTTCAGGGCCGTGACAAGCAGGCCGTTGGCGAGACCGATCGCGACACCGAGAATCGTACAGAGGATGATCGATGTCAGGACGTCCAGGTCGAGGAAGCTCGGTGCGAACAGCCGGGCGAAAACCACGGCGATCAGGCCATAGGTGGAACCAACCGAGAGGTCGAGATCCTTGTTGACGATGACAAAGGTCATTCCGACTGCAATGATGGCCACTCGGGAGGTGTCGCGAAGGAGCGCATGGAAAGCCTCGGCCGACCCAAAGAAAGCGGGGTTGACGATGGCGCCGCCGAGATAGAGCAGCAGGAGCAGCATGATCAGTCCTGCCTCCCAGCCGCCGATCAGTTGGGATGGTGCGCGGTCGAGCCGTGTCGTCGCGTTAGGCTCCATGGGGGTTCTTCTATCCGGCTATCGCGTCACACGCTGCGGGAGAATTCGCGCCCTCCCGCAGCAATTTGAAGCGCTGCGCGCGACATCAATTCTCGAAGCGCTTGCCAACATCTCCGACCGTATCCTTGGTCACGAGTTGGGCGCGTGTGTCGAGATTGGATGCCGCGATGCCACGATCGATCTGCAGATAAAGCTGCATGACAGGCCAGAAACCCTGCAGGAATGGCTGCTGTCCGAGCGCACCGGTCAGGTCGCCGCTTTTCAACGCATCCTGCTGGGCGGGACCGAGGTCGAAGCCATAGGCACAGATCTTGCCCGTCATCCCTGTCTGGGCGACTGCCTTGGCAAGTGCCGGCGTAAACACGTTGTTGCCGGCAAAGGCGCCGACCACGTCACCGCGCGATTCGAACAGTGTGACGATACCATTCACCGGATCGTTCGGGTTCGTGTCGATACCCGTGTTTTCCGGTCCCGCATCAACCTTAAAGTTTTCGAGCTTGCCCGAATCCTTGAGGCCCTTGACGATGGCGTTGAAGGCCGATGTCACGCGGTTGTTCACCTCGATGTTGCCCATCGCGGTCGAGGAGGGTAGCACGATCGAGCCCTTTTCGATGCCCTTGTCCGCCAGGCATTTGACCAGCGCTTCACCGGCGATCGCGGCGGCGGACGCATCCTGGCCTGTGTGACCTATGCCGCTTCGGTCGAGTATGGTTCCATCGAAGGAGTTGGTCGTGGCAACGGGAATGCCCTTTGCTTCGGCGGCCTTGACGATGTCGT
This sequence comes from Sinorhizobium sp. CB7, assembly GCF_041357635.1. Lineage (NCBI taxonomy): Bacteria > Pseudomonadati > Pseudomonadota > Alphaproteobacteria > Hyphomicrobiales > Rhizobiaceae > Sinorhizobium > Sinorhizobium sp. CB7. The sequence goes on from NZ_JAULLL010000001.1 coordinate 178,908, forward strand.
TATAGGCACCCGCCTGCGGCGTAGTCATGATCAGCCCGTCGATCGTCGGGTCCTGCACGATCTGGTTCAGGATTTCGATCTCGCGAGCAGGGTCGTCGGTTGGTGATTCCGAGCCAAGCAGCAGTATCTTGGCACCGATGAGGTTACCGGCGACAGTCGCGCCGACATAGACGGGATCAAAGAAACCGTTGCCGGCCGTGTGCGTTACAATTGCGAAGGTCAGATGCCCATCGGCCGAATGGAAATCCTTCGTGCCGGATGCTTCCTTTGCGGCTTCCTCGAAATTGTAGCCGCCAACCGCCTTCTCGACGCTGCCCGATTGCGCGAAAGCTTGCGAGACGCCGAGCGATACCGCCGCGGTCGATGCCGCGAGCAACAAAATTCGCCTCATGATTGGTCCTCCCTTACCGAGTGCGGAAAGCCGTTCGAGCGCACTGATTGAGTTGTTCGAATGCTCCCCTCTATATTTTATAACACACTAATATGCTGTGCAAAATCGGCAGAAGTAAAATGGTGACGCCGATATATCGCGCCGCATACGGAGCTAAACGCTGATGCAGCGTTGAGGTGGGGCCGGATGCATGGGGTTACAATCAGGCGCTGACGTAAGCCTTCTGTCGTTTGGCAAGAAAAACCGAGCGTCGCGGACTGGCCGGAATGGCTTTGTCCATTACTTCCTCTCGGGCCCATTGTAGCGCAATGTATCTGGACGCCGGAAACCTACATCATCATGCAAATCCGATGGATCGCGACACATCGGGGATACATGGAAAGCGTCTTCCTGCAGTTGTAACGAATTCATTTGGAGAGAGACCAGTGTCTGAAGAAATCAATCATCATCGGCGCCGCTTCTTCGGTGTTGCGGCAATGACCGTTGCTGCCACCCAGTTCGGCATGATCGACGCGGCGAGCGCACAGACCGGCGCGCCCAAGCCTGCAACCTTGCCTGCCATCAAGCCGGGGACGAACACGACTTTTGCCGCGTTGAAACAGATTGATGCCGGCGTCCTTAACATTGGCTACGCCGAGGCCGGCCCGGCGGATGGTCCTCCCGTCATTCTGCTGCATGGCTGGCCGTATGATATCTACAGCTATGTCGACGTTGCTCCCTTGCTGGCATCGGCCGGCTATCGGGTGATCATTCCCTATCTGCGCGGCTATGGCACGACGCGCTTTCTATCGGATAAAACGCCCCGAAACGGCCAGCAGTCCGTGGTGGCCGCGGATATCATCGCCCTGATGGATGCCCTCAAGATCGAGAGGGCGACGGTTGCCGGTTATGACTGGGGAGCGCGGACAGCCAATATCATGGCTGCGCTTTGGCCGGAACGCTGCAAGGCCATGGTTTCGGTCAGCGGCTATCTGATCGGCAGCCAGGAAGCCAACATGATGCCGTTGCCGCCAAAGGCCGAGCTTCAATGGTGGTATCAGTATTATTTCGTAACGGAACGCGGTCGGGCCGGCTACGACAAATACCGACGCGATTTTTCCAAGCTGATCTGGCAACTCGCTTCACCGCAGTGGAACTTCGATGATGCCACGTTCGAGCGCAGCGCGGCAGCCTTCGACAACCCCGATCATGTCAGCGTCGTGATCCATAATTATCGCTGGCGTCTCAGCCTGGCTGAAGGCGAGCCGCAATATGAAGATCTCGAGAAGAGGCTCAGCAAAGCCCCGTCGATCAGCATCCCGACGATCACCCTCGAAGGTGATGCCAATGGTGCGCCTCATCCGGATCCCGCATCCTATCGCAGCAAGTTCACGGGCAAATATACGCACCGTACGATCACAGGCGGCATCGGCCACAACCTGCCGCAGGAGGCTCCCCAGGCATTTGCCGAAGCCGTGATTGAGGTCGACGGATATTGACCGAAGTGCCGCGGATATGACGTTACCGCTTACGGCGTGCCAGCGGGCACGCCGCTCGTGTTTCGAAATATAAGTTTGCATAATAATTATTATGATGATAATTAAATGCTACGGCGGTCTCGGCTGCGCCGTCCTGCACGAACTGAAGGCACCTTATAATGGACCATATCGATCACATCCTGATCGTTGATGACGATCGCGAAATCCGGGAACTGGTTTCGAGCTATCTCAAGAAGAATGGCCTGCGCGTGACTGTCGTGGCAGATGGAAGGCACATGCGGTCATTCCTCGAGGCCAACGCCGTCGATCTCATTATTCTCGATGTGATGATGCCGGGCGATGATGGCCTGGTTCTGTGCCGCGAACTGCGCGCCGGCAAACACAAGGCGACGCCGATCCTGATGCTGACGGCACGAAATGATGAGACGGATCGCATTATCGGCCTGGAGATGGGGGCGGATGACTATGTGGTAAAGCCCTTTGCCGCGCGCGAACTTCTGGCACGCATAAAGGCAGTTCTGCGCCGGACCCGCATGCTTCCTCCAAATCTTCAGGTGACGGAGGTCGGCCAATTATTGGCCTTCGGCGAGTGGCAACTTGACACGATCGGTCGAAACCTGCTCGATCGGGATGGGACGGCAATAGCGCTGAGTGGTGCAGAATATCGCCTGCTTCGCGTCTTTATCGATCATCCCCAGCGCGTCCTCAATCGGGATCAGCTCTTGAACCTCACGCAGGGGCGTGACGCCGAACTGTTCGACCGCTCCATCGATCTTTTGGTGAGCCGGCTGCGTCAGCGTCTGGGTGATGATGCGCGAGAGCCGACCTACATCAAGACCGTCCGCAGCGAGGGCTACGTCTTCTCGATGCCGGTCGAAATTTCGGAACTTCGCCAATGAATGCGGTTGCAATGCTTCGGCATTTGCGGCCTTGGCCGCGCACTCTGGGAGCAAGGCTGTTCCTGATCCTCCTTGCTGGCCTGACGATTGCCCATGGTCTTTCCTTTAGCGTTCTGTTTCTGGAACGCTACATGGCGGCCAAGGCGGTCATGCTCGGCACGCTTGAAAATGACGTCGCGACTTCGATTGCCATTCTGGACCGCCTGCCGGCGCACGAACGGGCGCAATTGGTGGATCGGCTCGATCGGGGCAGCTATCGCTTTGTGTTGGGCACGGGGCTCGCCGGCGTCGCCGAACTGCCAAAACGCGATGCCGAGATCGCCGCGAAAATACAACAGGCCGTCGGCCAGAATTATCCTGTCCGGGTCGAGTCCATACCCGGTGACGGCAAACGCCTTCAGGCGCATCTGACCTTGAGCGATGGAAGTCCTCTGACGATCGACGTGAACCCTGCCGGAGTCATGCCGTTGGCGGACTGGCTGCCCTATGTTCTTGTCGCACAGCTCGTTCTTCTCGTCCTCTGCAGCTGGTTTGCTGTCCGCCAGGCGATACGTCCTCTGGTAAACCTCGCCAGGGCCGCCGATACGCTTGATCCGAACAAGAAAACGCCACGGCTGAGCGAAACGGGACCGAGGGAAGTCGCCTATGCCGCCACGGCCTTCAATGCGATGCGCGATCGTATCGCGCATTATCTTGAGGAAAGAGTCCAGATCCTCGCTGCCATCTCCCATGACCTGCAAACGCCGATCACACGGATGAAGCTTCGTGCCGAAATCGCAGAGGACTCGGTCGAAAAGGAAAAGCTGGTTCAGGATCTTGGCGAAATCGAACGTCTGGTAAAGGAAGGCGTGGCCTATGCGCGCAGCGCCCATGGCAACAGCGAAAAGTCAGCTCGCATCGACATCGGTTCTTTCATCGAGAGTCTTGCCTATGATTACCAGGACACAGGCAAGGCTGTAGAGGTGACCGAAAAGATCGATGGTGCAATAGTAACCCGACCTCACGCGCTGCGCCGCATCCTGACCAATCTCGTCGATAACGCGCTCAAGTTCGGCGGCAGCGCAGAGATATGCGTGCAGAGAGATGCCGACGAGCAGATCGTCATCAAGGTACTCGACCGCGGCCGGGGGATTCCGGAAGACCAGCTCGAAGCTGTCATGCAGCCATTCTTCCGGCTTGAACAATCCCGAAACCGGGGAACCGGCGGGACCGGGTTGGGCCTGGCCATCGCCCAACAGCTAGCTGTTGCGATAGGCGGCGCACTCAGGCTGCGCAATCGGGAAGACGGCGGGCTTTCCGCGGAGATCTCCATCCCTCGGCAAGCGTGAACATCTTCCAACAAAGTGTTCTCACCGCGTATGCGCTCAGCCGTCAATGGTCGGCCTTCAGCTGCGGTACTCTGCCATTCTGCCATCTGTCCGGCTTTAGCCGAAACTCCCCTGTTCTGACGTCATCCCAGCTGAAACCGAGGCTTATTTCTCACTTCTAAAATTCCTGTTATACCTTATTGTTATCAAAGGCAGATGGGCAAAGATCGTCGTGGTCAATAACAAGGTTCGTTGACCTTCAGGGTGCCCGAGTCCTGATCCGCGAGGCACCATGAGCTTAGAGCCAGTCGGCATCGCAACGATACTCGTCGGCCTATGTTGTCTGCTGGCCGGACTTCGCCCAGTCGTCTTCACTTTTGTGATACTTACCGTCCTTGGAGCAGCGGCGGCAATCGTGGTCGGCTCCGCAAGCATCCAGCCCGCCCACCTGTTCCTTATGTTTCTCGCATTTGCCACTTTGTCTCATTGGCAAAAATTTGGGATTGCACTGAAAGCTCTGGCATTTCCGCAGCCGGGATTCTGGTTTGCCTGCCTCCTCGTTTATGGTGCCGCCACGGGCCTGTTCTCACCACGATTGTTCGCCGGCACAATGGAAATTATACCGCTGGGCGTCTCGGAGTATCCGGCGAGCGACAGCGGAACTGTGCCGCTCGGCCCGGTGTCCAGCAATTTGACCCAAGTGATTTACCTGACCGCAGATCTTTTCTGCTTTTTGCTGATCATTGCGGTCGGTTCGACGCGCTCGGGCATTCAAGCAATCGCTGCGGGCCTTGTCGGCTATGGCTTCGCAAATACGGCATTTGCGCTACTTGATCTCGCCACCTATGCAACCGGCAGCCAAGATTTGCTGCAATTTATCCGCAACGCGCAGTACGCGATGCATGAAGATGTTGTCGTGGGCGGGCTCAAACGCATTGTCGGTTCCTGGCCCGAGGCATCCGCTTTCGCGGGATCGACGCTTGGCGTCATTGGATTCACGGGGACAATGTGGCTTTGTGGCCGAAGTGCGGGCTGGACTGGGCTTCTCTGCCTGGCTTCGATCGTCCTTACCGCTCGGTCAACATCTTCCGTCGGTATTCTCGCATTACCGCTTTGCCTGTTGCTCCTGTATGGAACGGCAATCGCCCGGTCCGGCCTAAATAAGAGCAGCCGCAACAGCTCCGCAGTCGTTCTGTTCACGCCGCCCATCGTCATTGCCGTCGCGCTGATCGTTATCCTCAGTGAAACGATATACGCCTGGGTTTACGACTATTTGGATCTGCTGATCTTCAGCAAGACCACGTCTGCTTCCGCCATGGAGCGTGGATCCTGGAACATGCATGCCTACGAAAACTTCTTGGCTTCATCAGGGTTGGGCGTTGGCCTGGGTACCAACCGCACGTCCAATTTCCTTCTGGCGCTCCTTTCGAATGTCGGCGTGCCGGGAACGACCTTCTTCTTTCTCTTCGCCATTTCCGCTCTGTCGAAACGGCGCGGAACCCCGCGTGATTATGCATCGGATGTTCGGCTCTCGGCCCGGAATGGTTGTTTGTGCCTTCTGGTTGGATCAATGGTCGCCGGCGCAACGGTCGATCTCGGATTACAGTTCTTTATCCTTGCGGGACTGGCTTGTTGCGTGCCGCAACCCGAGGGCCAACGGTCGCAATCCATCAGCACTGACCTGACTTCAGTGGCTCGGGAAACTTGAGATCATTCAAGGATTTCAAAAGGCAACTGCCCGTCGCGTCCCATGCTCGCGGCTACAGCGCCGTGCATCGCATCAGACGCACAAAGGTCGCTGTAGCACTTTGAATTGCTGCATGTTTTTATCCTTAAATCGGTTCCGATTTAAGGATACATGCAGTAGCGGGGTGCCAAAAAGTGTGAGCGGTTTTCGGCATAAATCCCGCTCTAACTCTCTGTTTTTACGAAATTCCGAGCGGAAACCGTTTCGCACTTTTCCTGGAACTGCTCTAAGAGTACGCGTGAAAATAGTCGACACGCATATGCGTGAGCATGTCTTCCTGCCGCAGGTCTTGCGGATAAGGCACGTCAGAGCGCAAGGCGAGCGTAAGCAGTGGCCAGAAGACGTCACCAAGCGCGTCCACCTCTTTGGCGCGCGTGATCGTCCATTCGGCCGGACGCCCCGTCTTCGTATCTATAATCGGCTGGCGTTCGAAGAAAGGTGTGCAGTTGGTATCCGTCACGAGAATGCCGTAGCGGCAATATTCCTCCGTCATGTCCACGCTCGTTGGAACCCCGGTTCCTTCATGATGCTCACCCGGCTTGCCCCATTCGTGTAGATAGGCCCCGTATAAGGTGGGCTCCCAACCCTTGTGCTCCACAACGTCGAGCTCAATGCTCGTTTGCGGGTAAAGGATGCTGCGTCCGTTCATCATCCAGAAAGCAGGCCAGGTAAGCGGATGCCGGGGAAACAACATTCTTGTCTCGAAATAGCCTCGGCGCCAGCCCTTCAGTATCGTCCCGTCGATCTTCGCAGTCTGCATACTGCCCGATATCCACTGGTATTCGGCAGAATCATTGCCGTAATAGTGCGGAACATTCATCTTTCGCCCTATATATTTGGCCGATATCTGAAGAGCCTTGCCGTCGATCGCCTTTGGATCGTCGACGATGGCGTAGGGATTAAAGCCCTCCTGGCCAGTGGCCCTGGCAAATGCCGATCTTCCGTAGAAGCCCGGATCTGACTTTGTCGGTTTTGGACCGGCATCCCAAACTGACCAATCAAGCGTGCTGAAGTCATCGGCGAAAGCGAGCGTTCGACCGACTGTTGGATCCTCTGTGTCGGCCCTTGCTGCAGAATAAGTCCACAAGCCGCAACCCAGTCCAAATATGCCGGCTGAGCCCATCAAAAAGTTACGACGAGAGATCGGTGACATTGTCGTAAATCCCCTTCAGACAGCGGCCAGTGTGCTGTGAACTCCACTTGCTGCGAACAATGCCTCGGCGTGCACATCTATGACGCGTTCGGAGCTGAATCTGTCGACATAACCCTGCCTGAACGTCGCGTGCATCCGCTCGGGTCGTAAGTTGTCGCAGTAGTAAATCATTGCTTCGACAAGCTTATCGTTGTCGTCGATAGGCACCAGGCGCCCCAAACGATCGTCAACCAGAATGTCGCTCGGGCCAAATTCGCAATCCGTTGCGATAACAGGGAGGCCGAACCTTAGTGCTTCGGTTATCGCAAGCGACCAACCTTCCCATCTCGACGTCGAGACATATACGTCGCTGGTCGACAGCGCCAGATGAGGGTTGTCCGGGTGGTGCTCTATGACGACCGCCTCTTCAAGATCAAGGCGTTTGATATCTTCGCGTATGCTGACCTCGCCGGCGCCATAGCCGACGATCTTCAGCCTGGCGTTCTTGCGGACCTTATAAAGAGCAGAGAATGCGTTCAGAAGAATGTCCTGGCCCTTCTGGAAGCAAAACCGCCCCACATTGACAAAGACAATCTCAGATTGCGATCGCGTCTCTATTTGGCCGAGATCGAATTTCCGAACGGGATTGGGCAACCAATAATCTGGCGTCCGGCTTCCAAACATGGTCCTGAATGCAGCGAGCTGCCGTGGAGACGTGCCAAACACCGATGCGATGCGCCGCAAAAAGAACAGCTTCATCATCAGGAACAGGATCTTTGCCTTGATGTGACTGCGCTCCAGTCGCGGATTGCCATGGAGGTGAACTGCGAAATTCCTTCGCATCCCGATGCAGGAGGCCATGCAAATCACGGTCGGCTCTATCTGCGGCACTACGATCAGATCGTAATCCTTAGCCCCGATAACTCGCCTAAATTTCAGCATCAGATCTATTCTGCTGCGTGCAACAGCTTCAATTTCATTATATTTCCGTCGTTCTGTCGGCCTGTTGTTGTGAATAGATGTGTAAAGGACGTCCACGTCGAACAGGTCTGAATACTTGTCCATCAGGCTCGAACATATCGAGTCCACGACCCTTTCGATGCCCGCAAAGGAGGATGTGCCAGGTTGGATGTAGAGTATCTTGAGGCGCTGTCCTGCAAGCCGTTTCTGATCCAGCATCTCTGCTTTTACCTCCATAGATATACACCATCCTGAGCAGTACAATCGATGTCGTATGGTATAAGCAGATAAAACAGGAAGGACTTAAGTCATCTTTTTGTGATTTGTTAGTCCAAGAGGAGCGAGATTTCTCATATCGCTCACAAAAATATTACCCGTGGCGATTCATAATCCAGCAGAAAAGATAGCCGTTATTGTGGCAATCACTGGAGATACGATTGTTGCTGGGCGAAGTGTTGCGTTGTGCAGCTTGATCGGTCCAAAGCGGAGAAAAGAAGCGCAATCCGACAGGCACTGCATGGAAAACGTCGCGGGAGAGTAATCAATGGGAGCGGACGAGGGTCCGAACCGTGTGATGGGTCTCTACCGTAAAGCCGCCCCTGATGGCGCACATACATAGGCTCCCATCAGTCTGCGGGAAACTTGGATCTGATCTTTAAGTTTCCTGGTTCTCTGTCCTTGGCGCGGGCTTTGACATAGAAGAGGTAAAGCAGCCCATGCACCACAGCGTAACCAGCTTCGAGAACGGCCCCGTAGAAAAAGGCCCACATCGCCGTCGTCAGCACTGGATGCCCTGTGCTTATGCTCGCGGCAGCAAAGACGCTCATCACTAAGAGTACCAACAGGGTAAAGATTAAAACGGGTACCCTCAGCCCGCACAGAGCGCCGACTGCGAATGAAATAGCGACGGTCCAAGCCATCAAAATTATTTAACTCCAATCAACTGACTGCGCTATCACAGTAGATTAGTTATCACGCAATAATTGTCTTCGTGCAAGTCGAAATCGCCTCCCTTCAAGAGCTCCTCGGGCAATCTTGAAGTAAAGCGAGAGATGACGCTAAGGTCCGCCGAGGTTGTTGGCCGAGGTCAATGAGGGAGAGGACGCATCCCGCAACTTCTCCACTCGAATGACGTCGCCTGGCGCAACCGGGTCATTGTCAGCAACCGGCATCGTCTGCATAGTGCCATCGACGACTCGATCAATTTTGGTGACGAATGCTGGCTCCGTTGCCATAGCGACGAGTGCGGGAGCGCGAATCTCAATGTTCCTGAGCAGCGCTCGCGCTGTCCGCGTCTTCTCCAGATTCGCCGCTAGTTGATCGCGCAAGTCTGCCGCTTCCGTAAGCGTGGTCGTACGATAACGGTCAATCGCATTTGTGGTGTCTTGATCCAACTTTGCCAGGTCCTGCTGCGTCGTTACCATCGCCAGCGACACGTCAAGACTCCGGCTCTCCAAGTCTGCAAGATTCTGATTGGCGCCAAGCTGTCTGGCGGAAATCGTCAGTCCTTGTGAAATCAGCTTGTTGACAGATTCCAGATCTTTGTTGGCCAGTTCAAGCTGCTTGGCAAGCGTCGATCCTTTCGACTTCAGCGTTTCGATTTGGTTCTCGGCGAGAACCTTTGCCCGACTCAGTGCGCTGATTTCGCTATTCAGCGCGCGCTGACGAGTATCAAACAGTGCTTGCTCTTCCTCGATCATTCGAGCAATTGCCGGCTCTTCCGCCCGAGACGTGAGCTCCGGTGGAAAGGTGACCTTAGTCTCATTTTTCAAGACTGCATCGACACGGGACTGGCGAGCCAACAGGCCCAAACGCTCAATTTCCAACGTACGCAGATCACCCTCAGCGGCCACCGCATCGCGCTGAAGACCCATGATGTCGGGGTCCCTTGAGCCAAATCCTCCTGCCATACTCAATGCCTGAACGACGGTGAGACCTGGGCTGTAGCTATACTTTCCGGGATTGGTCACCATGCCCGTAACGAAAAAGGGTCGGTATTCCGACACCTCGACTGAGGCATTCGGGCGTTTTTGTAGCCCAATCTGCCGCTGCAGGCTTTCTCCTATGGCGTCCGCAACCTGCTCCAGTGTCCTGCCCGCAGCTGGTAACGCGCCAATGATAGGAAGCGACAAATTGCCAGCCGGCGATATTGCAAACTCTCCCGTCAGAGGCACCCACTCGTACGCAGTCCCCGAGCTTGGGCGCCATTCGAAGACGCGGATTTTCAGTGTATCCTGCGGACCTAAGACGTAGTCCTCGGCCATCGCACCGGAAGCAACTAGTGTGAGGGTCGTGAGTGCAGCGATTTGCAAACACCTGCACGCTGAAAAAAAGCTGTGCCAAACTGCGGTCGTGGCCCTCGCCGGCATAGCTTTCACACATCTTGAAGCATCAGATCGCATATGCGGTTCACTCCAAATCAGCCGACTGCAGCACGATAGCCTTGCTCGAAAACGCCAAAGGCAGGTCGAGATGGCTGCTGAGGCATCGACCTGCTGACAAAAGACTGGAACTTCTCGGCGAAAACCTCGCTCCTAAACTCGGATGCCCGGGATACGGAATCGGCCGGATTGAGATCCATTTTTTCGAGGCGCTCGACCGCATCGATCAACGCTTCAACGGTCTGGGTGGCAAAGAAGGTTCCCGTCTTGTCTGCCACAACGGTCTCGGTGGCTCCGCCGCGTCCAAATGCAATAACCGGGCGGCCACTCGCCATGGCTTCGACCGGCACGATTCCGAAGTCCTCTTCGCCCGGAAACACCAATGCTTTGCAATGCGCATAGTGGTGCTTCAGGACCTCGAATGGCTGAGATCCCATGACCGTCACAGTCGGCCCTGCCATTTTGCGGAGCCGCTGCAGCATTTCACCGCCACCGATGACAATGAGCCTGGTCTTCAATCGGTTAAAGGCCTCGACGGCAAGATCGGGCCGTTTGTAGCTCACCAATTCGCCGACCATCAAATAGTAGTCTCCTACCTCATTGGGAGGGGCAGGGCGAAATCCCTCCGTGTCGACTGGCGGATGGATTACTTCCGATTCCCGGCGATAATAGCATTTGATACGACGAGCGACGGTAGCCGAGTTCGCGACAAAATTGTCCACTCTGTTGGCCGTTCCGACATCCCAGGCCCTGAGGTAGTGCGCCAGCGGCGGCATCATCAGCTTCGTCATAGTGCCGGAGTCGCCGTAATACCTGTTGTACATGTTCCATATGTAGCGCATCGGAGAGTGGCAATAACAGATGTGGACGGCGGACGCGGCAGGTATAATTCCTTTCGCAGGACCAGATTCGCTACTGATTACAAGGTCATAGTCCGTCAGATCGATCTGCTCCAGAGCCATCGGCATCAGTGGAAGATACTTTTTATACATTCTCTTTGCGAATGGCAGGCGATCAATGAATGTTGTGCTAACCCTATGAAACTTAATGGGTTCCGATACTGCGGACAAATCATAGACATGCGTATAAATATCAGCGCTCGGGTAAATATTACAAAGAGCTTCAAGAACTTTTTCACCGCCGCGCATGCCTACCAGCCAGTAGTGAACGATTGCTACCCGCATGGATCCCTCCAAGCCGCGATAACACCATGAATGTTACTGAAGATTATACTTCCTTTGCCCATGGTATTGCGTTTTTGGGTTGATCTTAGGAAGAAATATGCCAGCTATCACAACGAATTATCGGCTTAGTATATAAGGACAAGCACGACAGCCATGTGGATGATGACATCCGTTAATTATGCAGTGCAACAAATCTATTGTCAAACAATTTGCTAATTGTTAGTCTAAATTACAGTTGGGGCTGCAGTCTGCCATACATACTACTTCTGGCCAGTATATAATACTTTCGGATTAAGCGAGGAGTATGAAGATGAGAGACATCAATGTCAGCCAGGATGTCGACAAGATAGGCGGGACGCCGCCGCTCCGGGGAGGGCAAAACCGACGAGCGGTTGTGAGCGAGGAAAGCTCCCGGTTCCTATCAGATTGCTTAAAGTTCGGCCTCGATACGATCGTAGCGACGATCGCTCTTATCGCTGTGCTGCCAATGATCGTGATGGTCATTGTGCTTCTGCTGTTGGTCCAGGGGCGTCCGATTTTCATCGCGCACCGGCGGATCGGCAAAAACGGAGTTCTGTTCTCCTGCTACAAGTTTCGAACAATGGTTCCTAACGCTGACGAAGTGCTGACCCGATATCTTTCAGCCAATGGGCAAGAAAGAACAGAGTGGGCAGCCACCCGCAAGCTTAAGAACGATCCCCGCGTCACCCCGATGGGCGCCGTGTTGCGCAGAAGCAGTATTGATGAGGTGCCGCAACTCTTGAACGTCATCCTCGGCCAGATGAGCTTGGTCGGACCTCGCCCTATTGCTGCAGCCGAGGTGGAGCTCTACGGCAACCACTTTGCAGATTATATCAAGGTTCGTCCTGGCCTTACCGGTCCTTGGCAGGTGAGCGGACGGAGCGATACCAGTTATAGCAAACGTGTCGAACTCGATGCGAGGTACGTTGCAGAGCGCTCGTTTGGAGGTGACATCGTGATCATGGCCAAAACAATTCCGGCCGTGTTGCGCGCTCGTGGCAGCTATTGACCCTTCGCGGGCGACTATCTCGACTGGGTTGGCGTCCATGGGCGCCAGGTCGAGGATCTCGTCTCATATGAACTCGGGTATACGAAGCCAGGATTTATCCGTTGGAATCACGTCTTCCCCACATACTCCGGTCCGGTCACGTCGGAAATGGGCGCCGCACCGCCGTCGGCGATACCGAGCTCTGCACGATCAAAGGACAGATGGAACTCTCGGCGACACTCGGCTATCACGGAGTTGCGGTATGAGTTCCACCAAAGATGTTGCAGTCAATGGCCGCTTTCTTTCGCACAATGAAACCGGTGTGCAACGTTATGCTTTCAACGTGCTCCAGGCTCTCGATGCCATTCTTGCGGATGACAAGGAAATACCGATCTTGGCGCCAAAACGGGTGCAGGATCCGGGATTTCGCCGATTGCCGCTCGTCAAGTCAGGGCATTTATCGGGTCATATTTGGGAGCAAATTGACCTGCCTGTCCGGTGGAGCGGACGCCTCTTAAACCTCTGCAATACGGCGCCTGCTCTCAAGGCAGATCAAATCGTCTGCATTCACGATACGCATATCTATTCAACCCCGGAAAGCTATAGTCGGGCGTTCCGTACGGTTTACCGATGCCTGCAGCCATTGTTGGCGCGCCGGTGCGCACGCATCGCGACTGTCTCTCACGCCGCTGCACGCCAGCTCGCACGATACCTGCCAATTCACATCGACGATATCGTGGTGTTGCCAAATGGTCATGAACATGCGCTTGGCTGGAAGCCGTCGCGTGCACAGATTGCAAAGAAGCTCGTCGAGGAAGTGATTTTGCCGAGAAACCGGCAATATATCCTAGCGCTCGGCTCTCGCGCACGACATAAGAACCTCGGTCTCCTTGTTAAAGCTGCCGATGCCTTGGACGCCTTGGGAATTGACGTTGTTATCGCCGGCGGCAGTGCCGGGATCTATCTTTCGACGGCACTGCAGCAGAGATCGAATGTTCACTTCACAGGGCGAGTCTCGGATGACGATCTCGCCTATCTGCTGCAGAGGGCTTTGTGCCTGGCTTTTCCTTCGCTGGCAGAGGGCTTTGGCCTTCCTATCATCGAGGCAATGGCGCTAGGCTGCCCGGTCGTCGCCGCGCGATGCGCCAGCATGCCTGAGGTGTGCGGCGACGCAGCACTGCTGGCCTCCCCCTTTGATCCGGCGGAATGGATAGCGCACATCCGCAACATCAAGGAGTCCAGCCAGCTTTCAAGCGAGCTTGCGGGACGGGGGCTCGAACAGGTTCGTCGCTTTTCCTGGTCACAGACCGCAAGCGGCTATCTGGATCTGCTTGAGCAGCCAACGAGGCAAACGGCTCGCTGTGTAACAAGCCGGCCTGCCCCTCTTCGCACGGCGGTGGTTATCGCCACACGGGGGCGGCCGGAAATCGTTGGTGCGACGGTGAACCATCTGCTCGCCACGCAAACCGCCAAGCCCGATGCGGTAATTGTTTCCTGCGTGGAGACCACGGACGCCGGCGCTCTTGCCGGAAAGCCGGAGGTGATGGTGGTCAGGAGCCGGCCAGGGCTGGCCGCGCAGCGCAATGCCGCCCTGGCACGGTTGCCGCCCGGCACGGAGATCGTCGCATTTTTTGATGATGACTTCGTTGCGGACAAAAACTGGCTGGCCGTAGCGATCGAGGCCTTCCGTGACGAGAGCCAGGTTGTGGGGCTGACCGGAAGCGTGATTGCAGATGGCATCAAGGGTCCAGGAATTGAATTCGAGGAGGCGCTTGCGAGATTGAGTTCGGCTCCGCGCGGCAACAGCCGCTGCTGGACGGAGCCATACAGTCCCTATGGCTGCAACATGGCCTTTCGCGTCGCGGCGATCGGCGAAACTCGTTTCGATGAGCGGCTGGTTCTCTACGGTTGGCTTGAGGATCGGGACTTTGGCGCGGCGCTTTCCAAGCGCGGCGGACGGCTCGTCAAGTGCGCGGAAGCCTTTGGGGTCCATATGGGTGTCAAGGGCGGCCGAGTGAGCGGCGAGCGCCTGGGTTATTCCCAAATCGTCAATCCGATCTACATGTTGGGCAAAGGTACGATGACAGGTAGAAAAGTCGCAGATCATATCTTTTGCAACATGGCCAGCAACTTAGCTCTGTCTGCGTGGCCCGAGCCTTTTATCGACAGACGCGGCCGATTCAAGGGAAATTTAATCGCGATTGGTGATCTGCTGCGAGGCCGTGTGGAACCTGAGCGCGCTGCTGCGATCCCGATCTTCAACGTCATCGGACAGCCAATCGAGTAGGTGCAGGGGGATGTCTAACGATCCATGGCCTATCGAGCGCGCTTTACGGATATGGCCCGTGGGCGGCGCTTCAACGGAAAATGTCAGCGACGGGCCAATTGCTCTCTTGCGCTCGATGAGCGTGCTTGCCTGGCGGCACAAGACCAGACTTATCTTCTGCACGGCTGCCGGCATGGTTTTGGCTGCCTTTTACGCCCAATCCCTGCCGCGTACCTATAACGCCACCGCAACGCTGTTGCTGGAGTCGCGGCAGGCCCCCAGTCAGAATGCGGTCGCGCAGCAATTCCTGGACTCGAACAGGGCAGACAGCGAGTTGCAGATTATACGCTCGGAGCGCCTGCTCTCTGCGGTTTTCCAAAGCCTGAATTTGGCGGATAATCCGGAATTCAAACCGCAGCCCCCTGGCCCGGTCGACGTTCTCCTCACGGGCGCTCGAAGTTTCGTCCGATCGCTGATGGGAGTTGATACCAGGGAATTCGCCAAAGGTGCCCGAGCCGCAACGAATGGGGGTGAAACCAGCGCCGAATTTGAAAATGATGCTCATCAGGCAGCATTTTCAGCATTCATTGACAAGGTCTACGCACGAAGGGTGGGCCAGTCATATGTTATCGAAATCGACTATACCTCCTTTAATCCGGAATTGCCCGCGCGCATCGCCAATGCGATTGTCTCTGGTTATATTCTCCAATCAGTGGCCTCCAAGGAGCAACTGACGCGGACGGGAACGGATGCGTTGCAAGGTCGCCTCGATGCGTTGAACGCGCAGGTCGATGCTGCAAAAGAAGCCATGAGACAAGGCTTGCTGCCGGCGATCCCGACGCCCGATTCCGAAGTCCGCGTCATTGGCGCCGCCCTACCGCCCCTGGGGCCTTCCGGTCCGCGCTCGTCCCTGATTACCGCCTTGGGCGGCCTTCTTGGGCTGTTTTGCGGCATTTCCACCATTGCGTTCGGTCTCGTTTTTGACCGCAGGGTCCGAGGCGCGAAAGAATTGATGCAGGACACGGGGGTTGCATGTCTGGCGTGCGTTCCAGACAAAGGCAAATGGGAGGGTATTGAGTGGCAGACGGACAATCAGCCCGACAAATATGCGGTCGCTATTCGTGACATGAGAACGGCTATCGATATCGCCTGCGCGTCGCAACGCAACAAGCAAAGCCTTGTCATTGCGCTCGTGGGCTCAAGAAGCCGCGACGAGGTTTCGGCACTCTCTTCCAGCCTGGCACAGCTGATCCGCAGCAGCGGCCGGTATGTGACACTCTTCAAGGCACCGTCGATCAACAGCCATGATGTTGATGATACACTCGCCGATCCCGCGGGCTCTCTGGCAGACGCGGCGGTGTTCGGCTCGCATCCCGACCAACTCGCCTTTCAAACACTGGACGGCATCGCCGTTCTGCCGATCCGTTCGAAGAACCCCTATATCAATCTCGTTGCCGATTTCCATCATCCCCATGTCTTGCGAATACTGTCTGCCGCGCGGGAAAACGGCGATGTGGTCCTAGATCTACCTGACCTCGACAGCTCAATGGATGCGCTCGCGCTTGCAATGTACGCCGATGCGGTGGTGGTCGTTGCAACGGCAGGACGGACGACGACGGACGAGGTCAAGGAAATGCTGGAACGTCTGGGGCGTGCCAGCGCTCATGTCATCGGCACCGTGATCAATAAGGCGCGGACGTGACCCGCCGAAAACGAAGCAGACCGGCCGCTGCCCTAACGACCGGCGCAGCTTTGAAGACTAAACAACCAACGTAAGGTCGATGTAGCATGTCGGACCCGAGACTTGCCGTCATCATCACCTGCTGGAACTACAAGGACTATGTCGGACGTGCGATCGACAGCGTCGCCTCTCAGGGCCGCGACGATTGCGAGCTCGTGGTTATCGACGACGGCTCGACGGATTCGTCTTGGGATGTTATTCGAAATTCGGGTGCGGCGGCCTACCAGACTGAAAACGGCGGGCAACGCAAAGCGTGTCTTTACGGTCTCAAAAAAACACGCGCGCCGTTCGTGATGTTTCTCGATGCAGATGACGAACTCCTGCCGGGTTCCCTCGCCACGATCCTATCGAAGCTGGACCACGACGTCGCAAAGCTGCAGTTTCCCTTGATGCGTATTGACAGCGACGGGAATGTCATTGGCGATCCGGTTCCATCACTACGGGATTTTCGCGGTCGTCAGCTTGTGGACGAGATATTGCGGGAGAGTGTCTACACGACGCCGCCAACATCCGGAAACGTCTTCAGGCGCGACATCTGCTATCTTCTCGAGGAAGCGCATTACGACCGCGCGGTCGATGGCGTCATCCTGTTTGCTGCCCCATTCATGGGTGAGGTTGTCAGTCTTTCCCAACCCTTGGGGCTTTATCGTGTTCACGACAGCAATGATTCAAGTTTCGGGTCGCCGCTGGATCCTCAGTTGCTGAAGCGCGATCTCAGCCGTTTCGTGGACCGTGCGAACCACTTGCGCCGAATTCTGTCGCGGCGCGGCCAGGCGCAGGGCCTTGTCTCCCCCGAAGACACGTATTTCTATCTCGAACACCATTTCTATCTTGCGATTGCCGAGGGGCGACGCATATCGGCGGCAAATCTGTCGCGGTTGCTCAAGCGCCTTTGGATCGCAGCATACTGCCCGTTGAGTACAAAAGCCGTGATAACGGTGTTCCTGATCTTAACTGCCTTGCTTCCAAACGAGCGAGCACGCGCTGCACTGTCCTATCGTCTGGAAGCTGGCAACCGGTCGACGATTGGTCTCTTGCAGGCGTTATTCTCTCCAAGAAAGTGTCCCGCAACGCCGTGAAGGGAAATAGCACTGCCCACAGATAGAAATATCGCAGCATTCGACGCTTATCCGAGCCAGGCCAAACAATGGAAGGATCAAATGTTGGAATCATTGGAGCAGAAAAAAGAACAAGAGCACCTTGAAAACAGACGCTTTCTCGTCCTCGCCCGCGTCGGGGACAAATCGTTGCACAAGGGGTGGCTCACGGATAGCTCGGTCTTACGGACGTGGGATCTGCAGCTGAACTCCTACGGCAAAGACGAGAGCCTGTTCCAGGACGGCGATCTGCCCACCGTATTCGACTATGGCACCAAATGGGACAGCATCGTCCGTCACTTCAGGGCCCGCCCGGAACTTTTCGATCGCTATGAATATATCATGCTGCCGGACGATGACTTGCTGTTGAAGGCTGCCGATATCAATCGATTGTTCGAGATCGCTGTGCAATATGATCTTACCATGGCTCAGCCGGCGATGACGTTGGAGAGCTATTTCTCCTATCCCATAATCTTGCGTATGCCGGGCTTCCGCCTGCGCTACAGCACCTTCCTCGAATCGATGGCCTGCTGCATCAAGTCGTCCTATCTACGCAGCATTCTTCCGATCTTCGAGCGGCATTACTCCGGCTGGGGAACCGACCTTGTCTGGGCCTTGTTGATGAAGGATCCCGCCTTTCGCGCCGCGATCGTGGACGAGGTGCCGATGACCCATACCCGGCCGCTCTATACAGGTCCGATCTACAATACGCTTGCAGCGGCCAAGGTCGATCCGAGTGAGGAGGTGCGCAGGGTGCGGGCGAGTTTCGACAACCTGCCGCCCGGGATGCAGGTTTACGGCGGGTACCTGGCCGATGGCCGGCGGGTCGGTCCTTTCTGGGCGCGGATCCGGAATGCAATCGGGCTCTTCTCTGTCGCAGGACGCTCTAGGACCCCCTATCTTGCCTATCGTATGGGTTGCGGTCTGCTGATGCGGGCCTTCACCCGGCTGCGCTACCGTCCTGAGCAGTTGCGCGCCGTTGCGGGATCCGCCATGGCGGAGCTCGGTTTGGGTGCGCCGCCGATTCCATCGGCCCGCGACATGGCTCCTTCCGACGCGACACTTCCCGGCACGAGGCGTTCCAATACCGGCTAGCCAGGAGCAAAGCATCGCAACCTGACATATTCTGACGAATCCTGGCGACGGTCTCCCTGGAGCTGGGACGATTTCAGGTCGAATCAATCAGAAAACTAAATCAATCTCTGAAAAAAAGTTGGAGGGGATGTCGCCCGGAAAGCGCGCATACTTTTCGGCGTCTCGCTCTAATTTCCCCGACCGAGCGGATCTTGGCGAGACAGGTATCCGAGAGGAGGCGAGGCTTCCCGCTTTGCCGGCCATTGGGGCACCGCGAGACGGAGATTAATCCTAAAGAACAAGTAGGGTTAATCCTGAAGAACAAAGGTCAGTCTGGAAGCATGAAGAATCTGGAGAGGAAGCAATTTGCATGCAGCGATAGTTGTTGCGAAGCAAAACTAATTTGAGTAATCTAAAGTAGAACTTGCTAATTTTTAAAGGCCATCAACTTCGAATTCAGCACGTCTCTGGACTTAGAGAACAGCCCCTCAGGTGATTGGCGATGAAAGCAGTGTTTCTTGCGGGGGGATTGGGGACGAGATTGTCCGAGGAGACCTCGACCCGACCCAAGCCCATGGTCGAGATCGGCGGAAAGCCGATCCTCTGGCATATCATGAAGATATACAGCGCCCATGGCATAAATGATTTCATAGTTTGCCTAGGCTACAAGGGCCATGTAATTAAAGACTATTTTTTCAACTATTTCATGCATTCCTCCGATGTGTCCTTTGATCTCAGGAACAATACATATGAAATCCACGGGCGGCGGGCGGAACCCTGGCTTGTCACGCTCATCGACACTGGGGACAAGAGCGAGACCGGCGGGCGCATCAAACGTATTCTCCCCTATGTGGCGGAAGAGGAAGTCTTCTGCCTGACTTATGGTGACGGTCTGTCGAATATCGACATCACGGAGACGATAGCCCTTCACAAGCGGGAGGGTCGTCTGGTCACGTTGTGCGCAACCCAGCCGCCGGGGCGTTTCGGCAACCTGCGGACGGACGGAGCGCGCGTCCTGACCTTCCGCGAAAAGCCGGCCGATGAGGGTCGGATCAACGGTGGGTTTTTCGTCATGAGCCCCAAGGTCGATGACTATATCGAAGGGGACCTGACCGTCTGGGAGCGTGAACCGCTGGAACGGCTTGCCCGGGAAGGCCAGCTCACCGCTTACCACCACGATGGCTTCTGGCAGCCGATGGATACGCTGCGCGATCGCCATATCCTTGAGAGCCTTTGGGCCAGTGGCCAAGCCCCCTGGAAGATCTGGTAGCTTTTCGCAAAGCCGCCCGAACAATCGAGAAAAACATCATGTCGAGACTGCGATAGTTGGAACAGATCCTGAGAGGTTTCCATGAATATTCTGATAACTGGAAACATGGGCTATGTGGGCCCGGTCGTAACGGCGCACCTGCGTAACGTTTTTCCCGATGCGCGCTTGATCGGTGTCGACAGCGGCTGGTTCGCGCATTGCCTGACAACAGGTCATCGCCTGCCCGAGGTTAGTCTTGACGAGCAATGGTTCAAGGATGTTCGCGATCTGACGCTTGGGGATCTGGAGGGGATCGATGGGATCGTACACCTCGCCGCCGTGTCGAACGATCCGATGGGGAACCGCTTCGAGCGTATCACGGAAGCCATTAACTTCAGGGCAAGCGTGCGACTCGCCGAGCTGGCCGCCGGGGCGGGGGTGAAGCGATTCGTCTACGCCTCGAGCTGCAGTGTTTACGGCGTGGACGATGACCCTCGCCCGCGCTGCGAACGCGATCCGATTAACCCGCTCACGGCCTATGCGCGCTCGAAGATTGCGACAGAGGAGGCTCTCGCGCAGATGACGGACAGCCGCCTGGTGGTCACCAACCTGCGTTTCGCCACCGCCTGCGGCTGGTCGGACCGCCTGCGCCTCGACCTCGTTCTGAACGATTTCGTGGCAAGCGCCCTTACCACCGGCGGGATCGCGGTGTTGAGCGCTGGAACCCCCTGGCGGCCGCTGATCCATGTGAAGGACATGGCACGGGCCATCGAATGGGCACTCGTTCGCGACGCGGACGAGAATGGCGAGGTCCTGACCATCAATGCTGGATCCGACGACTGGAACTTCCAAATGGCGGAACTTGCCCATGCGGTTGCCAAATCACTTGGCGGGATCAATGTCTCCATCAACCGGGATGCGCAGCCGGACCGGCGATCCTACCGCGTGGATTTCAGTATGTTCAAGCGGCTGGCGCCGCAGCATGCCCCGCGCGAAACACTGGATAGGTCAATTCAGGGCTTGATATCCGGTCTGAACGCGATGGGCTTCAACGACCCGGACTTCCGCAATTCCCATTTCATCCGCCTGAAGACCCTGATGCAGAACCTGTCCAGCCAGGCGCTGACAGAAGATCTGAGATGGCGCAGCAGGACAGAGCAGCCGAACGAGAGGGTCGCATGATCTTTCATGAAACCCCGCTTGCCGGAGCGCACCTCATCGAGCTCGAGAGACGCGCAGATGATCGCGGGTTTTTCGCGCGGGCATATTGCCAGAGGGAATTCGAGGCTGCCGGCCTCGTCACGAATTTCGTGCAGGTGAACAACCCTTTCTCTGTCAAGCGTGGTACGCTGCGGGGTTTGCACTATCAATTGCCTCCGGCCACCGAGGCAAAGGTTGTGCGATGCATCCAGGGCGCGCTTTATGACGTCATCGCCGATGTGCGCCCGCAGTCACCGACCTTCGGACAGTGGTTTGGGGCGGAGCTTTCGGCCGAGAACCGGCTGACGATGTATGTGCCGCGGGGCTGCGCGCATGGCTTCGTGACGCTCACGGACGGTGCCGAGGCGCTCTATATGGTCAGTGCCTTCTACTCACCGGAAAACGAGCGCGGCATTCGTTATGACGATCCGTGGTTCGACATCGAATGGCCCGTCGAGCGGATGCAAGTGTCCGAAAAGGATCAGCGTTGGCCGCGTTTCGATCCAAACGCACCCGACACGGAGCGGCTTCGCGATCTTCCATAGCGCGCAGCGGCGGGGCAGGCCTTACCGGAATGGCATCGCCCGGGCATATCCCGGGGTATCGAAGGCGGAAATCGGAGAGTTGCACAATGATCATTGTCGATAATCTGCTTAAGAAAAGAGAGAACGAGGGCGTCACCATTCGCGTTGGAATGCTTGGGGCCGGCGTCTTAGCGCGCGGCATCACGAACCAGATCGTCAATTCGACTCCGGGCATGAGGCTTGTTGCAATTGCCAACCGGACGCTCGCCAATGCCGAACGCGCCTTTCGGGAGGCGGGGATCGAGAAAATCGAAACGGTCACGAACCCACGCGCGCTCGAAACGGCGATCACCGCGGGGCATGCGGCGATCGCCGAGGATGCCGAGCTGCTGACCGGCTGCGAATTGATCGATTGCCTGGTCGACGCAACCGGCGCGATGGAATTCGGTGCGCGCCTGACGATGAGCGCGATCCAGAACGGCAGGACGTTCGTCTCCATGAATGCCGAGCTCGACGGGACGATCGGCCCTATCCTCAAGCGCCATGCTGACAAGGCAGGTGTGTTGTTGACCGGAAGCGATGGCGACCAGCCGGGCGCGGAGATGAATCTCTATCGCTTCGTCAGGCAGCTCGGTCTGACCCCACTTGTCTGTGGCAATATCAAGGGACTTCAGGATCACTACCGCACGCCCGCCACCCAGGCGGAATTTGCCAGACGCTGGGGACAGAATCCCTATATGGTGACGAATTTTGCCGATGGCACCAAGATCAGCTTTGAACAGGCGCTCGTGGCGAATGCGACGGGCATGACTGTGGCAAAGCGCGGCATGCTGGGCTATGAGCATGCGGGCCATGTGGATGAAGTCGTGACCCGCTATGACCTCGAAATGCTGCGGGAGCTCGGCGGGATAGTGGACTACGTGATCGGCACGCGCCCTGGTCCCGGGATCTTCGTGTTCGCTACCCATGACGATCCGAAGCAGAGACATTTCCTCAATCTCTACAAGCTCGGGGAGGGGCCGCTCTACAGCTTCTACACTCCCTATCACCTATGCCATTTCGAGGTGCCGATCTCCATCGCCCGCGCTGTCCTTCTGCGGGACCCTGTGATTCAACCGCTTGCAGGGCCCAGGGTTGAGGTGATCACGACCGCCAAGAGGGATCTAAAGGCCGGCGACATTATCGACAGATTGGGTGGCTATTGCACGTATGGGCAATGCGAAACTTATGCCGTTTCACGCGCCGAGAAGCTATTGCCAATCGGGCTGGCCGAGGATTGCCGCCTGCGTCGCGATGTGCCGAAGGACACGGTGCTGACCTATGACGATGTGGAGCGTCCGCCCGGGCGGCTCATCGACAAGCTCCGCGCAGAGCAGGATGCCGTCTTCCCTGCTTAGCGCTTCAACCTGGAAGCGGTGAACCGCGTTTCCCGTCAACGATCGTCCGCCAGTTCAAGTCGCCCGTGGCCGATTACCAGCTTTAGGCCAAGCGCAAAGAGCACTGCGACATAGACTGCTGCTCCCGTAGTCGCGACTAAAGCGAGCTCGCCGATATCGTTCCAGCCCCAGGCGAATATCGCCCTGCGCAGCACGACAACAACAATCGCCATCGCCGCAGCGGCGAGGGCGACTTTCCAGATGTTCCGTAGCTGAACAAGGATTCCAAGGCCCAGTAGCTCCTTTGCCTTGGCCAGATACCAGGCGAACATTATGCAGGAAAGCACGATTTTGGCGATGGCCAAGCCCTCGGCGGCGTACAAATAGAACCCGACCGATATCAACACGACCCGAATGCAGAGGTCGATCGCGTTGAGCCTGAAAATCATGTCCGGGCGATCAAGCGCAAGGCTGACGGAATATACAGTCTGGAAATAGGGTATCGGGATCACAACCAGTGCAAGGAGGCTTAGGAACGGAGCCGCGTCCTTCCACTGTGGGCCCAGAAGGAGATCGGTCGCAAGGTCAGCCGTCAGTGAAATTCCAAGAGCGACAGGCACGGAAACAAGCATGGCAAAGCGCACAGCCTTGAGGAAGGCGAGCCTGACCCTCTCTGGATCGGAGCTGATCAGCGCAAATGCAGCCATTACCGGCTGCAAGGCCGGCCCGATAATGGTTTGTGTCGGCAAGACCGCCAAATCGCTCGCCACAGCATAGCGGCCAAGCGTCGCCTTGTCGGCAGCGGCTCCAATAAGGAAGCGATCTGACTGCCAGTTCAGCGCGGAGATTAGCTGGGCTAAGCTGAACCAGCCGATGAAGCCGGCAAAATCGGCAAGACGGCTCAGCGTCAGGGACGGACGGTACGGCGCAATTGCGTAGGACAACAAGCTGGCCGCCACCGAGGCTGCGACAAAATTGGCGGCGATCGCCCAATATCCTCCTCCCAAAAGGACGGTGACCGTGGCAGAAGCACACGCACAGGCCTTGCCTACCGTTTCCATCAGGAAGGTCTGCCTAAAACTCAGCTGGCGAGCAAAGTGTACCATGGCAGGGCTGGCAAAGCCTCTTGCGAGGGGGCCGAGCGCCAGCACCGCAACCAGCGGGACAAGCGTTGGATCGTTATTGATGGCGGAATAGGGCCAGGCGGCGACCAGCACAACCAGGGCCATCACCACACTTCTAATAACGCTCAGGGTGAAGCCGGTATCCAGATGACTTCGATCAATGGATTTGAGCCGCACAAGCGCCTGCGCGATCGGCACTTCGAGCACAGTATCCACGACGACGACAAAAGCTGTCCCGAGGGCCGCCGTACCGAAGTCGGCTGGTGTCAGAAGCTGTGCGAGAATGAGCAAGGTAACAAGATCTATTATCCTGCTGACAAAGCGGGATAACACAAGCCAAATGGCCCCTTTGAGCGTTGCCAACGTAAGCACTATTGTTCGAGCCCTATCCTCGCAGCTCGCGTCTGAGCACGAGAAGATTACATGTGATTTCTGCCCCCCGCCATAATTGCGACCTTACGGCACCAATTTCCTTGCTATTGCCGGACACTCCGACGATCCAGCCAACCGGATCGGACAGGCGCCATCAGCTCAATCCCGATTTACACCTAGCTCGACATGGCGCCGCTGAACACTAACCCTAGACGCCAGATGGTCGGCCAACCTCAACGACATCGCTACCGCCGCCAGCGTCGGATTGGCTTGGCTGGATGTTGGAAAGACCGAGCTTCCGGCGATAAAAAGGTTGGGAATGTCGTGGACCTGGCAATCGCCATCGACAATCCCTGTTTGCCTGGACCGGGACATGCGCGTGAGACCGAGTTGGTGATAGCCGTCGATTGCTTGTGAACCAACCCACTCCTCCAGGGCGTCGGCAGGCTTGAGAAACGTCAAATGCCCGATGCTATTTCGGCCGAGCCACTCCGACAACAGATAATGCGCCTTTACGACTGAGTGGAAATCATTGTGCGAGTATCGAAAATCGACGTCGAGCCGATGGCAGCCATTCGCGTCCTTCTGGTTGCTAAGCTTGATGCGACTTTCCCATAATGGGGTCTGCTCGGCATGATAGCGCAGAAGGTAGGTGTTGGTCGGGCTTGGAATCGAAAACTGAGGGTAGCGTTCGGGAGTTAAGAGTTTGCCAGCGAGCAGCCGCGAACTGCCGTAAGCAGCCTGCATCGGATGCGCCAGGATGTTTCTCAGGTGTGCGTTGAACGCTTCACGAACCGAAATAGAATTGCGAAAGACTGGATCTCGTGCGCGCCGCGCTATGTGGCGCGCCACGAGAAAAAGCGAGGCTGCGCCGTTGCCCCCGATGACCTCATCCGGACGTAGGCTATCCGGCCCGAGCGTTATGTTCAGGAGCCCGTGCTCTCGCTGGATTCCGGCTGTTGGCTGAAGCCGGTCCCGAATGACAGTTTTGGTCTGTGAAACTCTGAACAGAAACGGCGCTGCGTTGGATGTCCGCGCAAAGGAAATCGACGCAATCTCACCGGCAAGGTGGCCCATGTAAAAGCGGCCAAGAGGACCGCCAGCGCCACCAAAAAGGCGCGCCTTTTGCAGCTGCAATTCAAGCAGGAGCCGCGTGTTCTCCCGTCCTCCGCCGGCAAAAACAAAAAAAGGCGCCGTTATCAGCCGCGCCTTGCGCCTGGCAACGCACGTGAGAGCCATCAGTCTGGCGGAGTCCGCATCGACGTGCATCTGAGTTGCTGTGCAATTCTTGCAGATCATCAATGAACGGTTGTCGCGTAGAGCGTGATAGTTGGCTCTCGCGACATTGCGGATGCGTGCCCAGCTTTCCCGCGACCGTGCGAAGACAAGATTCTCACCGCTCTGAAAGTTCTCAGAGAAGTCGGCTGTCAGCACTTTCCGGGCTGCGCCGTAATATGGCTTAAGCGCGGAATGCGGAATGGGCCAACCGCCCTCGCTCACGTAATCGCGAGGTTCGAAGTCTATGTCGTCAAATTCAACGCAACGTCCGCCCCAACGCAGCGACGTTCCACCAAGAGCCCTGACGACGGTCGCCTCGGATGAGTGATGATGGTCATCATTGTATGATGCGAGCGCGGACACATCACGGCTGCGCTTTCTCGGTCGGTCGCCCCCCGATTCCACCATCAGTGTACGCACGCCTTTGCTGGCCAGAGAGAGGCCCAACGCAAGGCCGACGGGTCCGGCACCGACGATGCAGACCTCACACCAAAGATCAGGCAAAACATCCAAATCAACGAACATCGAGTGAGAGAAAATCCTTTCAAACGCGAGGAATTGACTCATCAATTCGGTGCTCCAGACTCCGCAACGGCAACCAAAGCAGTTCTGGACTCGTGGAGATTCAAATGCAGCAAGCCCGAGAAACCGAGACGTTCGGATGTCACGGGTCTGCCATCTAACAGTCGATTGGAAGCAATCCGGATTGCTTGAAATGTAATCTTGACGTCCAAATCTGGACGGTTGTTTGCGCGGCCTCACTCGGATGCCGCACCGCAAAGCCATTTCAACCACTGTAGGGAGGCTGTCGGGGAGGTGCCCTCCAAATTTTCCCCTACAGCCTGCTATTGCAAAGCAGCATAGCAACTTACAATAAGTGCGTCCAGCTTAAACAAACAATTTGGCAGAAACGACGAGGTGGGCAAGCATCGCTCGAATTTATACTGGAGGCCGGAAGGATTCGAGGGTAATATCACGTCAACTGTAGATCGGGATTGAGCTGGAATTCGCAGACTGCGCGAATTATTCCCGCGTTGCAAACATCACCGGCGCCTCAAAGAAGTCGTCGTCTCACTTCTGCGCAAGAAGCATTTATAGGCGGGCCGGGATACACAGCCGCAAACGGGACATCTTCAGGAAGGCCAAGGACTATGGCGATCATCGATTTGCATTCGTCCGTGAACGAGGAAGTACTCCCTCTCCTGCAATGTGACATATGCGTGGTCGGCTCGGGACCGGCAGGCAGCACGATTATGCGGGAGCTGTCGAGCTCTAACCGCCAAATCGTTCTCCTGGAAAGCGGAGGCGCGGAACGAAATGTTGAGATCGATACCCTCAACGAGATCGAAAACGTTGGTCGCGCCCGCGCCAGTGATCAGTGGTCCGTTCGCAATCGGGTCCTCGGCGGCAGCTCTTACACCTGGGGCGGACGGTGCGCCGGCTTCGACGCCTTCGACTTTGAAGAGCGCGAATGGGTACCTTATTCAAGTTGGCCAATCGCTCTGACTCAGATAATCCCCTATCTCGATCGCAGTGCTTCCCATCTCGGACTGGCCATGGGCAGTGGCTTTAGTGACGAGCGGTTTTGGGAGATCGCGCAGCGCGCGCCTCCGAATTCTGAAGTTGATCCTGCTCTCCTTCTGCCATTTTTCTGGCAATTCAGCAGGGACGACGCGGAGGCGTACCCTTTCGAGTACATGCGCTTTGGTCGGCATCTGCCCAGCCGCCTCGGGCCAAACGTGACGCTGGTGACCGGAGCAACCGTGTTACGGGTCCTGCCGGTGGAGTCCGCAACCTCTGTGCAGGGCGTCGAGTTTGCAACACTCGACGGACGCAAGCACAGGATCACCGCACCCACGGTCGTCCTTTGCGCTGGTGGCATCGAAAATGCGCGCATACTTCTAAACTCCGACACGGTAACTCCAGCCGGTCTCGGCAACGACCATGACCAGGTGGGGCGCTATTTGATGGATCACCTGCGTGGTCCGGCGGCATTCTTCAAGGTAGGCGGCTCGCGAGCCCTGCAACGTCGCTTCGGACGCTACAATGTCAAGGGTCACCTTTTCAGGGCCGGTCTCAGGCTCAGCCCTGATGTTCAGCGGAAGGAATCGCTGCTCAACTGCTCCGCGTGGCTTGGGGAAATTCTTGCATGGGATGACCCATGGGACGCGCTGAGACGGTTCGCGGGTCGGGCGCCGATTTTCCCTCAGGATGCGGTAAGTCTTGTGAAGAACATCCCGTTGATGTTGCGTGGGGTCGTGGACTATTTCGGAGCCCGCAACGGCTTTCCCCGCAAGCTTGATGAGCTTACCCTGGACTGCATGTGCGAACAGGTTCCCGATCCGGACAGTCGCATCACTCTCTCTGACAGACGGGACCAACTGGGAATGCGATTGCCGAAGATCGATTGGCGCAGCCATCCGGAAGAGTCGCGCACCATGCGAAGAATGGCGGAACTGGTCGCCGAGGAGTTCCCGACGATCGGCCTGCCTAAGCCTGTCCTGGCTGACTGGGTTCGTGAAGGGGCCGAGATTCCGTCAGCCTTCGTCGATGTTGCGCATCCGACCGGTACCACCCGCATGTCGAGCGATTCCACCAAGGGTGTTGTCGACGTCAATTGCGAGGTCCATGGTGTTTCGGGATTGTTCATTGCGGGAAGTTCGGTCTTTCCAACGGTCGGGCATTGCAATCCAACGCAAATGATCGTCGCGATGGCGGTCCGGATGGCCGACCATCTGAAGACGCGCAAGTCAAATTCCACTCCCGGCAGGGCGGTGATGCATGCCGTCAGCCCCTAAGAGAGTGCTTGTTACGGGTGCAACCGGGCGGATCGGCCGCGTGGTTGTCGCCGACCTCCTTGAGCGCGGCTATCTCGTTCGAGCGACCACGTCGGGAAATAAGGTCCCCCCCGACTACGGTCCTGCAATGGAATGGCGAACAGTCGACTTCCTTGAGGAAACCGCTTTCGATCCTGTGGTTGAGGGCTGCGATGGTATCGTGCATCTTGCTGCGGAGCTCGGTCGAAAGGACCGCATGGGGCGTGTGAATGTCGAAGCGACGCGAGCACTGGCGCTGGCCGCCGAACGTGCGGAGATACCCGTCTTCTGTTACACAAGCTCGGTTTCGGTTTACGGAAGCGGACTTGCCAGAGCTATTACTGAAGATTCTCCGGTCTTGACGCATGATCGTGACGTGCCGTCCGAGTACTGGGCGCTTGATTATGTGCGCGAATATGGGCGGACGAAGCTTGCAGGCGAGTTGGCGCTTCGAGAGGTGGCCTGCAAGGTCCGATACTTTGTTTTCCGACCAGCCGTCGTGGTCGACGTCTCGCAGATCATTGGCATACGCGACTGGAACCCGGTCAAACGGATGCTAGTGGCCCATCGCCATGCCCACCACATCTATGTGGGCGACGTCTCGGACGCGCTGATCTGGTTCATGGAACGTGGATGGGAGGGAGCTGCAAGCGCCGGGGGCGTCGAGGTCTTCAACCTAGCTGAGGACGAATTCGCCGAGCCAAGGCATATCGATTTTATGCGTAAGGCATTTGCCGCAAGCGGCGATCGCCGCTATCGCACCGTCAACGTTCCATGGATTGCAGACTGGCTGCGCGACTTCTTACGATTCCGCACGCTTCCGCTCAGAAACCCTCTCTGGCGAATGAGATTTTCAAACAATCGTCTGAAAGCCGCCGGTTACCGTTTCCGGTTCGGGATGGCAAAGGCCGAGAAACTTGCGCTGGCAACCTTGCGCGAGCAGTCCCAGCAACATCAGGGATGAGGGGTTGGCCGAGTGCAGGACAAAAACACACAGTGACGCAAGACTAATCGAGACTCATGTAACAGGCTTTGGCTCTGTGGCGCTATCTGCTGCCTTCCTATCAGTACCAGTGCGGCGCGCGGATGAGCTGGCTGATGGATAGGGTGCTCGCTCGCCCCATTCGTTTGTGCAAACGTGCCGTGAGGCCCCTAACGACATGGGCCATTTCAAGCGCCGGGAGTAGCGCAGATTTTAGGTGCGGGAAATCGCGGGCGATCGCTCCTTCTCGCCAGAGCTGCGACTTCACCGATCTTAACTTGTGAACGATGTCGGAAGTTTCTGACTGATTGAGGACAGGCACGCTTTCGGATCGGCCGAAATCGATCGAGCGCGGGCCTGCAGCCAGCAAGACCATGTCGGATGGGTTCGGATTGGTAATGGCCAGCTTCAGGCGTCTCCACGCCGCATCTGCTTCGCGCATCACGTCAGCGCCGCTACTGACTCCATCCACATATTGGAGGACACCGGAAAGAAGCGGATTACCGGCGGCCACATCGAGCTTGCCGTAGGCGATCTCCCCACAATTGCCGTTGATACTGCCATCGGCGGCTTCCTCCAAATGCCGGACCGAAGGAATGGCGGGCTCGAAGAGGGTCTCGATGATCTGCCAATATCTCAGAATTACGGTTTCGATCTTGAGAGGATTATAGAGGTTCTCTTCGACCACCAATCCCGTTACATGCGAAAAGTGCTCTTCGCTTAAATCTTTGTAATTGCAGCGCGCGAATTGAATGCTTTCGAAGCGCCGGTCAGGCAAACCCGCCGTCACAAGCCGTTGCGTGCTGCCATAGAGTCCGGTGTCGCAGAGTATAATGCGCTCCGCCGAGCCGCAGATGTCTTCCAGGTGACGGATGAACAAGGCGTTTTGCCTGCCGATATCTTCAAGGACCTCTCGACCGGAAGGCGTGTCGAGCATCGCGAAGAAGTGCTGAGGGACAAAGTCTTCCTGCCAGGGCGCCGGAAGCTGGTAGTGACGGCTGCCCAATGCCTCGGCCACCTCGGAGAAGCTGTTCGTCTTAAACTCGCGCGCCAACTCTTCCAGTACCGCAGAGCTCCGTCTTATCAGTGCAGAGCGCGCGGCAATGAGGCGTGAAATCAAGATATTATCGCGTCTGATTTCGAGCGGGAGACCGAGCTTGTCGAGCAGACGTTCGAACGCTTGCCGGATACCGATCCCTCCCCTTGCACAAAATAGCAGGGAAGCGTTGCCCTGCGCATCTGCCTGAAGGGCATAAAGCCAGATATAGAGGCAGAACTGGGCAACGATCGGTCCGAAGACCTCGCGCCCAAAGGAGACGTCATCGCCCAGGGCAGGAGGGCGATAGCCAAGCGAAGTCAGTTGCCGACGAAACCTTCTTAACGCCTCCGTGCGCGCTCCATCTGCCTGGGAGGCATGTCGCCTGAGCCACCCCTTGGGAATGTGTATCGTATTGATGCCCATACTCGCCGGCACTGAGCAGTCAGCCAACTTGTCATCACCGATATGCAAGATGCTTGATGGGGACACTGCTTCAGCCTCCAGGACAGCTGAAAACAATCCGCCATGTCTTTTACTCGCGCCGACGTCAGCGCTTGCATAGATCTTGTCGATCAGGTTCGGACCATGAAAGTGGTTTATCAGGTCAGCCACGCTTTCGGTCGGCAGACCGGTGTCAGAGACAGCGATGATTCGGATGCCATCCTCCCGATGCCGCCGCAGAGCCATGGCCAGGGGACCGTTCGCCGACAAGGAGGCTTTCTCAATCGCGTTCTCAATCGCCAATCGTCTTTCAAGCAAATGAGGAGGAAGACCGAGCATTGCTAATTGCCGAGAGACCACGTCTGTCAGCCGCACCTCGCCGATGCCGCCACCAGTGTTTAATGCACGGTAAGCAAAGCGTTCAGCCAGCAAGCGAGCGCGCAAGAGCTCCTCGGCGCTGATCGAAAAGCGGTACTCCTTGAGGAGCTGTGCAAAACATCGTTCGCCTGCCATCAGAAGGGAGCGCCGGGACTTTGGCTGGCGGAGCAGCAAGGTGTCAAAGACATCCGTGGAGATCAAATCTATGCCGCTCAAGGGGCGCTGAAGATGGTTGAGGCTTCGCCGCAGCATTGGATATCCCTTCGCCGCCGGTCAGTTCCACCTACATCACGGACAAGAGACTGTCAGGAGTCCCTTCGACCGAGACAGCAAAAGCTGCTAGTATGGTTGCGTAACCTGTGAAATGATATCAGCATCAACTGAGATATGGCAAGTCATAATTCTATTTACTCTTGAGTTATTAAGTATCTTGATTAAATAATTCAACGATCGATTGTTTTTTATTGAAATAATATTCTGTTAAAAGTATCGACTTTTGCTTGAATGAACTATGTACATGCTAAGGAATTCGTCATCTTGATGCGCGGTATCAGGGAATTATCATCGATAGCGCAAGCCATTGGATCATATACTTGTCCACAGCACAGCATTTTGATCTTTCTGTTAAAGCTTGCGTCCGTCTTCTATGCACGTTTTCTTCGAAGAGCGGCCGGAGGCACGGATTGGCTGTGCGCGTTAATACTGAAAGGATCGATCGCCAAGGGTGCCCTTGATCGGCACTCTGCAATTGCATTGAAACTGCCATCGGCAGCACACGAGAGTGGCGCAGGTGAATAGTGCCATTTAGGGTTAGCTCGTCACCGAAGCGGCAGTTCTGGTATGCTTGTCCTGCCAAAGGCAAGTCCAACGACGGGGTATGCGTCATGCGCATTTTGCAAATCCTCAATCATACTCTACGCCTGAACGGTCATGTGCATGCGGCTGTCGATCTTGCCTGTGCGCAGGCAAAGCTCGGTCACCAGGTGTGCGTCGCAAGCGGGGGAGGTGATTTCGACAGCCTGTTGCACATGCATGGCATCCAAACGGTGATCGTTGACCACAAGAGAAAGCTTCCGAACTTGGCAAGGGGTCTGTTTTCCTTGCGCCGTCATATCCGGGCCTTTCGTCCTGACATTGTCCACGCGCACATGGTGACGAGTGCAGTGCTGGCCTATCCGCTATGTAAGCTCTCAGGCATTCCCCTGATTACGACAGTGCATAATGAGTTCGAAAAAAGTGCAACGCTGATGGGTCTCGGGACACGCGTGATTGCGGTCAGCGAGGTTGTCGGCGCATCGATGCGGCGGCGTGGTGTTGCCGTGTCGAAGCTCCACGTGGTTCTGAACGGAACTATCGGATCCTGTCGGTTTGAAGGCCGCTCGAAAGAGCCGGCGGCACTGCAGTCGCCCAGCATCCTTTTCGTCGGGGGACTTCATCCCCGCAAGGGACTGCCGGATCTTTTTCAGGCATTCCAAATCGTGCACCAGAACTTCCCCTCCGCGCGTCTCTATATCGTTGGAGACGGCCCTTTCAGGGAAAACTATAAGGATATGGTCGCCACATGGGCCTGCGCTGAGGCTGTCAACTTTCTCGGTTCGACGGACGATCCATTCTCTTACATGTTGGGTGCGGACATCTTTGTCCTTCCTTCTCATGCGGATCCTGCCCCTCTGGTCTTGTCGGAGGCGCGAGAGGCGCAATGTGCGATCATCGCGACCGAGGTTGACGGTATCCCCCAATTACTGGAGCACGGTGAAGCAGGGCTGCTTGTGCCAGTGCGCAATCCGGAAGCCCTCGCAACAGCGTTGATCGGCATGCTCGAAAAACCGGAACTGATCGATGAGTGGAAAAGAAAGAGCCAGATACGGATCGAGAATCTGAAAATCGATCGGGTCGCCAATGAGACCATGCAAGTCTACCTGTCGGCACTGTCGCGGGGTAAAGCTATTGAAGCGAAGGCTGCGTAAGACAATAACAACCAAAGCGGCGCGCTCCTGTATCCCAATGTAACGGTCGGCCATTCTCCAACACTTCATTACACTTTCGCCCGATCAGGACACACGCGGGATACGTCTCCCTCGCCTTATGCGATCGGCGGCTTAGTCCAGCCGTTGCGCCCAAAGCGGTTCGTAATTGCGAACGGTAGACCGCTTGGCCCTTTTCTTCGAATTGCCGGGCGGCCGATCAATCGCTCTAAAGGAAACGATGATGCTCCTTCTCGCTATTGCCTATCTCGGAGGTGTGCTGACGATCCTCAGTCCGTGCATCCTTCCGGTGCTTCCTTTCGTCTTCGCGCGTGCGGGACAGCCGTTCCTCAAAAGCACGCTGCCTATGCTCGTCGGAATGGCAATGACCTTCGCCGTCGTAGCCACGCTTGCCGCGGTCGGTGGTGGCTGGGCGGTTCATGCCAATGAATATGGCCGGTATCTCGCGATCGCGCTGCTTGCCGTCTTCGGTGTGACCCTGCTGTCACCGCGGTTGGCGGAAATCCTGACGCGTCCGATCGTCATATTCGGGAACCGTCTTTTGAATTCGACCGGTGTATCACGTTCGGCTCCGTCGGCCGGGAGCTCGCTGTTGCTTGGTATCGCAACCGGCATGCTCTGGGCACCCTGTGCCGGACCGATCCTCGGCCTCGTGCTGACTGGTGCGGCCCTGCAGGGCGCGAATATTCAGACGACGCTCCTGTTGCTTGCCTATTCGGCCGGTGCGGCCACCTCGCTCGCCGTTGCTCTTCTGATCGGCGGGCGCGTCTTTGCGCGAATGAAGCAATCGGTCGGCAGCAGTGAACGCATTCGCCAAGGCCTTGGCGTCGCGGTGCTTGCCGGCGTCGCTGCGATTGCGCTTGGCCTCGATACCGGTTTTCTCGCGCGCCTGTCCTATGCGAGCACATCGACATTCGAGCAGGCCGTCCTCAACAAACTGAACACCGGTTCGTCGGATGCGGCAGGCACTCTGGTCGCGAGCAACGGCATGATGCCGGCAGCAGGCGATGTCCGTCAGAATTTTCGCAGCGACTTGCCCGTCGAGGGTCGGTTTCCCTCGCTTGACGGTGCGGTCGAATGGTTGAATTCGCCGCCGCTGACGACCGAGCAGCTCCGCGGCAAGGTCGTGCTTGTCGACTTCTGGACTTACTCCTGCATCAATTGCATCCGCACCCTTCCCTACACACGCGCCTGGGCCGAAAAATACAAGGATCAGGGGCTCGTGGTCATCGGCGTCCATTCTCCGGAATTTGCATTCGAAAAGAAGATCGACAACGTCAAGGGCGCGACCAAGGACTTCAAGATCGGCTATCCGGTCGCTATCGACAACAACTTCAAGATCTGGCGGGCATTCGAAAACAACTATTGGCCAGCCGCTTACTTCATCGATGCAAAGGGGCAGATCCGATATCACCATTTCGGCGAGGGTAACTACGAGGAATCGGAAAAGGTCATCCAGGAATTGCTTGCCGAAGCTGGTAGCCAGAAGGCTGAGAGCAAGCCCGTAACACCGGATGCGAAAGGCGCCGAGGCGGCGCCTGACCTCCGCAACATCCGATCCGGCGAGACTTACATCGGCTATAGCCAAGCCGCGAACTTCGCATCTCCCGAAGGTCTAAAGACCGGCGATTCCCGGGATTATTCGATAGGAGAACTGGGACTGAACGACTGGGGTCTGATCGGCAACTGGACCGTGGGGCCGGAGCAGGCAACTCTCAATAGGGCCGGCGGCGGCATCGCTTACAAATTCAGCGCCCGCGATCTGCATCTTGTCCTCGGGCCGGGCGCCAATGGCAAACCGGTGCGGTTTCAGGTGAAGATCGATGGCAAGCCACCGGGCGAAAGCCATGGTGCGGACACCGATGCCGAGGGTAACGGCACCGTCACCGAGACGCGCCTCTATCAACTCGTGCGGCAGGCGGGTGACGTTGGGGAGCGGACCTTCGAGGTCCGCTTCCTTGACCCGGGCGTTGAAGCGTTTGCTTTCACCTTTGGATGAGGAGGGGATCCCGGCAAGCAGCATACTGGGCGCCGCGACAACGATGCTGTTGGCGCGCTGCTGCAGGATCTGCTTGCCATTCTCCGGTTCGATGGTCCGCTCGCCGGCGTCGTTTGTAAATCAGGTTCGTTACGATAGGGATCGAAGCCTTGACATGTGTGCGACTGAGTAGCCTTTTTATCAAAGGGAGACGGATCATGAGCGTCAAATCGTCGATCTCTCTAACCGAGCAGCAGGATGCGTTTGCTCGCTCGCTTGTTGATACCGGGCGGTATTCGAGCCTGAGTGCGGTTCCTCAGCAAGGTTTAGAACTCCTTCGGCAAAAGATGGAATCCGAAGCGGTAGAGACAGAGGCGCTTCGCAAACTCATCCGCCGTCGATTAGACGGACAGGTGATTTCAGGTGCGGAAATGGGAGAGCGGATCGAAGACATGATCGAGCGGAAACGGCGAGCTCTTCGTGTGGAAGATTGAATACTCAGGCGAAGCAGATCGCGATTTCGCGCGATTTCGAGCTTATCTTCGATTACCTGTTCGATACCTATCACAGTCTGGGGGATACTTCCGACGAGGCTTTGGAGCATGCGGCCGATAGGGTTCGCGGCCTCCGTTCGGCGATCGATCGATTAGTTGAAAGTCCGCTCATTGGAACATTGCGGTCGGACATTCATCCCGGGATTCGATTTTTGCGACGCGACAAGGCTGCGGTTTGATTTCTACCGATAGAGAATCGCCGCACGATCGTCTTTGTTGCCGTCTTCTTCGACGTTCGGGATCATATCAGACATATGATGGCGCGAATGCTCGAGGGCTAGGAAGCCGGCCGACCACACTTGGGAAGCGGTGATTCTGCCGGGGATCTGTCGCTTGGCAGTTAAAGTGAGAAGGGCTGTTTTAGTCAGAGTTTGCACTCAGTTCAATCGAACCGCGGACCGGACAGCTAGGCAGCTCTTTGCCGCTATACCCGCACCGGAGCCTGTCCAAAAGGCCTAAATTCCCGACCGAAACTACTTTGTTGAGCTGCAAGCCGATCCGCGACTACGGATTTCGGCGGTTCCGGACCGCATGTTTAGACAATTCGTTCATATTATCCGCTCTTTGCCGCCATGTTACGGATTCTGCATTCGCGCCAGTCGCTTACCGGTATCCCCAATTTTCGCTGGGAGATGAGGCAAAGCCGCCTGGGGATGCAGATCGGGATTGCTGTTTCGGGCCAGGAAGATGGAGCACCGTCGCGAGATTGATGGACTTCGGGCGATTGCGGTGGTGCCCGTCGTCCTGTCGCATTCCAACTTCTCCATCTTTCGCGGCGGCTTCGTTGGCGTTGACATTTTCTTCGTCATTTCCGGATTCCTCATAACCGGGATCATTATCGAGGAGCTGGACAAAGGTCGCTTCTCCCTTGCCCGCTTCTATGAGCGGCGCGCTCGCCGCATTCTGCCGGCGCTGTTCGTCGTGCTTCTCGCCAGCATTCCTTTCACCTGGCTCTGGATGCTGCCGGACACGCTGGAGAATTTCGGGCAGAGCGTCGTGGCGACACTGCTCTTTGCAAACAACATTCTGCTTGCCAAGACGAGCGGCTATTGGGATCTCGAGGCTGAATTCAAGCCGTTGCTGCATACATGGAGCCTCGGCGTGGAGGAACAGTATTACCTGCTCTTCCCGCTGCTCATGCTAATCCTGTGGCGGTGGGGGCGTAAACCTGCGCTCGTCGCCATCACGGTGGTCCTCGTGGCGAGCCTTATCTCGTGCGAGATCAGCAGACGCTATCATCCAGCGGCGAATTTCTACCTGACGACGTCGCGGGCCTGGGAACTGCTGTTCGGTTCTCTGTGTGCTTTCGCCGGATTCCACCTTGGACGGAAACACAACGAGGTGCTTTCCGCCTTCGGCATGATCCTGATTGCCATTGCAATATTTGGCTACGACAGCGATGTGCCATATCCATCGATCTTCACCCTGGTTCCCGTTGTCGGAACGGGACTTGTCCTGCTGTTTGCGAGACAGGGAACGGTCGCATGCCGCATTCTGTCGCTATCACCGCTCGTCGGGATTGGTTTGATAAGCTACAGCGTCTATCTCTGGCACCAGCCGCTCATCGCGCTTGCGCGGACCTACAGCCCTGATCCGCCCAGCGCTGCCGCGATGTCGATGCTGGTGACGGCGACCTTCGTGCTTTCATGGCTGACCTGGAAGTATGTAGAGACGCCTTTTCGCGATCGTTCCATCACACCGATCCGGACGGTCTCGGTGGGGCTTGCAACTGTGGCAACGGTCCTCATTGCAGCGGGATTAGGGGCGCACCTGACACATGGATTCCCTGCCCGTTTCTTCAAGGGAGTTGACGCCCGAGAACTCTTCATCGCCTACAATGAAAGCGTCTTCCGCTTCAAGGTGGACGAATTCCCGGATGACGGAAGGCGCAATGTGCTCGTCATGGGTGACAGTACAGGACGCGATTTCGTCAATATGATCGAGGAGGCCGGCCGCCGGAAGGATTATAACCTCGTCTACCGCGACGACTACGAATGTTCCGGCAATGCTCCACCCACGCCCACGCTTTCCCGGCTCTTCAACAGGGCGGATGTCTTCATCCTGGTCTATCTCGCGGAGAATTGCGCCGCGCGATTGACGGCAGATATCGGCAATGAGAACGCAAGCAAGGTGATCGTCGTGGGTCCGAAGCACTTCGGCTACAATCTCAATCCCTTTCTGCGTACGCCTCTGGAGGAGCGCGCCAGCGCGAGGGTGAAGCTCATGCGGTTCACGCTCGATGAGAACGACATCCAGCGTTCCACGCTTCCCGCTGGCAGCAAATTTGTCGACCTGATACGGTTGGTCGGCGACGGCGCGACCATGCCGGTCTTCGACGAAAATGGCTTGTTCCTGTCGCAAGACAGAGTCCATCTGACAAAGCAGGGCGCGATATATTTCTCGAAGCGCGTTTTCTCCGATCCCGCCCTTTCCACACTGAACTGAAAAGCGTTTGGTTCGGACTTTGACGTATCGAGATTCGGCGGGTCGTTATTCCCACGGGAGCCGGCATCAACATTCGCCAATGGCGATCAAGTCTCCTCCTTGCTGGCCTTGACCAGATTTTCCCGAAGCTGAGTAACCGCTTTCTGAAGCTTTGGAAATTCCTCAGGCGTCAGGCCCGAGGCTTTCACCGTCACCTCACCAAAGCCGAAGCCTTTCTCACGCAGGCGGCGGCCGGCATCGGTCAGCGAAATACGAACGTTGCGTTCGTCCTCGCTGTCCCGCGTCCGCCGAAGGTAACCCATGGCCTCCAGGCGCTTCAGCATCGGGGTCATGGTGCTCGGCTCCAGAAACAGTTTCTCGCTCAAGCCTTTCACCGTCTGTTGATCCTCTTCCCACAGAGAGATGATCGTTATGTATTGAGGATAGGTGAGGCCAAGCTGATCCAGGACGGGCTTGTAGACCCGCGAGTAAGCAAGGTTGGCCGAGTAGATCGCAAAGCACATGAAGTCTGCCAGCCTGGCGGTCTCGTTGCGGGACGTGGTCTTCTTGGTCATCGGATTCTCCCGAAGGTATAAATAATTATGACGCGAATGATTATCGCGCTTGTAGACTCCTTGCGATCCAGGTACTACTGTCGCAATAATAGTTATTATAATAATCATTATCTTGGTATCATCAACCCGTAATGATGCGGTGCGTTCCAGCCCAAGCCAAAAGGAGATCGATTGTGAGACTGTATGAGAACGAATTCTCTTCTGCCGCGTCCCGCGTGCGCATCGCTCTTGCCCTCAAGGGGTTGAATGTTGAGAGGCAGCCGATCAACATCTTTGGTATGGAAGCCGAAAGCCGGCAAGCCGCCTATCTTCAGGTCAATCCGCAAGGGCTTGTGCCCGCGCTGTTGACCGACGAGGGCACCTTGATCACGCAATCGCTTGCCATCATCGAGTACCTCGATGAGCTTCACCCTGAGCCGCCCTTGCTGCCGAGAGAACTCGTGGCCAGAGCTTTTTCGCGCTCCGTTGCCCTGGCGATCGCATCTGAGATCCACCCTCTGCTACCTCCGAGGGTTGGCGCCCGTCTCAGCACCATTCCTGGAATTGATGCAAATGGCATCGCCGACTGGAATCGCCATTGGATCAGTGAAGGGATGGCTGCCCTTGAGACGCTGATCGCGGAGCGGAGAACAGGCCGGTTCGTCGTCGGAGATAGGCCGTCGGTGGCTGATGTCTTTCTCTTTCCGCAGACGTTCGGCGCCGAGCGACTCGGACTGGATGTCAATCAGTGGCCTAATATTGCTGAAATCGTATCCAATCTTCGAGCGATCCCGGCATTCGCCGGCAACGCTCCCTCGGCCAGGAAATAAACAACACTCGGTGTGCGTGTCCTGGCCCCTGTGCCGATGGCGAGTGTCCCTTGTATCTCCATGTATCCGCCCGCCTTCCCGCCAGCAATTCGTTACACTTTTGGCTGCGGGATACCTCTTTTCCGCCTTATGCCGCCCAGTGGTTGGTCAGCAGCCATTGCGCCTCGGGGCGGAACGGACTTATCACGATCTCATTTACTTCAACGTGGTGGACAACGGTGCGCACTTCGCGGCCTGGGAACAACCGGATCTCTTCAGCAGAGAAATCCGCGCGGCGTTCCGCTCGCTGCGCTAGCGCGGGATACCGGAACGCGCGTGCGGGCTTGGACGGCCTTCAGACGATCAACCAGCAAGGAGGATTGCGGCGAGAGATTGCCGCAGTCGTCCTTGCTCAGCTCCCACAAAACTGAGCCTGCCGATTTGGCACCAGCAAACGCCTCCGTCACCGGTGGATCACTCCGAGGCGAGCGAAGTGATCATAGATGCGCCTGGAGTACTCGGCCAGCTCAGGTTCCTCACCAAGCGCAACGGGGCGGGGTCTTGGAAGATCGATCCTGATTTCCTCGACGACATGGCCGGGCGATGGGGCCATGACCAAAACCCGATCGCCGAGGCCGACGGCTTCCTCGACGCTGTGCGTGATGAATAACACGGTAGGACGTTCGGTGATCCACAGCTGTTCGAGGTCATGGCGAACCTGGACGCGCGTGAGCGCATCCAGGGCACCGAACGGTTCGTCCATAAGGAGAACCGACGGCTTCAAGACGAGCGCCCGGGCAAGCGATACGCGCTGGCGCATGCCGCCCGACAGCTGGCTCGGATACCGATTGGCAGCTTTTGTCAGCCCCAGCCGCTCGAAAAGCTGTTCCGCTCGTCTGCGGATGGGATCGAGCGGAAGGCCCCTGATAATCCCCTGAAGCAGAACATTATCCATCGCCGTGCGGAATTCCAGAAGCAGGTGATCCTGGAATGCGATACCTACATCGGTAAGCGCGCCCGCCAGGGGCTTTCCACCAACCCTGATCTGGCCGTTCGAAGGATCAAGGAGTCCGGCGACCATGAGCATCAGCGTGCTCTTGCCGCATCCGCTCGGCCCGACGACCGATACGAATTCTCCGGGCTGTATATCGATGGACGTTGGCTGGAGTGCTTCAAAGCCGCCGAAGACCTTGTTGACGCCATTGATCTGGATTCTGACACCGCTGATGTCTTTGTCGGCAATGTCTGGGCGATTGGATGCAAGTGTGGACTGCTTCATGGGTCTCGTCACTTCAGAGGGCAGGAGCGCAATTCGGATTCAGGCGGCAGGTAGTCATAGGTGTAATAGGATGCCGCCTCGACGTTTCCCGGCAGAACGCCGATCTGATTCAGGATCTTCACGGTGTCCGACCACTGCTCGGGCGTGGCCTTGCCGACGAACTTTGCGCGGTTGACGCACATCAGATACTTGGTGGCCTCCAGCTGAGCGGGCGCCTGTTCCTCGGATGCATCCGGGAACATTGCCTTCATCGCGGCGACGGCTGCGTTCGGATCGTCAACGGCCGCATACCAGCCCTTCAGGCTTGCCGCCACGAACGCCTTCGCAATATCGGGATGCTCCTTGAGGAAGCTTTCAGAGGCGACGATCGACGTCGAAACCGTCGGCGCGCCGTGATCGATGAACGGGAAGTCCGTCGTCTCTGCTCCAAGGTCCTTCAGCTGGATTGAGAAAAAGTCGATTGAACCGAGGATCGCATCGACCTGCCCCTGCATGAGGGCGGCGACCATGGATTCCTTCGGCATGTTCACGGCTTTGATGTCCGTGTCTTTCAAGCCGTTGGCCGCAAGCACGAGTGGAAACATTGCCGCCTGCGAACCACCGTTCGGAATGGCGACCGAATGCCCCTTCAGCTCCGCTACAGAATTGATCCCCGTTTTCTTGAGAGCCGTAACCTGGTTCGGGTTACCCTGAAGGATGGTGGCAAGGACCTTGATTTTCGCTCCATCGGAGACGAGTTTCATGACCGGCGCGGAATCGGCGAAGCCGATATCCGCCTTGCCGGCGGCGATGAGCTGGGCGGTGATCTGCGAACCATTGCCCGGCTCGATTTTGACGTCCAGGCCGGCATCCTTGTAATAGCCGTTCTTGACGGCAAGTTCGAAGCCTGCGTTGAAGCCGGCCGCCGGGTAGTTGAGCCAGAAGGTCAGGGGTGTCGGATCGGCGGCGGCTGCCGGACCGGCGAAGGCTGCCGCGACCGCCGCAACAGCTGCCGCTCGCAGCAGGGCTTTCGATTTCGACAGGAATGTTGCTGTATTTTTCATGTTTCTCCTCCTTTTACATTTATGCTGAGTTCAGTCTGAATTGCGGTTTCTGCGCCACGGGGTCATCAGGTATTCGACGACCTCGACGATGCTGTTGAGACCCAGGCCGATGATCGTCATGACAAACAGGATCGCGAAGACGAGCTTGGTATCCATGACACCGGTTGCCTGCAGCAGAAGGTAACCAAGACCCTGGTTCGCGCCGACAAATTCGGCCACGATCGCGGCGGTCGCGGCGATGGTCGCGGAGGTCTTCAACCCGCCAAAAATGACCGGCAGGGCGGATGGGAAGCGAAGGTAGCGGAACGTCTGCCAAACGGTCGCCCCCATCGACCGGGTGAGATACAGGAAGCGCTGATCCAGGATCTGGAACCCCGATATGCTTGCCAGAAGCAGCGGAAAGAAGGTCAGCAGCAGCGTCAGCATTACCTTGGATGTCGGGCCAAATCCGATCCAGACGACAAACAGGGGTGCGATTGCGATCTTCGGCACAAGCTGGATGAAAACCAGCAACGGATAGAGCATCCGTTTGGCTGTTGGTGAAAGCGCGATAAGCAGACCGAGCGGGATTGCCGTAACGATGGAAAGGGCGAAGCCGAACACGATTTCCTGGATCGTGACCAGCGAGTGATTCCAAAGGCTTTGACGCTGGCTGACCAGCTCCGGCAGCACCGCGTGTGGCGGTGGCAGAAGATAGGCCGGAATATTGAATACGACGACTGCGAGCCACCATAGGGCGATCAGCGCCACGAAAACCAACGCCGACAGGAAGGCCGAACCAATCCAGCCCGACATTTTTCCAGCAAACAGACTACCGTTCATTTCATTTTCTCCCTAGGCGAATTCAGTGCCGGCATGCGCGGACGCCCGCCCGCCCGTGACAATTCCGAAAAAATCGAGAACGATTCCCGCCTGGCCTTGCACCATGGCTGCTCCACCGACATGCGGGCATCCGAGGCTTGCCGCCAAGGCAAGCAAGGCGGTACCTTCCTTGCGCGGCACGATGTCGACAACAGCAACCTTGGAAGTCAGGTCGGGAAGATCGACCGGAAGCCCGTCCTGCGGATCCAGTCCGACCGGCGTTGCATTGACCAGGATCTCCGCATCTCCGATCTCCGGTCGCCCCACCTCGAGCTGGCATGCGGGATAGAAGCTGGCCAAATCGCACGCCAGAGCTGAAAGACGAGACCGATCCGTGTCGAAGATGGAAAGGCTTGCCGCGCCGTGTTCGGCGACAGCGTGGGCGATCGCACCGCCGGCGCCGCCGGCGCCCAGGAGCTTGATC
Organism: Sinorhizobium sp. CB7; assembly: GCF_041357635.1. Classification (NCBI taxonomy): domain Bacteria; kingdom Pseudomonadati; phylum Pseudomonadota; class Alphaproteobacteria; order Hyphomicrobiales; family Rhizobiaceae; genus Sinorhizobium; species Sinorhizobium sp. CB7. Next base: position 222,264 of record NZ_JAULLL010000001.1, read on the forward strand.
CGGCTTCCGCTGACGCTGCGGCCCAAACCCTCGATGGCCTCGATGAGGCCGTCGCCGTCGAACATTCCGCCGGTCCAGCTGCCGTCCTGTTCGCGGCGAAGCGCATTCACGGCGCCGATGCGGCCGGCCATCACGCTGACCCGCATCGCCAGATGCAGGGCTCTTTGCTTGAATGGATAGGTAATGACGATGCCATCCAGATTCGCGGTTGCCTGGAGCCCGCGCATAACCGCCTCGAAATCCTGTGTCGGCGCATGCCACGGCACCATCACGGCGTTCACTCCGGCTGCTGCAATTCTCGCATTGTAAAGGGCTGGTGAGCGTGCCTGTGCGATCGGATCTCCAACGATCGCTAACAATCGCGTTGCGCCATCGATCACGACGTTTCGCGCAGAACTCGCGTTTACCATGATTGAACGCTCTTCCAAGGGATCCTCCGCCCAAGCATCGACACTTGCCAATCGGCGATTGCCCTATCGTGGCGACCGCTTTCGATGAAGCTCATGTAACTTATGTATCCGTTTACATGGCTGATGGTTTATGTCAAGCAGTTCAATGCGACTGTGGCCGCGAACTGATGGTTAACAGCCAAATATTATATTTATAGGCCAACATTTGCCGGAATTTGGGTGATTTTGGCATGGCTCTGCGCCGGAGAACGCGTTTGTACTCTAGTCGGTATGGAGGAAATATATGTCCAAGGAGGAATTCAAAATGTCATCTGGTTACAGCGATGGCCCCGCACCGAGTCCGGGATCACGAGGTCATGCGGTCGTCACCGGTGGCGCAAGCGGGATCGGTTGGGCGACGGCGCTGGCGCTCGACGCGCGCGGTTTTGATGTTACGGTCGTCAGTCTTGAGGATGGCCTGCCTTCGGGGCAACGCCGGATAGGCTATCTGCAGGCCGATATTTCAGACATTTCGACGCATGCTGCCATTGTTGCGGCCGTGGCGAAACCAATATGCCTCGTAAATTGCGCCGGCGTTACCTCGCTGATGCGTGGAGACATGTTGGATCTGACGCCCGAAAGCTTCGACAGGGTAATGTCGGTCAATCTTCGCGGCACATTTTTTCTCACTCAGGCATTTGCCAGACGTATGCTGACGCACGCTGACGATGGCGGGTATCGGTCGATCATCTCCGTCGGGTCGATCAATGCCGATGTCGTGGGCGAAAATCGCGCAGACTATTGCATGTCGAAAGCAGCACTTGCCATGATGTCGAAGCTGTTTGCCGCGCGTCTGGCGGAGCGGGGGATCATGGTTCACGAGGTGCGGCCTGGGGTGATCAGAACGCAGATGACGGCCGGTGCGAAGCAGAAGTACGACGGGCTCATCGATGACGGCGGTGTACCGATGAACCGTTGGGGCGAGCCGGAAGATGTCGCCGCGGCCATCGCCGCACTTGCAAGCGGCGCATTTCCTTATGCCACCGGGATGTCGATCGATATCGCCGGAGGTCTTCAACTCCACAGGGTATAGATGGCTTTGACAAGCTCAGGTGTTTCGGACCTGCTGACTGCAGGTTCCGCGTTCGGTTGCCGTGGAGTACCTGCGGATCCTCGTAATCGGTTACAAGCGAATGCTATTTTTCGGCGCCGGGCGCAGCCGTCGATGCCCGAAAGATAATCTCGGGGCTGCATTCGAACTGGGTTTCCTCCTGCCGCCCGAATATTCGCCCGAGAATATAGCGCGCCGCCCGCTGGCCAATCTTGTCGCTCGGTACGCGAACCGTCGTGATCGGCACCGGCAGTTCCGTCATGATCTCGATGTCGTCATAGCCGACGATCGAGACGTCGCGCGGGATGGAGAGCCCCATCGCAAGCGCCTCAAGTTCGGCACCGACTGCATGATAGGCATTCCCGCAGATAACGGCCGTCGGACGCGGCGAGCCGCTCATGACACGGCGAAACAGCGTCCTGGCTTCTGATATGCTGGCGAGTTCCTTTGCCATCTGATAGGGCCAGGCCGTAAGGCCATGCGCGCTCAGGGCGTCGCCGACGCCTGCGAGGCGTTCGGCCGCGCGATCATTGTTGACCGTGGACTGCCAGATGACTCCGAAACGCCTGTGACCCAGACCGATCATGTAGTTGGTGACGTCGTTGAGGGCCTTGCGATTGTCCGGCCCAATCGAGCGTCCGTGCGTCTCCTTGCTGTAAACAAAGGTGTTGATGGAGGGGACGTTCTGCCGATCGAGAAACTTCTGAAGCTCGGGATGGTGCTCGTTTCCCACAAGAACGATCCCATCCACCCCGCGCTCGACGAATTTCTTGACCTGCCTGAGTTCCTGTTCCGGATCATACTCGGAACAAGCAAGAAGAAGTGTGTAGCCCTCGATCAGAAGCTCGCTTTGCAGGATATTGGCGGTGCGCGCGAAGTCGCCGTGACTGAGCGTCGGAAATACCGCGCCCACCGCTCTGGAACGTCGGGTGGACAGGGCGCGGGCGGCCGCATCCGGAACCCATCCGAGATGGTCGATCACCGCGGTGATGCGCGTGCGCAGCTCTTCGGAAACGACTTCCGGCCGGTTGATGGCGCGCGAGACGGTAGCAGTCGATACGCCGGCGGCCCGGGCGACGTCACGCAGACCAACGCCGCCGCCGGTCTTGACCCGCTCCGGGTCTTTCGGGGCCTTTTTCCTGGAATTTGCCGTCCTTATTCGGGCGGATTGTTGTGCCATCAGTGGTATCTGCCTGAAGCTGAACTGTGGGAAGCCGGGATGTTATGGCAATCACGATATCCCGGCAACTGCCACATGCAAGCGTTTACACAACCTTCTGTTCCTGGACGCCCAGTTTCTCCACGCCCAATCGCATCGTGTCGCCGCGTTTGAGGTAGCGCGGCGGCTTCATGCCAAGCCCAACGCCCGGAGGCGTGCCGGTCGTGACGATATCGCCCGGCTCCAGGATCATGTACTGGCTGAGATAGGAGACGAGCGTGCGAATGGAGAAGATCATTGTGCGGGTCGATGCGTTCTGGACGCGCTCGCCGTTGACTTCGAGCCACAGGGAAAGCTGCTGCGGGTCTCCGACCTCGTCCGGCGTGACGAGCCACGGGCCGATCGGCCCGAAGGTCGGGCAGCATTTTCCCTTGACCCACTGGCCTTCTCGCTCGAGCTGATATTCACGCTCGGAAACATCATTGCAGATGAAATAGCCGCCGACATGGTCCAGTGCCTCGGCCTCAGACACATAGCTCGCTCTGCGAGAAATGACGAAAGCGATTTCCACCTCCCAGTCGGACTTGACCGAGCCGGGAGGCAGAACGACGTCGTCAAACGGGCCGACGATGCAGGAGCGGGCCTTATTGAATAGAATCGGCTCCTTCGGGATCGCGGCATCGGTCTCGGTGGCGTGGTCGGCGTAGTTCAAGCCGACGGCGATAAAGTTGCCGACGTCGCCGACACATGGACCGAGACGCGCGCCTTCCGGAGCAAGAGGCAGGGCATCAATGTCGACCTCTATCAGTTTTGCAGATAGTCCATCGCCCAGCGTCGTGCCCGTGACGTCCTTGACGATGGAAGAGATGTCCCGAATACGGCCTTCGCCGTCCAGGACGCCAGGCTTTTCCTGCCCTGATTGACCAAAGCGGACCAGTTTCATTGTTATGTTCCTCGCTGTTATCGATCTGGGAATTTTGGGGGAAGCTGAGACGCGGAAAGAGCATACTGCAGCGCATAGATTCCGCCGCGCTGCTCAGGATCGGCGCCATGTCCAGTGAGAACCTCGCCAAGCGACAGTTTCTTCTCCAGACGTTCGAGCGCCTGCAGATCGACGGCCTCGATCAGCAGGATCCATGCGGCGATTTCGTCAGCCCTGTCGCGAAGCTTCTTTTCAGCCGTCTGCCGATTGCTGGCAGCGCTGTCGCCCTGTAGCAGATGAAATCCGACGATACCCGCAATTCCCAGGGCTTTATCCGCTGTCGCTTGAAGCCGCTCGATGAAGGATTGCGGCTCGCGCGCGGTAGAGAACCGTACGGTCATCATGGCTGCTCCGTCGCCCTGTCCCTTGCTCAGTGCCACTTTACAGATTGTCCGCGAGGTGTCGGTGAAATGCGCCACCACCGCCTTGGTCCAGGGCGACGGCGAGTCCAATCTTGTGAGGTAGGCCGGAGAGGACAAGTCGCTTATGGTCTCCGTCTCATAGAAGTTGAAATATTTCGGATGCCCCTCGGTGGCGACATATCGGCGACCGCGAAGGAAGCCGGGAAGCCCGACGCGCTCCGGGATGTGCTCGCGGACGTGCCAAGCGACGAACTCTTCCTCTGCCTCGGGCGCGATCCCGTTCCAGATCGCCAGAACTGCGGTTCCTGCGAGAGCCATCACGCCGGATCCTGCGCTGAGGAGGAAAGCTTCTTGGCCCAGCGCATAATGTGTTCGCTGACGGCAACGAGTTCGTTCTTCTGGTTGAAGACCTCGACCTTCGCGACGCTGCGACCCCGCTCCTTGTCGATGGATGCGATGGTGTAGCGCGCCGTAATCGTATCTCCCAGGACGACGGGCTTGAGGAACCGGACCCGGTCATAGCCTGCCGACACTGGAAAATCGGTGAGCCCCTCCTTGTGGATGATGTGAGCAATGCTGATCGTTGAAACCGTTGACATGTATCCGACCGTCAATGCGCCATGCGCAATGCGTTTCCCGATGGACGATTTCTCCTGCATATATTGCTCGTTTACATGCGTGTCGCTGAAGTCGCCAGTAATTCCCGCAAACAGCACGATATCCGTCTCGCCAACGGTCTTAGCAAATGTAAATGACTGATCAATCTCAACAAAATCCAAACCAGATGTCATCGTCTATAGATCCTCCATGATTTGTATGCGGCTTTTGGATGGGCCGTAGAGCGCCTTGACAAGGCCTTCATCAACCGAATATGTATCCGGTTACAACTGAATTGCTTGGCGGTCAATGCCGCAAGCCGAATATTGCGCTCACATCTGGTTGGATCCTGCGATGAAACTCATCACTGCTGAAGAAGCGGCAAAGCTCGTCCGTGATGGCGACAGCATTCTCGTAAGCGGCTCGGGCGGCGGACATGCCATACCCGAGGCTGTGCTGGAGGCCATCGAGGCACGGTATCTGAAAACCGCGGCACCAAAGGGGCTGACGCTTATCCATGTCGTCGGCCTCGGAGATCGTGCAGCAAAGGGCGCTGCCCGCTTCCATCATGAGGGCATGCTTAAACGCTCCATTACCAGCGCCCTGATCGATTCGCCGGTGCTGATCGAGCTTGCCGCTCGTGATAGGATTCAGTCCTATACGTTGCCGCAGGGTGTCCTGTCGCAGATTATGCGGGATATGGCTGCCGGCAGGCCAGGGCTGATCACCAAGACCGGTCTCCACACTTTCATCGACCCCCGGCAAGGCGGTGGGCGCCAGAGTCCGAGCGCGAAGGAAGATCTGGTGGAACTGATGACAATCGACGGCGAGGAATACCTTCGTTTCAAGCCGTTTCCGCTCGACATCGTATTCCTGCGAGGCTCGACGGCGGACGAGGATGGCAACATTACCATGGAGCACGAAGCGATCTTCGGCGAAATGCTTTCGACCGCGCAGGCGGCGCGTCGCAACGGAGGCCTCGTCATCGTCCAGGTCAAGCGAATGGCGAAGCGGGGAACGTTGCCCGCCAAGAGCGTGAAGATCCCCGGTATCCTCGTCGATTATGTGGTTGTCGATCCCGAGCAGCGACAGACCTACGCCACCGACTATAATCCGGCCTATTCCGGCGAACTGCGGGTCCCGCTGCATGCACTGCGCCGCCTGCCGTTCGACCATCGGAAGATTGTGGCTCGCAGAGCTGCGATGGAAATTGTTCCCGGCGCCATCTGCAATCTCGGCGCTGGCATCTCGACGGGCATATCGGCCGTCGCTTCGGAAGAGGCGATCCTGGATCACATCGTGCTGACGAATGAGCAGGGCTTCATCGGCGGCGCCCCACTTACCGGTCCGGATTCCGGCGCCTCGCAGAATTACGATGCGATCGTCGATCAGCCATATCAGTTTGACTTTTACGACGGCGGCGGTCTCGACATTGCCTTCCTCTCATTTGCCGAGGTCGATCCAATGGGCAACGTCAATATCAGCCGTTTCGGGACTAAGATCGTCGGCGTCGGCGGTTTCATCAACATCAGCCAGAATGCCAAGCACGTCGTGTTCAGCGGAACCTTCACCTCGGGAGGGCTCGAATTGAAGACCGGCGACGGAACGCTAGCCATTGCCCAGGAGGGACGCCACAGGAAGTTTGTCAGCAGTATCGAGCAGATCTGCTACAATGCCGAGTTTGCCGAACGACAGGGCAGGACGGCGCTCTTCGTGACGGAACGGGCAGTCTTCCGCGTCATCGATCGCAGTCTGGAGCTTGTCGAAATCGCGCCGGGGATTGATATCGAGCGCGATATCCATCCTTACATGGCCTTCAGGCCCAGGATATCCCAGAACCTGAAACTCATGGACGCGCGTCTTTTCCGGCCGGAGGCGATGAATCTTATTTCGGACATTGAAAGCAACCGAGCGAAGGCAAGCGAAACGCCCATTCGCCGGACGGGAACGTGATCTCAGATGAAGACGGCTTCGCGCCTCGGAAGGCGATCTCACCATGCGTCTCAGACGTCATGCCGAGATTATCGGTCATGTGCAGCTCGCATCCGTGCCCGACCGAACGGAGCTGGACGATGGCAAAATCAATCTCGTCCGTGTCCTGCGGACGCTTGATGCAATCGGTTATCAGGGCCTGATAGGACCTGAATACAAGCCGCGTGCCGACACGACGATAGTCTTGTCGTGGATCGACCGGATTGATCCGGCTTGAGAGAAATTGAAATGGCTTCGAACGAACTGAGGAAATTCTAATGCGTGTTGCTGTGTTGGGCGCTGCCGGTATGCTGGGGCGTAAACTCGTTGATCGGCTCGTGGAGAACAAGGCGTTGAGCGGTCAGCCGATCCAAGCGTTCGTCCTGCACGACATCGTGCCTCCGGTGCCCCCCGAGGGGGACTTCGGTGTCGAAGTACTGTCCTCGGATTTTTCAGCCGAGGGCGCCGCGCAAAAGATAGTTGCTTCGAAGCCGGACGTCATTTTCCATCTCGCCGCGGTCGTCTCCGGAGAAGCGGAGGCCGATCTCGAAAAGGGCTATTGCGTCAATCTCGACGGAACACGCGCACTATTGGAGGCGATCCGGGCGATCGGCGGGGGCTATCGGCCGCGCTTCGTTTTCACTTCGTCCTTGGCAGTCTTCGGTGCGCCCCTGCCGGACGTCATCCCCGACGATTTCGTGCTGAGGCCGCTTTCGAGCTATGGCGCGCAAAAGGCCATCGGTGAATTGCTTGTCGCCGATTACAGCAGGCGGGGCATCATCGACGGCATTAGCATCCGCCTGCCGACCATCTGCGTTCGGCCCGGTCGACCCAACAAGGCCGCATCCAGCTTTTATTCAGGCATTATTCGTGAGCCGCTGAATGGCGAGGAGGCGGTCCTTCCGGTTGCTCTCGACATGCGTCACTGGTTCGCATCGCCCCGTGCCGCCATCGGATATCTGGTGCGGGCGGCCGAAGTCGATAGCAGCAAGCTAGCCGTCCGCAGCTTGACGATGCCGGGCGTATCCGCAACGGTCGCCGACGAGATCGAAGCATTGCGGAAGGTCGGAGGAGAGAAAGCCGTATCGCTGATCCGCCACGAGCCCGACGGCACCATTCATGCCATCGTCAGTACATGGCCGAAGGCTTTCGATGCCCGCAGGGCGCTCGAACTGGGCTTCACCCCGGACGAGAGTTTCGACGAAATCGTGCAGATATACTGCCAGGACGAGCTGGGGCGCGCTTGACGCCTGCCGCCATCCCTGCACGATCGCCGGACGGCAGGATTATCGGAGGATAAGGAATGCTTCTGGGTGTCATCGCCGCAAAGGAGGTGCGATGACACGATTGGAAGACTGCGCGACGCTTGCAACCAGCCGGGCCAGCGTGCTCTAACCGGCCATGGCCTTCACGCTTCGCCAGCTTCAATATTTCGTCGCCGTCGCCGAGCAAGGCTCGGTGACGCGCGCTGCACAGAATCTGTCCATTTCGCAGTCCTCGGTGACCGAGGCGCTGAAGGAGCTTGAAACGGACCTCGGCGTCGCACTTTTCGAACGTCATCCGCGCGGCCTGACGATTACCCATAACGGTCACCAGTTCCTGCGGCACGCGACGAAGATCCTCGCCACCGTCTCCGATGCGCGCACCAGCTTTGCCGGCCAGCAAAGCGCGCTCACCGGCACGCTCAACATCGGGGTTACCTCGCTGGTGGCGGGCTATGTGCTATCCGACCTTCTTGCGCGATACCGCCGGGCATGCCCGGGCGTCGAAATCAGCGCCATAGAGGACAATGGCAGCTATCTCGAGCACCTGCTGGTGGGCGGAGAGCTGGATGTTGCGGTCATGGTAATTTCCAACCTTCGCGACCGCATGGCGCTGCAGGCGGAAATCCTTGAGACGTCGCCCTACCGCCTCTGGCTGCCGATCGGGCATCCGCTCGTTTCGGCCGATATCATCTCGGTTGCCGATATCGCCCGGGAACCGCTGATCATGCTGACGGTCGACGAGATCGAGGAAAATACCGGAAAGCTGCTTTCGGCGCTCGGCGCGCGCCCGCATGTCGCCTTCCGCACGCGATCGGTGGAAGCGGTTCGCAGCCTTGTGGCCACCGGAGCAGGCGTGGCTCTTCTGCCAGATCTCGTCTACCGACCCTGGTCATTGGAAGGCGACCGCATCGAAAGCCGCGATGTTTCAGGTTCTCTGCCAGTCGTTCAGGTCGGCATGGTATGGCGCAAGGGCTCCAGCCTGCCGCAGGCGGCGCGCGACTTCGTGGGGATCGCGGAAGCGATGCGCTCAGGGCGACTGAGGTCCTGACATATCGGAAATTCCGATATCACCCTTCTGATAAATGAATTTGCGAAAGCGACTTTTTCGCGTCACCTTTCCTTCCGGGAACAAAAATGCCGCTGAAGTGGCAGAAAACCGGGAGACTGACGATGATGGATCTCTTGAAATCCTGTACGGCGGCACTCGCCTGCACGAGTTTTGCGACGCAGGTGATTGCTGCCGAACCTTTGAAGGAACTCGGCAAGGGCGAAGGTGCTGTCAGCATCGTTGCCTGGGCCGGTTATGTCGAGCGCGGCGAGACCGACAAGAATTACGACTGGGTCACCCAGTTCGAAAAGGATACCGGCTGCAAGGTGTCGGTGAAGACGGCGGCCACCTCCGATGAAATGGTTTCGCTGATGAATGAGGGCGGTTTCGATCTCGTCACCGCTTCGGGCGACGCTTCGCTGCGCCTCGTTGCGGGGAAACGCGTTCAGCCGATCAACACCGATCTCATCCCCAGCTTCAAGAACGTCGATGAGCGTCTGCAAAACGCACCCTGGAATACCGTGGGCGGAGTGCATTACGGCGTCCCCTATCTCTGGGGGCCGAACGTTCTGATGTACAACACCGATACGTTCAAGGATAAGGCGCCGACGAGCTGGAACGTTGTCTTCGAGGAGCAGACGCTTCCTGACGGGAAGTCGAACAAGGGTCGTGTTCAGGCCTATGACGGTCCGATCTATATCGCCGACGCCGCCTTGTATCTGATGGCGCACAAGCCGGACCTCGGCATCAAGGATCCCTATGAATTGAACGAGGACCAGTACAAGGCCGCGATCGATCTGCTGCGCGGGCAGCGCAAGATCGTCTCACGCTACTGGCACGATGCGATGATCCAGATCGACGATTTCAAGAATGAAGGCGTCGTCGCTTCGGGCTCCTGGCCGTTCCAGGTGAACCTGCTTCAGACCGACAAGCAGAAGATTGGCTCGACCTTCCCCGAGGAGGGGGTCACCGGCTGGGCGGATACGACCATGCTGCACGCCGACAGCGAGCATCCGAACTGTGCTTACATGTGGATCGAGCATTCGCTGCAGCCCAAGGTCCAGGGCGACGCCGCCGCCTGGTTCGGCGCCGTGCCTTCGGTTCCCGCGGCTTGCAAGGGCAACGAGCTGTTGACCGACGCCGGCTGCAATACCAACGGCTTCGACCATTTCGACAAGATCAAGTTCTGGAAGACGCCGGTCGCCAAATGCACGACGGAAAGCGAATGTGTGCCGTACCATCGGTGGGTGTCGGATTACATCGGCGTGATCGGCGGGCGGTGAGCCCGGCCTGATCTACGAATTGCCCGTCATTCTCTCCCTCTCTCCGCAGCGCGGGGAGAGGGGAGGTTCTCCACGGAATGCAGAAGGCGAAAACCGCGCCATACAATGAATATCGGAATTCCAATGACATCCGCCGTCCGCTTTCAGAAGGTATCGCGCCATTTCGGCCAGGTTCGGGCCGTTGATGGAGTCGACCTCGAGATAGCGCCCGGCGAATTCTTCGCCATGCTTGGCCCCTCCGGCTCCGGCAAGACGACATGCCTGCGCCTTATCGCTGGCTTCGAACAACCGACGAGCGGCCGCATCCAGATCTTCGGCGAGACGGCGGAAGGCATCCCGCCCTATCGCCGCAACGTCAATACCGTGTTTCAGGATTATGCCCTATTCCCGCATCTCAGCATCCTCGACAACGTCGCCTACGGGCTGATGGTCAGGGGCGCCGGCAAGGCTGAAAGGGCCAAAGCCGCCGAGCAGGCGCTAGAGCTGGTCAAGCTTCCGGGCTATGGCGCTCGCCGCCCGGGCCAGCTTTCCGGCGGTCAGCGGCAGCGCGTGGCGCTCGCCCGCGCGCTTGTCAACAAGCCGAAGGTTCTGCTCCTCGATGAGCCGCTCGGCGCGCTGGACCTGAAACTGCGGGAACAGATGCAGGAGGAGCTGAAAAGCCTGCAGCGCGTGCTTGGCATCACCTTCGTCTTCGTGACCCACGATCAGGGCGAGGCGCTGTCCATGGCCGACCGTGTTGCGGTTTTCAACAATGGCGGCATTGTACAGGAAGGCACGCCCCAGGATATCTATCGTCGCCCGAAGACCCGCTTCGTTGCCGATTTCGTCGGCTCGTCGAACGTGATCGCTCCGGATCTGATGGCTTCCCTTGGCGGCAGGAGATGCTGGGCGAGCCTGCGCCCGGAAGCGATCCGGCTTGCGAGCGAGGGCGTGGAGGCCACGGTGGAAAATGCCAGCTTCCTGGGGGCTGCGACGCGTCTTTCGGTCGATATCGGGGGCATGCGTCTACATCTCACGCTTCCCGCGGGGGTGGAGGTTCCCAATGTGGGGTCAACCGTCCGTCTCGCCTGGCAGCCGGCCGACGTGCAATACATGGACGAGCCGATATGACGACGGTCGTTGCAACATCCATCCTGCCCGTTCGTGGCGGATTTGCCGGCAGGCTTTCGGATGTCTTCTGGCGTCACCCGAAACTGCTGCTCTTCCTGATGCTGACACCGCCGCTCCTCTGGCTCGGCGTCATCTACATCGGTTCGCTGATCGCGCTGCTGCTGCAAAGCTTCTTCTCGATCGATGACTTCTCGGGGATGGTGAATTACGAGTTCACCCTTGCGACCTACGCGCAACTGCTGAGCCCGAGCAACTTCGACATCATCGGGCGCACGGTCGCCATGGCGGCGCTCGTGACGATCACCTCGGCTTTCATCGCCTTCCCGATCGCCTATTACGCGGCGCGATACGCACAGGGAAAATGGAAGGCCCTCTTTTATCTCGGCGTCATGCTGCCGCTCTGGTCGAGCTATCTCGTCAAGATCTATGCCTGGAAGCTGATTCTTGCCAAGGAAGGCATTCTTACCTGGCTCTTCGAGAAGCTCCACCTTACCTGGCTCCTCGACGGCATCCTTGCCTTGCCCATCGTCGGCGGGAATTCGCTGTCGGTCAGCTACCTCGGTACTTTCATTGTCTTCGTCTATATCTGGCTGCCCTACATGATCCTGCCGACGCAGGCGGCCCTCGAGCGCGTACCCGCCAACCTTGTCGAGGCAGCCTCCGATCTCGGCGCCACACCGCGCCAGACCTTTCGGACTGTGGTTTTTCCCTTGGCGCTGCCGGGCATTGTCGCGGGCTCGATCTTCACATTCTCTCTGACGCTTGGCGACTACATCATCCCGCAGATCATCGGTTCCTCGCGCCTCTTCATCGGCCAGGCGGTCTATATCCAGCAGGGAACGGCTGGAAACGTACCGCTCGCCGCCGCGTTCTCGGTCGTACCGATCGTCATCATGGCCATCTATCTGTGGCTCGCGAAAAGACAGGGGGCTTTCGATGCGCTCTGACCGTGATCGCAAATCCCCGTTGCTTCTGAGGGCCTCCGCCGCCGGCGGATTGCTCTTCCTGCACGTGCCGATCCTTTTGATCTTCGTCTACGCCTTCACGACGGAGGAAAAAAGCTATCAGTGGCCCCCACCGGGCCTCACCTTGCAATGGTTTGCAATTGCCTGGAATCGACCGGACGTGTGGTCGGCGCTCGGGCTTTCCCTTCAGGTCGCCTGTATCGCAACGGCAATCGCGTTGGTGCTCGGCACGCTGTGTGCGGCTGCCGTCAGCCAGACCAAGTTCTTTGGCCGCGAAGCGATCTCGCTGCTCGTCATTCTGCCGATCGCCTTGCCCGGCATTATCACCGGTATTGCCCTGCGCTCCGCTTTCAGCCTGTTCGATATTCCGTTCTCGGTCTGGACGATCGTGCTCGGGCACGCCACCTTCTGCGTCGTCGTGGTTTATAACAACGCCGTCGCCCGCTTCCGCCGTACCTCCGGCTCGCTGATCGAGGCCTCGATGGATCTGGGCGCCGACGGCTTCCAGACTTTCCGCTATGTCATCCTGCCAAATATCGGCACGGCGCTGCTCGCCGGCGGCATGCTCGCCTTCGCCTTGTCCTTTGACGAAGTCATCGTCACCACCTTTACCGGCGGTCAGCAATCGACGCTGCCGATCTGGATGCTGGAAGAGCTCATTCGCCCGCGCCAGCGGCCTGTCACGAACGTGGTCGCCATGGCCGTCGTCCTCGTCACTTTCGTGCCGATCCTGGCAGCCTACTACCTCACGCGCGACGGCGACCAGATCGCCGGAGCCGGCAAATAAAAGGGAGAACATCATGGACACTGCGATGCTGATTGGATCCCGCTTCGAAGCGGGCACGGAAACGGAAGAGCACATTCTGAACCCGAAGACGGGCGAGACAGTGCTGAAGCTGCCGGAAGCCTCGCTCGGTCAGATCGACGCCGCCGTGGGCGCTGCCGAGAAGGCGTTCAAAACCTGGTCGCAGACGACGCCCGCCGAACGCTCAGGCTATCTGCTCAAGGTCGCCGACGCGATCGAGCGCGATGCGCAAGGATTTGCAACCCTTGAAGCGCTCAACTGCGGCAAGCCGATCAATGCCGTGCTAAACGACGAAATGCCTGCGATCGTCGATTGCTACCGCTTCTTCGCGGGTGCTGTCCGCAATTTGCATGGCCCGGCTGCCGGCGAATACCTGCCCGGACATACCTCGATGATCCGTCGCGATCCGATCGGCATCGTCGGTTCGATCGCGCCGTGGAACTATCCGTTGATGATGATGGCCTGGAAACTGGCACCGGCGATCGCCGGCGGCAATACGGTCGTCTTCAAGCCGTCCGAGCAGACGCCGCTGACGGCGCTGAAGATGGCGAAGCTGCTCTCGGAGATCCTGCCCGAAGGTGTCGTCAACGTCATTCTCGGGCGGGGCGAGACGGTCGGCAACGCGCTCATCAATCATCCGAAGATCGCGATGATCTCGATCACGGGGGATGTCGAGACCGGCAAGAAAGTGCTGCAGGCGGCTGCCAGGACGGTGAAGCGCACGCATTTGGAACTCGGCGGCAAGGCTCCGGTCATCGTCTTCGACGATGCCGATATTGAAGCGGTCGTCGCCGGCATCCGCACCTTCGGCTATTACAATGCCGGTCAGGACTGCACCGCTGCCTGCCGTATCTATGCCGATGCCAGGATTTACGACAACTTCGTCGCAGACCTTTCGTCCGCCGTCTCCGGCATCAAGTTCAATCGGGCCGACGACACCGAGAACGAAATCGGCCCGCTGATCTCGAAGCGCCAGCGCGACCGCGTCGAAAGCTTCGTCACGCGCGCCGCCGAGCATAAGCACATGGAAGTCACCACCGGCGGCAAGGTTGCCGGCGACAAAGGTTTCTTCTTCACGCCGACCGTCATCGCCGGCGCGCGGCAGGAGGACGAGATCGTCAGGCGCGAAGTCTTCGGTCCGGTCGTTTCCGTCACCCGCTTCAGCGAGGTCGAGGACGCGGTCGCCTGGGCAAATGACAGCGATTACGGTCTCGCCTCCTCGGTCTGGACGAAGGATATCGGCCGCGGCATGAAGACGGCCGCTCGCCTGCAATACGGTTGCACCTGGATCAACACGCATTTCATGCTGGTCAATGAAATGCCCCATGGCGGCCTGAAGCAATCCGGCTATGGCAAGGATATGTCGGTCTATGCTTTAGAGGATTACACCGCCGTCCGGCACGTGATGATCAATCACGGGTAAGGCGTGGGATGCAGGGATAGCTTGGGGGCGCGACGAGATTCCGTTTCGTCGCGCCTCGCGTCGTTTATTCAGCGATGCCGACCTTCGATGCTGATCGAACCGTATCCCAAAAGCCGCCCTCGGTCCTCGCAAGATCTTGAAAGAACTTTCGAATAAAATTATTTTATAATGTATGGCGCGCATCAGAATGAATGTGCGCTTTGGTCAGGTTTCATTCGTGGAGGTTTGTTATGCCAAACTCACTTATGGAAGGAAAAAAGGTTCAGGACTGGATCACTCTGGTTCTTGCAATCGCCCTCTTCATTTCGCCCTGGGTCATGGGCTTCATCGTCGATACCACGCCTACCTGGAATGCCTGGATCTCTGGCATCGTACTGGGTGTCCTGGCAATCGCAACGCTGGCCATGTTCGCTCAATGGGAGGAATGGGCCGACCTCGTGGTTGGGCTTTGGGTGATCATTTCGCCGTGGGTCCTCGGCTTCGCGGCGAATGGCAGCGCGAGGTGGACACATGTGGTCCTTGGCGTGCTTGCCGCTGCGGTCGCCCTCTGGGCGGTATTGGACGAGCGACAGCATCCGCACGCCCACGCATGACGGTGAAATAAGGATCTGATTGCGGCCTGGCGTGTCGACAGCTGGCTCGGTGAGTGACCGTTCTTCGGCGATATGCTGGGCTGGTTGCGAGAAGGCCGGACCCGCAGTGCCTCTTACCCTGTGCTACGAACGCACGGGGGTTGTCGCTTTGCCGCTCGTTCCTCGGAATGCCTAATCACCACGCGGCCATGTAAGCCCGTCACGCACAATCGCGTAATAAGCTGCCAGCGATGGTATCTCAGCAGACAAGATTTCGAAGGCAGGATCGAGGGGCGTAAGGGTCTTTGCATATTTCGCATCGAGAAAGGCCCGATGGGCGCCCAGGGCCTCTTCGCTCGCATCAGGAACCACGGTGAAAACCGGTGAGGGCTCGGTGCGACCCTTGACGATGATCCGATCGAGTTCGAGGACAGAATAAGTGCCGCTGACCTGCCTTGCCGTCTCCTCGCCGAGAAGCAGTGCGACGCCATAATTCTTCGAGGCGCCTTCCAGGCGCGAGGCGAGGTTGACGGAGTCGCCAAGGCACGAGTAGTCGAAACGTCGTGTCGAGCCCATATTTCCGACCACGCATTCACCAGTGTTGATGCCGACGCCCATCTTCAGGACATGCGGCAGCACCCCCGTTCGCTTCGCTTCTGCCTCGAGCTGCATATTCAGCTTTGCGATTGCGGCCTGCATGGCAAGAGAGGCGGTGACCGCGTGAAGCGCGTGCTCCGGGTCATCCAGCGGCGCATTCCAGAACGCCATGATGCAGTCCCCCATATATTTGTCGATCGTGCCGCCGTGATCCATGACGATGTCCGACAGCGGGGTCAGCAGCCGGTTGATCAAGCCGGTCAGTTTCTCCGGATCGTCTTTCATGGTCTCGGCGATTGTGGTGAAGCCGCGGACGTCGGAAAATAGGACCGAAAGCGTCCTGCGTTCCCCGCCCAGCTTCAGCTGCGACGGGTCGTCAGAAAGCCTCTTGACGAGGTCGGGTGAGAGATATTGCGAGAAGGCGCGCGTTATCCGTCGCTTGTTCCTGCGCTCCTCGGCGAAGTCGAAAGCTGCCTGCCCGAAGGCGACCGACGCATAGGCGACCGTCGGCCCGAGTGGCGAGACGAAGATGTGGCCAAAACGGAGTCCGGCGTAACTGACGACGGCAAAGACGCAGATCGCGATCAGCGATGCTGCCACCGTCAACCAACCGGTCGATTTCCAGACGGTCGCCGCCGCAAGCAGCGCGGCGATCAGGATGGATCCGGCGAACGGCAAGGTACCTGTCCGGGCAATTGCAAGGCCGCGACGGAGATTGTCGTAGATCGTCGCCTGGATTTCGACCCCGGCGGTCAGCTTGCCGGTATGCATCGTATAGGGCGTTGCAAAAGCGTCGGCCCCTCCCTTGTCGATCTCCGGCGCGTTCTGCAGGCTAAGACCAACGAGGACCACGCGATCCTTGAAAATATCCTTTGGTAGGTAGTTTGGTGGATCGAGCGCCTGGTAATAGGAGACGGTTGGATAGCTGCGCGCCGGACCGAAGGACTGGATCATGGCATTTTGCGGGACGGTTACCTCAGGCGCACCAGCGGCCATCAGAAGGGTCGCAGCAAAGCCATCTGCATAAAGCGGGATGTTGCGGAAGATGCCGTCCCCGCCGAGTTCGATGGCCGCGATACCGGTCCTTGCGCCAGCTTCGATCAGTTGTGGCAGGGGCGTCGCGCGTACCAGCTGATCAGCCTGCGGCGTTTGTATCAACGTCTCGTCGCCGGCGAGCACAATGTCCGGCCCCACAGCCGCTGTAATCGCCGCATCATTCTCGGGCGTGGAAGGTTCGGCCATGATGATATCGAGACCGATTGCTCTGGCGCCGGCAGCGCGCAACTGCCGAACCAGTTCGGCATGCAGGCTCCGTGGCCAAGGCCATTGCGCGTTGATGGTGGCAAGCGACGGCTCGTCGATCGCAACGATCACAGGCCCACCTTCCGGTGGCTGCAGATCGTCGACGGTCGATAGGTAATCGAAGGAGCGAAGCTCCACGAGAGGCCAGGCGGGCAGACGCGACAGCAGCGAGATCGCAATCAACGTTACCAGTACCAGGACGAGCAAGCGCACACCGCGACTGCTGAAAGGCCAACCCGGCGATCGAGAGGATTGGCTGAGAGCAGAGGTGGCGTTCATCAGAAGCGGACCTTGAAGATGCCTTTCACGGTGCGGCCCCAACCGGGAACGCCCGGTGCCACCTCGAAATCCTCGTCCAGCAGATTGAACGCGGCCATTTCGAGGGCAAAGCGCTTGTCAAACGGCTCCCAGACGAGGCTTGCGTCAAGCGTCCAGTAATCGTCGAGGCGTAGGCCGAAGGCGCCGCCGTCGCGCTCACCGATATAGTTGGCGGCCACTGTCACTTTGACGTTGGCTTCGTTCACCCAGGTGACAGCAAGCTGGCCGGATTTTTCGGGAACGAAAGGCAGCGAATTTCCAAACCCGGGGCTTGCCGGATCTTCATCTTTGGACGCAGCATAAGCGAGTGTCCCGGAGAGGCCGAAGCCGTAACCTACGGCGACGTTTGCGGTGGTACTCACGCGGTCGATTCGACCGTCCTTGATATTGATCCCGAACGGAAAGGCGATAAAGGGTACAGTTGCGGGATAGGCCAGGTCGAGATCGTGAATCTCCTGATGCTGGTAGTCTACACTTGTGAAGAAACGCTCAGTCCATTGGGCATCCCACTGCAGGGCAATCGTGTCCGTGTAGCCATCGATACCGACAAATGCCTGGTTCGGCTGTATTCCGAGGATGCCGATCGGCGAAAGCGTCGGTGAGCCGAAATCGAAGCCTTGACGCATGAACGCCGCACGGAGCCAATGATCCTCGATTGGAGCCCAGGCCAAGCCGAAACGTGGCTCGAACCTGCTGCCATCCGTCGTCTCGCCATCGGTCAGCGTTCCGAAGAGTGCGTATTCGCCTTTGAGGTCGGGCGTAATCTCGTGAAGCAAATCCACGTAAGCACGCCCGATGTTGATTCTTTCGTCGACCGGACTCGTCGTAGGGACACCAGCGAACGTGTCCGTGGCCTTGACGTCGATGAATCCACCTTCAAGACCATAGCGCCAGGTCAACTCACCGTCTCCATAAAGGTGGCTGATGGCGGCGATGTAATTCTTCTGCGAGCTGTTGGCGACGCGCTCCAGGATCGGAAACGGCACAGGCGACACGAACAATCCCTGGTCGAGATCGGAACTGATATCGGTATAGAACAGAGCCGTGTTGAGAACGTTTCTGTAGCCGAAGGTGTGGCTCCAGCCGGCTCCAACTGCCGAGACTTTCGTCTCGCTGTCCTGGTCCAATCCGATCGGCGGCGCGCTTATATCCTGTCCGAACTTGTTGTCCGCATGATTCCCGTAAAGCACGAAACGGTTGTCGGGGTCGGGCGTCGCTGTCAAATAGGCGTTTCCGGACAGGATGCGAAGATCGCCGGTGAAGCTACCAGGCCCCACAAGTGGTCCGTACTCGCCCTCCAATGGGGTATGATCCCATTTGACGTTTGCATAGCCGCTAACGGGAAAGGGTTCGTTGGCATAGCCTTGAATTTCAGCTTCGCCAATCAGTTCGTTTTCTCCCGCGGAGCCTGTTACGCCGGCGCCAAGCGAACCTTCCAGGAAGGGCCTGCGGAGAAGATTTGCCGATCGAGAGCGCCCCGACAGCATGTGCGGATCCAGCAGCAAACCCTGGAGCAGGGCGGAGAAGCTGTTTGGGTCGAGTTTGTAGTTATCGATCTCTTCGTCGAAGATATCCGTGTTGACGAAAGGTCTTATGTTGCCCCGGATCGATTGGTCGACATATGAGCTGCCGGCAAACGGATCGAAGACAACGTCGCCATAATAACGGCCCCAGGCATTCAACCCCTGCAGCCGAAAGGCGTTGTTGAGCGTCGAGCCGGCGTCCTGGTTGGCGCCGAGCGAGCCGTAGTAGCCGCCGCGCGCCTTGGAACGGCGCAGGAATTCCTGCGCATACCTGATCGCGCCATCCGCATCATAGTCATCGATGGCGACGGCGGTGCGGAAGGCGGAGATGACGGGATCGTTGTTGTCGAGCCGGTCGGCATTCTCGATCGCTTGATTCGAGGGATCGCGGTCGCCCTTTTCATAGTGGCCGGCTGCCAGAGCCAGTTGTGCGGGCGCGTAACCAGGATTGGCGGTAGAGGCAGCCAGCAGATCGTCGATCGCCTTTTCCATTTCGCCCGTCTGCAAATAGTAGCGCCCGCGCGCCAGGAGAGCGATGTCGAAGGCGGGATCCGCAGCAAGCGCCAAATCGATCTCCCGCTTGGCTTCCGTCATCCGGGATTGGTCGAGATAAAGGATCGCGAGGTTGGCGTGGCTGATCGGGTCGTCGGGGTCGAGCTCAATGGACGTCTTGAAGGCGGCTTCCGCCTCGCGGCTGGCGCCGCGGGCATCCTGCAGCATTCCGAGATCGTTCCATGTCATGGACGAACCCGGCGCAATCCTGATCGCATTGTTGAGGTCTTCGAGAGCGCCTTCAAGGTCGCCTTCGTAATTGGCGCGCATTCGAGCGCGGGCCTGCAATCCGTCAGGATTGAACGGGTCCATCGCCAGCGATCTGTCGATCGCCTCCTTCATCTGAACACGGTCGTTGGTGAGGAGAGCAAGCTGCGCGCGCACGGCGGGCAGGGTGGGGTCTGTCGGATAGCGCGCCTCCGCCTGCTTCATCGTCTCGATCGCAGCAGGGATATCTTCGAGGAAGCCAGCCGTGTAAGCCTTCATCACCGCAGCATAGGGGCCGCTGATATTTTCAGGCGGCTTCTCCACATGATTTGGATCGATGAGCGAACGCGAATAGTAAGCGCCATAGGCGGCGATACCGCGCCGCTGCGGATCAAGCGCCGGCTCTGCGCGTGCGAACAGCCTTGCCGCTTCGTCGTAACGCTTCTCGGCCCCGGCGATCAGGGCCTCGATCAGGTCGGCACGGGCGCGTTGTGGCGCGGAGAGTCTCAAAGCGCGAGCTCTCGCCAAGGAATCGAGTGCCTTCTGGCGGCCGTTAAGCGTCATCTGGATTTCCGCGAGCGATAACCAGTCTTCGGCGCCTCTTGCCTCCAATGCCTTGGCTTCGATACGCTCGCGTTCACTGCGCATCTTCCGCGCGGGAAGGGGCGAGGCCGGCATGAAGGTGAATCCGCCTCGCAGCGTCAGATAGAACAGCATCTGCTCGCGATCGTCAGGCGCGACGATGACGAGCTTGCGCGGCGCCTGCCCGATCGTGGCGACTGCCGCTTCGCCCTTTGCGACCTCGACGCTGCCGTGTTCATTCTTCAATTCGACCCGGCCTTCCAGAACGATCAGCGACGTCTGGTCGCCCTTAACCGTCAGCGTCCAGTCCGTGCCGCGGATTGCCGCAGCGGCGGCCGGTGTCTCGACGGTCAGACCCTGGCCGCCGCGCTGAGCACGAGCCCACATCGTGCCAGATTGAAGGTTCAGGATCGTATCGCCGGCCACCGCCATCTGTTTGACTTGCAATGAAGAATTACGGCCGAGGCGGACCTGCGTGTGATCGGCGAAGAGAATGGCGAGCTGGCCCGTGGCGTTGGTGCGCAGCACGTCGCCGCCAAGCAGGTCCTGGTGGAGAGCGACATCCTGCCAATTGGAAAGATCGACGAAGCGGACTTCCTCGCCGACCTTGCGGTCGATGACGGAGCCGGCGGCTCTGGCGTTTCTCAAAGTAGGATCCGCCGCGGCCGGTTGCGTCAGATAAAACACAACCAGCGCGGTAGAAGCGCCCCCACGCGCGAATCTCGTAAACCCACCCCTCATGTTCGAGGGATTTGTCTGGCCGCGATCGAAAAGTCAATTGGGGTATAAGCAATAGATTTGCTTTGTCGACGAAGTGTAATATCAGAGTAACACTTTGGCCGGGGATAAAACATGAGCGAATTTGAAAACTATTCGGAATTATTGAATAGCTATCCTTCAACAGAGTATGTAAGTTCAGAATATTTTGATCATATCAAGAAAATCAATGATATATTTTACGATCAGATCAAGATTTCAGATCAGAAAGCTGCGTATATCTTTACTTTCATGCTCGCTTTTCTTGTAACCTCCAGCGAGGGACGGGAGGTGTTTGCCTGGGCGCGCTATGCCCAAGGTACGCCACAGGGAATTCTGTTCTCCGCGGGCCTGGCGATCGGCTCGATCGTTTCCATCTTGTCGGCGATTCTAGTGGTATTGCCGCGGCATCTGAACTCCTCGACCTCGCTTTTCTGGGGCGCCTGGCCGAAGCATCGCGACAGCTTTCGCGAGGCTGCGGCCCGGCGCGACGAAGCCTATCTCTTTGATCAGTACATGGAGAACGCGAATATTCTCTCCACTATCGCGCGCGGAAAATACCGTTTCGTAACCTATGCCTTCCGCGGTCTGCTTGTGACCGTTATCGCCTATGTTCTGCTGCTCGTGACCGTATAGCGGCGCAGACTTTAACGGCAACAGGCCGCCGTTTCCCTTGATGCGGGTCAGTTCAACGGATTGCGGCAGGCCTTTTCCTGTCGAGAAGAGAGGCGCGTATAAGCTCGGCCTTGCTCGGAGGAGGCGCGGGCGGCGGTGTTTCCTCCATGGCGGCGCGCTCGCCGTCGCGCTGCTTAAGACTTAGAAACCGTTCCTGGGCAGTAAGGCGGTCAGCCGCCGATACGGGTTCGACTGGCGTTCCGTTGATGTCATGGCGCATCGAGTCCGGCTGGGCCGTCGCGAAATAATAGCGCTTCGAATGCAGGAACGCCCCTGTCGCTCGTCTGAGAGCCGTGACCCCGGCCTCCGGCTTCAAGAGAGGGCGTATGTCATTCCAAAGGCCGATCGCAAACGGTCGGATTGGGTCCCCCGCCTTCGCCGGGAGGATAGAGATCGGCTGGATCAGCATGGCGTTGATCGCATCCGCTTTGCGGATGTCGGATTCATTTGCCTCTATCGGGCCGCGGCTGATCGTCCAGGGTCTGTTCATTTCTGTCTACCTCGTCGTCAACTCCTAGACGCTCATTGTGAATGGATTTTGACGTTTGGACGTTCCGAACCCAGCCTACGCTCATCAGCCTGCTTTTGCATAAGAATTCCATAATGGGAAACGTGCAACTTCATCGGGAATAAAACTACTGCCTTCGAAAATCAGATTTAACATGACTAAAATAATCATATTATATTGACATGGCTTTTGTCGTTCTCTAGCTTCCGCGTCAATTGCGACGTAGGGATCAGCGATGAAGGATAATTTGCTTAATGTTTCTCGGAAGATAACTCTTCCGGGTAGATACGTTTTGTTTGCCACGACCGCGATTTCATTGATCGCCGCATATGCTGGACCGGTCGCAGCTCAAAGTGCCCCCGCCGAGGGCAACGCAACGCAACTGAAGCCCATCACGCTGGAAGGCGGAACAACCTCAGACAGCAAGACCGATCGAATCTCAGTGACCGCAAAAAATAGCGCCGGCGCGACGAAGATCAGTACGCCGTTGGTCGAGACGCCCCGTTCCGTCTCCGTCGTGACGGAGAAGGAAATAGAGGAACGTGGTGCGCAGGACGTGATTGAGACCGTGCGATATACCGCTGGTGTTACGACCGGTCCGAACGGTTTCGATCCGCGTTTCGACCAGATCTTCCTTCGTGGCTACAATGTCACGACCGTGGGCGACTATCGCGACAGTTTGCGGCAGCCATATATGAACTATGGCATGTTCCGGAACGAGCCCTATCAGCTGCAGCGCGTCGAAGTGATCAAGGGTCCGGTTTCGGTTCTCTATGGCGCTGGGTCTCCCGGCGGCCTTGTCAACAAGATCTCGAAGTTTCCGACCGAGGAGCGGATCCGCGAAGTTGGTGTGCTTTATGGCACTGAGGACAGGGCCCAAGCCATGTTCGACTTCAGCGGCCTGGTCAGCGAGGAGAATGACGAAATTCTCTATCGCCTCGTCGGACTTGCCCGCCGCGGCGACACCAACTTCGATATTGCCGATGACCGCTATCTTCTGGCGCCATCCATGACCTGGAGGCCGGACGAAAATACGTCCCTCACGATCTATAGCCTGCTGCAGTCCGATGAGACGGACGCCAATGTCGGCGCCGTCAAAGCGCCGGATGGCACAATCCTGCACTTGCGAGAAAGTGATCCTGATTACGATTACCAGAAGGTTCGACAGCAGCAGGTCGGATATCAATTCGAGCATGAATTCGACAATGGCCTGACGTTCCGCCAGAACCTGCGCTATTCGCATCTCAATCTTCGGGCACGCTACCTTGGCATATCGAGCTGGACCGGCACGGTCGCCCATCGCAATGCCAGTTCCGTCCGGGATGAGCTGAATGTCTTCCAGGTCGATAATCAGCTCGAGGCGAAGTTCGATACAGGTGCGCTTGACCATACGCTCCTCTTCGGCCTCGACTATACGAACGTCAATTCAAGCTTCGGCTATGGCATTGGTGCCGTAGATCCGGCCTTTGACTTCGATATCGCCAATCGAACCTATGGCGTCTCAGGGGCAACACCGTCCTATAATTTCATCGTTGCCGATGCCGATTTGCAGCAGCTCGGTCTCTATGCCATGGATCAGATCGAAGCGGGCAATTGGCGCTTCAATCTGGGTGGCCGCCAGACCTGGGTCGAGCAGACGCGTGACACGACTTATCCATCGTTCGGCTCGAGCGCTGCCGAAGACGTCAACAAGCACGCATTCTCTGTACAAGGCGGCGCGCTCTACCTCTTCGACAATGGTATCGCCCCGTTTGTCTCCTATGCCACCTCCTTCGATCCGGTTGTAAATCGATCGGCGTCCGGCGAAATTCTCCAACCCACGAAGGGCGAGCAGTACGAGCTGGGCGTCAAATATCAACCGCCGGGGACCGATATACTGCTCTCCGCCGTCGCCTATCATATCGTCGAGAAGAACAAGCCCGTCCTGGTCGATCCTTTGACGTCGGTCTATGCATCGCTCGGCGAAGTGACCGGCAAGGGCATCGAGCTCGAGGCCCGGGCCGCCGTCGCGGACGGCCTCGACCTGATTGCGGCCTATACCTACAATCACTCGGAGATCACCGCGGGCGATAACAAGGGCAATGTTCCGGCCGTCACCCCGGCCCATGTCGCCACCCTCTGGGCGAACTATACGTTCCAGGAAACGAACCCGTTCAACGGCCTGTCGGTTGGTGCAGGCATCAGGTATCTCAGCTCGAATTACACGGACACTGCCAACACATCGAAGAATGGTTCCAGCTTCTACGTCGATGCCGCAGTGGCATACGATTTCGGCGCGGTCGACAAGAAATATGAGGGCCTGACGGCAGCCTTCAATATCCGCAACATCGCCGATCATCGCGATACGGTCTGCAATGAAGGCTTCTGCTATCTCGGCCAGGGCCGGAACATGACCGCGTCCCTCAAATACCGGTGGTAACGCATGGCGGCAAACATGAATGGGCGGTCATCGGCCCCGACAACAAAGTCTGACGTCCTTCTCGCCCACCAGCCGGTCGATCTCGACGGACTGGTGGGCGATGGCCCGTTTTCGTACTGCCGCGGCAAGCTGCTGCAAAGCTTGCCCTCGTCAGGTTCCGTGGTCGCGTGCAGCGAACTGTGCAACGTTTCGGTCTTTGAAGATATTATCGCGCAATATGCCCGAAAATTTCCGGGCAGCGACCGGCGCGCGATCGTCTCCATGTGGACCCTCTACTATTTCAGCATGCTGACGATCGCTCCCTCCGTGCATCTGTTCGTCCATCGCATTGGACTGTCCCTAGGACTGAACCACCTTTCATTGGTGTGCAGCCACGACACGGCCGAGCCCGCGGCATTCCTCATGACATCAGACACTTACGCGACCGCCGATCCCGGCGCCGATCTCCACGATTTGATGCTGGGCCATGTTGAGCCACTCATTGCTGCGATCGCGGCAAACGCCGCCGTGGCCCCGAAGCTTCTGTGGAACAATGTCGCCGCATATCTTTCCTGGATCCTCAAGGAAATCGCCCATCGATGCGAACCTGGTCTGGTCGAGGAAGGGCTGGCGTTGCTCAACGAGCCGACCTGGCCAGGCGGCGCCCGCAACCCGATGCATGGGATGATCCGCACGGCCCGCCAGCAATGCGGGTTGGAGTTCGCACGCCGCAAAGTCTGTTGCCTGCGGTATAATCTCCCCGGCGTCGGCGGCTGCGGGGAGGCTTGCCCTCTGCCTGACGGGCGGCACTAGAGCGGTTCAGCTTTTCCTTGAATCGCAGAACCGCTCCAACCTTCTGTTTTTCAGCAATTCCGAACGGAAAACCGCTGCGCACTTTTCCTGGAATTGCTCTAGACCATATGCTGGCCGCATGCGGTCCTGACATCGACTGGCTAGCTCTTCAATGCCACGGAGTCCTTGACGCGCGGGCGCATGATGTAATTCCTGCTGTAGCTATAGGATGCGTTACCGGTGATGGGCTCAAGCAAGCTGGAAAACGGCGTGGTCAAGGTAAAGGTCGCGTTGACGGCAATAAGCTGAACGCCCTCCTCCGCAATGCTCTTCGGGATATCGACCGGAGGGTCGTCGCCCTTGGACAGGACGGTCGTATTGTAAGCCTCGGCCCAATTGACCTTGCTGGTCAGATCGTTGCTGACGTCGACAACTGCGAGCTGAATGGCAAGTTTTCCCGTATCGAAAGGCTCGATGATCGTGGCAGCACCCGTCATGATGGCCTTTACATCGTCGTCCGTCCAGTTCGCCTTCTGCGAGATCATGTCGCCGAGCGTGGCGGCTATCTGGTTCATCTTGCGGCTGACGAGTAGTGCCTGGCTCAAATCGACCGTGCCGGCGAGAAGAACCACCATGATAGGGAAGACAAGAACGAACTCGATGGCCGAGGCACCCCGGCTGTCTCGGAGAAAGCGACGTACCATCCTGGATACAGAGCCTCTCTGCGCCAATCCCGGCTCGAAAATGCCGTTGCCCATCAGAACGGCTCGTTCTTGAAGAGTTCGGCGGCGCTCAGTACATAGCGCCCGTCATTCAGTCTGCTGGAGGAATAGCTGAAGAACTGCAGGGCGGGGGTCCAGGGCAGAAAAGCCTGAATTAGAACATAGTCGCCGGCCCCGCCGATGTTGAAATCCTCTGTCACGGAGAGCGTCCCATTGCTTATGCCGGAGATCTTGCTGACCGAGCTCATGTCCGTGATGACAGTGGCGCGCACCAGCAGATTGTCCGAGCAACTGAACAGATAGGTCAAGTCGCCGCACACTGCCGCCTTGAAGGTCGCCAGATTCCAGCCGTTGGCCGACGCGGTTCCGACCCGTACCTGCCGCGCAGTCTTATGCACAGCCTCATCGAGCGCCGAATTGACGAAATACATGATGGCGATTTCGATGATGGCGAAAATCACCATGAAAAACGGAAGCGCGAGGATAGCGAACTCGATCGCAGCCGCGCCCTGCCTGTTTTCCGCGAAACGCCGCAACAGCGACATTGAAGCCTCACTGGGTTAGCCGAACGCTGGTTAGATATTGCTCGAAGATGGACGAAAGGCCGGACTTGATGTCGTCGGACGCAGACGCGGAGAGAAACAGGTCTTCCGAAGAAGCGCAGCCCTTCAGCGCATAGGGAATATAGTCGCGGCGCGTCGTGCTGGTCGATACGCCGGAACGCATGGTCCCGCCCCAGATCGTCGTGAAGCCGCTCGTTTTCATGGTCTCGCCGACGGTCATGTTGTATCCCCAGTCGAGGGGGATCGACAGATATTCGGTGTAGAGCACGCCGATCGTCACGCCGTTATCTTTCATCGTTTGGCACCACTTCGGATTGAGCGGCGAAACCTTCGGCTGATAGGGAAAATAGGAGGAGTCGAAGTAAAGGCAGGTCGAGCCTTGGCTCTTGACGCACTTCCACTTGTTCTGTGGATTGTGGAGCACCCAATCGCGTGTCGATTCAACACCGTCGGTGAGCAGCAGGACAAGTTTGAGGGGAGAGGAAGCACTGCTGCCGTCGCCGGCCGTTCCCACTAATTTCGTCAGCTGCGGGAGCGATGCATCGAAATAGGTCGCATCCTCCGACGTGGCACTGTTGAGATTTTTGGAATCGTCATCGACATATTTGTAAGCGGTCGAGGTGGAAGAGGTGGGGGCGAGGACCTGCTTGGCACTTGCACCGATCGTGTAAAGCCCGACCTGGATATGGCTGGTCGATGCATTCGCGTCGCCGATCATGGCCAGCACTTCCTTGACGGCCTCGACCGACACGTCGGCGCGCAGGCTTATGCCCATTGCCTTCGCAAGCGCGTAGACGGTGCTATAGGTGTTTCCGTTGTACTTGTAGGTCGTTCCCTCCGAGGTGTGGCAAGCGAATTCGCATCTCGCCTGGCTCCTTAAGGATGCTTGACCCGATGTTGTGGCCGCCAACAGCATCGATGCCGACTTGTCCACTACGATATAGACGTCCATGTAGGATAGTCCCGGTCCCACGACCGAGGAAATCGCCGAGACATTCACGGAGTTGACATTCGCAAGCTCCATGAAGGTCGTCGCAACACTGGCGGTTGCGACCGCCTGAATCGTTTTATCTGTCTTGCTGATTTTTATATTGCTGTCGGACAGCGAATATTTGCCAGCCGCAAGGTCCGTCTGAGCGGCAAACCAAGTCTCGACTTTTTGCTGAAGCTTGTCAGTTTCCTTCGTGCCCACGTCCTTGACGGCGGCGATCAAGGCCGCGTCGAGATCGGTCTGCATTTTCGCCTGGATGTTGTAGGCGCGCACATAGTCGATACAGCAGCCGACGGCGAGCAGAAGCGGGACCAGGATCAGCGCAAAGGCGATCGCGATATTTCCTTCATTACTGCCAAGCAATGCGGCACCGGCAGCCAGCCAACATCTCCTTATGGACGCAAATCTCGATCTCAAAATAGGACCACCCACGGCTCGAATGGCCGCAAATGTTGGCGGCGAACACTTATCCGAGGGTAAATGTGACGGGGCGCTGCCTATCCAGATCGCGCAAATCCATCCGCTTTGCGCAGGAACTCTCCAACGATACCCTGCAGTCGCCCCGATCCTCAGAGATATCGTCCCATCGAGACTTGGCAGACGCGGAATTGGAGTGCACTTCGAAAAGGACGCTGATTTCCCTTGCCATGGAGGCCCTTGTCAGGCGCCGGCACAGCGATTTCAGAGGCACGGCATAAATCTTGCTATGCATAAATCTAACGTGAGGGGCGAGGCTACCGGGAGGAATAAATGCAGCTTTCGTCATCAATTGCCGCATCGTTCATCAGATTCGCTTGATTAGCATGCCCGTAAACGCGCCATTTAACTTTTCGCCTCGCTTTCAAGGCTCGACTTTCGAGCATATGACCGAGACTTTTTCCGACACCTTTGGCCCGTTTGATGCATGGCCTCTCGGCCGGGAGCGAAAATTCGTCTGGAAAGCCGATGTCCAGTCGGATGGAACACTGTCGCTCGTCACCGGGCAATATCCTTCCGAATGGTGCGTGCGAGCCGTGCCTGAAACGGCAGAGTGGCTATCGATCATCGTGCCGCGCGAGGGCGCCATCAACGTCACGCTTGGGCGCAAGGCCATCGAAGGAACGCCTGGGCGATTGCTGCTTGTGAACAACCACGAGGCGGAGCGTTTTTTCGTGCTGGGAGAGCCGCATCTGTCAGACGTACTGCGCCTGAATTGGATCGTGATTGCCCAAAAAATGGCGGCAATATTGGACGCACCGCTGACCCGGGCGCTGGAACTGTCGCCGGTCGTCGATCTCTCCTCATCGTCCGGCCAGCTGGTCAACAATCTCGCCCAGACGATCATCAACGGCATGCGAAATAACGGACCGCTGCTTCGTTCGCCAATCGCCATGTCGCACCTGACCGAGGCATTTGCCGACCTCATATTACGGTCAGTTCCCCACCGGTTCTCGCATGTGCTGGACAGGAAAATCCCGCTGATCGCGCCATGGCATGTGCGCCGCGCCATCGAATTCATGCATGCGAACATCGGACAACCATTCACGATGCAGGATGTTGCAGGGGCGGTGGGGGTTTCGGTCCGCGCTCTTGAAACCGGCTTTCGAGCCTTCAGGGCAACAACGCCGGCAGCCCATCTGCGGACCATGCGCTTGCGCGCGGTCCGCGAGGACCTGCTCGATCCCGCAAACCGCCAATCGGTGCGGAATATATGCCTGAAGTGGGGGTTCTTTCATTTCGGCCGTTTTGCGGCCCTTTATCGAGTGAGCCATGGCGAGAACCCTTCGGACACGCGCAAACGGTCCGGCGTTGCCGGACAGCCGTAGTCCGAAAGCTGCGGCAATGGCGCGATCACGTTGTCGTAGCAACGCGCGCTCTGACTTCAGGACCGCCTGCGAAAGAGCAGCAGCAGGATCGGTGTGCCCACCAATGCGGAGATCAGACCTGCCGGAACCTGGTAGGGAAACGCGATCATGCGCCCGACCCAGTCGGCGACGACCAGAAGGATGGCCCCCGAAAGTGCCGCGGCCCAGAGCTGGATCGCCGGCCGGCGGATGCCCAGGCCCTGCGCCAGGTGCGGCGCCATCAGCCCGATAAATGTGAGCGGGCCAACCACCAGCGTCGCTGCAGCGGTCATCACCGCGGCGAGAGCGAACAGCACGGCGCGTGCGACACTGATGTTGAGACCCAGTTCGCTCGCTGTCGCCGGTCCAAGCTGCAACAGCGCGAGCCATCGGTAGAGCAGCGATGCGGCCACAAGGCTAACAAGGGATATGACGAGGGCGGTCCCGGCAATCGCATTGTCGACAAAGTAGGTCGACCCCGCCATCCAGCGGATGAGCGCCAGCCCGCGCGGATCGCCGTTTGCGGCAAGCACGCCGATGCCTGCATCCAGCATCGCGCCAAAGGCGATACCGGCCAGCAGGACACGGTTTGGACCGAAGGCTGAACGCGCGCTCAGCAGGAAGATCAACAGCAGGACCAGGAGCGCGCCGCCGGTGGCAAAGCCAAGCTGGATCGCCAGCCCAGGTGCGGCGAGTGCAAACATGGAGACGGCAATGCCCATTGTCGCGCCGGCGGAAATGCCAAGAACCTCAGGGCTTGCCATCTCGTTGCCGGTGAGCCGCTGCAGGACCAGTCCGGTCGCACCAAGCACCAGTCCGGCACCAAAGGCTGCGGCAACCCGCGGGATCCGAAGCGGAAGAACCTGATCCCATGCATCCAGTGGTAGCCACGTCCAGGCGCCTTCCGGCGAGCGTCCAAGAAAGACGGCGCCAATCGCGGCCGTGAGGGCAAGGGTTAACACGACGGCAACCGTCGTTGGCGCGAAGTTCAGGTTCTTTGACGGCCGGAATGAGCTCGGCAGTGTGCGTGGCGACGTCTCCAGACGTGGCAGCAGAGCAATCAGGATGGGTCCGCCGAGGAGTGCGGTAACAGCGCCGGTCGGGATGAAGTCGCCAGGGGCGACGAGCTTGATCATCTGATCGGTCAGAAGGAGCAGGGCGGCTCCAAGGACAGGAGACCAGATCAACTGGCTGAGCATGCGCCTTGCGCCGGCAAGGCGCGCGATTTGTGGCGCCACCAGTCCGATAAAGCCAATGACGCCAGCCGCGCTTGTAACGATTGCGCTCAACGCAATCGCGAGAGCGAGAGCAAAGGCGCGGGCCCACTTCACGGATAGTCCGAGGCTTTGGGCGCCGGCATCGCTCAATTGCGCCAAGGTCAGCGGCCTGGTCGCAAGTATGGCAAAAGCTGCAAGAAAAAGGACCTTTGGCGCGAGCGACAAAGGGATCGTCCAGCTCTGCTGCGAGAGCGAACCCGCGCCCCAGATGAAGATACCGGAAAGATATTGGTCGTTCATCAAGACAAGAATGGCAGCCGCAGCGCCGCACCAGAGGCCGACGATAAGACCGGAGAGAACGAGCGCGAAGGGAGAGAGGCCGTGTTTCGCACTGATTGTGAAGATTGCGATCGCGGCTAGCGAACTGCCGAGGAGAGCCACACCATCGCGGGTGAAACCTGTCAACGAGGGGAAAAAGAGCATTGCCGAGACGAGCGCCAGATTGGCGCCGGCTGAAACGCCAAGCGTCGTCGGCGAAGCTAGGGGGTTGCGAAGGATCTGCTGCAGGATCGTACCTGCCAATGCCAACGCGGCGCCGGCGAGAAGGGCGGTCGCCATGCGTGGAAGCGTCGCATAGAGGAGCACCAGCCGTTTGGCGTCGTAGCCGGTCGGGCTCCCTGTGAGATGCGGAAGATCCGGAAAAATCTCCAGCAGTGCCAGGCCGAGAGCAGCAAGGAGCAAGAGCGCCGATAATAGAGGCGCGCCCAGGCGACTGAAGCCAATGGTAGTCATCGATGCGCGGCCTCAAGAGTGTCAACGACAAGCGCGCCAAAGCGCATCGCCTCCTGAACCATGCCGAACATCAGGACGCCGGGGATTGTCGAAACACGATGTTTTTGCGCGAACGGAAGGCCTGTCCAGAGCGCGCTTTCCTGGAGACGGGAAAGCACATCGCGCGGTATCAAAGGTTCGACCGCGATCAGATGTGTCTCCTCGTCGAGGCTTGCGAGTTGCTCCAGGCCGATCGTCTCGAACCCCCAGTAACTGGCTTGACCAGTCCAGCCGTTCCTCAAGCCGATCCGCCTCATCGTGCCGCCGTAAAGACCTGGCCCGCCATAAATCCTCGCATGTCTCTGATCCAGGAAATTGATGACTGCAACGGGCGGCGCGGAGAGCCGGTACAAACGCTCCCGCAGGCGCTCGAAGAATGCATCTGCGCCCGCCAATAAGGCCTTCGCCTCGTCTGAGCGTCCAAGCGTCGCGCCGAGCCGGAGCGTCTCAGCGTAGGAACGATCCAGCGCGTCTCCGCCTTCCGCATAGATCGTAAATGTCATGATGGGGGCGAACTCGGAGAGCTTTTCATCGAGCGCGGCAAGGAACGGGGTGCTGAGGATCAATGACGGCTCAATGCTTGTCAGAACTTCGAGATTGATCTCGGCAGTGGTGCCGAGATCGATGACGCCCGCCGGCATGCGCGGTTCTACCACCCATTCGTCCCAATTCCGCAGGGCGACGACAGCGGTCGGGGTCACTCCGAGCGCAAGCATTGTCGAGGCCAGACCGTAGTCGAGGGAAACGACGCGCTCGGCTTTTGCCACCGCACCGCGGACAGGCGTGGGCACAATTGCCAAGGCGATTGATGCAAGAAGGAGATCTCGGCGCCTTAAGACTGCTTCCTGCACGTTCATTGCAGCCGTTCCAGCGGCTTGACCAGAAAAAGACAGGGATGGTCCTCATGCCATAGGGTCGGAAAGACCTCCGCACGGATGAAACCGTTCCGATCATAGAAGTTTCGGGTCGCTTCAAACTGGGGTTCGTCCCGCCCGCGCGGCGCGAGCGTCTTGACAGTGAGGAGCCGTGCACCGGCACTACGGCTGAAATTTTCGGCCTCTGCCAGCAAGTGCCGCCCCGCGCCTTTGCGATGATATTCGGGTCGCGTTGCAATCAAGGCGATTTCAACGGCTCCGGGAAGATGAGGCCTGAGCGCCATGAGCGCCGTAACCACGTCATCCTCGATGTGGCCAAACACCGGCAAATCTTCGATCGCCGCCGCGCTCGCCTCGATGACGGCGGCTTCCGCGAACCAGTCCGGCAGTGACTCCATGATGGAGCGGCAGAGCTCTGCCTTTCCTTCCAAGATCTCGACTGTCTGTCCCATGGGTTGATGTCGTCTCCATGTGTCGAATTAAACTTGACTCCTGTTATCACCTTAAAATAGACAGTGCAATCAAATCGTGTATTGGCTGCCAAGAAAGGGTCCGGAACCAAAACTGCTTGAGACCGACTTAGCCTGATTTTCCATTTGCAAAAAAGGGTACAGGACTATGGAAGCATCGCATTGTGATATGAACAGAAATGGTATCGTAAACGCAATGGTAGAGCACAAGGACAAGCTTCTCAAAACGATTGAAAACATTTTGAAATCAAGGACATTGGCCGAAGATGTCTTTCAGGATGGGGTCGTGAAGGCATATGGGATCGCCGCCTCGGACATTCGTTGCCCGACCGGCTATGCCTTCAGAATGGTTTATAACCTAGCGCTCGATGAAAGCCGCAGGCGCAAACAACAGGTCAACAACCATCGGTCGATAGAGACAATCCAGGAGCTGGGTGCCTCAGTGCCGACGGCGCTCGATCATTTGGTTGCGGCAGAAACATTGCACAGTGTACTTGCCTCCCTCGAAAAACTCCCAAAACGAACCAATGAAGCCTTCATTCGCCACCGGCTCAACGGCGTGCCGCAGAAGGATATTGCGGCCGAGCTTGGTGTTTCCAGAACCCTGGTCAATTTCATGATCAAGGCCGCCGAGGAGCATTG
This sequence comes from Sinorhizobium sp. CB7, assembly GCF_041357635.1. NCBI lineage: Bacteria > Pseudomonadati > Pseudomonadota > Alphaproteobacteria > Hyphomicrobiales > Rhizobiaceae > Sinorhizobium > Sinorhizobium sp. CB7. Next base: position 255,650 of record NZ_JAULLL010000001.1, read on the forward strand.
CCAGCTTGCCATCGCCGACCCTGTTCCTCATGCCGGCCTCTCGTCAGGCAAGCGATCGGCTATCGTCTCGCAATGTGAAGGGCCTGCTGCAAATCGCTCCACAACAGCTCCGGCTCTTCTAGGCCAACGGCAAACCGCACGGTTTGCTCGCTCACGCCGAACCGGATGAAGGACGTCATGCGATCGGGGATCTGGAGCGCGACCTTTGCGGGGACAACGAGCGTTTCGGGTCCCCCCCAGCTGACACCCAATCTGATTTCCCTCAGGGCGTTCACGAAGCTGGCGACATCGATATCAGGGTTGAGATCAAAGGAAAAAAGCCCGGAGTAACCCAGGAGCGTGCTCTTTCCCGGATGATCCTGAAACGCGGGATGGCGAACGCGGGCGATGGCCGGATGCATGTTCAGCCGCTCCGCAAGCAGCAGACCGCTACGTTCATGCTCCCGGAGGCGAACGCGAAGCGTGCGCAGGCCGCGCAAGAGGAGCCAGGCTTCGAAGGGTGAAAGCTTCGCCCCGACATAGGGGTAGGAGGTCGCATTGATTTTCGCCATTGCCTCGCGCGTGCCGACAACGACGCCGGCGACCGTATCGCTATGGCCACCCATATATTTCGAGGCGGCGTGAATGACGATATCGACACCGTGCCGGATTGGCTTCTGGAAGAGCGGGGTCGCCCAGGAGTTGTCTATGACTGTCGTGACACCGGCTTCCTTGGCCATCGCCGCGAGTGCCGCGATGTCCTGCAGCTCGAATACCATGGAGCTGGGGTTTTCGAGATAGAGCATCTTGGCGCCGGAAAGAGCCGCGCGGACCTCATCATGGTCGTCCGGATCGACAAAATCGACGGCGACGCCAAGCCTGCCAAGCAACTTTACGAGCAGACGATAGACATCGTTATAGAGGTGGCGAACAGCGACCACTCTGTCGCCGGCTTCGACGATGCTCAAGATCGTCGAGGTGATAGCAGCCGTGCCGCTCGAAAAGGCGCGCCCATCTTCCGCCCCCTCCAGTCGGGCGACCAACAACTCGAACTCGCGAACGGTCGGATTGTCGCCGCGCGAATAGATGAAGTTTCGCGCGCGACCCGCAAATACGTCCTCCATGGCCTCATAGCTGTCATAGGTAAACAGTGACGTCTGGAAGATCGGAGGCGAAACGGCATTGAAGGCTGCCGGCTCAACCGGAGAAAGGAGATCGTCTGCAATCGCTTGGGAGCCGAGATCGCTCGGGTTTATCGATTTGTTCATGCTAGCCTCTCAGGGACAAAAGCGTGGATACAAGCGGAATGAATGCGACTTGCCGGCGCTCAGCGCTTTGAGCGATCGATAATTCCGTAACAGGGCGAAAATCGACAGCAGCCCGGTCAACGTGGAGGAGATAAAGATCGCTCCAAGCAATCCTTCGAACCCCACGTAGAAGGGAAGAACCAGAAGCAGGGGAAAGAGAAGGTAGCCATTCTGGGCCAATCCGATCGCCATGGCTGAACCCGGACGACCCTGCGCCTGGAACAGGACGAGGATGGTTTGCCGAAATCCGAACAGGAGAAATGGAACATGGCTGGCGACGATCGCCGCTGATGCAATCGCCAGAATGTCCGGTTCGCTCGCAAAGAGCGCTGCGATCTCGTGGCGCCAGATAATGACGGCAAGACCGTAGAGGAAAGCAATACCGCTGGTCAAAAGCGTCAGCAGCCCCGACGCGGAGAGGACGCGATGGGCGTCATGCCGGCCCCAGGCGAAGCTCAGGATCGACTGCGCGCCGAGCGAAATCCCGATGACGGGTAGCGCGCCGACCGTCAGCAGGCGCAAGGCGATCCCCAGACCTGCAATTCCGCTCTCGCCCCGATGAGCGCCGGCTGCGGAAAGGATTGCAGCAATGCCGGCCACGGTCACAAGGCTTGTCAATGTCGTCGGCGCACCCATCGCCAGGATCGGCCTGATATGGCGGACGTCGCGCCAATGGAGGTCCATCCTCAGGCTCACCGTCCCCAGGCGCCGGCGGTGATAGAAGCCGTATGCGCCGAGCGCGACGAGCTGAGACAGGATCGTGGCGATTGCCACGCCGGATAGGCCAAGGCCGAAACCGAATATCATGATCGGGTCGAGAACGATGTTCAGGGCAAAGCAGGCGACAAGGGTCCACATGCTGAAGCGCGCGTTACCCTCCGCGATAGCGAGAAAATCGAGGATGATCTGGGCCATCGTCAGGGGAAGCGAGATTGCAATGATCCAGAGATATTGTGCGGCAAGCGGCTGAAGGTTCTCCGTTGCCCCGAAAAGTCGAAGGAAGAAACCTGAAAAGAGCAGCATCGCCATCATGGCAACGATCCCGACCAGGATGCCGGCCGACAGCGTGATCGAAGCAAGCAGGTTTGCCCGCGGAAGGTCACCGGCGCCGAGCGCGCGACCGACCTCCGTTGCAACCCCGACGCCCATTCCCTCGCCAACGGCTGCAACCATCATCAGGATGGGCAGGACGATCATGATCGCCGCTATTTCCTCACCCCCGATCATGCCGACGAAGAACATGTTGATCGTGTGGTGCGCCGCATTGATCGACAGCCCCGCCATGGCAGGCAGGCCAAGCCGCAGAAGCAGTTTCATCAGGTCCGGGCTGGCGAGATCCTCAGGTGCGAGATTGCGCCTCCGGTTGAAGATGCCGCTCATGTCGTTCATGACGCCGGCACCCACAGGTGATCGCCAAAGAACCGCTCACGCGTCAGCATGACGAGCAGTGCTCGCTTGTGCGGGAAATCGAAATGTTTGATCTTTGCAAAGCCTGATCGATCAAGATTACGGATTTGCTGCTCGTGACTGGCTCGCGGCTCACCGACGACGCGCTGGGTCCGGGGATCGTCAAGAAAAATGAAATGCATCAGAGATGGTAGCCAGGCACTGATCCATCTCTTGCCTCGATATGCCGGCTCACCAATCGCGACATGCCATCCGCGATCATAATCGTCGGCATCGTAGAACGGTCCCAGGCGATCTTCCTTTGCCCAATAGACCTCGAAATAGCCAAACGGGATGTCCCCGAACATTCCAATCAGGGGCAGGACATGGGGATCGGCGATCCTTGCCGCCAGGATCTCGCGATGCCTGTCGATGTCGCCTGAGTCCTCCCATATCGCGTTGACCTGCTCGTCATTCATCCATCGATGGAAGCTTGCAAGATCGGCTTCCAGGTCGGCGACCCTGAACGCCACGTCCCGCTCAAGCCAGGGAATGAAGCGCCGATATACCAACCCTGTTGGCTTGGCGGGCCGCCGCGGATGATAACGACCGTTCGTGAGCTCTTTGATCGGCGGAAAGGGGTAGGTAACCTCCGGCAGCCACGGCAAGGGCCATTGCCAAAGAACACCAGCGTCGAGCATGCCGCGGCTGGCAAGATTCGGCGGCAGCAATTTCTCGAGTTTATCGAATACGACCGAGCGGATCGACCGATCTTCCGCCGTGATCGCCTCCGCCGCTGCAAGCAGTATATCACCGGAACCGATCGGATCGCCGTGGTAGAACATCAGTGACGCCGTACCCGCATTCTGCTCGAGCGTGACTTCATGGCGGCCAAAGGCGGTTTCTATATGCACCAAATTTGGCGCAAGGCGGCAGGAACTGCGCAATAGCGCGGAGCGCCTTTGTTTGACGGCATCGAAGTCCATCCGCTTCTCCTTCATCATCAGGCTTGGCATCATCAGGCTTGGTCGCCAACGGGCACGAAGAGCGTCCGTGGGAGAGTGCCCCTTACCGGATCGCTAGAATGACGATCCTTCCGGAAAAGAATTTAGGGCCAAGCGAAGAAAAAAATTCTCAAGTCGCCCCCTAAACTGCGGCGCCGCCGATCCGTCATTTGCGCATGACCATCTTCGCTGCAGGAGCTTTGAATGGAAAATTTTGAGCGAACGGACAACGTCTGGATCGTTGTGCGAGACACCGAACACCGGTTCTCAGTTTGGCCTGAAGACAAGAGGATTCCCGTGGGTTGGACGGCGGCGGGTTTTGCGGGATCGAGGCAGGTATGCCTGGAGCATATCCGTCAGCTCTGGGCCGACCCGCGCCCGCTGAGCCTGCGCACGGCCATGGCCGCCAACGCCAGTCTGTAGAACGCGACCGGGTGTCAAAGATGAACACGCAAATTACCATTCTTGCAGATGCTCGCCCTGCCGATGGTGTCGCGGACGCGTTGCTTGAGACTTTTCCGCTGACCATTGGCCAGAGACGCATCTGGTCGCTCGAGCAGATCGGCAACCGCACTGTCTTCCCGGACCAGGTCGTATCGCTCCGGTTTGATGTCGGCGTCGGGCACGAGACCATCGTTTCTGCCTGCCGAAAGCTCGTCGAGCAAAGGCCGGTTCTGTGCACCCGCTTTCGTCGCTTCGCGGGCGGCCGCATCGAACAGTATCGCGCTGGATCCGACCATGTCCCCATCACGGTTCTTCTCGGCAAGGGAAACGAGCGTCTTTCGGAGGCGGCCGGGCTCGAAGCCCAGGAAGCATTTATCGGCAAGCGGTTTGATCTTTTGGACGGGCCGGCGACACGATGCCAGGTCGTCCCCCTCGCCAGCGGCCAGACGCTTCTTACGATCGTCGTGCATTCCATCATTTGCGATGCCTTCGAACGGGTTACCCTTCTCGACGAACTGAGGCGCCTGCTCGATGAGCCTGCCGCCAGCGAAAGGTGCCATGATGACCTGCGTGCGGGACTGCGAGAGCAGGAATGGCTGCAAACGCCGGTGGCGGCAGAGGCGCTGGCCTATTGGAGAACCAGGATCGGAACCGATTATGTGGCGACGACGCTGCCGACACGGTTCAACAGCGGAGGATTGGCTGGCGTCTCTCGCGCGCAGCATCGCTTTTCGATCCCCTCGGATCTCTGGAGCGCCGTCAGTCGTCATGCAGAGACACGCGGCTATGCGGCCGAACTCGTTCTTCAAGCCGCATTCTGCATCCTGCTTGCGCGCTACAGCGGCAATTACGCCCTGCTCACGGGGATATTGATCGCCCGAAACCAGAAGGCCTATTTGAGCGGCGCAGGCCGCGCCGAGCAAGTTCTTCCGCTTGTTCTGGAATTGCGATCGAAGCAGCCGATCGACGATGTGATGTCCGCGATCGCCGTTGCCACCGCTGACGGGATCGACAAGATTGTTCCGCTTGAGCGAATTGCACAGGAACTCGTCGTCGACGAAGCCGAGGCGCAGGACGCGATCGTCAAGACCATGTTTGAATTCCGTGAGGCGCGAGCGACCCCGAAGCACGCGAGCGACCTGCATCAACTCGCGTCGCGTGCCGACAGCGAGCTTGCGCTGGTGATCGAGGCAGCTTCGGCCGGTGCGGCCGAAGGATTGATAGACTATGCCGAGAACCTCTACGATCCCGCCTTGGTCGCCCGCGCAGCGAAGCATTTTCAGGTCATTCTCCAACAGATCGCCGCTTGCGAGCGGCTGATGATCAAGGATATCGAGCTTGTCGCGGCAGACGAGCTTGACCGGCTCTCCGCTCCCTATGAAGACGATGTGCTCAACGACGATCGGCCGGTTCATGAGCATATCTCTGCCCATGCCCGGCAAACGCCCGACAAGACCGCTATCATCTATGGCGACGAAGAGTGGAGCCATGGCTGGCTGGAAAGCAGCGCCAACCGGCTGGCACACAGGCTGAGAAAGCTTGGCGTTCGGGCGGAGATCACCGTCGCGATCTTCATCAAGCGCTCGCCGCAGGCAATCCTAGGAATTCTCGCGACATTGAAGGCGGGCGGCGCCTATATCCCGGTCGAGCCGGATCATCCGCCTGTGCGCAACCATCACATTCTGCGCGATGGCGGCGTCAAGGTCGTCCTTACGCATAGCTGGCTGCGCCATCGGCTGCCGGATGAGCTCGATGCCGTCATTCTCGAACTCGATAAGCTGGATCTCGACGATGAAGAGGACACGCCGCCGAACGTTCCGATCCACAAGGACCAGCTTGCCTATGTGATGTACACGTCGGGCTCGACCGGGCTGCCCAAGGGTGTCGCGGTCGAGCACGGCCCCTTGACCCACCATCTTCAGAACACGTCCCGCGTCTACGGCATGAGTGCTGTCTCCCGCGAGTTGCCCTTTCTGCCGTTCAGTTCCGACGGCGGACACGAGAGGTGGATGAATCCGCTCATGGAAGGCGGAAGCATCATCCTTCCCGACCAGCCGTTGTGGACGCCTGAAGAAACGCTGACGGCAATGCGAAAGCATGGCGCCAACAATGCGAGCATCCCCACCACCTATCTGCAACAGCTCGCCGAATGGGCCGACATCACGGACAGCGCACCGCCCATGCGCCTGTACTCCTTCGGTGGGGAGGGGCTTGCGCAATCGACGTTCGATCTGCTCTCCCGTGCGCTGAAGTCCGAATGGCTTATCAATGGCTACGGACCGACAGAGACCATCATGACCCCGATGATCTGGAAGGTCAGGGCCGGCACCACGTTCCAGGGCGTGTATGCCCCGCTCGGACGCGCTGTCGGGTTGCGCCGCGTCTATGTCCTGGACCCGGATCTCAACCCATGCCCGATCGGCGTAACGGGCGAGCTCTACATCGGCGGCGAGGGTATTGCGCGCGGCTATCTCGGTAAGCCGGACACGACGGCCGATCGCTTTATTCCGGACCCGTTCTCCCCGGAAGGGGGCAGGCTCTATCGCTCCGGCGACCTTACACGCTGGAGAGAGGATGGCACGGTCGAATTTGTCGGCCGCGTCGACCACCAGGTGAAGCTGCGCGGCTACCGCATCGAACTCGGCGAAATCGAGGCGGCATTGCTTCAGCAGGCAGGCGTCGGCGAGGCGCTGGTCGTCTTGCGCGACGACGAACCAGACAGCGAAAAGGCGCTTGTTGCCTACGTCGTTGCGAAGAAGGGTGATGGGCTGGACGTCGAGGAAATCAGAGCAGGCCTTGAACGGAGCCTGCCGTCCTACATGGTTCCTGCCGCGGTCGTTGAACTGGAGAAACTCCCGACCAACCCGAACAGCAAGCTCGATCGCTTCGCGCTTCCCGCGCCGGCGCCGGTGAAGAGAACGATTGTGGAGCCTGCGACCGCTCTTGAAGAGGACATACGGGATGTCTGGCGTCAGGTCCTGAAGATGGAAGCGATCAGTGTCGAGGATAATTTTTTCCACATCGGCGGTAATTCGCTCGGCGCCATCCGAATTCTTTCGCTCATGCGACAGCGCCGGCCGCAAACGCCCCTGACCATCGCCGACATCTTCAACAATCCGACCATTCGTTCATTTGCAAGCTTGATCGAGCAAGGCGATCAGAGAGACCTGTCGGAGGTCATCGTTCTGCGATCCTCGGGAACGAAGCCCCGGCTCTACTGCTTCCCGGGGCTGCTCGTCAGCACGCGCGAATATGTGAAGCTCGTCGACTACCTGGGGGCCGATCAGCCGGCCACCGGTTTCATCTGCTACTCGCTTTCCGAGAAAAAGGAGATCGGCGCTCCGATCGAGGACATCATCGAAAGCTACGTCGATTATATTCGCACCCATAGCAGGGGTGAGCCCTGCTATTTCCTCGGATGGTCGTGGGGTGGGTTGCTCGCCTATGAGGCTGCGCGCGCCCTTGGCAATGAGGTTGATGTCCGGATGATCGCCATGGTCGACGTCTGCGACCTCGGGTCGGAATTCGCGATTGGCGCAAAGCCGCACTTCAAGCCGGGGGAGCGCGAGCAACTCCACAGAAGCGTTCAGTCGTGGTTGGAGAAGACGGCGATGCGTCCCGAATGGGACCGACTGCTCGCAACCATGGACGCTGACACCTACGATCAGTTCCTTCGATTTGTGGGTGACGAAAAGGATCCGCTTCCAACGGATGGACCGGATATCAGCAGCCGCGAGCACACCTTCTGGGTCCTCATCGATAATGCCTTGATCTTCCGCAGACATCAGTTGGTACCCCACGACGTGCCGATCTTTCCGTGGGCCGCAGACGACAGCCTCAACAGGGGCCTCAATTTGATCGACTGGCGCCGCCTATCCAGGAGAGCACATCCGGCCGAAATCATCACGGGGACCAACCACCTGCACATGATTGGATCGCCAGCCTTCCACAGCAGGCTCGCCCTCCGTTTGCAAGAAACCCAAAAGGATCTCTCATGACTGTCGCTTTCAATTGCAAAGACATTGCGAACGAACCATTGGACCTTGCTGGCATCGGTATTGGCCCCTCCAACCTTAGCCTCGCGTGCCTGCTGGAGGCTGTGCCGGCGGTGCGAAGCCGCTTCTTTGAGCGCCGTGACGCGTTTGATTGGCATCCTGGGATGATGATGCCCGGTGTGGAACTCCAATCGTCGTTCCTGAAGGATCTTGTCACACCTGTTCTACCCACGAGTCCATGGTCCTTCGTCTCCTATCTCGTGGCGCATAAAAGGCTCTATGCATTTCTGAATGCCAAGTACGATGCGGTTCCCCGCAAGGAGTTCGCTCAATATCTTGCCTGGGTCGCAGGCGGCCTCAAGGGATTGTCGTTCGCCAGCGAGGTTCGCGAGGTGGAGCACCGGGACGCCAGGTTCCTGTTGCGGTTCGACAATGCCGTCGAAGAGGCGCGCAACATCGTCATAGGCACAGGCACGTCCCCATTCGTTCCGGACTGGGCAAGACCCTTTCTTGGTATGCGCTGCTTCCATAACAGCGAGGCCAAGTATCGACTTGGTGATCTTCAGGCGGCACGAATTGCCATTGTCGGGGGAGGGCAAAGCGGCGGCGAGATCATCGAGGCGCTGCTTGGCGCAGAGAACAAGGTCGAAGAAATTACCTGGATCAGCCGGCGACACAATTTCGAACCGATCAACGATACGCCGTTTTCCAATCAGGTTTTCTCGCCGGAATATGTTCAGGCATATCTCCAGCTCAATCATGAGCAGAAGCAGGATGCGCTCAAGAACTCGATCCTGACCAGCGACGGCCTCTCGATCTCGACGATTCACGCGATCTACCAACGTCTCTATGCATTGCGATATCTCGAAGGAAGCGCGTTGAACGCGCGCTTGTCACCCAATCGGGATGTCATCCAAATGGAGGCGAGCGGTGGCTCCTATCGTTTGATCGTCCGCAATCAGTTTGACGGCGGCATCGAGGTTCTGCATGCGGACGCAGTTGTGCTGGCGACAGGCTACCGGTTTCGATTGCCAAATGCACTGGCTTCCATGGCCGACAAGATCACCTGTGACAGGAATGGTCATCCGGTCTTGAACGATGACTACACGCTGCAGTGGGCAGGCCCGAGGGCTAACAGGATTTTTGCCCAGAATGCAGGCCGATACTCGCACGGCATTGCGGATTCCCAGCTTAGTCTCATGGCCTGGCGCAGCGCAAACATCATCAACACGCTCCTGGGGAAAAGCCACTTCGAAGTCGAGCCTGATAATGCCCAACTGAACTGGGCGTCGGCGGCACCTGCGACAACGGGCCAGTACGTCAAAGCCGGCTATTCGGAAATCGCAGCGCCGTCCTGAAAATCAGAGAGCCTGAAAGTCGGCGTGCCGAGCTCTGCGTAGACGGACAGCGCGATTATGTGCCGGCCGGAGCCGTTAAACAGGCGGTGATGCCAACGCGGGTCGCGTTCGCCTTTGTGCGCGATCCGCGGGATATCGCCGTCCCAGCTGATCGCGATGTTTTGAGGGTCCTCGTTCAGCCCGAGACCGATGGCTTTGAGATAGCTCTCTTTCAATGTCCACAAAGTTAATCCGGCACGGCGGCGCTCATCGCTCGAGAGCTGCGCGATCCAGCTCAGTTCATCGAACGTGCAGAATGTTTCCAGGGCCGCATCCTCGAGGATGAGGTCGGCAGGTTCGCAATCGATACCGACATGGCCACATCCGCGACCGACGGCCACGGCCACCAATCCATCCGCGTTGGTCAGGCTGAATTCCACACCTTCATCACCTTCGATGCACGCTTTGCCGTAGGCGTTCGAAACAAACCTGAGGCCTTCTGCCGGTTCTGAGAGATACACTGCCAAGGTTCGACGCAGCAGATATCGACCGGCAATGAAGCATGTCCGATCCCGCTCGAATCGATAGGAAAACGCGCGCTCTTTTTCGTCCACCGAGAGCGGTTCCAGCCAATGATCGCTATGGAGGCGATCATTGGGATAAGTCCAGCGAACGATATCAACGCTGACGCGGGCCTGTCCTTCTGACGACATCTTTTCCTGCATCCTCCGATGACCGCAAAGCTCAACTAAGGCAGGCTTTTTACCAGGCATTGCTTTGTAGACAAAAAGTGCGCAAAAGCATGCCATTGGAAAGCTTGGTAGGTGAAATATTGATGGCGGCAAAACAACCCGTACAGATCGCCAGTGAGAAAGGGCCTCGGGAGAGGGGCTCCGGCATGCAGCTCGTCTACACGACGTTGCGCCAGGAGATCCTTGGGATGGCGCTGCCGCCGGGCAGTCCCCTCGACGAGGCGCGGCTTTCAGACCGGTTCGCGATGTCGCGCACGCCTGTTCGTGAGGCGCTGGTCCGTCTCGTGGCCGAGGGCCTCGCGACGACGCTGCCGAACCGGAATACGATCGTCTCATCGATCAATTTCGCGACACTGCCGACCTATTTTGACGCGCTGACGCTGATGTATCGCGTGACGACACGCGGCGCTGCGATGCGCCGAGACCCGGCCGCGCTGGAGAAAATCCGTCGCCATCAGGCCGACTTCGCACGTGCCGTGCGTGAGCATGATGCTGCTTCGATGATCGAGGCAAACAGGGAATTCCATGTCGCGATCGCCGAAATGGCCGCCAATCCCTATTACACGACCTTCTTCGCGAAACTGCTGGACGAGGGGAGGCGTATCCTGCGGCTTTATTATTCGTCTTTCGATGATCGACTGCCGCGCCAATATGTCGATGAACATGAGGAAATGATTGCCATCATCGAAGCTGGCGATGTTGAGAGCGCAGACAGGGTGGCTGCTGCACATGCTGCGCAAATCGTTCGACAGATCCAGGACTATATTGCTCGGGACATCAAGCATCCGCTGGACCTTTCCACCGGGGGCTGACATCTCAAGTAGGAATCTTCATTCCTGCTGCTTCGATGCCTCAGGATCTTGCAATGAGGCTTGATACCAAATCAAAGAATAACGTAAGTAAAGCAAAAGGATATTCCAATGAGCGGTGTTTCCGACTGGCCGCACCCCGTGGCCCGCATCACTGACGAGGAGAAGCGGCAGCGTCTCGATCGTCTGCGTCAGAGCATGGAGGCTCACGGCCTTGCGGCCTTCCTTCTCGGCTCGACCGAGAGCCTGCGCTATTTTACCGGTCTCGTCTGGCATCCGAGCGAACGACTCGTCGGTGCCTTGGTCACGCCGACCAAGCTCATCTATATCGCGCCCGGCTTCGAATGTTCCCGCATAGAGACGCTTCCGCGCCTGGACGGTGATATCGCTGCCTGGGAAGAGCATGAAAGCAGCGCCGAGCTGATCGCCGATCTCGTCGGGGCGGGCGGCAGGCTCGGCCTCGACGAGGAGCTTCCGCTTTTTGTCTATCACGCGCTGGCGCGCGTATTCGAGGCTGATCGACTTTTCGATGGCGGCGTGCTCGTCCGTGATATCCGCATCAGAAAGTCGAAGGCGGAGATCGATATCATCCGCCATGCAATGGGCTTGACGCTGGAAGTCCACCGGCGGGCACATGCCCTAATGCGACCCGGCATTCGGGCTTCCGAAGTCGCCCGGTATATCGACGAGCAGCATCATCTGCTGGGCGCGCCGGAAGGTTCGAGTTTCTGCATCGTGTCCTTCGGCCTTGCGACGTCATTGCCGCATGGCGCCGATGGCGACCAGACGCTTGAGGCTGGTGATGTCATTCTCGTCGACACCGGCTGCCGTCTCGACGGCTACCATTCGGACCTCACGCGGACCTATGTGCTCGACGAGTCGACGCCTGAGGTTGCCCGTATCTGGGCAATGGAGCGCGAAGCGCAGCAAGCTGTCTTCGACGCTGCGAAGGTCGGAGCGCCGTGCGAAAGCCTTGATGATGCGGCGCGTGCAGTGCTTGAGCGTCACGGCCTTGGGCCGGACTATCGCCTTCCCGGCCTGCCGCACCGGGCCGGTCACGGACTCGGTCTTGCAATCCACGAACATCCATACATCGTGCGCGGCAACCGTCTGCCGCTTGCGCCGGGCATGTGCTTTTCCGTGGAGCCGATGATCGTTTGCCCGGGCGCCTTCGGCGTTCGGCTGGAAGATCATGTCTATATGACGGAGAATGGACCGGAGTGGTTTACTCTTCCGGCGAAGAGTCCGACACAGCCGTTTGGGTAGAATACGCGCAAAAAACCGGCAATCCGCCTGGATTGCCGGCTTTGATGTCTAGTCCAATTAGCGCAACTTGGACGGACGCGTTGCGGCCGCCTTTTCCACCATTGCCGTGACTTCGGCGCGGCGCGCACCGGTGAGCGGCATGCGCGGCATGCGAACACGTTCCGAGCCGCGGCCCATGATCTGCTCGGCGAGCTTGATCGACTGGACCAGATCGTGCTCGGCGTCGAGATGAAGGAGCGGCATGAACCAGCGATAGATGCGGCGTGCCTCCTCCCAGTCGCCGCGGTCGGCGGCAGCGACAAGCTGCACGGATTCCTGCGGGAAGGCGCTGGTGAGGCCGGAGACCCAGCCCTTTGCCCCGAGCATCAGGCCCTCAAGCGCAACGTCGTCGAGGCCGGCGAAGATATCGAACCGATCGCCGAAGGCGTTGATCAGATCGGTGAAGCGACGCGGATCCGGGGCGCTTTCCTTGACGGCCTTGATGTTCGGTACGTCGGCAAGCGCCTGCAGTACATCGATCGTGATGTTGACGCGATAGGCCGGCGGATTGTTGTAGAGCATGATCGGGAGCGAAGTCGCCTCGGCCACGGCGCGGAAATGGGCGACAAGCTCTTCCGGCTTCGGTACATAGACCATGGCCGGCAGAACCATGAGGCCGTCGGCACCGAGTTTTTCCGCATCACGGGCATAGGCGACGGCACGGCGCGTATCGAATTCGGAAACGCCTGTCACGACCGGCACGCGCTTGTTGACGACTTCGACGGCGGCCCTGAGGATCGTGCGCTTCTCCTCCGGGTCGAGCGAATTGTTCTCGCCGCAGGTTCCCATGACGATCAAGCCGTTGACGCCGTCCGTGACGAGGGCGTCCTGCACGCGCTGAGTCGATGCGATATCGACCGAGAGATCTTCATGGAATTGCGTTGTTACAGCGGGGAATACCCCTTTCCAGCCTGTGGTCATCGTGAGCTCCAATGTTGCTTTAGGCGCCATATATACAAACTGTCGACAATATCAAGCGGCACGTGAGATCTAAGTGAAGGTTGGCTGCAACGACTTCGATTGCGCCGTTTGCGAGCCGGTCATCCCTCACATGAGCGACAGGGATCGGCCTGTTGCAGGATCGAACAGATGCATCTGGTTCATGTTGAACGACAGGGGCATCGTCGACATCGGCTTCGGTCCGCTGTCGGGATCGATGCAGGCGCAGAGGTTCGTATCGCCAACACTGAAATAGACCATGGTCTCGGGGCCGAGCGGCTCGACGAGATCGATCTTCGCCTCGATATCGGCAAAACCCCGGCGCTGCTGGCGATCGCTGATCGACTCCGGCCGGATGCCGAAGACGACGGACTTGCCGGCATGGGGCGCATAGTCGGCTGCCCGTGCCGCGGGCACAGGCAATTCGCTGCCATCGACCAACCGGACGACAAGGCCGCTTTCGCCCGACAGTAAGGTCGCGGAAAGGAAGTTCATCGCGGGAGATCCGATGAAGCCGGCGACGAACTGGCTGACCGGGCGATGGTAGAGCTCCTGCGGTGGTCCTGCCTGCTCTATGATGCCGCCATTCATCACCACGACACGGTCGGCCATGGTCATTGCCTCGACCTGGTCGTGGGTGACGTAGACCGTCGTCGTCGGGAGAAGTTGGTGCAGCCGCTTGATTTCGGTGCGCATCTGCACGCGCAGCTTGGCATCGAGGTTGGAGAGCGGTTCGTCGAAGAGAAAGACCTTCGGATTGCGCACGATCGCGCGCCCCATCGCGACGCGCTGGCGCTGACCGCCGGAGAGCTGTCCGGGCCGGCGGCCGAGGAGATCACTGATATGCAGCGTCTCGGCCGCCTTGGCGATGCGCGCATCGATCTCGCTCTTCGGCAGCTTCTGCTGCTCCAGGCAGAAGGAGATATTCTCCTTCACCGTCATGTGCGGATAGAGCGCATAGTTCTGGAAGACCATAGCTATGTCGCGCTTGCCGGGGTCGAGACGGTTGACAATCTGGTCGCCGATAATGATCTGACCCGCGGAGATATGTTCGAGACCGGCGATCATGCGCAATGTCGTCGACTTTCCGCATCCAGACGGACCGACGAAGACAACGAATTCATTGTCTTCGATCTCCAGGCTGATGCCACGCACGGCCTCGTAAATGCCGTAGGATTTGACGACGCTTTTTAGTTCCAATCGTGCCATCGTTTTCTCCTAGGCTTCGTGCAACCAGACCGCCATCGCGCCGGGCTCGCGATTGGCCCAGAGGTGATAGGGGATTGCCCTGAACGGCCGCGGCTTCAAAACGGGCGGCGCGGTGCGATAGAGTGCATTCTTCCAGTCGGCAGTGTCGGCCTCGAATGCGATGCCTTCGAGCACGGTCGCGCCGCCGAGCAGACCAGCATCGTAACGCGAAGACACCTCCGCCAGGGCCGGCAGGCGAAGCCGCTGCGGCTCGCTGCCAAGATCAGTCTCCTCGATGCAGTAGACGACGGGGCCGCGTCTGAGCGCAACGCGGCCGCCATCTTCCGAGACCTCCGGATGGGCATAGATGCGGTCCACCGGCATCGCGAGATTGATGCGCGCCTGGTCGCCATTCTGCCATTCCCGTTCGATCGCCGCGTAGCCGTTGGTCGTGCAGCGCTCGACATCGACAGCGGCGCCGTTGACTGAGATCTCGACATTACGGCACCAGCCGGGAATGCGCAGCCGAAGCGTGAAACGGCTCGGCCGATCGACGGCAAGCTGCAGCCTTATGTCGCCATCCCAGGGATAGCTCGTTTCCTGTCTCAGGCGAACGAAGCGGTCGCCGACGACAAGCTCGGCGAAATTGGCGCCGTAGAGATGGACTGCGAGTTCGTTGTCCCTGGTGGAATAGAAATATTGCCCGAGCGAGGTGATGAAGCGCGCGATATTCGTCGGGCAGCAGGGGCAGTAGTGCCAATTCCAGCGACGGTGCTGCCCATGACTCTCCAGCACATTCTCGTAGAAATAATGCTCGCCATCGCGCGAGATGCCGGAAAGCGCGCCGTTATAAAGCACGGTTTCCAGCTTGTCGGTGAATTTGGCGTCGAGATCGATCTGCGCCATGCGATGGCTCCAGAAGCCGAGCGCCACGGCGGCACAGGTCTCCGCATAGGCCGTCTCGTTCGGCAGATCGAATTCGCGCGTGAAGCCTTCGTTCGAGGCGGAAGGGCCAAGGCCACCCGTCACGTAGAGTTGCCGACCTGTCAGGTTGTCGAAGAGCCGGTCGCATGCTGCCTTGAGGGTGGGGTCGTCGTTCTCGTGGGCAAGATCCGCCATGGCCGAAAAGAGATACATGGCCCGCACGGCATGACCCACCACCTGTTCCTGTTCGCGCACCGGAATATGCGCCTGACTATAGGCATAGGTCTTGTAGACGTAATCTTCCGGCCGTTCGCCGCGTTTTCTCGCCTCCTCGTCATAATAGGAGGGCATCTGCCCGCGCTCGTCGACGAAATAGGTCGCAAGCGCGAGATGCCGGGGGTCGTGTGTCACGCGATAAAGCTTGACGAGCGCGATCTCGATTTCCTCATGCGCGTCGTAGCCGCGAAGCTTGCCGGGCTCCCGGCCGAAGGTGTCGATGATGTGGTCGACGGCGCGGATCATGACATCAAGGAAACGGCGCCTTCCGGTTGCCTCGTAGTAGGCGACCGCGCCCTCGAGCAGGTGGCCCATCGAATACATCTCGTGCAGGTCGCGCAGGTTGGTCCAGCGCTTCTCCGGTTCGCGGCGGATGAACCAGCTGTTGAGATAGCCATCGGCCATCTGGCCCTTTTCGAGTTTCGCGACGATGTCGTCGATCTTAGCCTCGAGCTCTGCATTGGGATGGGCCTTCAGCGTGTAGCTCGCCGCCTCGATCCACTTGCCGAAATCGGAATCGAAGAAATGCTGCATCGAAAGCCCGCTCGGCTGGATCGGCCGGACCAGCGGCGCAGCCGGCTTGTCGAAATCGAGCACCTCCAGGAAGCCTTCCTCGTCCAGCCGCTTATGCTGGGTGGGGATGGTGACGTTACGGACCGTTTCAGTCCAGCTTTGCCAGAAGCCGCCGTCGAAGCTGACGCGGGAATGGTCGGCGGGCACATATCGCTGCCGCCCTAACGGCCGGGCCGGTTGAACACGGGGAGAGGTGGACATGAAAACTCCTTGAGCGGAATGATCGCTGTTATTTCACGGCACCGGCCGTCAAGCCGCGCACGTAATATCGTTGCAAGAGGAGGAAGAGCAGGATGCAGGGAACCATGGTCACGGCAATGCCGGCCTGCAGCGCGCCCCAATCGATGATGCCGTAGATGCCCGAGGACACGTTGACGAGCATGATCGGCAGGGTGAATTTGTTCTGGTCGGAGAGAAAGATCAGCGCAGCCAGGAACTCGTTCCAGGAATTCAGGAACGCGAACATGGCGACGGTCGCCACCCCGGGGAGCGCGATCGGCAGCATGATCCGCCTGAGGATCGTCATCTGCGATGCACCATCGATCCTCGCCGCCTCAATCAGCGCCTTCGGCACAGCGTCGAAGGCATTGCGCATCATGAAGACCGAGAACGGGAGCTGGAACGTCACATAGATCAGCACCAGCCCGAAGAGATTGTTCTGCAGTCGAAAGGCCTTCAGGATCAGGAAGAGCGGCGTGAGGATCGATTGAAACGGGATCATCATCGTCGCCATGATCAGCACGAAGAGCACCGACTGGCCGGGAAAGCGGAATTTTGAAAAGCCATATCCCGCCGGTACCGAAACCAGGACCGTCAGAGCCACAGTGCCGGCCGCAATCAGCACGGAATTGCCGGCATAGACATACCAGCCTGCCCCGACATGCTCGAGGCGGCGGTAATTCTCCAGGGAGAAGGCTTTCGAGAACAGGGCCGCGGGATTGGCCAGCGCCTCGGCGGCCGGCTTGAAGGAATTCGCAAAGGACCAGACGATCGGCATCACGAAGAAGACGGCAAAGACGAGCGCCGTCATGAGGAAGGCGAGAAAGCCGAGCCGTTCGCTCGCAGGCTTCGGCGCAAGATTATAGTTCAGGCGGTCCATCAGCCCTCCTCCGGACGCTGGCGCAGGAAGACGAACTGGATAGTGCTGATCGCCACCAACACGACGAGCAGCGCAAAGGAGATCGCCGAGCCATAACCCAGGCGATATGACGAAAATGATGCCAGATAGATCGAGAACACCGCCGAGATCGTACTGTTCGACGGGCCGCCTTGGGTGATGATGAAGAACTGGTCGAAGGCGAGCATCGACGAGGTGACGTTCAAGACCAGCGCCAGCACGACGGAATTGCGCATCAATGGCAGGGTGATGCGCCGGAACCGGCTCCAGACATTCGCGCCATCGATCCTGGCTGCCTCGATGACGTCGTTGGAGATGCTCTGCAGGCCGGTCAGCAGAATGATCATGGTGAAGCCGGCCGTCTTCCAGACCACCATCAGGATGACGACGCCGAGCGCCGGCCAGAAGCTTTCGAGCGGCCGCGGCGCGCTGTCGATCAGTCCGCTTCCACGCAGGATCTGCGCGAAGACGCCGCTATCGGGATTGAGGAGCCACATCCACAGCGTCGATGCCGCACCGAAACCGATGACAACAGGCATGAAATAGATCGTTCGGAAGAAGCCCGCGATCCGCAGCGGCCGGTCGACAAGGAGTGCCAGCGGAAAGGCCACCAGGAAGATCGCTGCGGTGACCAGAACGGTATAGAGCATCGTGAAGCCCAGCGAGTGCCAGAGCTGGGTGTCATTGATGAGCTCGACGTAGTTGGCAAGGCCGATGAACTTGGTGCGCCCGAGCAGCGGCCAATTGTAGAAGCTCATCCAGACCGTCATGACGAGCGGCACGAGGAAGAGTATGACGATGAACAGGAAACCCGGCAGGATGAATGCGAGGCCGAGCCATCCTTTCGGCTCAGGCTCGCCGCCGGAGATTGCAGCAGCTCTGCTGCGACGCACCGAGGAAATCACGGTAGCGCTTCCTTTCTGCTGGTTTGTCGACATGTCCTGCAAAGACCCCGCTTTACTCATGACCAGGTTCAGTTCGGATTCGTCCGCTCGAGAATGCGGGTGAAATCCTCCTGCGTCTTGGCGATGGTTCCGTCGACATCGTCGCCGAAGATCGTGCCCTGGATCAGGTTGAGGAAGGGGCCGGTGCGACTGACGAAGAGCTCGTCCGAGGAGAAGGTGTAGGGTGTGCGTGCCTTGGCGAGAATGTCATAGGCGACGAGGTTTCGCTTGTCGAACTTCGCATAGGCTTCGGCCGCAAGGTCGGTGCGCGAAGGCATGCCCGATTCCTGGGTGATATAGACCTGCTGCTCGGGCTGCATGTAGAAATTGACGAAGTCGAGCGCGACCTTTTTCTTCTCATCGCTGATACCCTTCATCAGAGCGAGCGTGTCGCCGCCTGCAAAGCTCGATTCACCGCCCTTCGGTCCGGGGATCGGCGCGACGTTGAATTTCACATCCGGATATTTGCTGGTGAGCAGGTTCACGATGTAAGAGCCGGTCATCAGGATGCCGACCTTGCCGGAGGCAAAGGCCTCGACGGCGTTGTTGCCGTTGCCGGAACGGGAGGTCGGGTGGATGGCGCCGGCCTTCCACATGTCGCGATAGGCCGCAATGGCGTCACGCAGCGCAGGTGTATCGACCGTCGCGGAGCGACCATCGTCGCTCAGTACGTCGGCATTGGCGGCCCAGAGATGCGGCAGGAAGTCGTAGATCAGCCAGCTTCCCGAATTTGCCACGAAATAGAAGCCGTATGTCTCGTTTCCGAGTGCGGTGATCTTCTTGGCGTCGGCGGCGATCTCCTCCAGCGAGGCAGGCGCCTTGCTCGGATCGAGGCCGGCCTTGGTAAAGAGATCGGTGTTGTAGGCGATGATCGATGCGTCGGGCAGCGCCGGCACGCCGTAGATCTTGCCGTCATAGGTGGCGAGACGGATATGGGAGGGGCTGAGGGCGGAGGCGTAGGGCAGGCCCTTTACGAAATCGGTGATGTCCTCGAGGCCGTCCGCCGCCGCGAAGGTCGGGAGATAGATGAGGTCGAGCACGGCGCCGTCCGGCGCCGCACCGCCGGCGAGGGCAGCGCCGAGCTTCGGCACCATTTGCTCTGCGGTGATCTGGGTCACGTTGACCTTGTCGGAATGCGATGCGTTGTACTTATCGGCCAGGCCCTGGAGGACCGCGCCGGACGACGTGCGAACCCAAAGCGTGATCTCTTCGGCATTGGCAAGCGTCGTGCTGGCCAGGAGCGTGAATGCAGCGAACGTCAACTTTAAATTGATCATGAATGTTCCCCTTTTTCATGCCGCCAACAGCCTCCCGGCGGCGTGATGAAACGTTAGTCGACATTTTCTTGTATGTCGACACTATGTGCGCAGGATTCTCGAAGGAATCTGATAAAACCTTTCAACATCATGAATATTTCTGCTAAAAGGTTTTAGCATGATCGGAAAAGGTGAGCAGCTTTGGTTGAGAAGGATATACGAAGGCGAACGATCCACGATGTTGCCAAGGCGGCCGGCGTCAGTATTTCGACGGCTTCAAACGCGCTGAACGGAACGGGACGCACCAACGCCGAAACGCGGGAGCGCGTAAAACGTGTGGCGGAGGAGATCGGTTTTCGTCCCAACGCGCTTGCCCGCGGGCTTCTGACCAAGCGCAGCCATGCGATCGGCATGCTGACCAACGACACCTATGGCAGGCTGACGCTGCCGATGGCGGCGGGCGTTTCGGAAGTGCTCGTCGATCACGGCCTTTCCGTCTTTCTCTGTGCGACCAACAATGATCCGCGCCTGGCGCGCCTGCATCTGGAGGCGCTCCTCGACCGGCAGGTTGACGGCATCATCTTCACGGCCACTCGCCTCGATCTGAAGCCGCCGGTCGAGCTCTCCAGGCTGCCGATCCCGGTCGTCTATGTCTTTGCGGAAGGGCCACCTGAGAATATCAGTTTCTTTCCGGACGATGCCCAGGGCGCGCGCCTTGCGGTCGAGCATCTGAAGAGCCTCGGCCGCTCGCGGATCCTGCATATCACCGGACCGGAAGATTATCTGGCGGTGCGCATCAGGGCGCAATCCTATCGTGAGAGCTGTGGCGAGGGTGCAGAAGTCCTCTATGGGGAGTGGACCGAGGAATGGGGGCACGAGGCTATCGAAACCGTCTTCTCCCGTCCGGGCGAGAGGCCCGGCGCTATCTTCTGCGGCAATGACGAAATTGCCCGCGGCGTCATCGATCGCCTGCGAGACATGAATATCACCGTTCCGGACGACGTCGCGGTCGTCGGCTTCGACAATTGGGAGGTGATCGCCAAGCAGACTCGCCCGCCGCTGACAACCATCGACATGGAGCTGAAGGAACTCGGACGACGCGCAGGCCTTGCCATACTCGCCCTGTCAAAGGGAGAGGAAATTGCGAGCGGCATCACGCGACTACCCTGCAGCCTCGTCGTGCGTCGGTCCTGCGGGCGATCTGCCTGATAACTAAGCCTTGACGCCGCTGGAACTCAGCCGCGTCAAGGCATCTTTCCGTTTGGGTCAGACGAGGTCAAAACGATCGGCGTTCATGACCTTGTTCCAGGCGGCCACGAAGTCACGAACGAACTTCTGCTGCGCGTCCTGCTGTCCATAGACTTCCGCAAGTGCCCGGAGCTGGGAGTTGGACCCGAAGACGAGATCGACACGGGTGCCGGTCCACTTCAGTTCGCCTGTCGCGCGGTCGCGTCCTTCGAACACGTCCTTGGCGTCCGACGCCGCCGTCCACACAGTGCCCATGTCGAGCAAGTTGACGAAGAAGTCGTTGGTCAGCGTCTCGGGGCGCTTGGTGAAGACGCCGTGCTGAGACTGTCCGGCATTCGCATCCAGCACGCGCATGCCGGCGAGGAGAACGGTCATCTCTGGCGCGGTCAGCGTCAGGAGCTGGGCCTTGTCGACCAGCAGTGCCTCCGCCGGAACGGAGAACTGGGTCTTGAGATAATTGCGGAAGCCGTCCGCGACCGGTTCCAGCGCTGCGAAGGACTCGACGTCCGTCTGCTCCTGCGAGGCGTCCATGCGGCCCGGCGTGAAGGGAACCTGCACGTCGTGACCGGCGTTTTTCGCAGCCTGTTCGACCGCAGCAGCGCCGCCCAGAACGATCAGATCGGCGAGCGACACCTTCTTGCCGCCGGATTGCCCGGCGTTGAACGCGTTCTGGATGCCCTCAAGGGTTTCCAGCACCTTCGCGAGCTGGGCAGGCTGGTTGACCTCCCAATCCTTCTGCGGCGCGAGGCGGATGCGCGCGCCGTTTGCACCGCCGCGCTTGTCGGAGCCGCGGAAGGTCGATGCCGATGCCCAGGCGGTCGAAACCAGCTGGGAAATGGACAGGCCCGAGGCAAGGATCTTCTCCTTGAGCGCGGCGATGTCCTGAGCGTCGATCAGCTCATGATCGATTGCGGGAATCGGATCCTGCCAGATGAGCTCCTCTGCCGGGACTTCCGGACCGAGATAGCGTGCACGGGGGCCCATGTCACGGTGCGTCAGCTTGAACCATGCCCGGGCAAACGCATCCGCGAACTCGTCCGGATTCTCGAAGAAGCGTCTCGAGATCTTTTCGTAATCGGGGTCGATCCGCAGCGCCAGGTCGGTGGTCAGCATGGACGGCGCATGACGCTTCGACCGGTCGTGCGCATCCGGCACGGTACCGGCGCCTGCGCCATGCTTCGGCGTCCACTGATGCGCGCCGGCCGGGCTCTTGGTCAGTTCCCATTCGTAGCCGAACAGGTTCCAGAAGAAGTTGTTGCTCCACTTGGTCGGCGTCGTGGTCCAGGTGACTTCCAGGCCGCTGCCTATCGTGTCGCCACCCTTGCCCGTGCCGAACGAGCTTCTCCATCCGAGGCCCTGCTCCTCGATGCCGGCGGCTTCCGGCTCTGGGCCTACCAACGCGGCGTCGCCGGCTCCATGGGTCTTGCCGAAGGTATGGCCGCCGGCAATCAGCGCGACCGTTTCTTCGTCGTTCATCGCCATGCGGGCGAAGGTTTCGCGAATATCCCTGGCGGCTGCTACCGGGTCGGGGTTGCCATTCGGGCCCTCCGGATTGACATAGATCAGACCCATCTGGACAGCCGCGAGCGGATTTTCGAGGTTCCGGTCACCGGTGTAGCGCTTGTCGCCAAGCCAGGTGTCCTCAGCACCCCAGTAGACATCTTCCTCCGGCTCCCAGACGTCCGGGCGGCCGCCAGCGAATCCAAAGGTCTTGAATCCCATGGATTCCAGGGCGACGTTGCCCGTGAGGATCATCAGGTCGGCCCATGAGATACTATTGCCATATTTTTGCTTGATCGGCCAAAGCAGACGACGCGCCTTGTCGAGATTGACGTTGTCCGGCCAGCTGTTGAGAGGTGCAAAACGCTGCTGGCCCGCCCCGGCGCCACCGCGGCCGTCACCCGTGCGGTAGGTACCGGCACTGTGCCATGCCATGCGAATGAAGAGGGGGCCGTAGTGGCCGAAATCCGCCGGCCACCAGTCCTGCGAATCCGTCATCAGTGCATGGAGGTCCTTCTTCAGAGCCGCCAAATCGAGCTTCTTGAACTCCTCGGCATAGTTGAAGTCCTTGCCCATGGGATCGGACAGGGAAGAGTTCTGGTGAAGGAGCTTCAGGTTCAACTGGTTTGGCCACCAGTCCCGGTTCGTCCTGCCGGCTGGGCTCGTATGCCCGTGTACGACCGGACATTTGCCTGCGTTGTCAGCTTTAGTATCCATGTTACTCTCCCATTGGTGGTGATGTGAATTCCGCCAGCCAGAGCAGGAACATCCTCTGGAAAGCGCCCGGTTTCATGGTCGGTGCGATGACGGGCCGTCAGGAATCTGGCCAGACATCTGGAATGCCATTGCTTCGATCTTCCCTGGGAGAAGACCGCCCTGAAGCAAGACAGGCGAGGGCGTCAGCGTTCTGGATGGCCTGAGCATCGATGATCTGCGCACCGTTAGTCGTCGTTGTGTCAGGCGGCTTAGAATGGCTGCATTCCGATGCCGCTGCAGGTGCTATAGCAAAGGCGCTTCATCAATATAAGTTGGATTTTCCGATCGCGGCGATAAGGTGGGGTTATGAAAGCTCCTGCCTATGAGCTTAGAAACAGTGGCCCGGTTTTCTAAGATCGCTAAACGGTTGTCGAGCGGCGACCGAGAGCATGCTAAGGCTGAAAACATGGGATTCGGAATTTTCATTCACCGCTCAGATTCGATCTACGACGACAGCCCGGCTGAACGATATCAGTTCCCCCGTCAATATTTGGGTCGAGTCCAAGCGTGTGTTGGTGATTGGATTATCTACTACGAGCCGAGAAAAGTCGTTGAGAGCCGCGGCTACTTTGCGATCGCTAAAGTAAGTCAGATCATTTCAGACCCAAAGGCGCCAGGCATGTATATCGCATTGATAGAGCCGGGTACGTATCTCGACTTCATCAATCCAGTTCCGTTTACTAGCTCCGAGGGGGTCGTCGAACGCGGTGTGCTAAACGAAGAAGGCCGAATATCCGGACGAGCCCAGTCGGCCGTGAGACCGATCTCTCCGGCTGACTTCAATCGTATCGTATCGTTAGGTTTCGATGAAGCTGAACCCGAACTGCCGCGAGTAGGGGAGCCGGAGCTAGTTTCTCCATCATCTGGCTTTAATGACGCAACGCAGTCACTCTTTGTATTCGAGCAGGAGCGTGATCGCGTTACCCAATTCATGTCTCGGATCGTGCGCAATCGGCTTTTCCGTCGGCTTGTTCTACAGGCCTATGACAAGCGATGCGCAGTCACCGGCCTTAAGCTTATTATTGGTGGTGGGCGTGCAGAGGTAGATGCTGCCCATATCCGACCGGTTGAGGCTAATGGCCCCGATATTCTGGCAAACGGGATCGCGCTTTCCGGTACTGCGCATTGGATGTTCGACCGCGGCCTGATCAGCCTCTCAGATGACCTGGAGATTTTGATTTCAAGACAAACGAACGATCCAGAAAGCATTCAGTCGCTGGTCAACAAGACAGGTCGAGCAATCGTGCCGCAACGGGCTTTTGCCAGGCCTCATCCACACTTTTTGCGCTGGCACCGCGAGAATTGCTTCAAGCATTGAGGATAATGCAAGCACCGACGATTCAGCCTTGTTTCAGAAACGCCAAAGCGGGGGCACGATCGGTAGCGTCCCGGTCATCGCTTCGAGCTGGGCAGGCGGCGCTGAAATATTGCGATGCGGTCCATGCAGCCGAAGTACTGCTGTCCACCCGTTCGATAACTCACCAAACTACGCCTGTATCTCGCAGCTCGATCGGCAGACGGACGGTTCGCGAGGTCTTCCTGCCGCTCTCGATCAGTGCCTTCGTATAGTCGTGCCGCGGCGACAGGAAGATCTGCTCCGTCTCACCCTGCTCGACGATTTCTCCGCGCTTCATGACGATCGTGCGGTCGCTGATCTGCCTGATGACGGCGAGATTGTGCGAGATGAAGACGTAGGTCAGGTTAAGTTCCGCCCGCAATTGCTGAAGGAAATCCAGCACCTGCGCCTGCACGGAGATATCGAGTGCAGAAGTCGGCTCGTCGAGGATCAGAAGGCGCGGATTGAGCGCAATGGCGCGCGCAATGCAGACACGCTGCTTCTGGCCGCCGGAAACCTCGTGCGGATAGCGATATTTGAACATTTTCGGAAGCTGCACGATGTCGAGGAGTGCCTCGACACGCGCCTCGATGTCGCGGCGGTTCATGTTGGTCTGGATGCGCAAGGGTTCGCCGATCGCGTCGCCAATCGTGTGGCGGCCATTGAGCGCCGAATGCGGATTCTGGAAGACGAACTGCATATGCCGGCGCATCTGTCGCAGCGGTTCGCCGGTGAGGCCGGATATGTTCCTGCCGTCAAAGATGATGTCGCCTGAACTCGGCTCGATGAGGCGCAGCAGCATGCGCGCAAGCGTCGACTTGCCCGAACCGGATTCGCCGACCACGCCGAAGATCTCGCCGGTTTTGACCGAGAGGTTGACGCCGTTGACGGCCGCAAACTCGATACCCGCCTGGCTGCGATAGACTTTCTTGAGGTCGATCGCTTCCAAGAGCGCGCCGGGCTTTGCGGTATGCGCTGCGGCCGGTTCGGCGGCGACCCTGTCGGGGGCGGTGTCGATGTCAGGCACGGCGGCGAGCAGGCGCCGGGTATACTCATGCTGCGGACGGTTCAGGATATCCGCTGTCAGGCCCTGCTCGACGAGCTCGCCCTTGTACATAACCGCACAGCGCTTCGCGACGGTGGCGATTGCGCCGATGTCATGGCTGATCATGATGACGGTGAGATTGAGCTTCTCGACCAGTGAGTTGATGAGATCGAGGACCTGCGCCTGCACCGTCACGTCGAGCGCCGTCGTCGGTTCGTCGGCGATCAGGAGGTCCGGCTTGCCGGCCAGCGCCATCGCGATCAGCACCCGCTGGCGCATGCCGCCGGAAAGCTGGTGCGGATATTGGTCGAACAGTCTTTTCGGGTCGGGGAGGCCGACCTGATCGAGCAGCTCTTCGGTGCGGGTGCGACGCGCGGATCTCGAAGAAACGCCCTGGCCGGCGGCCCGCTCATGCGCGGCGATGACATCGGAAATCTGCCGCCCGATCGAAAAGAGCGGGTTGAGATAGGTCATCGGGTCCTGGAAGATCATCGAGATCCGGATGCCGCGGATCTTCGTCCAGTCCTTCTCCGACAGCGCCGTGATGTCCTGTCCATCGAAGGTGATGCCGCCTTCGACGACCTTCGAACCTTTCGGGCCGATGCCGAGCACGGAGCGCACGAGCACCGTCTTGCCCGAGCCGCTCTCGCCGACGATGCCGAGCGTGTCACCGCGGTTGACGGTGAGGTTGATGCGCTTCAGCACATGCACCGGGCCGTCGAAAGTGGCGATGTCGAGCCGATAGTCTTTGATGTCGAGAAGAGGTCCGGTCATCGGTCGCGGCTCCGGGGATCGAGAATGTCGCGCAGGCCGTCGCCCAACAGGTTGAAGCCAAGCACGGTGAGAAAGATGGCGGCGCCCGGAAAGAGCGAATACCACCACCAGTCGGGCATATAGGTGCGCGCGACCGAGATCATCGCGCCCCATTCCGGCGAAGGCGGCTGCGCACCGAGGCCGATGAAGCCGAGGCTTGCCGCCGACAGGATCGCCATGCCCATGTCCATGCTCATCTTGACGATGATCGGCGAGAGGCAGTTCGGCAGAATGTGATGCCAGAGGATCCAGGGCGTCTTCGCGCCGATCGATCGAGCCGATTCCACGAAGAGTTCCTCCTTGACGGAGAGAGTCTTGGCTTCGACGAGACGGACATAGCCGGGCCACCAGACGAGCGACAGCGCCAGCACGCAATTGGTGATACCGGGACCGAGGGCTGCGACGATCGCAAGCGCCAGCGCAAGGCCAGGCACCGCCAGGAAGAGTTCCGTGATGCGCATGATGACGGCGCGCAAAAAGCCGCCGCGATAACCGGCGATGATGCCGAGCGGCACACCGACCAGCGCGCCGATGCCGGTGATGATGACGCCGATCCAGAGCGAAGTGCGGGCGCCCATGATGACGCGAGAGAAAATGTCCGCACCCATCTCATCGGTGCCGAACCAGTGGGCGGCACTTGGTGGCATGAGCTTGCTGGCCATGTCGATCGCGCCGCTTGCGGCTTCTGGATAGGGCGCAAGCAGCGGGCCGAAGGCAGCAAGCAGGAGAAAGAGGATCACCAGTGCGAGGCCGAGCATGGAGGAGAAGCTCTTGCGGAACATGTGGGCATAGAGCCGCCACTGGCGGATCTGGCTTTCATGCCGCTCGTGGAAGGTGAGGGGACGGGAAAGTTCGACGGGCGTCGTCATCACGCGCTCCTGAGGCGAGGGTCGATCCAGGCATAGGCGAGGTCGACGAGAGTGTTGGCGACGATGAAGAAGAAGCCGATCATCAGCGTCACGCCGATGACGGGTTTGAAATCCGACGAGAGTGCCGAAGAGACTGCATAGAGCCCGATGCCCGGCCAGTCGAAGACGGTTTCGACGAGCACGGTCGAGCCGAGCATCCAGCCGAAGCGAAGGCCGATCATGGCGAGTGTCGGCAGCATGGCGTTCTTCAGCGCGTAAAGCGCGACGATGCGGAAGGAAGATATCCCGTGGGCGCGCGCGGCGACGATGTAATCGGACTGCAGCACCTCGATCATCTCGGCGCGATTGACGCGCAGGATGGAGGCAAGACATGGGAAGGACAGCACGACGGCCGGCAGGATAATGTGCTGGAAGGACGTCCAGAACGTATCGAAACGGCCGGAAAGCAGGCTGTCGACGAGGAGCAGGCCGGTGACGGTTTCCGGCGGGCGGGTGATGAGCGGCAGGCGGCCCGAAACCGGCAGCCAGCCGAGATCGACGGCGAACATCAGCTGCAGGATGATGCCGAACCAGAAGGCTGGCAGCGCCACGCCGGAGATCGAGAAGATGCGGGTGATGTGGTCGAGCGGGCCATCCTTGTAGACTGCGGACAGCATGCCGAGCGGCACGCCGACGATGATGCCGAGCGCCATGGCGACGAAGACCAGCTCGAGTGTCGCGGGAGCGTAGCGCAGCACTTCTTCCATGACCGGTCGGGTCGTGACGATCGACTGGCCGAGGTCGCCCCTCAGGAGATCGCCCATATAGACGATGAATTGTTCGGGCAACGATTTGTCGAGGCCGTACTCGGCGCGGATCGTCGCCACCATGTCCTCGGTGGCGTTGGGGCCGGCCACAAGGCGGGCCGGATCACCGGGCGCGACATTGGTGATGACGAATGTCAGCGCTGCAATCCCGATCATTGTGCCGACCAGGGTCAGCAATTTGCGGAAGGCGAATGTCAGCATCGTCTTCTCCGGTCCTGTTCCTTAAACTGAGCATGGCCCGCCATCGGTGATCCGGGCCATGCGTGTCACTCTGGCTTACTACAGGCGACGTGGGCCAGTGTTTATTCAGCCTTGATCCACATCGGATAGAGGTCGACCTCGCCGGTGAAGCGGACTGGGCTGAACTGGAAGCCCTGCAGGTAGTCGCGACGGGCCCAGCGGCGGTTCTGCAGCATGCCGAAGACTTCCGGCTGGTCGGCGACGATCTGCTTCTGGATGTCCGCATAGAGCTTGGCGCGATCGTCCCAGTTGGTGGCGGCTCGCGCCTGGTCGATCATCTCCGTCACCTTCGGATTGTCGTAGAACATCATCGCGTAATACTGGCCCCAGCTCGCCTTGTGATACTGGTAGGCGACCGCATCCGGGTCGGTCGAGACGGGCGTCGTAAAGACCGAGGTCATGGCGGGCGATGTCTCGACCTTGGAGCCGTTGGCCACCATGTTCGGCCACTGTTCCGGCTTGATTTCCACGTTGATATTGAGCGGCTTCAGGCTGTCGAGCAGCACGAGGCCGATGCGGCGTGCCTCTTCGAGACCGGCGACATGGACGTAGGGCAGGGTAAGGCCGCCGTTCGGATAGGCGGATTTCGCCAGATATTCCTTGGCCTTGGCAAGATCCTTGCGCGGCATCTCCGGGACGTCGATATGTCCCTTCATACCGCCTGGGATCGGGCTGGTCTCGAGCGTCGCTGCGCCATTGTAGACCTGGATCAGCGCGTCGTAGTCGAGCGCATAGGCGATTGCCTTGCGAAGGTTGATATCGGAGGTCGGACCCTTCTGCGTGTTGAACTTGATGCCGAAGGTCGTCATGCCCTTGTGGTCTTCGATGGCGATGCCGGGCACGCGCTTGATCTGCATGTAATCATCCGGCGTCAGTCCTTCGACGAGATCGGCTTCACCGCGCTGCAGTGCAGCCTTCTGGGCGGCAGGTTCGCGGATGATCTTGTAGATCACGCCGGCGGGGCGGTTTTCCTTGCCCTGCGGCCAGCCCTTCCAATAGTCGTCGACGGCTTCGATTTCATAGAGAACGTTCGGCTCCCAGCGGCCGAGCTTGAACGGACCGGAGCCGGCGGCATGGTCGGTCAGCCACTTCTGGCCGTAGTCACCATCGACCTCGTGCGCCTTCACTTCAGCCGGGTTGACGATGTACCACCAGGGCAGGAAGGAGAGGAACGGCGCGTAGGGCGCCTTGAGGTCGAACTTGACGGTGTAGTTGTCGACGACGCTGATGCCTTCCGGCGCCAGGAAGTCCTTAAGCATCCAGGCCACACCCTTGTTGAGCTTCAGGACACGCTCGAAGGAGTAGCGAACCGCTTCCGCCGTCACCGGATCGCCGTTATGGAACTTGGCATTTTTGGCGAGATGGAAGGTCCAGGTCTTGCCGTCGGCGCTGGTTTCCCACGTCTCGGCAAGCCATGGCTTCAATTCGGCCGGATCGCCTTCATATTTCAGAAGTGCGTCGTAGACCGACTGCTGGATCATACGGGTCGACCAGTCGTAGCGGATATGCGGATCGAGAACCGGGATCGCCTGGCGGCCACCGAAGACGATGACATTGCCCTTGTCGGTGCGCTCGAAGGCGCCAACCGGCGAGACGAGGACCGAAGAGGCCAGCAGCCCTGCGATCGCGACATTCCTGATGATTTTGCCGAACATAGTGTTCCCTCTCGTTTTGAAACGGCGTTGTGATCAGATCATTTGACGGACGACGCCCGCGACGACGCGGCGCGACAGAAGAACGGGGGCATCGACGGCGCGGCGAACCTCGTCGAGCATCTCTGCCGAATACCCCATGCAATGCATGACGATAAGGTCGCAGCCTTGGAGCTGCTTTGCCCGCGCACCGATATTTTCACCGGCGTATGGGGAAGCGGAGACGAGTTTCGGCTCGCCGCTGAAGACATGGCGCTCGCCAAAATCCTTTACCTGCCGTTCGAGCGGCAGGATGACGCCGAGCCTGCGGCAAGATGCGGCCAATGCTTCGACGGTCGAGTCGACGATACGCTGCGCTTCGACAACCAGTGTGTTTTCGAGCGGATCGATCTTCGTACCGGTGCAGAGCAGCACGACGAGATCGAAGCCTTCGGCGTCGATCTGCTTCAGAAGGACGTTGAGCTTTTCTTCCGTGCGGGCCTTGGAGGTGACGATTTCCTCACTGCTCGCAAGCCGCGTCGCGAAGGAATGCTCGCCGTCGCTCGCGCGCATTGCATCGAGTTCGGCCGAGACCATACCGTCGAGCACGCCGAATTCGCGAAATTCGATGCGGCCTTCCGGCAGGCCGAGGCCGATCTCGGCCATCATTTCCGGAACAACGTCCACGCGGGGCGTCTGGCCGATGGTTACGAAGGCGATCTTGGATGTGGAAGGCATGCTTTTTTCAGGTCCCCTGCATGGCTTGATTGACAGGGAGCCTAGCGTCCGGAAGCGCGACTTCACTATAGGGTAATGCCCCTAGAACGACATGAATCTGACATGTTTGAGGCGGTCATTTTTTAGGCAGATACGCGTCTGTGGACAAATTTTCCGCCCATCTTTTTCCACAGCTTCAGGGATGGCCGGCCGCGACCACCATGCGAATAAGGGCGTTGGAAGAGGTGACCTCCATCTTGCTCATGACGTTCGAGCGATGGATTTCCACCGTCTTGGGACTGATGCCGAGCTGGCGGGCGATCGCCTTGTTGGAGAGACCTTCGGCCACCAGCGACAGGACCTGGCGCTCGCGCGGGGTGAGCCGTAGCAACTTTTCCGAAAACTCAGGCGAAACGCCCGGAAGCGTGACGGGATGCGTGCCGTGCAGAAGCAGGCGGATGGCGCTTGCGACGATACGGCGGGCAAGCACGACCGGCTTGCCGCTCGCCTTGGCGACCATCTGCCGGTCGGCCTCCGTGAAGGCCACCGAATTCAGCACGATAATCTCCGCGTCCGCGAGGTCGATCAGGGCACTGGCAAGTAGCTTCTTGTCGCCATCGGCCGCATAGCTGGCGTAGATCTTGTAGGGAGCAAGCGCCGGGATATCGAGCTCCTCGATCTGCTGCTGCAAGGGCTGGATCAGGCCTACGGCCGATCCGTGGGCGGCAAGCGAAATGACGGCCGATTCCATGGCGCGCTGGGCGTTGACCGTCGGGCAGGTGCTCTCGAAATCGCGGAAGAGGCCGGTCGAGAGGATCACCACGAGATCGAACTCGTTTGGCTGAAAGGCGGCGGCGATCTTGGCCATGCGCTCGGCGATCCGCAGCTTGGAAATGACGATATCGCGTCCATCCGCAAGCCGCGTGACGATGCTGAGCTCGCCTGGCCGGACCCTCAGATCATTGATCTCGGCTTCGGACAGCCCGTCCAGGGCGCCGATCTCGCAGGCTTCGATCGGAACGTCGAGGTTCTCCAGCATGTCCCCGATAATGTCGGTGCGCGGCGACTGGCCGACGCTCAGAAACATCACTCTATGGCGGGTTTGCGCTGCTTCCGGTGAGGCCGAAGCCGTGGGATATGGGCTCTTCGTCACTGGCAGGGAATCGGTCCTTTCGATCGTCGCAGCATGATGGCCTCGGGCGTGCCTAAAATCAAGGCAAGCCCATTATAGGGGCAGTCCCCTATAGGCATCCTTCGTCACTCATGGCTAGGTTCTAGCACATTCTTCGGAGGTAAACATGATCCGTGATTTCGAAGCGGGCGAGATCGACCCGCTTGCCGTCGGCGCCTGGATTCTCGGCACCGGCGGTGGCGGCAGCCCCTATTTGGCGCAGCTCAACCTGAAAAAGCTCTACAAGGACGGCAAGCGCGTCAAGCTTATCGATCCGAATGCGCTCGATGATGGCGACGCGGTCGCAGTCGTTTCCAAGATGGGCGCGCCGCTGGTCGGCCAGGAGCGTCTTGTCGACCCGGCACATCTCGCTCGAGCCATGCAGCTCATGGAGGAATATACCGGCCGCAAGTTCCGGGCCGTCATGAGCGTCGAGATCGGCGGCGGCAATGCGCTGTCGCCCTTCCTCGCGGCCGCGATGCTCGACATTCCGGTCGTCGATGCGGATGCCATGGGGCGTGCCTATCCGGAAGCGCAGATGACGAGCTTCGCGATCGGCGACCTGCCGATGTATCCGCTGACGCTGGTCGACTGCCGCGACAACGAAGCAATCGTCGCCAAGGCGGCCTCGTGGAAATGGATGGAACGCATCTCCCGCAAGATCTGCACCGAGGTCGGCTCGACGTCTGCGACATGCAAGGCGCCGCGCACCGGCAAGGAAGTCAAGGAATGGGGCGTGCTCTACACGGTCACCAAGGCGGTCAGCCTCGGTCACGCCGTACTCGATGCCAGGGCGGCCCACACGGACCCGGTCGAGGCGGTGCTTGCCCACGAGGGTGGCAAGGTTCTCTTCAAGGGCAAGATCGCCGATGTCGACCGCACGACAACGGGCGGTTTCCTGCGCGGGTCGGCCATGATCGAAGGTCTTAACGACGATCGCGGCTCGAAGGTCGAGCTCGCCTTCCAGAACGAGTGGGCGGTCGCATTCCGCGACGGCCAGCCGATCGCCATGACGCCGGACCTGATCTGCCTGCTCGACACGGTGTCGGGCGAGGCGATCGGTACCGAGACGGTGCGTTACGGCCAGCGCGTGACCGTGGTGGCCCTGCCGGCGCCCGAAGTGCTCACCAGCCCGAAGGGCCTGGAGCATGTGGGCCCGCGCGCCTTCGGATATGACCTGGATTTCAAATCGGTGTTTGCAGCATGAAGCGGATTGGAATTGACGTCGGCGGCACCAATACGGATGCCGTGCTTATCGATGGCGAGAAGGTGCTCTCGGCCATCAAGTTTCCCACCACCGCCGACGTGATGCAGGGCGTGGTCAACGCGATCGGCCATGTCGTCTCCTCGCAGCCGCCGGGTGCTTCGCCGGTCGATGCGGTGATGATCGGCACGACGCATTTCACCAATGCGGTGGTCGAGCGCGCTCGTCTCGATCGGGTTGCGGCTATCCGCATCGCCATGCCGGCCGGCGCCTCGCTGCCGCCGATGATCGACTGGCCGGACGAACTGCGCGACGCGGTCGATCCGCTCTCCTTCATGGTGCATGGCGGCCACGAATATGACGGCCGTCCGCTCGTGCCGCTCGCCCGCGACGAAGTGCGTGACGCGGCGATGAAGATCCGTGACGCGGGCATCGATTCGATCGGCATCACTGCCCTCTTTTCTCCGCTGACGGCGGAATGCGAGCTGGAAGCCGCCGAAATCGTCCGCTCGGTCATCCCGAACGCGCGGATCACGCTGTCCCATACGCTCGGCCGCATCGGTCTGCTCGAGCGCGAGAACGTCACGCTTCTGAACGCTGCCCTGCAGGGACTTGGCCGCAAGACGATCGATGCCTTCAAGGATGCGTTGCTGCGCGCCGGCGTCAATGCCCCGTTCTACCTGACCCAGAACGACGGCACGGTCGTGCTTGCCGACGTGGCGGCCGCCAATCCCGTCTACAGTTTCGCCTCCGGCCCGACGAACTCGATGCGCGGCGCCGCGTTCCTGACCGGCCTCAAGGAAGCGATGGTGATCGATGTCGGAGGTACGACCTCCGATATCGGCTGCCTGGTCGGAGGTTTTCCACGCGAGGCGAACAATGTCGTCGAAGTCGGCGGCGTTCGCACGCTCTTCCGGATGCCGGACCTGTTGCCGATGGCGCTCGGCGGCGGCACGATCATCGATCCCGAAACCCGCAAGATCGGCCCGCGCTCGGTTGGCTACCGCATCACGGAAAAGGCGCTGGTCTTCGGTGGCGATACACTGACGGCTACGGACGTGGCGGTGGCTGCCGGTCTCGTGGAGATCGGTGACCGGGATCGCGTGAAACACCTCGACAAGGCGATGGTGGCGGATCTTTTGAAACGCATCGAGGCGATGGTGGAAGACGGCGTCGACCGGATGAAGACATCGGCCGAAGGCGTCAAGCTCATCGCCGTTGGCGGCGGCGCCTTCCTGATCCCGGAAAGACTGAAGGGCGCAAGCGACGTGCTGCGCGTCGAGCATGCGGGCGTGGCGAATGCGCTGGGCGCCGCCATGGCACAGGTCTCCGGCGAGGTCGATCAGGTCTTCTCCGGTCTCTCCCGTGACAAGGCGATCGCCGAGGCCGATCGGATTGCTCGCGCCCGGGCGGTGGAAGCCGGCGCGAGCCCCGAGACCATCGTCACGCTCGATACGGAAGATATCCCGATCGCCTACCTGCCGGGCGACGCGCGACGTGTGCGTGTCCGCGTCGTCGGCGATATCGCCTTCATGAAGAACGAAACGAGGCGCGTGGCAGGCGGGCTGAGTTGACCAGGCAAACGAAGGAGATAGGTCGAGCGACCGTCAGGCGACCGACCTTATCTCCGGTGCGGCTTGCTTCAGATAGGCGATCAGATCCTCGATCGTGATCAGGTGAAGATTGTATCGTTCGGCGAAAAGCTTGAGATCGGAAAGGCGCGCCATCGTGCCGTCATCATTGGCGACTTCGCAGATGACGCCCGACGGCACCTTGCCGGCGAGGCGGCAGAGTTCGACTGCCGCTTCGGTATGGCCGGGCCGGGCCAGAACGCCGCCCGGATGGGCACGCAACGGAAATATATGCCCCGGACGGGCAAAATCGCTGGATTGCGATCGTTCGTCGACCAGCGCCCGGACGGTGGCGGCCCGATCCGCGGCAGAGATGCCGGTCGTGGTTCCCGGAATGTAATCGACGGAAACCGTGAACGCGGTTTTATGCGATTCGGTATTTCGGGGAACCATCAGGGGAATGTCGAGCGCGTCGAGATGTTCGCCTTCCATCGCCACGCAGATGAGACCGCGCGCGCGATTCATCATGAAAGCGATCGTCTCTGGCGTCACGGCGTCAGATGCCACTACGATATCGCCCTCGTTCTCCCGATTCTGGTCATCGACCACGACAACCATTTCGCCGCGGGCGATTGCCGTAATCGCATCTTCAATTTTCGAGATCGTCATTTCTTTGCCTTTCAAGGGTTATGCCGACGGTTCGGCATTTTCTTGCGCAACTCAATTCTTTTGAGCGCGCTGACATCCCTTGGGCGAACAAGCACCGGGCGGCTTCACCTGTGAAGGCGCCGACTGCATTGCTCTCTTCCATCCGGACTATACCGTCGGCTCCGGTCTCGCACCGGATCTGCTGACCTCCCGACATGCTGCCGGAAGCGCTCGCGGGCTCCGGGATTTCTCCCAATACCGCCGGTGGGGAATTTCACCCCGCCCTGAGAACAGACTGAACATAAATTCAAGAGGTGCGGAAAAGCAAGAGCACCTGCTTTTCCATCTAATGTGGAGACCGTCGCGTTCTATAAACACAGAGTCTTCAAAAATTGACTGAGGCCTGCCGCGTGGGCGGCCCGCATCAGGACATGATCAGACCGCCATCCACATTGATCGTCTGGCCGGTGATATAGGCCGCATCGTCGCTGGCAAGGAATGTAACGAGACCGGCGACGTCTTCGCCCGAGCCCGCCCGCTTCATCGGGATACCCTCGACCCATTCCTTCATGAGCTCGCCGGGGCCATAATTGCCCAGGAGCTTGCCCCATGCCTGGTCGTTGTAGGCCCACATGTCCGTCTCGATGATGCCGGGGCAGAAGGCGTTGACCGTGATGTTCTCGGTTGCGACTTCCTTTGCGAGGCTTTGCGTGATGCCGACGACGCCCATCTTGGAGGCGGCATAATGGGGAGTATAGATGAAACCGTCGCGGGCCTGGCCGGAGGCGGTGTTGATGATGCGCCCGCCGCGCTTGTGCTTGCGCATCCTCAGGATCGCTTCCTGCGCGCAGAGGAACACGCCTTTCGTGTTGACCGCCATGACCTTGTCCCATTCGCCTTCCGTCAGGTCTTCGACACGGGCGATGGTGATGACGCCTGCATTCTGGATCGAGACATCGACTGAACCGAAAGCCTTTTCGGCGGCATCGTAGAGAGCAACGACGCTTTCCTTATTCGTGACATCGCCCACGAATGAAATCGCCTTGCCGCCGTCGTTGCGGATCTGCTCCGCGACGGCATGAACCGATTCCTCGTTCGCCGAGACAACAAGATTGGCGCCTTCGCGCGCGAAGCGCCTGGCGATCGCGGCCCCGATGCCGCGGCTCGCTCCCGTGATGACGACGGTCTTGTTTTCGAAGCGTTTCATCTTTTTCTCCTAATTCGATGGGCCGACAACGATCGTGTGACCTTAAGTCTGTTTGCGACAGCCTAGTTTCTAGGCGGCTGCAGAGATGATGCCGCCGAAGTCCGACGCCTTTAGGGATGCTCCTCCGACCAGAGCGCCGTTCACATTTCGCACGCCGAAGATTTCGGCCGCGTTGGAGGATTTGACCGAACCGCCATAGAGTATCCTGACCTTTTGCCCGTCTGCGCCCAAACGCTCTTCCAGGATCTGCCTTATCGAGGAATGAACTTCCTCGATCTGCTCCATCGTCGGCACCAGACCGGTTCCGATTGCCCAGACGGGTTCGTAGGCGATCGCCGTATTTGAACTGGTCGTACCTGATGGGAGCGAGCCAAGAAGCTGTTCACGCACGACCTCGAGCGCCTTTCCGTCGTCGCGCTCGCTGCGAGTCTCGCCGACGCATATGATGCTGGTCAGCCCAGCCTTATGAGCCGCCGAGGCCTTGCTGGCCACCAGGGCGTCTGTTTCCCGGTATGCGGCCCGGCGCTCGGAATGACCGAGGATCACGTAACGGGCGCCTGCCTCGACCAACATGCCTGCCGCGACGTCGCCCGTGTAGGCGCCGCACGCTTCCGCGTGGCAGTCTTGCGCGCCTATCGCGATCATTGAACCCTTCGCCATCACGGCGGCCTTCTCAATCAGCGTGAAGGGCGGGCAGACGGCGATATCGCACGCCGCACTGCCCGTTAGTCCCTTCAGCGCCTCGATCTCAGCCAGGGAGGAGGCGAGACCGTTCATTTTCCAGTTGCCTGCGATCAGCTTCCGCATTTGGTCACCAGCAGCAGAAGCCGCCGTCGACAAGCAGGTCGACGCCAGTCACAAAGCTTGCCGCATTCGACAGCAGGAAGACGGCGGGGCCGACCATCTCGTCGACATCAGCCATGCGTTGCATCGGCGTCTGCTCCTCGAACAGCTTCGTCTGATGAACCATCTCCGGACGCGTGTTCATAGGCGTTGCAGTGTATCCGGGCGAGATGCTGTTGACGCGGATCCCGCGGCCGACCCATTCCATCGCCAGGGACTTCGACATGTGGATGACGCCCGCTTTGGAGGCGTTGTAATGGGCCTGGCTGAGCCCGCGGTTGACGATGACCCCTGACATGGAAGCGATGTTCACGATGGATCCGCGGCCATTCTTCAGCATCGCGCGTGCCTGGGCCTGGCAGGACAGGAAGACGCCTTTTAGGTTGATGTCCATCAACGTCTGATACTGATCTTCTTCCATCTCTTCCGCAGGGTTCGCGTTGGCGATACCGGCGGCATTGACCGCGAGGCTCAGCGCTCCGAGTTCGGTCTCGGTGCGCGCGACGGCGTCGGCGAGAGATGACTTGCTGGTGACGTCAGCCGCGATCTGGATGGAGCGACGCCCGGCAGCCTGGATATGCTTGGCCGTATGAGCGAGCCCGTCGTCTGTTCGCCGATCAAGGAGAGCGACATCGGCGCCGCACTGGGCAAGACCGATGGCGATCCGCTGCCCAATTCCGCTGCCAGCGCCGGTAACGATGGCAACTTGACCGGTGAGATCGAAAAGCTCCGGGGCGTTCAGAGTGATGTCGGACACCGCTCTTCCTTTCTGTGTTTATCTAGATTGTCGCCAGTTCCATGACCGAGACGTCGTTTGCCTCGTCACGGTTGAGAATGCCTGCCTGCTTGCCTTGGGCAAGCACGAGAATTCGATTGGATACGCCGAGAACTTCCTCGAGATCGGAACTCACGACGATCACCGCTACGCCCTGCTTGGCAAGGTTGACGATGATGTCGTAGATGCCCGCCCGGGCTCCGACGTCGATGCCTCGCGTCGGCTCGTCGAGCACCACGACCTTGGGATCGCGCATCAGCCACTTTGCGATTACGACCTTCTGCTGATTGCCGCCCGACAGATCCGAGGCATACTGCTCCGCACGGCCCTTCACGCCGAACTTAACGATTGCCCTGTCCGCAAAGGCGCGTTTGACGCCCGATGTGAGCCAGCGTCCTCCGAGCTTGTCGAGATTGGCGTAGACGAGGTTTTCGCTGATGCGATGCGATACCACGATGCCTTGCGCCTTGCGATCTTCGGGGACCATCACGATACCCTTTGCGATCGCGTCGGCGGGATCACGCAGCTTAAGCTCTTCACCTTCGAGCTTGATCGAACCTGCGCTGATCGGATCAGCTCCCGTTATGGCGCGGACAAGTTCGGTCCGGCCGGCGCCGACCAGGCCGGCGATTCCGAGAATTTCCCCGGCTCGAACGTCGAAGGTCACGTCCCGGAAAGAATTCTCCGGCGAGGTCAGGCCGGAAACCTGAAGGACCGGACGGTCGGATGGCTCCGGCAGTGCCGGAAACAATCGGTCAAGAGGCCGTCCTACCATGCTTTCGACAATCGTTCGCACGGGTGTCGCGCTGTCGGCGAATTCCTGTACGCGTTCTCCGTCGCGAAGAACGACGATGCGGTCGGTGATCTGCCTGATCTCCTCCATGCGGTGGGAAATGTAGATGATGCCAACGCCCTCGGAGCGGAGCTTTCTTACCTGTTCGAACAAAGCCTCCGTCTCCGCGCCGCCGAGCGCCGCGGTCGGCTCGTCAAGGATAAGAAGTCTCGCATCGAGCGCCAGGGCCTTGGCGATCTCAATGAGCTGCTGATTGGCGGTCGACAGGCCGGCGACTTTTCGGCTCGCGGGAATATGGAGGTTCAAGCGCGCGAGTTGTTCCTGGGCGCGGCGTATCATCTGAGGACGGTCGACGACCCCGTTCTTCATCGGCCATCTTCCGATGAAGACGTTTTCTGCGATGGAAAGCTGCGGCAGGAGCTGGAGTTCCTGATGAATCAGGACGACGCCCTTGTCGATCGCTTCCCTTGGCGTGGCCGGGGCATAGGGCTGCCCCAGCCACGTCATTGTTCCTTCGGATGGAGTGCGTGACCCGGCGATGATGCCGGAGAGCGTGGACTTGCCCGCTCCGTTCTCGCCGAGAAGTGCCACCACTTCGCCGGAATAAACGTCCAGGCTGACGTTCTTCAGAACCTGAAGCGGTCCGTAGCGCTTGGATATGCCCCTCAGGGAGAGAACCGGCTCGGTCACGACATACCTCCTCGAAACTTAGTGCATTATCACGGATGGTTGGCGATGAAGCCTGCCACGTTATCCTTGGTCGTCAGCGTCGCGTCCATGAGCTGGACCGGAGGCACTTTCTCTCCTGCGACGAGCTTGACGGCGTTCGCGACCGCGTCACGGCCCATCTTTTGCGTCTGCTGGGTCGCCGTCACGTCGAAGACGCCCTTGCTGAGAGCCTCGAGGGCGGCGGTGTCGCCATCGAAGCCACCAACGACGATCGTCTGCGAGGGATTGGCGACCTTGATTGCCTGGGCGGCGCCGAGCGCGAGTGCGTCCGCCTGAGCGAACACGATCGAAACGTCCGGGTTCGCCTGCAGCATGTTCTGCATGATCTGGAAGCCCTCGTCCTGGCTCCAGATGTTCGAATACTGCTCGGCGACCACCTTTACATCAGGGTATGCCTTGAGGGACTCGGCGCATCCCTTCGAGCGGTCGACTTCAGGCGTCGTCCCCTTCTGACCATGAATGATTACCATTTTGCCCTTGCCGCCGGCTTTCTGAAGGATGTGGTCGCAAACGGCCTTGGCGGACGCGACCGAGTCTGTCGCCAGGAAGGTATCGCCCGGTGCGCCGTCGGCATTGCGGTCCACATTGACGACAGGGATACCTGCGCTCTTTGCGAGCTTGACCGGAACGCTCGCGGCTGCCGCGCCGGCCGGGATGTAGATCAGAGCATCGATATTTTGCGTGAGAAGATCCTGGATCTGGTTGACCTGGGTCGGCCCATCGCCCTTGGCGTCGACGGTGACGACTTCGATGCCGCGTTTCTTGGCTTCGTCTTCGACCGACTGCTTGATCTGGTTGAAGAAGTTCGCCTGCAGGTTGGCGACGGCAAGACCGAGCTTCTTCACCTCGGCGGCATGCACGGGCCCGAGAGTAAGTCCGAGCAGAGCCGCCGAAGCCAGCAGAGTGCGCGCGAATTTCATTTTTATTTCCTCCGTTGTTGATGGCACCCTTGGGTAGGTCCTCCCCCTTGGGCTATTGATCCGCTCCAAACCTTTCGGAGAGGAATTCTTGGAGGTCCGCGTCGCCGCGGACCTGGATATCAAGCCCGCCGCCGACGGATGGTCTCTGCTCCGACCGCAAGGACGATGACGATGCCGATGATGACCTGCTGAAGGAACGGCGAGACGTTGAGCAGGTTAAGGCCATTGCGCAGCACGCCGATGATCAGGACGCCGATAAGAGTTCCGCCTATGCCGCCGGATCCTCCCGAGAGAGAGGTTCCTCCGATAACGACGGCAGCGATCGTGTCGAGCTCATAGCCAAAGCCGCTGGAGGGCTGAACCGAGTCGAGACGGGCTGCCAGTACGATGCCGGCGAGGCCTGCAAGGACCGCACTTACGACGTAGACCAGGATCGTCACGGCTTGGACGTTGATACCGGCGAGACGAGCGACCTCGGGATTGCCGCCCACGGCATAGAGCATGCGGCCCTCGGACCGGAAATGCAGGAACACCCAGGCCGCGAGTACGACGACAAGCATGAGGAACACCGTAGCAGTAAGGACGCCGAAGTGCCTGTCGATGGCGAGCATCATGAACCAGTCGGGAAATCCTACGATCTGCTGGCCGTCGGTGATCATGTTTGCGACGCCGCGCGCAGCGGACATCATCGCGAGCGTGGCAATGAATGCGGGAACCCTGAAAAACGTCACCAGGAGGCCGACGATCAAGCCGCTCACCGCAGATGCTAAGAGTGCGAAGACGATGCCGACCGGCAGCGGCAGACCTGCGACATTTGCCGTCCAGCCCATGACCATCATCGAAAGAGCGAGCACCGAACCGACCGAAAGATCGATGCCTCCGATCAGGATGACAAAGGTCATTCCGACGGCCATGATCCCGAGAACGGTGATCTGGTCGAGAATGTTGAGACCGTTACGAAGCGAGAGAAAAGCGTCGGTGCTGACGCTCAGGAATACGCAGAGGGCAAGCAGCCCCACCAGTGGGCCCGTCGCTCCGCTCAGCTTGTGAAGCCAAGTGCCGGACGGACGGCTCTGTTCATTAACGTCGATCGCCACCATCGATCCTCCCTGGATTAAGGCCGGCGGCCAATATTTCTTCAGGCTGGAATAATTATTCACTCCTGCTGGAAAATTCATTAACAACTTGCTTTAATGCTGTCAACCGCCTTTGTGGAGATGCTTGGTTTGGCGGCATGCATCAAAGGGCTTGACTAACCTCAACTCTGTGCAAAAATATAAGACAGTGAATATTTATGCACAAGAGGAAATCATGGAGCCTTCAGAACTTGAACGTATCGCTCGCCAGATCCGCCTGCGCGATCTTCAGGCGGTGTACGAAGCGGGCGCCGGCCACATTGGCGGCGAAATGTCAGTAATCGATATCCTCACTGCACTTTATTTCCGCGTGCTGCGCGTATGGCCGGACCAGCCCAGACATCCCGATCGGGACAGGTTCGTGCTCTCCAAGGGGCATACCGCCTGTGCCCTCTATGTCACCTTGGCCAAGCGCGGCTTCATTCCGAAGGAGGAAATCTCGACGTTCCTGCAGCCGCATTCCAGGCTGAACGGCCATCCGAACTGCAACAAGGTGCCAGGCGTCGAAACGAACACTGGCCCCCTGGGACATGGCCTGCCGGTCGCGGTAGGAATGGCGAAGGCGGCAAAGCTCTCGGGAGCCAAGTACCATACTTACGTCGTCACCGGCGATGGCGAGATGCAGGAAGGCTCCAACTGGGAGGCGATCATGGCCGCTGCCCAGTTCCGTCTGGACAATCTGACCCTGATCATCGACCACAACCGTTTCCAGCAGGGTGCGGCGCTTTCGGAAACCAACGATGTCGCGCCTCTTTCGCCGAAACTCGAAGCATTCGGTTGGGAGGTCACCGAGATCAACGGCAATGACATGCGCGAGATCGTTCCCGCTCTGGAGCATCGGGGCGCCCGTCCGCATTGCATCGTCGCGCACACGAATAAGGGACATGGAATCTCGTTCATGCAGGACCGCGTCGAATGGCACCACAAGGTCCCGAGCAAGGAACAGTACGAAACCGCATTGGCAGAATTGTCGGAGGCACTCTAATGAACGCGCCCGTGAATACACCCAAGCTCTACGACTGCCGCGATGCGTTTGCGGCCACGCTCGAGCGGCTGGCTGCCAATGACGAGACGATCGTGGCCGTTTGCAACGATTCCGTCGGGTCATCGAAGCTTGGCGGTTTCAAGTCGAAATTCCCGGACCGCCTCGTCAACGTGGGTATCGCGGAGCAGAACATGGTCGGCGTTGGCGCAGGTCTTGCCAATGGCGGC
The DNA here is from genome assembly GCF_041357635.1 of Sinorhizobium sp. CB7. Lineage (NCBI taxonomy): Bacteria > Pseudomonadati > Pseudomonadota > Alphaproteobacteria > Hyphomicrobiales > Rhizobiaceae > Sinorhizobium > Sinorhizobium sp. CB7. Next base: position 298,355 of record NZ_JAULLL010000001.1, read on the forward strand.
CGGCTTCCATACGTCTGCGGCGCCTCCCCGTTTCTGACCGGCAGGTCGCTCGAGCAGATCAAGGCCGATATCTCCTATTCGAATGCGAACGTTAAGCTCGTGGGCATCTCTTCGGGAATGGCTTACGGCGAGCTCGGCCCCACCCACCATTCGATCGAAGACTTTGCCTGGACACGCGTCCTGCCAAATCTTCCGGTAATCGCCCCTTGCGATCGGATCGAAACCGCGGCCGCCGTCGAATGGGCTGCCAGCTACAGCGGTCCCTGTTTCCTGCGACTTTCGCGCGTGGGCGTTCCTGATCTCCTGCCCGAAAATCATAAGTTCGAACTCGGTAAGGCGAACTTGCTTCGCGAAGGTTCCGACGTCACCCTCATCGCAAACGGAACATTGACCCATCGCATCGTGAAGGCGGCAGAGATCCTTGCGGAGCGGGGCATCAATGCCAGGGTGCTCAACCTCGCTACGGTTCGCCCGATTGACGAGGATGCCATCATCGCCGCGGCCAAGGAAACCGGAGCCATCGTAACGGCGGAAGAGCACTCGATCTTTGGCGGGCTCGGTTCGGCCGTGGCGGAAGTGGTCGTCGACAATGCTCCCGTTCCGATGAAGCGTCTCGGCGTACCCGGCATCTACGCTCCAACCGGTTCGGCCGAGTTCCTCCTTGACGAATTCGGCATGGCTCCGTCGGCGATCGCGGACGCCGCGGAGGCGCTCATCAAGCGGAAATAATGTACTGACGGCTTGATCAAGCCGGGGCGCTTGCTGCCCTGGCCAGTTCATTGGGGAGATTACGATGCGGGCTATTCTGGCGATCGACCAGGGCACGACCAATTCCAAGGCGGTTCTGGTCTCCGACAAAGGAGAAGTCATCGCCAGAGGCTCTGCCGCCGTTGGTATTTCCTATCCGAAGCCGGGTTGGGTCGAACAAGATCCGCGCCGCCTCTTCGCATCGGTTTGCGAAGCTGTGGAAGCGTGCTTCAAGAACCGGCCGGATGTGACCATCGAAGCGGTGGCGGTTTCCAATCAGCGCGAGTCAGTGACTGTTTGGGATGCCGAGACCGGGGAAGCACTGGGACCGGTCCTGAGTTGGCAATGCAGGCGAACGGCGCCCGATTGCGAACGTCTCATTACTGAAGGACATCTCGATCGCGTGCAGGCGCTCACAGGCCTTCCCCTCGACCCGATGTTTCCAGGTCCGAAGTTCCGCTGGTTGCTCGATCGCATCCCGAATGGACGCGCTGTCCGTCTGGGTACCATCGACAGTTGGCTTATCCATTGTTTGACTGGCGGCCGCAGACATGTGTGCGACGCCTCCAACGCGGCCCGAAGCCAGTTGTTCGACCTTCAGGCTCAGGCATGGAGCGAAGAGCTTGGCGCAATTTTCGGCGTCGATACGGCATTTCTACCTGACGTGCTCGACAGCTCCGCGGACTTCGGAGCCACGCAGGGGCTGCCTGGCGTACCGGATGGCACTCCGATCAGGTCCGCTATCGGTGACAGTCATGCGGCCTTGTTTGGCCATGGAGCGTTCAGTCCGGGCGATGGCAAGATAACATTTGGAACGGGCTCCTCCGTGATGACCACGCTCCCACGGTTCATCGCGCCTCGCAACGGGATCACCACCACCGTGGCATGGCGCATTGGCGGCCTTCCGACTTTTGCGTTCGAGGGCAACATTCTCGTTTCCGCCGCCAGCCTCCCCTGGATGACCGGCATTCTAGGCCTTCCGGACGTTGCCGCGCTTGTTGATCTCGCGTCAACGGCTGAGCCGGGCGGTCCGGGATTCGTGCCCGCGTTCGTAGGTCTAGGTGCGCCCTACTGGAATTCCGACGCCCGCGCCCTGTTTTCGCAAATCAATTTCAATACGACGCGCGCGCAGATGGCGCGCTCGGTGACAGACTCGATCGCGCTGCAGGTCCACGACGTCATCGCGGCCATGCGAACGCAGAGCGGCGGCGATCTCGGCGCCCTCTATGTGGATGGCGGACCGAGCCAAAACCGCTTCCTGATGCAGTGTGTTGCGGATCTTGTCGAGCATGCCGTCATCCAGTGCGAGGCGCCCGAAGCGTCGGCGCTCGGAGCCGCCTATCTGGCGGGGCTCTCACTGGGCATGTGGAAGGACCTCGACGTTATTAAAGAACTTCCGCGAAGCACGCAGGTTATTACATCCGGGCCGATCGATCGTGCATCATTGTTGACCACATGGAATGATGCGCTCGCCCGCTCGACGTCGCAGGCGACACCAGTTAAAGGTGAATAAAAATTCACGCTGGAACCGAACATGGGTCGCTTAAACGAACTTCGCCTCATCTCAAGAGTCGCCCAGATGTATCACATCGAGAGGCGACGACAGGCGGAGATTGCCCAGCATCTTCGCCTCTCGCAAGCGACCGTTTCCAGGATGCTGAAGCGGGCCGAGGCTGAGGATATCGTCCGCACGAGCGTCATCCCGCCCGTCGGCACCTACAGCGAGCTTGAGGGCGCCCTCAGAGAGAAGTTCAATCTTCCCGAAGCGGTCGTGGTGGAGTGCACCGAAGACCGGGACGGCGCGATCATGGCCCGAATCGGCGAAGCTGCGGCTCATCTGCTGGAGGTCACGCTTTCGCCCGGTGAGATCATCGGCGTGTCGAGCTGGAGCCAGACCATCTTCAAAATGGTGGAAAACATCCATCCCCAGAAAAGCGCCCAGGCGAAATACGTCGTCCAGACGCTGGGAGGGATGGGAGATCCTTCGGTCCAGACCCATGCAACTCAGCTTACCACGCGACTTGCGCGGCTGACCGGGGCCGAGCCAAAGCTCCTTCCGGTTCAGGGCGTGACATCATCAAGGGAGGCCAAGCTTTTGATGCAGGCCGATCCGTTCGTTCGCGAAACGATGGACCTTTTTGGCAGCATCACCCTGGCGATCGTGGGCATTGGAGCGGTCGAACCCTCGGAGTTGCTCGCCCGGTCCGGCAACATCTTCTCGTCGCGTGAGCTTGCCGACCTGGCTGACGCGGGCGCGGTCGGCGATATATCGCTCCGCTTCTTCGACAAGGATGGCAAAGCCGTGAAGACGCCCTTGGACGAACGAGTCATCGGCCTCCCGATCGAGGATCTCGCACGCGTTGATCGCGTGATAGCGTTGGCAGGAGGCGCGAAGAAAACTGCTGCGATTGCCGGGGCGCTCAGGGTGGGCGTGATTGACATGCTCGTAACCGACAAGTTCACAGCTCAAAGATTGATCGATCTATAGAGCGGCAGCCGGACCGTAGACTGCAGTCGGAACGTAGACTGTAGTGAGGTCAGCGCCGCATCTTGGCCGCAGATGCCGAATTCAGGATCTCTTGCGATGAGGTCGATCTCTCATTGCTCTAACGGCTAGGCGCATAGAACTTCCTAGCCATCTCGATGAATCTCAACACGGTCGTGGTCCGATCGTCGGAGCGTCTGGCGATGAGCAGTTCCGCCATCGGCGTTTCGTCCGGATGCAACGGCTTATATAGCACGCCTTCGAGATGGAGCTTGATGATCGAACGCGGGAAGAGGGCGACCCCCAATCCTCCTGCCACGAGGCCAAGGATCGCGTGAAGCTCGTTGACCTCCTGGACAATGCGAGGCTGAATGCCTGCGCGCTTGAAAGGGTTTCGGAAATTCCTCTCCAGATACAAGGCTTTTACTGGCCGCGTCGTAATCAATCCTTCATCGGCGAGCTCCGCCAATCGGATCACGTCATTGGCGGCCAAACGGTGATTTGATGAGACCGCAACAACATAGGGTTCCCGCATCAGGAGGGCTGTCTCAAAATCCTCGTTATCGAAGATCGGCCGCAGCAGACCGATCTGAATGCGCCCCGCACGCAGCGCTTCGACCTGTTCGCTCGACATCATCTCATGCAGGATCAGGTTTACGCCCGGATACCGCCGGGCGAACTCGGAGGTCAAAGTCGGCAGGACATTGAGAGCTGCGGCATCGGCAAAGCCGATGGTCAGTCGTCCGGAGCGGCCCTCGGCGGCTCGTTTCGCCATGTCAACGGCAAGATTGAGCTGCCGTAGCGCGATACGCCCTTCCTCCAGAAAACTCTGGCCGGCATCGGTCAACGTGACGCGCCGGCGCGTCCTGCTGAACAACTGAAGACCCAGTTCCTGCTCGAGCTTGGCGATCTGCTGGCTGAGCGCCGATTGCGTGATGCGCAGCCGTTCGGCGGCGCGCACGAAATGCAGCTCTTCGGCCAGTGTAACGAAGGAGGTGAGCAGCCGCTGATCCATGGTTTCTTATTAGAATCTCTAATTTCTATATCAGTACGTATTACGATAGCTTCTATCCGCCAGTTGAGAAAGTCAAAAGGCCGGCCTTGAGGAGGCTGTAGGAACAGGAAAAGGGAGGGACCCCCATGAGAGGGCTATTTGCCGTTGCTGCTGCCACCGCTGTCGCCTTGAGTCTGCAAGCGTCGTGCGTGTTCGCTCAGGATAGCTGGCCAACCAAGCCGATCACGCTCGTCGTTCCGTTCGCCCCCGGCGGCAACACCGATCTGATCGCGAGAACGATCGCTCCGGGCCTGCAGGAAAGGCTCGGTCAGCCTGTTATCGTCGAGAATAAGCCAGGCGCTGGCGGGACGATTGCCACTGCCGAAGTCGCCGCAGCCGCACCCGATGGCTATACCATGCAGATCGGCGACATCAGCACGCACGCAATTGCGCCGAACATCTATAAGAATCTGACCTATGATCCGCGCCTGAATTTCGCGCCGGTGGTGCAGATCACGTCCGTATCGCTCGTTTTCGTCGCCAACCCTGAGCTCGGTGTCAACACCGTCGCAGACCTTGTGGCGCTGGCGAAGAAGGATCCGGATGCGTTGTCCTATGCCTCTTCCGGAATCGGTTCGCCGCAGCATCTCGCCTTTGAATACTTCAAGTCAAAGACGGGAATTACGCCCGTCCACATTCCCTATAACGGCTCTGCGCCGGCATTGACGGACGTCATCGCGGGTCATGTTTCCATGATGATCGATGGAACGGCAGTTCCGCATGTAAAAAACGGCGCCCTCAAAGCTCTTGCCGTTACGAGCGACAAGCGCTCGAAAGCTCTTCCCGATGTGCCGACGATGAAGGAGGCCGGGGTACCCGACTATGTCTTCACCTCCTGGCACGGCGTGTTCTTTCCTGCCGGCGTGCCGGAGGAAATCGTCACGAAAGTCAACGAGGCTATCAACGAGATCCTCCAGGAGGAGGCGGTCCAGAAGCGGTTTGCGGATCTGAACATCGGCATTACCGGCGGAACGCCCGCCGATTTCAGCCGCTTCGTCGGCGCCGAGGGCGACAAGATGAAACCGCTTGTCGCGATCTCCGGTGCCTCTCAAAATCAGTAGTGGAGCATTCGAATGCAGCAGATGCCAAACCCGGGCAAGGGCCAGCCAAGGCCGAATGTCCTGTTCATCACGGTGGACCAATGGCCGGGTAGTCTGCTCGGATGTGCCGGCCACGAGGTCATTGAAACGCCGACGCTGGATCATCTGGCCAGCATCGGCACCCGTTTCTCGAGGGCCTACTCGGAATGCCCCATATGCATTCCCGCCAGACGGTCGATCATGACCGGGACCAGCCCCCGCACGCATGGCGACAGGACATTCCAGCCTTCGCTGACGATGCCATCCCACCTTCCGACGATGGCGGAAACCTTCAGAGAGGCGGGCTATCAGACGCAGGCAGTCGGGAAGCTGCATGTCTATCCCCAGAGAAACCGGATCGGCTTTGAGGAGGCCCTGCTTGCGGAAGAAGGGAGAGGGCCTCTCGGTGGCCCGGATGACTATGAACTCTTCCTGGCGGACCAGGGTTATCCAGGCCGGCAGTTTCTCCATGGAATGAGCAACAACGACTATGGTTGGCGGACCTGGCACCTGCCGGAAGAACTTCACGTCTCCAATTGGACAACCTGGGCTGCGGCGCGAACCATAAAACGGCGCGATCCTACGCGGCCCGCGATATGGCACATATCCTACACGCATCCGCATCCGCCGCTCGTACCGCTGAACAGCTATATGGAGCGCTATCGCTGCCGGGATATCGACGCTCCTTACATTGCGGAATGGGCAAAGGATGAGAATGAGCTTCCTCATCCCCTTCGCCTCACCCGCGACTATTGGCAGAAACTATCTCCCGTGCAACTGGCCGATACGCGTCGGGCATTCTATGCGCTTTGCACGCATATCGATCATCAGCTGCGGGTGCTCATCGGAACACTTCGGGAAGAGAATCTGCTCGATGATACCGTGATCATGATCACCAGCGATCATGGCGACATGCTCGGCAATCATGGCTTCTATGCAAAGCGCCTGATGTATGAAGGCTCGGCGAATGTCCCGATGATCCTCGTCGGACCGGCGTTGGACGGCCGCGTCAAGATTGGGGCGGTCGATGATCGTCTGGTCGGCATGCAGGATATCATGCCGACGCTGCTTGACATCTGCGGCGTTCCCATTCCCGAAACCTGTGAAGGGCTGTCGGTCGTAGGCAGCAAGAAACGTGAAACGCTCTATTGCGAGGCGCTGGTTGGAGCAAAAGCAATGCGAATGGTCCATGACGGGCGCCACAAGCTGATCTGGTACCCGGCCGGCTCGATCTTCCAACTGTTTGATCTCGAGCGGGATCCGCATGAGATGACCAATGTGGTTGACGATATAGCTTACAGGAGTGTTGTCGGGCACCTGAAAGCCAGGCTGCGCAACGAACTATACGGGGAGGATCTTTTGGCGGTTTCCGGCGAGGAGTTCAAAGGCATCGTCGTGCCAGCAATAAAGGTGGAGCCGAACAGGGGATTGTCCGGCCAGCGTGGTCTCCATTTCCCACCACCACCCCTGCAGGATCCTTCTCTTATCGTCGGCGGCGTGTGACGAGCATCTTCTTGGGAGGAAGGACATGTCTGAATTCAACCTTTCAAAGCATCCGGACGTTTTGGCCGGTCTCTTCTTCATGGCCATAGGCGCATTCTTTCTCTGGCTCGGAAGTGACTACGGATTTGGCTCGATGATGCGAATGGGAGCGGGTTTTTTCCCCGTGATCCTCTCCTCGTTGATCATCCTTGTTGGCGTAACTATCGCCGCTCGCGGCTTCGTCGAAGCCGGCCAGGACGGGTTTTCAATCTCGATTGGACCGACGGTGCGTGTTCTTGGAGCGGTTGCGATATTCGCGGCTCTCATCCAGCCTTTGGGGACCTATCTTACAATCCCCCTTGTAGTGATCATCGCCGCCTCGGCGAGCAGCAAGTTCAATATCAAGAGTGCGCTCGCACTTGCGGTCGGAATGGCGGTCTCGGTCGACGTCATCTTTCGCATAGCCCTGGGGCTGCCGTTATCGGCACTCGGAAGCTGGATCGGAGGCTGATATGGAGCTGTTGTCCCATCTCGCCCTCGGCTTTGAAACGGCGCTCACGCCCCTGAACCTCTTCTATTGTTTCCTGGGCGTATTCATTGGCACGCTCATCGGCGTCCTTCCGGGTCTCGGACCTGCGCCAACAGTCGCCATGCTGCTTCCGCTATCCTTCGGACTGCCACCCGTTTCCGGTTTCATCATGCTCGCCGGGATCTTTTATGGCGCGCAATACGGTGGTTCGACGACGGCCATTCTGATCAACACGCCTGGCGAATCCTCCTCCGTCGTGACCGCGCTGGATGGTTACCAGATGGCACGGAAGGGAAGGGCGGGCGAGGCGCTCGCCCTTGCTGCCATCGGGTCGTTTGTTGCGGGCACGATAGCGACGCTGATCATCGCACTGCTCGCGCCACCATTGGCTCGAGTTGCCTTGATGTTCGGACCGGCGGAGTATTTTTCGCTCATGGTTCTCGGCCTGATCGCGGCCATTGCGCTCGCGAGCGGATCAGTCCTGAAGGCAATTGCAATGGCCCTGCTCGGGCTTCTGCTCGGACTTGTCGGAACCGACGTTACGTCCGGCGTCAAACGATACACTTTCGGCATGCTCGACCTCTTCGACGGCATCGAGATCGTTGCGCTTGCTATGGGACTTTTCGCGATCGCAGAGATCCTGCGCAATCTGGAAAATGGAGAACAGCAGGAGTCAGAAATGGCTCAGGTAACAAGCCTTTTTCCGAACTACGGCTCGCTCCGTCGAGGATTTGGCGCAATGCTGCGCGGTACCGCCGTCGGCTCCGTCCTCGGCATTCTGCCGGGCGGTGGCGCCACGCTGTCATCCTTTGCGTCCTATGCGCTGGAGAAGCGGATCTCAAGAACACCGCAGGAATTTGGCCATGGTGCCGTGGCGGGGCTAGCCGGACCGGAATCGGCAAACAATGCGGGCGCACAGACGTCCTTCATCCCAATGCTGACGCTGGGACTTCCGTCAAACCCGGTCATGGCGCTCATGATCGGCGCGCTGATGATCCACGGAATCCAGCCAGGCCCCAATGTCATCACGGAACAGCCTGCGCTCTTCTGGGGCCTCATTGTTTCCATGTGGGTCGGAAACGTCCTGCTGGTCGTTTTGAATCTGCCGCTGATCAATCTCTGGGTTCGGTTGCTTGCCTTCCCATATCACCTGCTGTTTCCGGCCATCGTGGTCATCACCTGCATCGGCGTTTTCAGCATTTCCAATTCGCTATTCGATGTCTGGATGCTGCTGCTCTTCGGATTGGTCGGATATGTTTTGGCGCGCCTGCGCTGCGAACCCGCACCGATGCTCCTGGGTTTCATTCTCGGACCCATGATGGAGGAGAATTTGCGGCGTGCGCTCCTGTTGTCGCGCGGCAGCGGCTGGGTGTTTCTGCAGCATCCGCTGAGCCTTACGATGCTCGTCATCGCGGCAATTCTTATAGCGGGGCCCTTCTTCTCGGGGGTGAGGAAGCGCCGACAGGAGATATTTGCCGAAGCGGAATGAGAATGGGCCGAACCGCAGCCTCGATGGAATCCCATCGAACGGATCCGTCGACATCTGGGCGCCCAGCGTCAACGTTTCGTTTCGCCTCGTTCCGTTGTGAACAGTGAGCCATGACGACTATAACGGAAATAAGCGCCATGTTAGCTTCCATTTCGGAAAATAGGGAAGTTAAACAATGCGCCATGGTGAGGGCGGCCTTCCGCTCGAAACGCTACTGCCGGACATTGTCACGGCGGAGGATCGTCTGGCCCGGCTGGACGAGCGGGTAAACCGGTCGGATGTGAAGGAAGGATTTCGCGAGCGCAGCCATTTTTTTGATGCAGCGGCCGTCCTCTGGGTCATGGGCGAGCTCGTACACGTGGAAGACATTGTTCTTCACGATGCGCATATGGATATCCGCACACCCAGCCATGAGCTGACCATCGCGCATGCGGTGCTCAGAATGCGTCGGAGGCTCTGGAGCGCGGACACGGACTGGGCCTTCACCGCCGGCCTGGCAGCCATTCGGGGGCAGGGGCATGAGCACGACGGCATCGAGCATGCCGTGCGGGAGACGAAGTTGAGCTTCGCGCAGGAGGCCGAAGCCGATATCGAAGCGCCCGACGAGCCACTGGCTGCGGAGCTTGCCGAGATCGACGCATTGCTCGCCCGCTCGCAACGATTGCTCGATGACCACGGGAAGGGAATGATTGGAAGAGAGCCAGCGTCGAAGCGGCCGCAAGGGGAGGCGAAAGACGCGACGTCCACCCAGACCGACCCGCTAGGGCTATTACACGATGAGGACTGGGACGAGGGGGAACGATTTAGCGAATGGCGCTCCGTCCTTTTCGAAGCGGATCAACTTCCCCCCACAATGGGGGCGGTGGTTCTCTACGACGCCTGGAGCAGGATCGAGCCGCTTCGCCGACAACACTGGCTGGGTGGTCTTCTCGCCAGCGCCTATCTGCGGCATCGGGGAAAGGTGAGCTCACATCTGTTCTGTTTCGATACCGGCCTGAAGGCCATTCGTCATGAGCGGCGTCGCTCCACGGATCGCTCGACAAGACTTGCTGCTTTCCTCGAGGCCATGACATTGTCGGCCGAGGCAGGTTTGAAGGAACTGGACCGGTTGGCGCTTGCGAGAATACAGATGGAGCGGCGGCTCAAGGACAGGCGCTCCAGCAGCAGCCTCCCAGCCCTCATAGAGTTCGTGCTTTCCCGTCCGATGGTGTCCGCGGCAATGATCGCCAAACATATCGGGGTCACGCCACGCGGCGCGCTCAACCTCATTGGGGAGTTGGGGATCCGGGAGATGACGGGCAGGGGCCGGTACAGGGCATGGGGCATCCTGTAGACCCGGCATTCAGTTGAACTATCCAAAATGCAATCCGGGGCAGGTGCGCCGTAACCCACCTGCCCCGGATCGGATGGCAAAGCGCCCGAAACCATCCACTCTCGCCATGAATGGATCGGGCGCTGCCGCGCTTCTATACCCCCTGAAGCGCGAACTTTACTCCCGCTCTCCCGTAAAGCTGAGGAGGAGCTGGAAGATGTTTACGAAGTTCAGGTAGAGCGACAGCGCACCGAAAACGGCGAGCTTCTGGTTCGCTTCCTGACCGAAGTTTTCCGAATACTGTTCCTTGATGTTCTGGGTGTCCCATGCCGTCAGGCCGACGAAGACGACGATACCGATGACGGAGATCGCGAACTGCAGCGCGCTGGAGCCCAGGAAGATGTTGACGATGCCGGCGATAATTACGCCAATCAGGCCCATCATCAGGAACGAACCGAACCGCGACAGGTCACGCTTGGTCGCGTAGCCGTAAAGGCTCGTCGCGCCGAACATGGTGGCGGCAATGAAGAAGGTCCGCGCGATGCTCGTGCCGGTGAAGACCAGGAAGACGGAGGCGAGCGACAGGCCCATGACGGCGCAGAAGGCCCAGAAGGTCATCTGTGCGGCGCTTGCCGACATCGTCTGTATGCGGAACGAGAAGAAGAAGACGAAGGCAAGTGGAGCCAGCATCACCACCCACTTCAGCGGTGTGGAGAAGATCGGCACGTAAAGGGCGGGCGTGCTGCCGACGATGAAGGCAACGATGCCGGTGATGACGAGGCCGAGACCCATATAGTTATAGACGCGCAGCATATGCTGGCGCAGGCCTTCGTCGAATTGGGCCTGGGAGACTGCGCCCGAGCCGTAACCGTATTGCGGATTCATATCTATCTCCTCACTTTGAGATCAGTACAGGGTGCGGGCGAGCCTTCCGGCCGCCTCGTCCAGATTTGTCTTGTTTCCGGTGGCAATCAGCGCATAGGCGACGTCACCGATTTGCCAGTAGGCTGCCTCGACACCGCTGACGGCCAAATGATGAACGCTCTGGACCGCAAAGGTGCCCGGGCGTACCGCAAAGAGAGACAGCCGTTCGCCGTTGTCCGCCGAGATCGCCATTTCGACGCTGGGGCCGAAATCCGACGGGTAGATCTGCACATCGGATGCCGTCCAATTCTTCGGCAGCTCGGGCATGACGATGGCGGTCGCGGCGCGGACTTCCTCGGCGCTGTAGGTCGTCGTATGGGCATGCGCCGGAATATGTTCGCGCAGCAAAGTCGTCTGATAGGCCCTGACGGCATCCTCGACAAAGGCCGGCGCCGGCACCGAAGCGGCGACCTCGGTCGCAGTGAAGGCGCCGAACGAGGTGTGTGCGATCCATCCGGCCGTCACCAGAAGTCCGACGGCCGCTACTTTCTGAAAGGAATTCAGCACACGACCATAAGACAGCCCGCGTTCCAGCCGGCGTGCGGCATCACGCGTTTCGGGCCGCCCGGGAACGCTCTCGCCGGCCAGCGCCAGGCGCAGCTCACCCTTCAGGCTGAGATCGGCCATGACCTTTGCCGCAATGGCCGGGTTTTCCGAGAGGTAGGATTCCACCTGGATGCGCCGCGCCACGTCGAGTTCACCATCCACATAGGCGTCGAGATCGGCGTCGATGATCGGATCAACTGTTTTCATTGCCGTTCCCTCCTATGAGCCTCAGATGCGAGACGCGGGGTGTCTTTTCCTCGAACTCCCTAAGCTGGGCGCGGGCCCGTGAAATGCGTGACATCAGGGTTCCGACGGGAATGCCAAGGGCATTCGCCGCTTCCTGATAGGAAAGATCCTCGATTGCGACCAGATGGAGCGCTTCGCGCTGTTCCTCCGGCAAACCGTAAAACGCGTCACGGACCTGCTGCAGGCGAACGACATGGTCCTGTGCAGCGGGCAGGGATTGCTCCGCCTCGACGGCGGCTTCGTCATGCCGCCGGGTCAGCGAGCGCGTCTTGCGCAGCCTGTCGATATGCACATTGTGCAGGATAGAGAGCAGCCAGTTGCGAAGATTGGCGCCGTGCCTGAAGGTCTTCTTGCGCTCATAGGCGCGCAGCAGCGCATCATGCACGAGATCTTCGGCATCGTCGGAATTCTTGACGAGCGAGCGCGCATAACGCCTCAGCGTTGCGAGCTGTCCAATAACATCGAATGGGCGTTCCTTGCGTTCCATACCCGAGTATACGGAAGCTGTGAAATTTTTATTCCCCGCGACCAGAGAATTTTTTCCGAAGGCTAGAAATTGCGTTCATCAAGCCAGTAGCAATTGTGTGTAGACGACACATCTTTACGTCTGCCAGGGACTATCGATCATGCCCCTTAACATCTGAAATGAGCACGTCAACGAGCTGGCGGAAAAAAGCAAAATCAACAAGACCGAGGCGGTCAGGATTGCCCTCGAAAGTGAATTGCGCCGCACCGATGACGTCATTCCGTTGTGGGAGCGTCTGAAAGCGCTTCGCGACCGGATTGCAGCCTATCCCGATGCCGGCGTTGCCGCTGACAAGATGTTTTTCGACGATCTGGGTGGTGGTTACTGATGTTCGTTGATGTGTGGTGATCCGCCATCATCATCATCATCATCATGCAAGCTTTTCAAGAAGTTGCGGCCTTGCCGTCCGAAAGTTCCTCCAGGATGGGGCAATCCGGCCGCTCGTTGCCATGGCAGGCATGGACGAGATGTTCCAGCGTGCGCCGCAGCTCCGTCAATTCACGGATCTTGCGGTCGATTTCGGACAGCTTTATCTGCGCGATTTCCTTGACGTCGGCACTCGCCCGGCTCTTGTCTTCATAGAGCGCGAGCAACTGGCGGCATTCCTCCACGGAAAAGCCGAGTCCTCGAGAACGGTGCAGAAAGCGCAGCTTGTGGACATCGGCGCTGCCATAGTCGCGATAGCCGTTCTCCGTCCGATCGGGACGGATGAGGCCGATATCCTCGTAATAGCGGATGGTCTTAGCCGGCAGGCCGGAGCGATCCGATGCTTCACCGATGTTCATTCTCGTTCTCCTACAATTTCTCCATCCGCAGCCTCAGCGCATTGGCGATGACCGAGACGGAGGACAGGCTCATGGCGGCGGCGGCAATCATCGGCGAGAGCAACCAGCCGAAGACCGGATAGAGAACACCGGCGGCAAGCGGGATGCCGAGGGCGTTGTATCCGAAGGCGAAGGCGAGGTTCTGCTTGATGTTGCGGATCGCCGCCTCCGAAAGGTGCCGGGCGCGGACGATGCCGTTGAGATCGCCTTTCACCAATGTAATACCGGCGCTTTCCATCGCAACATCAGCCCCCGTGCCCATGGCGATGCCGACATCGGCAGCGGCGAGCGCGGGCGCATCATTGACGCCGTCGCCGGCCATGGCGATGACCGCGCCCCTTGCGCGCAGTTCGTCGATAAGCGCCTTCTTTCCCTCCGGCAGGATGTCGGCGCGTATTTCGTCGATGCCGAGGCTGGTAGCGACCGCTTTCGCGGTGCGCGCATTGTCACCGGTCGCCATGATGATCTTGAGGCCGCTGTCATGCAGCGCCTTGATCGCGGCGGCAGTCGTCGGCTTGATGCGATCGGCGACGGCAACGAGGCCAGCGAGCCTTCCATCGACGGCGACGAACATCACGGTCTTGCCTCCGCCGCGCAATTCTTCCGTACGATCCCGCAAGGGCGCCGGGTCGATATTGAGATCGTTCATCATCGCGGCATTACCGAGCGCAACCGCCTTATTTCCGGTGCGGCCCTCAACGCCCTTGCCCGTCCTGGCTTCGAAATGGCTTATGTCGATGAGCCGGATACCGCGCTCCTCGGCGCCTGCGACGATCGCCTCCGCCAAGGGATGCTCCGATCCGCGTTCGAGGCTGGCGGCGAGGGTCAGGAGATCCTTGTCATTTATGTCGCCAATGGTCTCGACGTCGGTCAGGTTGGGCTTGCCTTCGGTCAGCGTGCCGGTCTTGTCGACGATCAGCGTATCGACCTTTGCAAAACGTTCCAGCGCTTCCGCATCCCGGATCAGAACGCCCGCCTGCGCCCCGCGTCCGGTGGCAATCATGATCGACATGGGGGTCGCGAGACCAAGTGCGCAGGGGCAGGCGATGATGAGGACCGCGACAGCCGCCAGCAGGCCGTTGGCCAGCCGTGGTTCGGGACCGACGAAGGCCCAGACGAGAAAGGCGACGATGGCCACGGCGACGACGGCGGGCACGAAGACGGCCGAGACGCGATCCGCCATGCCCTGAATAGGCGCGCGGGAACGCTGGGCCTTCGCAACCATGTCGACGATGCGCGACAGCATGGTGTCGGCGCCGACCTTTTCGGCGGTCATCACAAGGGCACCGTTGCGGTTGATAGTGCCGCCGGTCAGCATATCGCCGGCTATCTTTTCGACCGGAAGCGGCTCGCCGGTGATCATCGATTCATCGACCGTCGATTGCCCTTCCACGACCGATCCGTCCACCGGCACGCGCTCGCCGGGGCGAATGCGCAGCCGGTCGCCGACAACGATATCTTCGACCGGTACGTCGATCTCCTTACCATCCGATGTGATGCGCCTTGCCGTTTTCGGCGCAAGGTCGAGGAGGGCGCGGATGGCCGATCCCGTTCGCTCACGAGCCTTCAGTTCCAGCACCTGGCCGACGAAGACGAGAGCAACAATGACCGCCGCGGCTTCGAAATAGACGGGAACGGCACCGCCATGGCTGCGGAAGCCGTGCGGAAAAAGGTCTGGGGCCAGCGTTGCAACCACGCTGTAGAGATAGGCGGCGCCGACGCCGAGACCGATCAGCGTCCACATGTTTGGGCTGCGATTGGCAATGGAGGCCAAGGCTCGGCGGAAGAAGGGCTGGGCTGCCCAGAGGACGACGGGCGTCGCCAGTGCGAGTTCGATCCAGCTCGCCAGCGGTTCACCGATAGATTCGCGGAAAGGCAGGCCGACCATCGGCCCCATGGCAAGAAGGAGCAAGGGTATCGAAAGACCGGCACTGATCCACAGGCGTCGGGTGAAATCGACAAGCTCCGGGTTCGGGCCTTCGTCACCGGCAGGCACACCCATCTGCTCCAGCGCCATGCCGCATTTCGGGCAATCGCCGGGGTGATCGGAGACGACCTCCGGATGCATCGGGCAGGTGTAGAGCGTGCCTTTGGGCATAGGCTTCGCCGCAGGTCTGTTGCCGTCACGATAGCTTGCCGGGTCGGTTTCGAACTTCGCCTGGCAGCCCGCCGAGCAGAAATAGAATTTCTCACCCTCATGCTTCAGGAAATGCCCTGCGGTTGCGCGGTTGACGCTCATGCCGCAGACGGGATCCTTTGCCGTCAGGAAATCCTCGGGAACTGCCTCGAATTTCTTCCGGCAGCCGTCGCAGCAGAAATGATAGGTGTGGCCATTATATTCGAGCGAGGGCTTGCCCGCATTCGGATCGACCATCATGCCGCAGACCGGATCGCGCACTACCGTACCGACGGGTACATGACCGTGGTCCGGGTGATCATGATGATTGTGTTCGTGATGGTGATGGTCGTGGTTGCTGTTCATAGATGTCTCCACATGCCCGGTTTCGAGCAGTCGGACATGTTTATGAACCTTCCAGCAACTGGAAGGTCAAGCGGAAAATCGCCGGCAGTTCAATGATGTTCGAAAGAGCGGCGGCTGACCATGTAGGTTCGCGGCGATGTCCCGAGCATTCGGCGGAACATCGTCGTGAAGGCAGCGACACTTTCATAGCCGGCTTCGAGCGCGACATGGGTTACGGGCGAGCCTTCGGCGAGCTGCGGCAGGCAGGCAAAGACGCTCGCCTGCTGGCGCCAGGTCACGAAGCTGATACCAGTCTCCTTGCGAAAGAGACGGGTGAAGGTCCTACGGCTCATCGCCAGCCGTTCGGCCCAGTCGTCCAGTCGCGCATTCGGCGACGGGGCCTCCATATAGGCACGACAGAGTGCCGCGAGACGTCTGTCTGCGGGGAAGGGGAGCCCGAGGGGGCGCTCCTCAAGGGTTGCTATCTCCTCGACAAGCAGTGACAGGACAAGCTCGGCCTTGCGGTTCGCAGCCTGCGCCTCCTGCAAACGGATCGCCTCGAGAAGAAGACTGCGGGCGAGTTCGGTTACTTCGAGCACCTTCGGCGTCTCGTCGCGCGCCGAATCGTCACGCGGCATGATGTAGACCGATTTCATGCTGACGTCGCTCAGCATTTCCACCGAGTGTGGCAGGCCATGGGGAATGAGAAGAGCATGTCCTGGAGGGATCATCCACCGCCCTCGCGCGGTCGCGACCAGGACCACGCCGGCAAAGACACAGAGCAGCTGCGTGCGCCGGTGGCTGTGTTCCGGAACGACGTAACCGTGCGGCGGTTCGGCGCTGTGAACCAGGACATCGGCGGGCGACTCCTCCATCCAGCGCATGTTGCGATCATGGTCGCTGTTGAGGGTCGCCAGCAGTTGCTGCGAAAGCTTTTCCATTTTGGCCCGATCGAGAAAGAAGTGGACCAAAACACAAAAGCAGGTCAGCGGCAAGGCGGGTAAAAGCGGATGCAGCAGTGCGGACCGAAAGATTTCCGCGCAGAAGGGAATATCTGATGGTTGCGGCATTTCCGGACACTAAGGCCCGGTTCGAAAAGACGACGTTGTCCATTCTGTTCGCGGTGAGCTTTTGTCACCTGCTGAACGATATCATGCAGTCGCTTCTCGCCTCGCTCTATCCGCTGTTCAAGGCCAATTACAACCTCGACTTCGTCCAGATCGGTCTCCTGACGATGACGTTTCAGGTGACGGCATCTCTGCTGCAGCCGCTCGTCGGCATCGTCACGGATCGGTGGCCGATGCCGTACTCCTTGCCGGTCGGCATGGCGAGCACCTTCTGTGGCCTGATCCTGCTCGGCAATGCCGGCAGTTTCGAGCTGCTCCTCGTTGCCGCGAGCCTGATCGGCTTCGGTTCGGCGGTTTTCCACCCGGAATCCTCGCGGATAGCGCGCCTTGCGTCCGGCGGCCGCCATGGACTGGCGCAGTCGCTGTTCCAGGTCGGCGGCAATGCCGGCCAGGCCATCGGCCCGCTGCTTGCTGCCTTCATTGTCCTGCCCTTTGGGCAGCACAGCGTTGCCTGGTTCGCGGCGATCGCCATGCTGGGCATGGTGGTGCTGAGCTGGGTCGGTAACTGGTATATGAGCCATCGACGCCAAAGTGCAGGGAAACCGGCCGCTAGCCGAGCCTTGCCGTTGCCGCAGAGCAAGATCATCTGGGCTCTGCTCATCCTCGTCCTGCTGACGGCGACGAAGAATGTCTACATGGCGAGCATATCGAGCTACTTCACCTTCTATGTGATCGACAAGTTCCATCTCGCCGTGCGCGACGCGCAGCTGATGCTCTTCCTCTTCCTGGGATCCGTCGCTGCCGGGACATTCCTCGGCGGACCGATCGGCGACCGTTTCGGCGCGCGCTTTGTGATCTGGTTCTCGATCCTCGGCGTCATTCCCTTCGCGCTGATGCTGCCCTATGCCAACCTCTTCTGGACGGGCGTGCTGAGCGTCGTCATCGGCCTTATCTTCGCTTCCGCCTTCTCCGCCATCGTCGTCTTTGCGCAGGAGCTCGTACCCGGCCGGGTCGGGCTGATCGCGGGGATCTTCTTCGGTTTCGCCTTCGGAGCCGGCGGTCTTGGTGCGGCGTTCCTCGGAGACTTCGCCGATACACATGGCATTGCCTTCGTCTACCGGCTCTGCTCGTATCTGCCGCTGCTCGGCCTGTTCACGATCCTGTTGCCGCGCTTGCCCAGATATCGATAAAGCTGGTTTTTAGCGGCGCGCCAGCTTAAAGCTGCAGAGTGCTTCGGCAAAGCAGTGGCGGATCAGCAAGCCATCCCGACGGTCTCGCCGATCCAGGCTCACGACGGTCCCTCAGCCTTTGCTGGTGGCCCTCACGAATGCGGCAAGTTCCTGTCCATACCGAACCGGCTCTTCGTAGAAGGGGCTGTGTCCGCTCTCCGCGTAAAGCGAAAGCCGGCTTTCCGCATGGATCGCCTTGATCCGTTCGGACATCGCGATACCGACGAGCCGGTCATGGACGCCATGACTGAGCAGGATCGGCCCATTGAAATCCCTGAAGACAGGCTCGAGATCGGACGTCTCCGTCTTGACGAAGCCTTCGTTCACGGCGCGAGCCGTCATGCCGTTAACGACCAGCATGCGTTGCAGTTCGATCTCAGTCGGCAGCTTATGGAAGCAGGCGGCGAGGAAGTCGGCCGTTGCCGCGGTCCTCTCGGCCAGATCGTGGGACGTGGTGGTACGGGTGAATGTGGCCGCCTCCTCTGTGAGGAGATCCGGTGATAATTTGGTGACGGCATCGACAAGGTTGATCCCGGCGATTTGCGAGCCTCCATATTTGCGCAGATAGGCGCCGGCCACGAAGCCGCCGAGCGACCATCCTACGAGTACCGGCCGGCGAAGCTTCGCGCCGGCGATCACGGCGGCAACGTCATCGGCCCATCGATCGGCGTCGGAATAGGCATCAGGCGTGGTCGGCTTGTCGGAATCCCCGTGACCGCGCAGATCGAAGCTGACAATCCGGAAGCCTGACAAGCTCTCGTCGGCGAACTGCTTCTCCCAACTCAACCTGCTCTGGCGCAGACCGTGGATGAAGAGGATCTCGGAGGCCTGCGGGTTGCCTTGTGCTTCGCCAGCCAGCGCCGTGCCGTCGGCCGAGTGGACGAAGAACTGCTCACGCGCGGCCCGAGGGGCTGCGGCGCCGGCCGCGTCGGAATTCGTTCCACGGCTGGAGGGCATGCCAGTTTGAGGCGCGGCATAAGCGGTTTGGACGGCAAGGGCTGTGAGGCCGACGGCGCCAGCGAGGAATGAACGTCTTGAGTGATCCATAGAGTACGCTCCATATTGTTTAGCGAGCGCTATTCAACTAACTTGACTTCGTTTGTCAAGGGTTGTTTAGTGCCCGCTATGGAACGAGATACCAAATCACGTGGCGGGCGGCCGTGGAGCTTCGATCGGGACAAAGCGATCGAGACGGCGATGAGGCTGTTCTGGCGACACGGTTACGAAGGTGTGTCGATCGGCGATCTGACGAAGGAGATCGGGATTGCGCCGCCGAGTCTTTACGCTGCGTTCGGCAGCAAGGCCGGGCTCTATCGAGAAGCCCTTGATCGTTACGAGGAAGCCTTTGGTTCGCTTGATATGGCTTCGGTGAGCTCGGCCACCTCACTGGCCGAGGCAGTCCGCGCGCTGCTGGAGGGAGCGGTCCGGGCCGTGACGCATCCTGATCGCGAGCGTGGCTGCATGATCTCCAGCGGCATGATCGCCTGTCACCCCGACCACGCCGCGCTCGCCCGCGACGCAGCCGCGCGACGTGAAGTAATGCGCGATAGGATCGAACGGGCCCTCCGGCCGTTTGCAGGCCCGGATGAGGTCCGGCGGCTGGCGCGCCATCTGTCTGCCGTCATGCAGGGTATTTCGATCCAGGTGCGGGACGGTGCTGCGCCAGCGGAATTGGAGGAAATTGTTGAAGATGTCGTCTTGGGCGTGGCCGGTCGGTACCCCCGAAGAAGACGCGACGAGCACTAACGGCGGCAGGAATCCAAAGGGGCGCCCCCAGACGGATACATTAGGCAAGGACCAGCTCAGGACAGCGGCGCATGGACTGGATCAGTCCTTTCACGATCCTTTCGCCGACCTCTACGAGGCCGAAATCCTTGTTGGAGCGCAGCCATTCGGCAAGCAGGCCGTTCATCGAACATTGAAAGGCGCGGGCGGCAATCTCGGCAGTCCATCCCGGCGCCAGCAAACCCCGTTCCTCGGCAAGGCTCATCTTTTCCATGAGCTTTTCATACATCTCGCGATTTGCGGCGACGATGCGGGAGAGGACGTCAGACGTTTCATCGCTCACCTCGCAACCGAGCGTGATGATGGCGTAAATGCGCTGCTGGTGTTCGTCTTGTGCGAGCAAATTCAGGACGGAGGTCGCTCCGCTTTCGATGATGCTGAGAGGATCGTCCGGGCCATGCTGCTCCAGCGCCTTGCTGATGATGGCCTCCTGGGGAAAACGGATCTGCGCCTGAAGTGCGGTCAGTACCTCGGCCTTATCCTTGAAGTGCCAATAGATCGCTCCGCGGGTGACGCCGGCTCGCCTGGCGATCTCCTCGAGGCTCGATCGGCTGACGCCATTCTCAAAGAACACCTGAGCCGCTGCAGCCAGCACATCTTCGCGGGTTTTTGCCGCCTCTTCCTTTGTTCTGCGCATGCAGTCTCCCGGAATTTTTTACCGGGCCTCACGCCCTTTTGATATTTACAATCATCCATGTATGTTTATATGCTGCAGCGCAACAATGCAATATCGCGGTGAATTTTATGACGTTACATCTATCGCAAATTGTTCGGCGGGGTTTTCTCGTTGCGGCGCTCAGCCTTCCGGCAGGCGCATCCTTAGCACAGCAGGCAGGGCAGACACCGCCGCCCCCGCCGGTGACTGTCATGGATGTCAAGCCTGCGACCGTGCCGCTGACCTATCAATATGCAGCGCGCATCGCCGCCTACCGGCAGGTCGAAGTGCGGGCGCGTGTCGGCGGTATTCTGTTGAAGCGGAACTTCATTGAGGGATCGGAGGTCAAGGCCGGCGACGTGCTCTTCCTGATCGATCCGGCCCCCTATGCGGCCGCCCTTGCCCAGGCGCAGGCCCAGTTGAAGCAGGCGCAGGCGCAACTGAGCCAAGCGCAGCGCGAGGAAAAGCGCAACATCAGTCTCTTCGGCCAGAACGCCAGCAGCGAGAAGACCCGCGACGATGCCATCTCCGCCCGAGAACTCGCGGAAGCCGCGGTTGCGGCCGCGCAGGCGCAGGTACAGACTGCCCAGCTCAACCTCGATTACACGCAGGTCACGGCGCCGATCGGCGGCATCACCAGCCTTGAGCAGGTCTCCGAAGGCAGCCTGATCGGGACCAGCGGTGATGCCGGGCTTCTGACCAGCATCACGCAGCTCGATCCCGTCTATGTCAACTTCTCCTTTTCCGACAGCGAGGCCGCCGAAGTGCGCCATCTGCTCGACGTGAAGAAGGCCAAGGGCGAGGAGCCGAAACTCGGCGTGAAGATCTCTTTTGGCGATGGCAGCACCTACGATCGGGAAGGTCTCGTAGACTTCACCTCCAGCACGATCGATCTCGAAACCGGTACGCTGCAGGCGCGCGCCGTCGTCGACAATCCGACGCGCCGCCTGCTGCCGGGCCAGTTCGTCCGCGCCACGGTGACCGGTGTATCCATGGACAACGCCATCACCATTCCGGAAATATCGCTGATGCAGAGCCCGCAGGGCCAGTTCGTCTATACCGTCGATGACAAGGGCAATGCGCGCGCCAATCCGGTCACACTCGGCCAGAAGGTCGGAGACGACTGGATCGTCCTTTCCGGCCTCAAGGAAGGCGACAAACTGATCACCGAGGGCGTCATCAAGGTGAGGCCCGGCGCGCCGGTTCAGGTCACTGCGGCAACGGCCGAAAATAAGGTGGCGGCGAAATAATGAATCACAGATTCTTCATTGATCGCCCCGTCTTCGCGGCGGTGATTTCCATCGTCATCGTGCTTGCGGGTATCGTGACGCTGCGCATCCTGCCGATCGCGCAATATCCGGAACTGACGCCGCCGCAGGTGGTCGTCTCCGCTACCTATCCCGGCGCCAGCGCCGAGACTGTCGCCCAGACCGTTGCAGCGCCATTGGAGCAGCAGATCAACGGCGTCGAAAACATGCTCTACATGCAGTCGACGAATTCCAACAGCGGCGCGATGCAGATCACCGTCACCTTCGCGCTAGGCACCGACCCGGACCAGGCGGCGATCAACGTCAACAACCGTGTTCAGCGCGCCACCTCGACGCTGCCCGAAGACGTGACACGCCTTGGCGTCGTCGTCACGAAGCGTTCGACGTCCATCCTCGGCTTCGTGGCGATGTACTCGCCCGACAGTCGCTACGACCGCGCCTTCGTCGGCAACTACGCGCTCCTCAACGTTGTCGACGACCTGAAGCGCATTCAGGGTGTCGGCGACGTCAACCTGCTCGGCGATATCGATTATTCGATGCGCATCTGGCTTAGGCCCGACAAGCTGGCGCAATATAATCTGACGCCAAGCGACGTGGCGACGGCGATCCGCGAGCAGAACGCGCAGTTTGCGGCCGGCAGGTTCGGCGACCAACCAGACGAAAAGAAGCTTGCCTTCACCTACACTGTAACGACGCAGGGACGTCTGCCCGACGTCAATGCCTTTGGCGACATCATCCTGCGGTCGGACTCCAATAACGCCGCGACGCTGAGGCTGAAGGATGTCGCGCGCATCGAGCTCGGGACGAAGAGCTACGCTATCCAAAGCAGCCTCAACGGGACGCCGGCCGTTCCGATCGCGGTCTACCTGCAGCCGGGCGCCAATGCGCTGAACACGATGTCGGCGCTGAAAGCCCGCCTCGACGAGCTGCAGAAGTCCTTCCCGGAAGGCATCACCTATCAGATTCCCTACGACACGACGAAATTCATCCAGGTCTCCATCGATGAAGTGATTCACACTTTCATCGAGGCGATCGTCCTCGTGGTGCTCGTCGTCTTCGTCTTCCTGCAGAATTGGCGAGCGACGCTCATTCCCGTCATCGCCGTGCCGATCTCGATCATCGGCTCGTTTGCGGGCATGTACATGCTCGGCTTCTCCATCAATCTGCTGACGCTCTTTGGCCTTGTGCTCGCGATCGGTATCGTCGTCGACGATGCGATCGTCGTGCTCGAGAATGTCGAGCGATTGATGACGACGGAGAAACTGCCGCCGAAGCAGGCGGCCATCAAGGCGATGAGCGAAGTGACCGGGCCGGTCGTTGCCATCGTCCTGGTGCTCTGCGCAGTCTTCATTCCGGTCTCCTTCATGGGCGGGTTGGCCGGGCAGATGTACAAGCAGTTCGCGGTGACGATCGCGATCTCCGTGACGCTGTCGGGCATCGTGGCGCTGACGCTGACGCCGGCGCTCTGCGCCATCATCCTGAAGCCGGGCCATCACGAACCGATCCTGCCCTTCCGCATCTTCAACCGCGCCTTCGAGAAGCTGACGGACGGCTATTCGGCGGGTGTGGCCTTCTTCGTGAAGCGCTTCGTGCTCGGTGTCGTGCTGGTCGCATTGCTGATCGGTGCTACAGGCTATCTTTTCTACATCGTGCCGGGCTCACTCGTTCCCGATGAGGACCAGGGCGTGCTCTTCGAGATCGCTATCCTGCCGCCGGCGGCCTCGCTCACCCGGACCCAGGCTGTCATGGACCAGTCGCTGGAGAATACGAAGAAGCATCCGGCCGTCGACAATGTCTTCGCGGTCTCCGGTTTCGACCTCTTGTCGGGCGGGCTCAAGACCAGCGCCGGCGTCTCCTTCGTCACGCTCAAGGACTGGAGCGAGCGCAAGACGCCGGATCTCGACGCGCGCAATCTTGCGGGTCCGCTGATCGGTATGAACATGGGCATCAAGGACGCCATGGTGCTCGCTTTCAACCCCCCGCCGATCATGGGTCTCAGCACGACCGGCGGCTTCGAAGTCTACGTGCAGGACCGCACAGGTGGCGGCATCGCGGGTCTCGCCGAGCAGACGGCGAAGCTCGTCGAGGCGGCATCCAAGCGGCCGGAGCTGGCTGCGGTACGCACGACCTTCGATACCAGCGTGCCGCAGTTCCGCGCCGATCTCGACCGTGAGAAGGCGAAGGCGCTCGGCGTGCCGATCAACTCGGTCTTCGACGCCATGCAGGCGACGTTCGGCAGCCTCTACGTCAATGATTTCACGCTCTACGGCCGCAACTATCAGGTCAACCTGCAGTCAGAAGCGCCGTTCCGTGAATCGCCCGAGGACCTCAGGCAGGTTTTCGTGCGCGCCGACAGCGGCAAAATGATTCCGCTTGATACGCTGGTGAAGGTCACGCGCGTCATTGGCCCGGATCAGCTCGAGCGCTACAACGCCTTCAACGCGGCCAAGGTCACGGGCAATCCGGCCCCCGGCTATACCTCCGGCGATGCCATCAAGGCGATGCAGGAGGTGGCGCAGCAGACCCTGCCTCCAGGCTTCCAGGTCGCCTGGACCGGCTCGGCCTATCAGGAACTCGAGACCAGCGGCGCAGGCACGCAGGCGATGATTTTCGGCGTCATCATGGTGTTCCTGATCCTCGCTGCCCAATACGAGAAGTGGAGCCTGCCGCTCGCCGTCATTACCGCGATCCCCTTCGCGCTGTTCGGCGCGCTGCTTGCCACGCACCTGCGTGGGCTGACGAACGACGTCTACTTCCAGATCGGCATGGTGACGCTCATCGGCCTTGCGGCCAAGAACGCCATCCTGATCGTGGAATTTGCCGTGTTGAAACGGCATGAGGGCATGAGCGCCGGCGAGGCGGCGATCGAAGCGGCGCGGCTGCGCTTCCGGCCGATCGTCATGACCTCGCTCGCCTTCATCCTGGGTGTCGTGCCGCTGGCAATCAGCACCGGTGCGGGTTCGGCAAGCCGTCACGCCATCGGTACGGGCGTCATCGGCGGCATGCTGGCTGCGACCTTCATCGCCACCTTCTTCATTCCGATGTTCTACCGCCTGATTGCCTGGAAACAGCCCAAGCCGGCCGAAGACGAGGAAGCGCATACGGCAATCGCACAAGAGCCGAAGGAATCGGCCGTGTAACCTGCAAGGTTCAGACTGCCTGCCGCAACAGTCTGCGCAGGCAGCCATGGCTCATTTCACAGTCTGACCTATTCCGGAGCCTGCCGCAACGGCACAAAGCCGATCTCCCTGCGGCGCGGTCCCTCCTGTCTCAGGGTCCGAACCATTTCCTCGTACTCTCGCTCGACTTCCGGCGTGACCGACGGCCGTGTCTCCGAGAGCGCTTTCAGGAAGTGATCCTTGTTGACGATTGCCGCATCCAGGGATTCCCGCAGGGCAATCAGTCCTGCGCGCCGCGTGAGATCTTCAAGGTCTGCTCCGGTGAAGCGCTCCGTTTGCTCTGCCAGCTCATCAAGATCGACATCATCGGCCAATGGCATGTTCCGGGAATGAATGCCCAGGATCTTGCGGCGACCCTTTGCATCGGGAACCGGGACATAGACGAGCTCGTCGAAACGGCCGGGGCGCAGCAGGGCGGGGTCCAGCAGGTTGGGGCGGTTCGTTGCGGCAAGAACGACAATGCCCTGCATTTCCTCCAGACCGTCCATTTCCGCGAGCAGCGTGTTGACCACTCTTTCGGTGACGGCCGGCTCCCCTATACCGACACCGCGTACCGGCGCGAGAGAGTCGATCTCATCGATGAAAATGACTGTCGGCGCGACCTGGCGGGCTCGCTCGAACAGACGTGAGACCTGTTGTTCCGATTCGCCGTACCATTTCGACAGAAGGTCGGATGATTTCGTGGCGACGAAGTTCGCCTCGGCCTCGCGGGCGACGGCTTTGGCGAGCAGCGTCTTTCCGGTTCCCGGGGGACCGAACAAGAGGAAGCCTTTCGCGGGCCGTATTCCCATCCTCTTGAATGACTGCGGCGCTTTGAGCGGCAGTTCGACACCCTCGCGCAGCCGCATCTGCGCGTCGTCGAGACCACCGATGTCGCTCCAGCCGACGTTGGGAGCCTGGATCATGATCTCCCTCAAGGCGGAAGGTTGAATACGCTTCATAGCACTTAGGAAGTCGTCCTGCCCGACATTGAGCTTCTCCAGAATCTCGGGCGGTATGCCTTCGCGCAGGTTGATCTCAGGCAGAACACGACGCAGAGCGTCCATGGCGGCCTCACGAACGAGTGCTCCGAGATCGGCTCCCACAAATCCGTAGGTCGTGCGGGCGATCTCGTCGAGATCCGTGTCCGTGGCAAGCGGCATCCCACGCGTGTGGATCGCAAGAATTTCTCTCCGGCCGGTTTGATCTGGAACGCCGATCACAATTTCCCGATCGAAGCGACCCGGACGCCTCAAGGCTTCGTCTATGGCATCGCGCCGATTGGTGGCACCGATCACAACGATATTCTGTCGGGGCTCGAGGCCGTCCATCAAAGTCAGCAGCTGGGCGACGATACGGCGCTCCACTTCGCCGGTGACCTGCTCCCGCTTTGGCGCAATAGAGTCGATTTCATCGATGAAGATGATGGACGGTGCGTTCTGGGACGCCTCCTGGAAGACCTGACGCAGGCGCTCCTCCGATTCACCGTAGCGGCTTCCCATGATCTCCGGGCCGGCGATGTGGAAGAAATTGGCTTCGGTTTCATTGGCGACCGCACGCGCCAAAAGGGTTTTGCCGGTGCCGGGCGGCCCGTGCAGCAGGACACCCTTCGGCGGATCGATGCCGAGGCGCTGAAAGAGTTCCGGATGCCGCAAGGGCAGCTCGACCATCTCACGGACCTGGTCGACCGATGGGCCCAATCCCCCGATGTCGTCATAGGTTACATCGGCGCGGCGGGCTTCCTTGGGTTCTTCGAATTCAGGACGCAGCTCGACTTCAGTGGTCTCGGTCATCTGGACGATGCCACGCGGCTGCGTCGACACGACCACCAGGCGTATTTCCTGGAGGCCATAGGCCGGCAAATCGAGCATGCCACGCAAGACATCATCTGTCGCCCTGGGATCAGGCCTGTTGACGCGCTGATGCACGGATGTCGAAATGACGTCGCCGGCAAACATGGGGCGCCTCAGAAACGTTCGCTGCAGCGCTTCGCCGGATCCCTGCAGCCGCAGGTTTTTATGCGCCGGCGCAAGCACCACTTTCGTCGCCGGTTTCACTTCAGCTTTTTTGATTTCGATATGGTCTCCACTCGAAACGCCGGCATTCACGCGCTGCAGTCCATCCAATCTGATTATGGATAGTCCTTCATCTTCGTCATAGGCCCTGACCGCCACGGCTGCCGTATGGCGCTTGCCGATGATTTCAATGATCTCGCCCTCCTGGACACCCATACTGGCCATCGCCGACCTTCCAAGACGCGCAAATCCGCCGCCTGAATCCTGCGGACGCATATTGGCGACTTGCAGCTTTGCTACGGCAACATCTTCCGGCATTTTGGAGCACCTCGATAAGAACCACCAACTCGGCCATCTAGGACTTTACGGCGCGATGGAAAGGGGCACTTGAGCCATTGAAACTTCCTGTCAGCTCTCTTAGAAGTTCCAAAGTCATGTTTCTCCTCGGCGCGGAAGGGCTCGGTTTTCTCCGCGAAGCCGCAAAATCTCCCCTTTTAGGCTCCGAACGCCTCCACGGCTACTATATCAAAGTATGGTTTCAGCCTTGGCGTGGTGAACTACCTTGGTCCTGTTTTGAAGGAGGGTTCCAATGACTGTTCCCGCAATCGTTTGTGCCGTGATAACGGCGGTCAACCAACATGATACCGATCGTTTTCTGTCGCTTTTCGAAGAAGATGGCGCTGTCGATGATTGGGGGCGGGTGTTTAGCGGCCGCCAGGAGATCCGCGCGTGGTCGGATGAAGAGCTGATCGGCGTGGATGCAACATTTGAACTGAAGTCGACCGAGGAGAACGGCAATGTCGTCTCCATGGACGTCGTGGTCGACGGAGAAGGCTTCACCGGACCCAGCACCTTTTCCTTCGAGATGAATGGTCCGCTTATTTCAAATTTGAAGATCAGAGCCTAGGACAGAATGGTCTTGTCGGCGCCATGCCGGCTCGAAGAATATGGGCTGAAGCGCACCTTCGGCCTCGGGCGCCACATCGTCCCTTTCCGGCACTACCCTGAACATACGGTGCCGCGACTTGAACAATCAAACGGCAAGGCTGTATCCCTTCATCATTTCCTTTCCGGAGGTGATTCATGCCAGGCCCCAGCGTTGTTCCCGTTCGAGGCGATGAAGAGAAGCCCACTGACGCCGATGTGGTCGTTATCGGCGGGGGAATTATTGGAGCGGCAACGGCTCTGGAGCTGGCAGAGCGAGGCGTCAGGGTCGTCCTGTGCGAGAAGGGCGTAATCGGCGGAGAGCAGTCGAGCCGTAACTGGGGCTGGGTGCGGATCGCCATGCGTGATCCGCGCGAGGTTCCGCTGATGGCTGAGTCCTTGCGAATTTGGGACAACCTCGACAGGCGGACCGGGCGCGATACCGGCTTTGTTCGCGCGGGCATCATTTTCACCTGCGCGAGCGCCAAGGAGCTGGAGGAGCATGACCGATGGCGGCGCCATCTCGAGCCGCTCCAGATCGAGGCTCGCATGTTGACGCCGGCCGAGTTCCGCAACATGAATCCCGGTTCTCGCCTCGACTTGCATGGCGCACTCTATACCCCGGCCGATGGCCGAGCCGAGCCGCAGCGTGCAGCGCCGGCGATCGCAGAAGCAGCCCGCGACAAAGGGGCGACGATACTCACAGAATGCGCGGTCCGTGGCATCGAGCTTTCCGCCGGGGCTATATCGGGAGTGATCACCGAACGTGGTCCCATTTCCTGCCGCGCCGCTGTTCTTGCGGGCGGTGCATGGTCGAATTTGTTTTCGGGCCGTTTTGGCATTCATTTCCCGCAATTGAAGGTCATGAACACAGTACTGCGCACCCACCCTGTCGAGGGTGGACCCGAACAGACGATGTGGGCAAAGGACTTTGCTTTCCGAAAGCGCCAGGACGGCGGATATACGATCGCCTCCGGCTACGACAATATCGTCGATATCGTCCCCGCATCGTTTCGGTACGGTCGCCAATTCCTGCCGGCTTTCCGGTCGGAATGGCGCTCGCTGCGCTTTCGCCTCGGCGCACGATTCATTGACGAGGCCCGCATCCCCAGGCAGTGGTCGATGGATGAGGCAAGCCCGTTCGAGTACAACCGGATTCTCGATCCCGTCCCCTCAAAGGATTTCTCGAACAGAGCTTTTGCCGAACTGAGGAAGGCATTCCCTGCTTTCGAGCAGGCCCGAATCGCCCAACGCTGGGCCGGTTACATCGACGTAACGCCAGATGCCATACCGGTGATCTCTGAGGTTGAGAGCACTCCCGGTTTCTTCATTGCCACAGGATTTTCAGGACATGGCTTCGGCATCGGACCTGCGGCCGGCCGATTGATGGCCGACCTCGTAACCGGCCGTATGCCGGTCGTTGATCCTACCGCGTTTCGGCTGTCCCGATTTTCGGATGGCTCCAAAATTAGCCTGATGACTGGGCATTGAGAGCTAAATCAGGCGGTCGCGATTCGAGGCTCGCGCACGTTGAGCGACCGCATCTGCGAGTTCGTCATCCCATGCTGGGCCGGAAAGCAGATCGTCGACGAGCGTCGGCCGGCCGGCGCGCAGCGCATCATAATCGCTGGCGGACAGCACGACGGCCGCGCGTTCACCGCGCAGGGTAACGATCTGCGGACCTTCGAGGTGGGCTTTCTGCACCACCTTGGAAAACCGGTTCAACGCTTCTTCCACTGCCATTCCATAAATGGAAGCTCCCTAGTAGACTGTCTAGCTGATAGTGCCAACTACCGACGGGTCAAGGCCAGAATTCCCGCGATCGAGGGCGCACGATAGAGATGATCCCTATGTTTGGCGATGATGCCTCGAAGCCGTTCGCGTGCCCGGCAGCTAAGACATAGGCGCCATCCGCCTTGATCGCCAATCCGATGGCGCCTGTTAGCATCCCACTTCGCCTGAAATGAGCTTGAACCTATAGCAGCTTACGCCTTGCAAGATTAGTCATCAGCGCCGAAATGCCGAAGGTCCAGGGCGGGCATTCCGTGGAAAGTCGCACCGTGTTGACGAGCGTGCCGAGGCCGGCCGATGCGATCTCGACGCGGTCGCCGATCTTATGGGTGAAGCCCTGGTTCGGAGCGTCGCGATCCTGGGTCGGCGCGAAAAGCGTGCCGAGGAACAGCATGAAGCCGTCCGGATATTGGTGATGCGCGCCGCAGGTCTGCTTGACGAGATCGGTCGGATCGCGGCTGATCTGAGACATCGAGCTCTTGCCATGGAGCACGAAACCATCGTTGCCGGTCACGGTGAGATCGAGCTCGGCGCGCCTGATATCGTCAAGTCCGTAGCTTGCATCGAAGAGCCGAAGGAACGGGCCGATCGCACAGGAGGCGTTGTTATCCTTCGCCTTGCCGAGCAGCAGGGCCGAGCGCCCCTCGACGTCGCGCAGGTTGACGTCGTTACCGAGCGTTGCTCCCTTGATCTCGCCGCGGCTGTTGACGGCGAGCACGATTTCAGGCTCCGGATTGTTCCAGGTCGAGATCGGGTGCAGGCCGACGGCGGCACCCCAGCCGACCGAGGAGAGGACCGGCGACTTCGAGAAGACTTCCGCATCCGGACCGATGCCGACTTCCAGATATTGCGACCACATGCCTTCCTCGATCAGCGCCTGCTTGACCTTGGCCGCTTCCGGCGAACCGGCTTTGATGTTGTTGAGGCTGCCGCCGATCAGCGTGCCGACGCGCTCGCGTATCCCGGCGGCGCGATCCGGGTTGCCGGCGGCCTTCTCTTCGATGACGCGCTCGATCATGGATTGGGCAAAAGTGACGCCGCAGGCCTTGATTGCCTGCAGGTCGGCGGGAGCAAGAAGGGAAGGCAGGGCCGGGTCCGGCTTGTCGGCGGAACTGTTGGCGGCAATCGCCTCCAGAGAGCCCAGCACCTTGCCGGATGCGGCACGGACAAAACCGGCGGCATCGTCCTTCTCCAGAAGCGCGGAGAGTGTCGGGGCCTGAGGCGAGGTGATATCGACCAGCTGGCCGTCGCGCAGCGCGACGAGACTTGGCCCGGATACGTCCGGATTCCAGACACGGCCAACAAACAGGCCACCGGCGGAAGTGGAATCGAGAATAGGAAACGACATCTGCAAGAACCTCCCAATATGCTGCACGGCGGAATATCAGTCCTGCGCCGCGTTGAAAATGTGCAGACCACACCAGCCTGCAGAATTTGAACGTCCGGCTATTCGATCAGGATCGCGCGAAAGTCGTTGACATTCGTGCCCGTCGGTCCGGTCTCGAAGAGATCACCGATGGCGGCAAAACCGCTATAGCTGTCATTGTTGTCGAGAAGCCGGCGCGGATCGAGGTCGGCGGCGCGAAGGCGCCTGACGGTGCTGCCGTCGGCATAGGCACCGGCATTGTCTTCCGAGCCATCGATCCCGTCCGTATCGGCGGCGAGCAGATGCAGGGCGCGGCCGTCGCTCGCAAGCGCGAAGGCGAGCGCGAATTCGCCATTGCGTCCGCCGCGACCGCCCTTGGCGCGCAATGTCACGGTGGTCTCGCCGCCGGAGAGCAGCACGGCCGGCTTCTGGAAAGGGCGGTTGCGTTCGAGGATCTCGCGGGCCAGCGCGGCATGCACCAGGGCGACATCGCGCGATTCGCCCTCGATCGAATCGGATAAAATAGCAGGGGTGATCCCGTTCGAACGAGCGACCGCCGCGGCTGCCTCCAGCGAAACGCCCGCCGAAGCGATTATATGGTGTTCGTGCCGGCCAAAGACGGGATCGTCCGGCCGCGGAGCGTCGGCAGCGGGCGAATTGAGATGGGCAATTGCGGCCTCCGGCAGCTTCAGCCCGTACTGCGCCACGATTTCGAGCGCCTGATGGCGGGTCGAGCGGTCCGGGATCGTCGGACCGGAGGCGACATGGGCAGGATTGTCGCCCGGAATGTCGGAAACGATCAGGCTCACGACGCGCGCCTTCGTCGCGGCTGCGAGCCGTCCCCCCTTGATGGTGGAGAGATGCTTGCGAACGACATTCATGGCCGAAATCGGAGCGCCGGAAGCAAGAAGCGCCTCGTTGACCGCGATTTCGTCTTCGAGCGTCATGCCCTTCGGCGGCGCCGGCAACAGCGCCGATCCACCGCCGCAGATGAGCGCGACGACGAGATCGTCCGCGCTAAGATCGGAGACCGTCTCTATGAGACGCTGCGAGGCGACCAGTCCTGCTGCGTCTGGAACAGGATGCGCCGCCTCGATGATTTCGATCGCGCGGGTTTTGCAGCCATAACCGTAGCGGGTCACGACGCAGCCGCTCAACGGTCCTTCCCAGACGGTCTCGAGAGCCTGCGCCATTTGTGCCGCGCCCTTGCCGGCACCGATCACGACCGTTCTGCCTTGCGGCTTTTGCGGCAGATGCGCCTTGATGCCTGTCAGGGGATCAGCGGCGCGAACGGCCGCTTGAAACAAGGAGGCGAGGAAGGCACGGGGATCGGATATCGTCATAAGCAGCCTGGCTCTCTTGCGGAAGAAATGATGTGCTGACAACTGCCTAGGCGTAGCGTCAATGAATGACAAGCGCAACATCGCGACATGGCGTTTTAGCTTTAGCTACTGTTTTCACGCATGTCGTTGGCGCAAGACCGCTGCACACTTTTGCGCGACATGCATTAGCCAACCGACTCGTGCCCGGATGTTGCGAGGCGGATATCCCTCCGGAAGTCGGAGGGTGACATGCCGGCGATGTGGCGGAAGCATTTGTTAAAAGCACTGATGGATCCGAAGCCGCTGTCCATCGCCACCTGAAGGACATTCGCGCCTTCCCTCATCAGCAGCGCCTGGGCGCGGGACAGACGCAGCAGGTTGACATATTTGCTCAGCGTCATCCCCGTCGATTTCTTGAAAACACTCATTGCATATTTCGGATGCAGATCCGCTGCACGGGCGATATCGACGGAGCCGATGTCCTCCATGTAATGGGCAGCTATGAAGTCACACATCCGGGCTAGGCTGCGCGATGATTGCCCGTGAGGCTGCTCGACCTCGAGCCCGCCGACTCCACCCCCCGCCATCGTATAGGGTTCGAATGCAATACGCTCGATGCGCAGCAGCAACTCGTCCACGGCATGCTGCGCCCTTACCGGATCGCCGGAGCGGACATAGCGGAACCAGCGGGCGAAGTTTTCCTCGTCTGCGGCATCGGTGCCGGATGTCAAAAGTGTGGAGCCCTTCATCAGCCGATTTGAGATTTCATCAGGCAGACGAAGTCGGAAGAAATAGACAAGCGGCAGATGCGCTCCCGCGTAAAGCGAATCCTCCGAGGATTCGTCCATCTGATGAGGCTGGCCACCCCAGAAAAGACACATGTCACCGGCCTTGAGCGTGATCTCGTGACCGTTCATGCGGTAATGAACGGTGCCCCTCATGATATAATTCACCTCCACCTGTGCGTGCCAGTGGGGCATGACCATCACGGGAGGATGGTTATGAAACATCTCGAGCGCCGTCGGCAGGCCCTCGATGCTGCTCGCACCCGGTTGGTAGATGGCTCTGCTGGCAACCTTACTTTCCGCCAAATCCATGTTCCCTTTTTAGGAGACAGCAGCTCCCTTGCGGATAACTTACCCATGTTCGCTAAGGGACGGCAATTGAAAAGGGAGGATTTTCAATGCGCTTCAAACTTATCGGTGCGACCGCTGCGGTCGCTCTGCTGGCGTCCGGCTCCGCATTTGCGCAATCGGGCAATCTTACCATCTGGAGCTGGAACGTCGCGGCATCGGCGCTAAAGTCCACACTTGAGGGTTTCAACAAGCAATATCCCGATATCAAGGTGACGGTAGAGGATCTCGGCAACAATCAGGTCTTCGACAAGACGCTTGCGGGCTGCGCGGCCGGTGGCGACGGCCTGCCGGACATCGTGACGATCGAGAATTTCGAGGCGGAAGTCTTTTGGAACCGCTTCCCGGATTGCTTCGCCAATCTCAAGGAGCTCGGCTACACGCCGGAAATCCAGGCGAAGTTTCCTGACTTCAAACGCACCGAACTGGAGGTCGGTGATGTCGCCTATGCGATGCCGTGGGATTCCGGTCCCGTCGCCGTTTTCTATCGCCGGGACTTCTATGAAAAGGCGGGCGTCGATCCGGCTACGATCAAGAATTGGGACGACTTCATTGCCGCCGGCAAGAAGATTTCGCAAGCCAATCCCGGTGTCGTCATGGCGCAGGCCGATTTCAACGGCGACAGCGAATGGTTCCGGATGATCTCCAACGAGCAGGGATGTGGCTACTTCTCCACGGATGGCCAGACGATCACGATCAACCAGCCCGCCTGCGTTGCGACCTTGGAGAAGGTCAAGCAGATGAAGGATGCCGGTACGCTCACGGCTGCCATCTGGGATCAAAAGATCCAGGCCAATACTGCGGGCAAAGTCGCAAGCCAGATGTATGGCGGCTGGTACGAGGGAACCATACGTACCGGCTCGCCCGATCTTTCCGGCAAATGGGGCGTCTACATGATGCCGAGCCTTACGGCCGACGGGCCGCATGCGGCAAATCTTGGCGGTTCGTCGCTGGCGATCAACGCCAATTCCGAAAACAAGGAAGCCGCATGGGCCTATCTGAACTATGCACTGGCCACCAACGAAGGGCAGGTCACGATGCTGAAGTCCTTCGGCCTCGTCCCCTCGCTATTGTCAGCCGTTGAGGACCCATTCGTCAACGAGCCCCAGCCCTATTGGGGCGGACAGAAGGTCTGGGCCGATATTCTTTCGACCCTGCCGAAGATCGTGCCGAGCCGCGGAACCGCGTTCCAGAGCGATGCGGACGCGATCTACAAGGCAGCGCAGACGAAGTATTTCGCCGGCGGTTATCCGGATGCGAAGGCGGCACTTGACGATGCAGCCAGCCAGATCGCTTCGGCGACGGGCCTTCCGATCGCAGAATGAGTGATCGGCCGGGCGATTTCTCGCCCGGCTTCACCGCCTCTAAATTAAAAAGTGACAGCGGGATGTCGCCCGAAAGCCGCACACTTTTCGGCATCCCGCTCTAGCGAGGAGGATATTGATGTCGTCCAGGACCCGGAGCGCCTATGCGTTCCTTGCTCCCTATCTGCTGGTCTTCGCCACCTTCTGGGTCTGGCCGATCATCAACTCGTTCCTGATCTCGTTTCAGAACACGCGCGTAAATCCCTGGAAGTTCAGTCTCTCGGCCAATTGGGGGCGCCTCTTCGGCGATCCGGCTTTCTACAACGCGCTCTACAATACGCTCATCATCCTGGTCGTTCAGGTGCCGGTGATGATCGCGCTCGCCACCATCATGGCCGTGTTGCTGAATTCGCCGCTTTTGAAGGTGCGGCCCTTGTTTCGCTTCGCCTTCTTCGCGCCTGTCGTCGTCGGCGAAGTCGCCTATGCCGCCGTCTTCCGCCTGATGTTCAGCATCGATTTCGGCATCATCAACAAGCTGATCGGTTCGGTCGGTATGCCACCCGTTTCCTGGTTCGATAACGCGAACGCGGCGATGGCGCTCCTCATCATCGCCGTCACTTGGCGCTGGGCAGGCTACAATGCCATCATCATATTGGCCGGACTGCAGTCCATCCCCGAGGACGTCTATGAGGCCGCGACGCTCGACCGCGTCAGCAAGGTGCAGCAGTTTTTCCACATCACCTTGCCGCTCCTGAAGCCGATCATCCTCTTCTGCGTCGTGCTGTCGGTGATAGGTACGATGCAGCTGTTCACCGAACCCTTCCTCATCACCAATCGCGGCGGCCCCGGCGGCGGCACCGAAACGCTTGGTCTGCTTCTCTACCGGCAGGGATTCACATCGCTGAATTTCGGCTACGCTTCGGCGATTGCCTACACCATAGCCGCCCTGGCGATTGCGATCTCGCTTTTCAATCTCTGGGTTGGGAGGGAGGCCAAATGAGGTCCAAGTCGCAATCCCTCCTGATGCGCAAGATTGCGCTTCACGCAGTCCTGACGCCGCTCGCCGTCATCTGGCTCTTTCCGCTCTGGATGATGTTCGTCTTCTCGACCATGCCGGATCAGGGGATCTTCAGCCCCGAGATCGTATTGTGGCCGTCGACGAATTTCATAGAGAACTTCAGGAACCTCGAGGCCGACACCGGTTTTCTGCGCGCGATGTTCATCTCGATCACGGTGGCGGTGATCTATACGGTCCTGTCGGTGATGCTGACATCGATGGCAGGCTGGGCGCTTGCCCGCTATCGATTTGCCGGGCGCTCGGTCGTCGTGGCAATCATTCTCGGCACCATCACCTTACCCTTTGCCGTTGTCGTGATTCCGCAATTCATCATGGTGGCGCGCGAATTCAAGCTGGCCAATACCTGGGTGGCGCTTATCGTGCCGCCGCTCTTCAATTCGCTGGGCGTGCTCTTCATGCGCCAGTCCTTCTCAATGATGCCGAACGAGCTCTTCGACGCCGCCCGTGTCGAAGGCGTCAAGGAATGGCAGATATTTCTGCGCATAGCCCTGCCGCTTGCACGGCCAACGATGGCGGCGTTGTCGATCATTCTCTTCCTGACATCCTGGAACAACTATCTCTGGCCGCTGCTCATCAACTCCAAGCCCGGGATGATGACGGCGCCGGTGGCGCTCGGAACGCTGATCGGCCTCACCAAGGTTTCCTGGGGCGGCATCATGGCCGGCGCGGTGCTTCTGACCGCACCGATCCTCGTCGTCTTCGTGCTGCTGCAGCGTCATTTCATCGCCGGCATCGCGGCCGGCGCAATCAAGTAACCAGGGAAAACCGAATGGCCGAACTTTCATTGAAGAACGTCGTCAAACGCTATGGGGCGTTCGAAGTCATTCACGGTGCAAATCTCCAGGTAAACGACGGCGAATTCGTCGTCTTCGTCGGTCCGTCCGGCTGCGGCAAATCCACGCTGCTGCGCATGATCGCCGGCCTTGAAGACATTTCGGGCGGCGAAATCAATATCGGCGGAAAAATCGTCAACGATATCGAGCCCGCCGACCGCGGCATCGCCATGGTGTTCCAGTCCTATGCGCTCTATCCGCATATGACGGTGGCGGAAAACCTGTCCTTCGGCCTGCGCATGAACGGCAATCCCAAAGAGGACACCGAAAAGCGCGTGCGCCACGCGGCCGAGATCCTTCAGATCAAGGACTTGATGCAGCGCCGCCCGAGACAGCTCTCCGGCGGTCAGCGCCAGCGCGTCGCGATCGGCCGCGCCATCGTTCGAGAACCGCAGGTCTTCCTTTTCGACGAACCGCTCTCGAATCTCGATGCCGAACTCAGGGTGCAGATGCGGGTGGAAATCTCCAGGCTGCACAAGCAGCTCGGAACCACCATGATCTATGTGACGCACGATCAGACGGAAGCAATGACGCTTGCCGACAAGATCGTCGTTCTCAGGGCTGGCAACATCGAGCAGATCGGCGCGCCGCTCGACCTCTATGATGATCCCGCAAACCAGTTCGTCGCCGGCTTCGTCGGTTCGCCCAGGATGAATTTCCTGAGGGCGAACGTGACAAGCAAGGAGGCTTCCGGCGTAACGGTCTCGCTGGTGAGTGACCCTAACGTGAGATTGAGGCTGCCGCTCGCAGGACCTGTGGAGGAAGGCGCGCCGGTGGTGCTCGGGATCCGCCCGGAACACTTTGCCGATGCCGGCATGGGCGACACTGACCTCCATGTCACCGTCGACGTCGCGGAGCATCTCGGAAATACCAGCTACATCTACGCGACCGTTGCGGGCGGCGAGCAGCTCATTATCGAGCGCCCGGAATCCCGCTCCACGGCCAATCGCGACCATCTGACGGTCGCGCTCTCCGCAAAACGCGCATTCCTGTTCGACAGCGCGGGCAATCGCCTGCGGTGACGACATCCACACGTAACACCAAGATTTGAAAGAGGAATGGTTATGAATTCAGAGCAACCGATCCGCTGGGGCATCATTGGCCCCGGCACCATCGCTCGTACTTTTGCGGATGGCATCGCGCATTCGCGGACGGGCAAGCTGGTGGCAATCGCCACTCGCAATCCGGAGAAGCCCGGCCTCGGCGAAAGCTTTCCCGGCGCTCGTATCGTCAAGGGTTATGATGCGCTGCTGACCGATCCAGAAATTGACGCGGTCTATATCGCAACGCCCCATACCGGCCATGCCGAATGGGCGATCAAGGCGATCCGCGCCGGCAAGCATGTACTGGTGGAAAAGCCGATCGCGCTTTCAGCTTTCGATGCGGATGCCATTTACTACGAAGCCAGGAAGGCAGGGGTCTTTGCCGGCGAAGCCTTCATGTACCGCCTGCACCCGCAGACGGCAAAAATCGTCGAACTCGTGAAAGGCGGCGCGATCGGTACGGTACGCATCATTCGTTCCAGTTTCGGTTTCAACATGGGCAGCTTCAAGCCCGAGCATCGGCTCTTTGCCAATGAGACCGCGGGCGGAGGCATTCTCGACGTGGGCGGTTATCCGGTCTCGATGGCTCGGCTGATCGCGGGGGCTGCGGAAGATAAACCCTTTCTGGAGCCGGAAAAGGTGTCGGGCGTCGCGCATCTCGGCCTGTCCGGTGTTGATGAATGGGCGTCGGCAGTTCTGAAGTTCCCCAACTCGATCATCGCGGAAGTATCGTGCTCGATCATGGCCCAGCAGGACAATACGCTGCGCATCATCGGGTCTGAGGGCCGCATCGAGGTCAAGGATTTCTGGTTCGCCTCTGGTCACAAAGGGGGTGTCGGCAAGATCGACATCATCAGGGGAACCGAGCAGCAAACGCTCGACGTGAAGGAGGACTGCTGGCTCTATTCCTTTGAGGTCGATGCGGCCGGAGATGCCATCCGGGCAGGGAAGATGGAGTTTGCCTCGCCAGGAATGACCTGGGCCGATTCCATCGGCAATCTTCGCGTCCTTGACAAGTGGCGCGCTTCGGTCGGGCTCGAATATAGGGTGGAAACGGCTGCAAAGCGCACGACAAATATCGCGGGCGGAACGGTCCGGCGGGGGAGCAGCGTCCCGCTACGCGAGATACCGGGCATTCCAAAGCCGGCCTCCGTCGTGAGCCTCGGTTTTGAATTCTTCCCGAATTTCGCGGCCGCTTCACTCACGCTCGACGCCTTCTACGAGGCAGGCGGCAACATCTTCGATACTGCCTATGTCTATGGAAACGGCAAGACAGAGAGCATTTTCGGCGATTGGCACACGAGCCGCAACGTTCCGCGTGACGAGATCGTGCTGATCGGCAAAGGAGCCCATTCACCCCTCTGCTACCCGGATATGATCGCCAAGCAGCTCGACCAGTCGCTCGACCGGCTGAAGACGGACTATGTCGATATCTACTTCATGCATCGCGACAACACGGACGTGCCCGTCGGCGAATTCGTCGATGCGATGGATGCCGAAGTTGAACGGGGCCGCATCCGCGGCATCTTCGGCGGATCGAACTGGACCCGCGACCGCATGAACGAGGCGATCGCCTACGCGGCAAAGAACGGCAAACGTGCGCCCGCCGCGCTTTCCAACAACTTTTCGCTTGCCGAAATGCTCGAGCCGATCTGGGCGGGCTGCGTTGCTGCCTCGGACGACGAATGGAAGACGTGGTTGAACGAGAAG
This sequence comes from Sinorhizobium sp. CB7, assembly GCF_041357635.1. NCBI lineage: Bacteria > Pseudomonadati > Pseudomonadota > Alphaproteobacteria > Hyphomicrobiales > Rhizobiaceae > Sinorhizobium > Sinorhizobium sp. CB7. Next base: position 337,740 of record NZ_JAULLL010000001.1, read on the forward strand.
CAGATCCCGAACTTCGCATGGTCGAGCCAGGGCCGCGGCTTCTTCACCGATCGCGCGGGACGCGACAAGACCGACGATGAGGAAATCGTCCGCTGCTGGTATTCGGACCGCAATTTCGGACGCCGTGACCGAGCGATCGAGCTCGCGAAAGAGCTTGGCCGCAGTCCGATCCACATCGCGCTCGCCTATGTGATTGCCCAGCCGTTCCCGGTCATTCCGCTGATCGGGCCGCGCACTGTCGGCGAGCTGGAGGATAGCCTTTCAGCACTCGATATCGGGCTGACGCCTGAGCAAGTGAAATGGCTGGAGGGCTAACTGAATTCGGACAGGCGGAAAGCGCTGCGACAATATTGTGGCGCTACCGCACCGCGGCATAAAGAGGGATAAGCACTTTATTTTTTCGGCATTTCTGTTCAGTACCAGCCGTCGGCCATGGATTCCTTGCGTCTGTCCATGAAGTCGCATAGGGCCTCGTCGACGGCCACGTCGAGCGGCGGTGCTTCGTACTCTTCAAGAGTTCTTTTCCATTGGCGATTGGCGCGGGTCGCAATGTCCGTCGACCCTCCTTCCTCGCTCCATTTCTCGAAGGGTTCGTTGTTCGAAAGCGTCGAATCCCAGAAGGCGGTCTGATAGTTCCGCATCGTATGCGCCGAGCCGAGGAAGTGGCTGCCGGGGCCAACCTCCTCGAAGGCATCGAACGCCAGGGTATTGTCATCCACCGTGACTCCGGCAAGATAGGAGCGAAGTGCCCCACACAGATCCGTATCCATAACGAATTTCTCGTAGGACATTGCGAGCAACCCATCCAGGAAACCGGCCGAGTGGAGGATGAAGTTTGCCCCGCAATGGATGGCCGACAGCATAGACATCAACCCTTCCTGCATGGCCTGACCGTCCGGCAGCTTGGAATTGGAAAAGTTGCCGGCACACCGCAGGGGCAGCTTCAGTCGCCTTGCGAGCTGGCCGACAACCATGGAGCCGATGGCCGGTTCGGGGGTTCCGAAGGTCGGCGATCCCGACCGCAGCGACATGGAAGAGAGGAAGTTGCCGAAGATCACCGGCGCGCCCTTCCGTTCCAGTTGGGTCAGGGCGCAGCCTGCGAGCGTCTCGGCGTAGGACTGGGCGATGGCCCCCGCGTTGGTCACCGGTCCCATGGCACCGCCAAGGATGAAAGGTACGATGACGGCGGCCTGATTGGCACGGGCGTAGGCGCGCAACGACTTCGTCATGGTGCCGTCCCAGACGAGCGGAGAGTTGACATTGACGTTGCCCAGGATGACGCAGTTCATGTCGACGAAATCGGCGCCGAAAAGGATGCGCGCCATCTCGATCGAGTCTTCGGCGCGCTCCTCAGCCGTCACCGAGCCCATGAACGCCCGATCGGAATATTTGATGTGGCTGTACACCATGTCGAGGTGGCGCTTGTTCACTGGCACGTCGACCGGTTCGCAGATCGTGCCGCCGGAATGGTGGAGCCACGGACTCGCCTGGGCGAGCTTGATGAAGTTGCGAAAGTCCTCAATGGTGCCGTACCGGCGGCCTTTGTCGAGGTCCATGACGAAGGGCGAGCCGTAGGCGGGCGAGAAGACCACCTTGTCGCTCCCGATCCGAACGCTGTTCGCGGGATTGCGGGCGTGCTGGGTGAACTCGCTCGGCGCCGAGGAGACAATCTCGCGAAGCATTCCAGGCTCGAAGCGGACACGGACTCCGTCCACCTTGGCTCCGGCCCGCTTCCAGTGGTCGACCGCAGCCGGATCGTCGCGGAATTCGATGCCGATCTCGGCCAAGATGCGGTCTGCCGTGCGCTCGATCCTTTCCAGGTTCTCTTCCGACATGATGTCGTAGGTTGGAATGTTGCGGACAATGTAAGGAACACCGTGCGGCTTCGCCGCGCCATCGCGTCGCGCAGCCCGCGCACTTCGCCCGCGTCTGCCAGACCTTTCTTCCGAAATCGCCTCAGTCATTGTCGCCTCGAAGCTTACGCCGAGCGAAAATGTCGCACTTCGTGTCGCAATGTCAAACTCTGTGTCGCGTTATAGTTATGTCTGTGCCTCTGGTTCGTTACTTAGTTCCTCATCCGGGATGTCGTCGAAGGAGGCATAGTTGAGATTATAGAGCTTCGAATAGAGTTTGCCGTTCGCCATAAGCTGCTGATGATTGCCGCTTTCGATGAGCTGGCCGTTCTGCAGCACAATGATGCGATCCGCCTCGCGGATCGTTGCCAGGCGGTGGGCGATGACGAGGCCGGTGCGGTTTTCCAGGAGCTTCACCAGCGCCTTCTGGATCAGCATTTCCGTATAGCTGTCGATGTTCGCGGTCGCTTCGTCGAGCACGAGGATCTTCGCGTCGGCAACAAGCGCACGGGCGAAGCTCAAAAGCTGGCGTTGGCCGAGCGAGAGGCCGCCGCCACGTTCGCCGAGCATGGTGTCGTAGCCATCAGCAAGTCGCATGATGAAGTCGTGAGCACCCACGGCCTTGGCCGCCTCGATCACCTGTTCGCGTGTCGCTTCGCTCTTGTGGTAGCGGATGTTCTCGAAGACCGTACCGGTGAAGAGGAACGGCTCCTGCAGCACCATCGCGATCTGCTGACCAAGCGAATCCTGCGTGAGCTCGCGCACGTCATGGCCGCCGACCAGGACCTGGCCTTCCTGCACATCGTAGAAACGATGGATCAGCGACATGCAGCTCGATTTGCCGGAACCCGTCGGACCGACGAGTGCGACCGTTTCTCCGGGATTGACCTTGAAGCTCACGTTCTTCAGGACCGGATGTTTCGGATTGTAGCCGAAAACCACATTGCGGAATTCGACGGAGCCGTCCATATCAGGCGAAAGTGCAACGGCGTTCGGGGCATCTCGGATGTCCACCGGCACGTCGAGGACTTCCGTCAGCCGGTGTCCTGACGCCATGGCGCGCTGCATCACCGAATATTGCAGGGTGAGCGAACGGATCGGGTCGAAGAAACGCTGGATATAGAAGAGAAAAGCAACCATGACACCGACGTCAAGCGTCTGGTTCAGCACCCGTGATCCGCCGACGACGATGACGAGCGCCATTGCGATACCCGTCAGACTATCAACGATCGGCACCATGACCTGTGCATATTTCGCGGCGGTCAGGTGGGTGAGCAGGTTCGCATGCGCCTTGTCGTCATAAAGCGTGAAGTTGACGCCCTGCCGGTCCATGCTCTGGACGGCGCGAACGCCGTGGATCGCTTCGGCGAGCGCGCCGTTTGCGACCGAGTTGGTTTCATGGGCAGCCATGAAGGAGGCCCGTGCGCGCGGCAGCCAGAAGATACGGACAATGAAGAGCACCGGCAGCGCGGACAGGGTCAAAAGGCCGAGCCAGAAATCCAGATAGAGCATCACGAAGACGATGCCGAAGAGCAGCATGATGTCGCCGACGGAAAGCACCGATGTTTCCAGGAACTCCTGCATGGAATTGACGTCGCCCTGGAGGCGCGACATCAGCCGGCCGACTTCGGTCTTGTCCATGAAGGAGAGTGAGACACGCTGCAGATGCGTAAACATCGCCTTACGGATATTAAACAGCACCTCTTCTGCGACGCCGCCGACAAGCGTTTCCTGCGCATAGCTGGCGGCATAGTTGATGAGGATTGCGATCGCAAAGGCGATAATGGAATAGGTGAGCGCCGATCTGTCCACGACGCCCTGCGCCATGCCATGGTCGATCGCGTAGCGGATGATGAGCGGAATCAGGAGCTGCATCGCCGTGAATGTCAGCACCGCGGCGACGGAAAGCAGGATCTCAGTGCGATAGGGCCGGACGAAGGCCCAGATTCGCTTGATGACATTGCCGTCGAAGGCCTTGCCGAACATCTCCTCTTCGATGCGGTGCGAGCCGACCACCGCGCGCGGCGGCCGTCTGCCGTCTTCGCGCACGTCGGAACGTTCGGTTTCCTGTTCCTCCGCCATTATCTTCTCCTTTGGACGCCGCTCAAGCGCTCATCGCGTCGTCGCCCGGCCGCACCTGCAGATCATAAAGCGCCTTGTAGCGTCCGCCGGCAGCAAGCAGGGATTCATGCGTTCCCCGCTCGACGATTTGCCCGTTCTCGACGAACAGGATCTGGTCGGCATGCATCAGCGAACTCAGCCGGTGTGCGACGATGATCGTGACGCGGTCGGCGGCGTAGCGGCGCATGGCGCTTCGGATGCGCTGCTCGGTCGCCGCGTCGATTGCTGCGGTCGAGTCGTCGAAGACCATGACCGCCGGCTTCAGCATCAGCGCACGCGCGATCGAAAGGCGTTGCCGCTGGCCGCCGGAAAGCGACACGCCACGTTCGCCGACGACGGTACCGTAGCCTGTCGGCAGACCGAGCACGTAATTGTGAAGCTGCGCGCTTTCGCTGGCGCGCTCGATACGCTGTTCCTTCGCCCAGGGGTCGCCATAGGCGATATTGTTTTCGATCGTCGTGGTGAAGAGGAAGGAATCCTGCTGTACCACAGCGACGGCGCGGCGCAGTGATTGCAGCGTCGCCTTGCGGATATCCTGACCGTCGATCGTGATCCTGCCGGCGCTGACGTCGTAGAAGCGCGGGATCAGATGGGCAATGGTGGACTTGCCGCTGCCGGGAGGGCCGACGATGCCGATGGTCTCGCCGCGTTTCCCTTCGAAGCTGACGCCATGCAGAACCTCCCGGTTTTCGGAGCCGGGATAGGCGAAGCTGACATTTTCGAACCGAACGGTACCCTCGGTTACCTTCAGTTCGCGCGCATCGGGCGCATCCTTGATCGCAATGTCGAGATCGAGCAGGCCGAAGAGACGTGAACCGCAAGTCGACGCACGGGCAAAGGAATTGACCATCAATCCGAGCTGGCGCACCGGCATCTGCAGAATAGTCATGAAGGTCAGGAAGGACGCGAGCGTGCCGACGGTGATCTCTCCCGCCATCACCTTGCCGCCGCCAATCCAGAGCACGAGGCCCATGGCCGCAAAGAACGAGAAGGTCATGGCGCTGGTGTTTGTGACTCGAATGCCCACCCGCCGATGGGCAAGTTCGAGCGCACTCTGGGAGGCCGTCTCGAATTTCGCCAGCTCATGCTCCTGTGCGGCGAAAGCGCGTACCACGCGAATGCCGCCGAGGTTCTCTTCCATGATGCGGGTCAGGACCGACAGTCGCTCCTGCAGATCGAGCCAGGTCGCGCGCAGGCGAAGCTGGGTCACCGACGAGCGCCATGCGACGAAGGGCACGAAACTCAATGCCAGCAGACCGAGCACCAAGTCGGTTGTGAGCAGCATATAGGCGCCGATGCCGATCAGCACGGTCAACAGGATCATGCGCACCAACCCGGTCGAAAAATACATACGCACGCCTTCGAGATCGAGAAGGCCGACAGTGATCAGGTCTCCTGAATGAACACTGTCATGGAAGCTGAAGCTCAGGCGTTGGATCTTCTCATAACAGGCAAGGCGCAGCTGATAGCCCATGCGGTGGCCGACCGCTTCGCTGTAATAGTTCTGGATCATAGTGAAGATGCCGCGCAATATGCTTGCGCCGAGAAGCAGGAGCGCCGTCATCAGCAGCGCGTCTTCCGCCGCCTTTCCTGCCGCACCACCGGTCACTGCCACCTGCGTATGGTCGACGGCCTGGCCAAGAAGCCGCGGGATCATCAGTTGGAATGTCGAGGCGACCAGCGTTGCGCCTATCGCAAAACCTGCCTGCCATGGATGGCGGAAGGCCATGATGGTGATGCGCACCAGAGTGTAGAGGCCTCGCCCCCAGCCCGCCGCACTAACATGCGCCAGCGAAGCGGATTGCTTCGTCGCGCGTCTTAACGCATCGCTGCTCACTTTATTTTCCAGACGATGATTGCTCGAACGCTCTCCCGGGCAGTTCGAAGGGGATTTGATTAGCGCACTAAATTTCGCCGATTCCTGTTTCGGGTTCAAGCGCTTTTTCCCGGAATCCGGAAATAATACAGCCTCCGGATGTCACTCTCTGGTAATGGGACGACCGGAGGCTGGGATTTAGCGATCGGTAAGCTTTTAAGCGATCATGCTCCGCGCGCGGCGGCGATTTCCTTCAGCGCCGCGGCAATCGTCGCCGGAACTTCGAGCGGCGAGAAATGTCGGACGCTTTCCATGATTTCCATCTTCGCGCCGGGGATATTCTCGGCGAGGTATTTCGCCATCTCCGGAGGTGTGGCGTAATCCTCCGAGCCGACGCGGATCACGCAGGGGAAGTCGAACTTCGGCAGCGCCTGGCGCAGGTCCGCAGCCCCGAGCATCGTACAGGTCGCGGCGTAGGCGGAAAGATCATTTGCTAGGAAGACCTTTACGGCCGCCTCGACGACATTTGGATTGGCCTCGCGGAAGGCGTCGCTGAACCAGCGGGTCTTCTGGAAGCCGACCAGGGCGCCAAGGCCTTCCGCCAACGCCTTGCTGCTGCGCTCCGCCCAGGCCGCCGGGGCGTTCTCGCCGTACCAGGCTGTGGTATCGAACAGGCCGAGCCCGTCGACGAGCTTGGGATGACGGGCGCCGAAAGCCAGCGTGACACAGCCGCCCATCGAGGCGCCGGCGACGACAGCCGAAGACCAGCCCACGTGTTTCATGACATCGGCGATATCGTCAGCGAACTGTTCGACGGTATAGGGACCGGCCGGCTTGTCGGAGGCGCCGTGCCCCCGGCAGTCGATAACGAGCATGTCGCCCGATCCGGCAAGTGCCGTGAGGGTCGAATCCCAGAAGCTCTTGTCCATGGCAAGAGAATGAATGAGGACGAAGCGGCTCTTTCCGTCACCTGGGACAAGACGATAGGAAATGCGGATACCGTCACGCGTGGTGGCAAAGTCTGTGGCGGCTTTGGGGGAGACAGTCACGAGAATGTCCTTTCGTTTTCCGTTTTCGGAAGGCGCGGTGATCGCACCGCGAGGATAATCCCGCCACCGGGCGGACGGTCGCGGGATCGATTCGATTTACTCTGCGGCCCTGACGGCCGGACCCTTCGGAAGATTGAACATGCCGCGCTCGAGTGTGCTCATGAAGGCGAGTACCTCCTCGCTCTCGATCACATCAGCATATTTCGCATTGAGATCGCACAGTGCCATGGCGTGGCTGGCTTCCGAACGTTCGAAGCAGGCATCTTCGACCATGGTAACGCGATAATTGTGGCTGAACGCATCGACGACGCTCGCGCGCACGCAGCCGCTCGTCGCCGTTCCCACGACGATCAGGCTGTCGCAGCCGAGAAGCGTTAGATAGCTGACGAGGTTGGTGCCGTGGAAGGCGCTTGGCTTCTGCTTGTAGATGACGAGGTCCTGGGCGCTCGGGGCGATCTGCGGCATGATTTCGTTGCCGTCATGGTTCGTACCGCCCGGCTTTTCGCCGCTTCGCGCATTCTTCCATGCCCAGCTGCCGGCATCCCAGTTATCGGCGCGGCGTATACCGGTCGTATAGATGACGGGGAGCTCCCGGTCATGGGCCACATCGATCAGCTTGCGGATGATCGGCAGTGCATCCCAGGCAGCCTCTCCGCCGGACTGGCGCCAGCGCTTGACCGATTCGAGCAGCGGCTCGCGGCGATCGCCGCAAAAAGCATAATTGACGTCGATCACAAGCAGCGCCGGTCGTTTCCCGAACCCCTGGCGCACCCCGTATCCGGCAAGCTTGAATACCTCCTTGTCCCTTTCCGTCAGGAACTTATCCCATATCCGCTCAGTCATTTTTTCTCCGTTCAGGTTTGCGAGTTCGCCGCAGTCTGGCTGCGCATCCCCCTGCTTTGTAGGTGGCGAGGGGGCAAACAAATCGCGGCTCCCACTTGACTTGTCGCACATTTGTGTTTGTATGGCAAACATACACTATGACAGAATGACAACTGTTCGTGATCATTGTCATGGTGATTTAAGCCCCTTAAGTGACAGGCGCCGGTAGGCCTACGGGAGGAGTATGATGGTGAAATTTTCTAAGGCAGCAGTGCGTTCCGGACGGATCGCGATGATTGGGGGGGTGTTCGCAGCCGTCGCTTTTGCTTCCGGCGCCAACGCCCAGGAAGCATGGAAGCATGGTATTGTGGAAGCCAAGGGTGACTCCGGCTTCCTCTTTCAGGCTGCCGAAGGTGGCTTTGCTGAGAAGCATAGTCTCAACGTCGACATGGTCGAATTCACCGGCGGTCCGACCGCCCTCAAGGCCCTGATCGCAGGCGAACTCGACAGCTTCGAAGCGAGCCCCGTTATCGCCTTTGCTGCCATGCATCAGAATGCCGACATCAAGATCATCGGTTGCAACTGGCCGGGCATGACCTATACGGTCTTTTCTTCCCCGGATATTGCCTCGGCCACTGATCTCAAGGGCAAGTCCATCGGTGTTTCCGCGCCGGGCTCTCTGCCGGACCTCTTCGCGCGTCTCGCGCTTGAAGCCGAAGGCGTCAAGGGTGCAGATGTGACCTTCGCCAATGCCGGTGGTAGCGCCGACCGCGTTCGCGCCATCAGCTCCGGTGTCGTTGCCGCGGCCGCAAGCTCGAGCGAATTTGCCGTCAACGCCGAGACGCTCAAGGTCAAGCCGCTGCTCGCAGGCGCCGAAGTGACGCCGAAGTTTGTCAAGGTTTGCATTATGACGACCGGTGAGAAGATCGCCGACCGCCATGACGACATGGTCAAGTTCCTTGCCGCTGAAATGGAAGGCCTGACTTACGCCGTCAACAACAAGGATGCCATGGTCGCTCTTGCCCGCAAGGTCGCGAACCTTCCGGCAGACGACAAGACGGCCGAATTCATCTATGATGAGGCCATCAAGTACAAAGCCATCGCTACCGATCTCGCAATTCCGATGGAAAACCTTCAGTGGACCGATGATCAGATGGTTCGCCTCGGTGCTCTCAAGAGCAAGGCGGATGTCAAAAACTTCGTTGACGACAGTATCCGCACCGAAGCCGTGGCGGTGGTGAAGAAGTAAGCTGACGTTCAGTAAGGAGGAACCTGCATGGCCCACCTGGAGGTGCAGAATATCACTAAGACTTTCCGCACGCGCGGCGGCACCGAATTCGCCAAGGCATTGGACGGCGTTTCATTCGATGTCGAAAAGGGCGAGGTGATCGCCCTCATTGGACCGAGCGGATGCGGAAAGACGACGGCGCTGCGCATCATCATGGGCCTGGAGAATGCGACCTCCGGCCAGGTCAAAGTTGCCGGCCGCCCGATTTCGGGCTGCGGGCACGATCGCGGAATGGTGTTTCAGCATGCCGAACTGCTGCCCTGGCGCAGCACGCTGAGCAATATCGGCTACGGGCTTGAGATGAAGGGCATGAAGGAGCCGGAACTGAGCCGGACCGCTGGCCACTATCTTGAGCTCGTCGGCCTCGGTCGCGCTCGCAACATGCGTCCGCATCAGCTTTCGGGTGGTATGAAGCAGCGTGCCGGCATCGCCCGCGCTCTTGCGATCGATCCCGAAGTGCTCCTGATGGACGAGCCGTTCGGCGCTCTCGATTCCCAGACGCGCGAAACACTTCATGGTGAGTTGCTCGCTATCCACGCGAAGACGGGCAAGACCATCATCATCGTTACCCATGATCTCGATGAAGCCGTCATGCTGGCGGATCGTGTCGTGGTCTTGCAGTCCGGCAGGGTCAGCCAGATCATTCCGATCGAGCTCGGCCGGTCGCGCGAAGACATGCGCGCCATCCGCACGTCCGCGGAATATTCGAAAAAGCGGACCATGATCTGGGAAGCGCTGCACGATAACGGCAGTGGCAAGAAGGCAGCCTGAGGAGGGTTTGATGTCGACAACTGAAGCACAGGGCAGCATGACTTCAAGCGCCAGCAGATCCGAACGCACGACGTGGTCCATGCCGAGCTGGATGATCACCACGATATCGATCATCATCGCTCTTGCGATCTGGGAATATTTCGGCCGGAATGCGAACCCCTTGCTCGGCACCTATCCGAGCGCGATTTTCGCGGCATTCATCGACATGTTGAAGGACGGCCGGCTGCTCAAGGCCTTCGTCGAAAGCAGCCAGCCCTTTGCCGCAGGCTATATCGCAGCGGCGATCATCGGTATTCCCGTCGGTCTCCTTCTCGGCCGCTATCGTTTTCTGGAAGCGGCCTTCGGCATTTATATCACCGCGGGCTACGCGACGCCGTTGATCGCACTCGTGCCACTGATGATCCTGTGGTTCGGCCTCGGCTTCATGGTCAAGGCCGTGATCGTGTTCCTGCTTTCCTTCTTCCCGATCTGTCTCAACACCTGGTTCGGCGTGAAGGCTGTTCCGAAGACGCTTGTCGAAGTGGGTACGGCATTCTGTGCTCCCCAGACGCAGATCATGCGCGGTATCGTTCTGCCGGCGACCACGCCATATATCATGGCCGGTCTGCGCCTCGGCATCGGCAAGGCGGTCATCGGCATCGTGATCGCAGAGTTCCAGACCGCCATCTCTGGTCTGGGCGGTATCATCATCACCTCGGCCAATGCCTTCCGGACGGCGGAGATGTTCGTGCCTGTAATTCTCATCATGGTGGTGGCCGTCGTCCTGACTGCTCTGGTCGGATGGCTTGAAAAGGTTGTCGCGCCCTGGCAGAGCGAAATTACCGGACAGGACGCGCCCTGAGGATCGGGTGAGTTCGAACAAGCCGTCGGATCGAAACCGGCGGCTTTTTTGTTTGTGGTTTGCTTGTGGCCATTGATGTGTGCGGGGAGAGCAAGACAATGGACGATACCAATCTGTGGGACTTTGCGGTCCGTCTCTACGGGATGCCTGGCGTTGCGGATACCTGCCTTGCTCTTCAGGAGGAATGCGGTGTCGACGTACCCGTGCTGCTTTTCTCGGCCTGGCTTGCCGACCGTTCCGTGGCTTTATCGGCGCCGGAAATGCGCCGGATCGCCACCGTCGTCGCGGACTGGCATCGCGAGGTGGTCGTGCCGCTGAGAACCGTGAGGCGGCGTCTGAAGTTCGGGCCGCGACCGGCGCCCGATCAGAAAACGGAAAGCCTGCGCAACACGATCAAGGGTGCGGAGCTTTCAGCCGAGCGGATCGAGCTCACTCTCCTTGAAGCGGAAGGTTTGAGCCTTTCGAGTACCGGAAAAAGCGATCCTGTCGAGAACATGATGACGGTCGTGCGTTACTACCGCGGCTGCGAACCGGACGAGCGCGCGGTTGCTGCAATAGGCCTTATTGCACGATTACTGGCGTAGCTGTGAATCACCTCTTTGGCTCTTCCTTCCAGCGTTTCACGATCGGCAGATCGATGTCGAACAAATCCAGAGCGCGGCCGACCGTCTGGTTGATGATGTCATCGATTGTCTGCGGCCGGCTGTAGAAGGCCGGCACGGGCGGCATGACGATGGCGCCATTGCGGGTCGCCTGTTCCATCAAGGCGATATGGCCGGCATGGAGCGGCGTCTCCCGGAACAGGAGAACGACGCGCCGGCGCTCTTTCAGGCATACGTCGGCGGCGCGCACGATGAGTTCGTCATTGTAGCAGTTGGCAATTCCGCTCAGCGTCTTGACGGAGCAGGGGGCGACCAGCATACCCGCCGTGCGGAACGAGCCGGAAGATACGGCCGCGCCGATATCGCGGTAGTTATAGAGCGTGTCGGCAAGGTTGCGGATCTCTTCCGCGCTTATGTCGAGTTCGTCGGATGCGGTTCTGAGCGCCGCAGGCGAAATGATCGCATGCGTCTCCACATCCGGCAGATCCCGCAGGAGCTGCAGCGCGCGCACCCCGTATATGACACCGGAGGCTCCGGTAATGGCGATGATGATGCGTCGCATGCACTATCCTAAACGGTCTTGTCCTGTAGAATTCAACCGGCTGCCTTTGCAGTCTCCTGAGAATGCAACGCCGACCGCGCCGAATTCGCCACGTGCTTTTCCGCCGCCGCATGGGCTGCAACCTTGTCGCGGCGAATGATCGCGTCGACGATCTGCTCGATCTCGGCGATGCTCTGTTTGCGCCGTTCAGGCCTGACGACCGAGCGACGGCGCAAAGGCGAGGTCAAGAGCGTCAGTTTCTTGAGCAGGTCGAAGGCGATCTGGTTGCGCGCCCCGGAGCATATCAGGTCGTAGAAGTCGCGCTTGATGGCAACGATTTCCTCGGCTGTGCCGAGCTGATAGGCGGCCTTCAGGCGCTCACTATGCGCCTTCAAACCTTCGAGCTCGGCGTCCGGCGCATTCTCGATGAACTGCTCCACGATCATGGGCTCCAGCACGCCCCGGATGCGATAGATGTTTTCGGCATCTTCCCGCGTCACCGTGACGACCGCCAGACCGCGATTGTTGAGGTCGGTCAAGACGCCTTCCGCCTGCAACTGACGCAGCGCCTCGCGCAGCGATGTCCGACTGACATTGAGCTGCTGGCACAGGTCCTTTTCGACAAGCCGTGTCCCGGGCTCAAGATAGCCGGTCTCGATCGCCCGCCGCAGCGACTGCATGATCTTGTTTCGCAGCGGCGCCGATTCCTGCTTCAAGGGTCCGAACGGCTCAAATCCCGGATGGTTCATTAACTTTCCCCGCGATGCTTCACGATTCCTGTTTCGACCCCGGCCCGCGTGAGCAAGCCGGTCATTCATGCTATTGCGCTAAAAAATGTTTGTCCGTCAAGCCGTTATACCAACGTGGATATAACGTGTCGTTTTATGCCGTCTCATTCGATGGTCCGACTAGAAGCAGATCTCCATCGCAGATGGCCGGCATTTCGGCGCAACCTGATTCGGCATGATCCTCCCTTTGCGTCCGATCTGTCCAGGAATGGACGCAGGCCAAAGATCTGCGTCCATTCGTCCTTAATATTACTTTTTCTTTTCGATGTCGCGTACCGGTGTTTCCGGCTTCATGCCGCCCTGGCGGCGCGAGTAGGTGTTCTCGCCAGTTGCCTTCCAGTCGCCAGAAACGGCTGCATCGGCGAACTGCGTCCAGAGATCACTCCAGTCGCCCAGCGAATAGCCATGCCATGGCGGCTGCGGGGTCAGGCGCGGAAGCTGCAGCTCTTCCCAGATCTTGCGGGCGCGCGTCATGTATTTCTCCGCCGGCAGAGCGAGCGGCGGCATTGGCGCCTTCAGCGTCGCATCGATCAGCAGTGTTCCCTCGGCACTCTTGGAGCCCGATTTCGGTCCGTGACCGCCGGAGCGGTATGGCGTGATGTGAACGTCGTCAATCATATTGGCGCGATAGGCGAGCGACCAGAATACGGCGTCGGCATTGCGCGAATCGATATCGTCCGAAACTGCGATGACGATCTTGCCGCATTGCGCCTGTAGCGTGGCCGCACCCTGCAGCCCGCGCCAGATTTCCGACTGCGGCGCGCTGCGATCGAATTCCAGAAAGATCACCTTGCGGATGTTGGTCAGAGGCTCATGCATGACAACGCGTTTGATACCCTTGACGTTCAGCGCCTTCTTCAGGTGGTTGAGGAAGAGGGGCTCGTAGGCGACGCGCTTCAGCACGCTTGATTCGCTCGGGGTCACCTGGCTGACAATCGATACTAGGACCGGGTTGCGCTTGCGCGTGATTGCCGTCACCCGCATCGACATGTTGAAATCCTCGAGCGCCACATGGCCGTGGCTTTCGCCGAATGGCCCTTCAGGCTCCAGAAGCACGGGATCGATCAGGCCTTCGATGACGATTTCGGCGTCGGCCGGAACTTCGAGATCGATCGTCTTGCAGCGGGCGATACGGATCGGCTGGCCGATCAGGCCGCCTGCGACTCCGAGCTCGTCCTGGTCGATCGGCAGCTTCTGCGGGCCGGTGAAGAGCACGGCCGGCGCGCAGCCGATGACGATCGCACAGGGCATCGGCTCGCCGCGCTTTTGATATTTCAGCCAGTGCTGGTATCCGCCGGCGCCGCTGAGGCGGCTTGCCATACGCACGCCGAGCCGGTCTTCGGCCTTGAGCGCTGCGCGATAGGTGCCCATGTTGCGAATGCCGTTATCGGGATCGCGCGTCACACAGAGAGTGGCGGTAAAGTAAGGGGCGCTGTCGAAGCCGGGTGTTGAGATCGGCACCGGCAGGCTGCCGAGCCCGCCGCCTTCGGCCTTCAATGCGTCACCGGTAATCACGACTTCCTGGCACGGCGCCTCGTCGACCATGACCGGGTCGATCGGGTGCTCCATTGCACGGACCCAGACATCGCCGATTTCATCTTCGGAAACGCCGAGGCCGGCGGCATAAATGGCGGGCGAAGCGGCAAGCACGCCGACGGCCACCGGAATATCGTAGCTCTCGCCCTTGGCGCCGCGCACGTCGGTGAACAGGAAGCCGCGTCGCTGCTCATCCGGCAGACCACCTTGGAACTGCCAGCGCGCCAGCGGATGCAGCTCGCTGTCCTTGTCGATCGGCACCTGTATGCGCGTCAGAAGTCCGCGCTCTTCGAGCCGTGCAAGATGCTCCTGCAGGTCCAGAGGCGCCTTTTGCTCTCTTGTCGTCATGAAAATCACGCTCCCAAAATGCGCCATTTTGCCGCCGTCGACGGCCGTCACGCGCACGATTCTATACCGTAGCCACGCTCTCGAAAAATCTCAGCCAGAGCGAACGAGGCGCAGGTGCCTCTCTTTTTCGATTGCATTACACGGCCATACTGTCATACATTATGACGAAGAGCAACAGCGCACCTGCAGTGCTCGGCGCGAGCCCGGCCTGAAGTCGCTGCCATTCAGCTTCAACGAAATACGAAGAGGTCTTATGAACAGCCCGCTCCTGAAAACTGTACCGGACACCACGGAAAGCGCGCAGGAAAAGATCAGCTATCCTGCGATCACTCCGGAGATGAAGCTTGTGCAGGAGGCGCTGTTCCGCCATGTCGGCAAGCCCATTCCCCGCAAGGAAGACAGACGGCTTATTACCGGCAAGGGCCGTTTCTCCGACGATTTCAGCATGCCAGGGCAGACCTACGCGGCGATGGTGCGCTCGCCCTATCCGCACGCCCGCATTCTCGGTATCGATCCATCCGAAGCTTTGGCAATTCCGGGCGTACTCGCCGTCCTGACGGGTGAGGACGTGCTTGCAGACGGAATCGAGCCGATCCCGCACAGCCCGGTTCCCTCGACGAAGTTCGACATGAAATTGACCGCGCCCGACGGAGGCAAGCCCTTCATCGGCCCTCATTATCTCCTGCCGGCCGACAAGGCGCGCCATGTCGGCGAAGCCGTTGCGATGGTGATTGCCGAAACTGCCGCCCTTGCTGTCGACGGCGCCGAGAAGGTGATGGTCGACTACGAGGAGCTTCCCCATGTCACCAATACGGCCGCTGCCGCAGAACCGGGCGCTCCGGCTGTCTGGGACGAAGTTCCGGATAACGTCTTCATCGAGTCGAAATTCGGCGACTGGGAAGCAACCGATGCAGCCTTCGCAAAGGCCGATCACGTCATCCGGGCGAGTTTCCACATTGACCGCGTCACCGCCGTTACCATCGAGCCGCGGGCAGCACTCGGAAACTTCGATGCCGAGACCGGTCGTTACACGCTTTATGCCGGCAGCGGCGGTGCCGTTCGCCAGAAGGGGGAGCTTGCCAAGGTACTGGGCATCGAGCCCAAGAACCTGCGCGTGCTTTCTTTTGATGTCGGCGGCAATTTCGGCGCGCGCAACCGTGCCTATGTCGAATTCGGTCTGGTCCTCTGGGGATCGCGCAAGGTCGGCCGTCCCGTGAAATTCACGGCGACGCGCTCGGAGGCGTTTCTGACCGATTATCAGGGCCGCGACCTCGTCACCAAGGTTGAGCTGGCGCTGAACAAGGAAGGCAAGTTCCTGGCAATGCGGGCTGACAATCTCAGCAACGTCGGCATGCGCGCCGTCTCGCTTTCGCCGCTGAGCAAAGGATCGGGCCTTATCACGGGTTCCTACGACATCCCCGTTGCCGCGTTGCGCGCGCGCGCTGTGTTTACGAATACGATGTGCACGCAGGCCTATCGCAGCTCCGGCCGCCCGGAGGTTACCTATGCGATCGAGCGCATGGTCGAGATCGCGGCCCGCGAGCTCGGCTTCGATCCTCTCGAACTGCGCCGCAAGAACCTGGTTCCGGTCGAGAAGATGCCATACACGAACGCGGTCGGTCAGATCTACGACAGCGGCGAATATGCAAAGAATATGGAGCGCGCGCTCGAAATGTCCGGCTGGAACGGCTTCGAGGCCCGCAAGGCAGAAGCCGCCAAGCGCGGCAAGCTGCTCGGCCGCGGCTTTGCCAATTACGTCGAATCCTCGATCGGCTCTCCGAAGGAGCGTGCCGAGATCGAAGTCAAGGATGACGGCACTATCGAAGTCGTGATCGGCACGCAGCCGAGCGGGCAAGGCCATGAGACGAGCTTTGCCCAGGTCGTCGCCGACATGGTCCAGGTGCCGGTCGAAAAGGTCTGGATCGTTCTCGGCGATACCGACATCGTCAGCGTCGGCGGCGGATCGCATTCCGGCCGTTCGATGCGTCATGCGGGGACCGTCATGGCGATCGCCTCTGCCGATCTGCTCGCCGAAGGACGGCGACGCGCTGCCGACCTCTTTGAGACCGACGTCGACTCGATCGAATTCGAGGGTAGCTATTTCAAGGTGACAGGGACCAACCAAGCGATCGACATCTTCGCACTCGGGCGTCAGACACGCGATAAGTTCGGGCCGCTTCGTGTTGCCCGCGACAACGAAATGCACACGCCGGTCTTCCCGAACGGAGCGGCCGTCTGCGAGGTCGAGGTCGATCCCGAAACCGGCCACGTGCAGATCACCGCCTATTCCACGATCGACGACGTCGGTCGCTGCATCAATCCGCTGATCGTTCATGGCCAGACCCATGGCGGCATCGCCCAGGGCGTCGGTCAGGCGATGTGGGAGCTCTGTGCGATCGACCCGACGACGGGTCAGCCGCTCGCTGGCTCCTTCATGGATTACGGCATGCCGCGCTTCGACAACCTGCCGTCCTTCAACTGCGAAATCGCCGAGGTGATCTCGCCGACCAATCCACTGGGCATCAAGGCGGGCGGCGAGGGCGGTACCACGCCTGCGCTGGTGACGGTGACCAACGCCGTCATCGATGCGGTGAAGGACTACGGCGTCACCCAGATTTCCATGCCGCTGACACCCTTTACTGTCTGGAAGGCGATGCATCAGGCCGACCTTCAGGCAGCCGAGTAATTCCGGAGGAGTTTTCAAAAAATGACTGATCAACAGACCGTGCGCGTCATCGCTTTTCCCGGCGCTCCCAATCTGCCGACCTTCGCAGCCATCGAGAAAGGCTTCTTCGCTGAGGAGAAGCTGGCGATCGAACTGACGCTCACTCCGAATTCCATGGCCCAGGCCGAAAGGACGGCCGCCGGCGAATTTGACGTCATCTTTACCGCCTTCGATAACGTCGTTGCCTATGGCGAAGGCCAGGGTCCAGCGGGTGCGGCGGTCAATCCGGAATATGAAGTCGTCATGGGTGCGACACAGCTTGAGCTTGCGATTGTCGCTGCCCCTGATGTCAAGGACTATGCCGACCTCAAGGGACGGACGATTGCGCTCGATGCGCTGTCGACCGGTTTCGCTTTCGTGCTTTACGAGATGTTCGCCCGCGGCGGCCTAAAGCCGGAAGACACCACCTACGTGCCGGTCGGCGCGACGCCGCAGCGCTGGCAGTCCGTCAAGGGTGGCGAGCATGCGGCGACGCTCACCATCGAGCCGTTTACCAGCATCGCACGCAAGTCCGGCTTCAACCTTCTCGGTCTGTCGACCGAGATCTTCGACAGCTATCAGGGCGGTGTCGTTGCCGTGCGCGGCCCCTGGGCGAAGCAGAATCCGGAGACGGTGAAGGCCTTCATTCGCGCTTATCTGAAGGGGCTCGCCTGGACCCTCGATCCGCAAAGCCGTGCGGAGGCCGAAAAGATCCTGCAGGAGAAGATGCCGGAAATTCAGCCGGCCGCACTGCAGTCCGTCATGCAAAGCCTGCTGTCACCGCGTTCCGGCCTCACTCCGGATGCGAAGATCCTGCCCGAAGGCATGCTGCGCGTTCTCGAACTGCGTTCACGCTTCGGCAAGGGCGGCAAGGCTCTGACCGATGCCGGAAAATATCTGGACCTCTCCTATTACGAGGCCGTCACCGGCAAATGATGAGACGAACAACATCGACGGAGGAGATCCATGGATCTCAAGGGTGAATACCGCATCAAGGCGCCACGCAGCGACGTCTGGGCACTGATCAACGACCCGCAGGTGCTGCGCGAGTGCATTCCGGGCTGCGACAGCCTCGAGGGCAATCCTGACGACGGCTTCACCGCGCGGGTCACCACCAAGATCGGACCGATCAAGGCGACCTTCGAGGGCGCGGTGAAGCTGAGCAACATCCAGCCGCCCGAGAGCTACACGATTTCGGGCGAAGGCAAGGGTGGCGTAGCCGGCTTTGCCAAGGGCGGTGCGGATGTGCACCTTGCCGAGGCCGAAGGCGAGACGATCCTGACTTATGCCGCCAAGGCGCAGGTCGGCGGCAAGCTCGCCCAGCTCGGCGCCCGCCTTATCGACTCGACGTCGAAAAAGCTCGCCGACGAGTTCTTCGCCAAGGTGGCAGCGCGCGCCTCGGCATCCGCTGCTACGCCGGCGTCACAGCCGACAGCCTACGAGGCGGTCATCGTTCCCGATGGAAATCCGGCGCCTGTGGCCCCGGCTGCTGCGGCAGTCGCCGCTCCGCCCGTCACTCAGGCGGGCGCAACATCCGGAAAGTCAAGCTCGATGCTTTGGCTCGTGGGGCTTGCGGCGGTTCTGGTCGTCATCGTCATCGCCGTGGCCGTCCGCTGAAACAGATCGAGGTATACCCCATGACCACCGTTACCCTTACCGTCAACGGCACGCCCCAGACGAAAGACATCGAGGACAGGACGCTGCTCGTCCATTTCCTGCGCGATCATCTCGGCCTGACGGGTACCCATGTCGGCTGCGATACCACCCAATGCGGCGCGTGCACCGTCATTCTCGATGGCCGTGCGGTCAAATCCTGTACGATCCTGGCCGTAGCCGCTGACGGCGGTTCGGTCACGTCCATCGAAGGATTGGCGGACGGCGACAAGCTGCACGACGTTCAGACTGCCTTCCATGAATGTCATGGCCTGCAGTGCGGCTTCTGCACGCCCGGCATGATCATGGCGTCCGTCGACATGATCCGCCGTCATGAGGGCGTGCTCGACGAGCATACGGTCCGCCATGAACTGGAAGGCAATCTTTGCCGGTGCACCGGATATCACAACATCGTCGAGGCGGTTCTGACGGCGGCGGAGAAATACCGCGGCGAGCATCGCGCCGCAGCCGAGTAAGCGAGAGGAGCCGAGGGCAAAGCCATGTATATGTATGAGACCAAGTACCACCGGCCGAAGACGCTCGCCGAAGCCGCCGAGCTTTACTCCAGCCTGGACGAACCGGCCTATCTTTCCGGCGGCCATACGCTCATTCCGGCCATGAAGGGACGGCTTGCGGCTCCGGCCAACCTTATCGACATCAGGCAGATACCGGAGCTTTCGGGCATCAGGGTGGAGGCCGGTCGCATGATCATCGGCTCGGCGACGACCCACGCGACGGTTGCGGCCTCGAAGGAAATCGCAGATGCCATTCCGGCGCTGAGCGCACTTGCCGGCTCGATTGCCGATGTCCAGGTCCGCCATGTCGGCACGATTGGCGGCTCCACCGCCAACAACGACCCGGCAGCCGACTACCCCTCTGCCGTCCTCAGCCTCGATGCGACAGTGCATACCGACCGTCGCGCCATTCCGTCCGACGAATATTTCGCCGGCCTCTATACGACGGCCCTCGAAGAGGGTGAAATTCTTACCCGGCTGGAATTCAAGGTCCCCATGGTCGCCGGTTATGCCAAGTTCCGCAATCCCGCGTCCCGCTACGCGCTCGCCGCAGCTTTCGTCTCGAAACATCGCGACTGCAGCGTGCGAGTGGCGATCACCGGCGCGGGAAATTCCGGTGTGTTCCGCTGGACCGAGGCGGAAGAAGCCTTGATGGAAGATCTCGTGCCGGAAGCGGTGCAGGGACTGATGCCGGATCCCGCCGACATGATGAGCGACATGCACGCCTCGGCCGAGTATCGCGCCCATCTCGTCGCGGTCATTACGCGGCGTGCGGTCGAGAATCTCGGTGGCGCGCTGATCATCTGAGACGACTATCGCGCTGGCGCAGCGACGCGGCGGCATGGGCACGCCGCGTCGTTGTAATCAGTTAATGCGTTGCTGGCTCGAGATACTGGCGCAGACTGGCGTTGATCTGTTCGATCGCTGCCTCGGTGGAAGGCACGTTGCGGATCGCGTTCAGTAGTACGAAGTCGTGAATCGTGCCGTTATAGCGAATTGCGGCGACGGTCACTCCGGCTTCCTTCAGTTTCCTTGCGTAAGCCTCACCCTCGTCGCGCAGCGGATCGTTCTCGGCGGTGATGACGAGCGCCGGCGGCAGGCCTTTGAGTTGGTCGAGACTGGCGCGCAGCGGCGACACATAGGGGTTGTCGCGGGTCTCGGCATCGGGAGCGTAGAGATCCCAGCCGTACTTCATGAATGCACGTGCCAGAAAGCGGCCGTCTCCATACTCGCTATAGGAGCCGGTATCGACGCTTGCGTCGGTCGCCGGAATGAGAAGCGCCTGGAAGGCGATCTTGGGGCCGCCGCGGTCCTTGGCCATGAGCGTCAGCGCTGCGGTCATGTTGCCACCCACTGAATTGCCGGCCACGGCGATGCGGCTTCCGTCCGCGCCGAACTCTTCAGCATGAGCCGCCACCCATTTCAGCACGGCATAGGATTGATCGAGCTGCGTGGGGAAGCGCGCTTCGGGCAAGGAGGTATACTCGACGAACACGCCGATCTGGCCGGAACCGACCACCAGATCCCGCAGAAGCCGTTGATGGTTTTGAAAGTTGCCGACTATCCAGACGCCGCCGTGAATAAACAGCAACACGCCGGGCTTACCGGCGACCCGCTCGGGTTTCATGATGTAGATCTTCACGGTTTGACCATCCTGGGTGATAGTCTGCTCGGTCGTGTTCACCCCCGACATGTCGACAGGGGTCATATTCTGAAGACCGGTCAGGATCTCCTGGGGCTTTGGCTGCGGCAGTTCCCAAAACGGGCTCGGATCCTTGTTGATCTTGGCAAGGAACGAGCGAACCTGAGGGTCGATACGGGGGTCGGTGGCGGCGTCTGGAGCCGCATGAACGGGTTGAGTCACAAGGATTACTCCGAGGCTGAGGGTTGCGAGTGAGGGCAAGAGTTTCACGGTCATTCTCTCCGAGAAGGTTGCACGCAGCCGCACAGGTAGCCCGCAAGGAGGAGCCCGCGCTTCTGTCAAATGACCAGTCCGATGATAGATTGGCGGTTAACTTTTTGGATCGCGTGGGTCGGTAAGAATGGAGCGTAGCCCCGAGCGCGAGGTGACGCCGGTCTTGGAAAAGATCCGGTGAAGGTGGTAACCGACGGTCCTGTGAGACAGATAGAGCCTGCTGCCGATTTCCTTATTCGAAAGACCCTCGGCTGCCAGTTGCGCGATGTGAAGCTCCTGCGGAGTGAGCATCTCCCACGCGTAGTCGGTTCGTCGGCGGCTGGCTTCCCCCGAAGCGCGCAATTCCTCTCTCGCGCGGTCGCTCCAAGGCAAGGCGCCCAGCGCATCGAAAATATCTCGGGCCTCGCGCAACGGAGCTCTCGCATCGACGGATCTGCGCTGGCGGCGCAGCCATCCGCCATAAGCCAGGAGAAGACGTCCTCTTAGAAATGGCCACCTCTTCGCGACCGGCCCCAGACCTTGCAGGAAGAACCGCTCGGCGTCCGCAGGCGCCGCGAGCAACGCTTTGCCATAATGCAGCATCGCCTCGACCCATGGCACCGGCGACGGAGCCGAGACACGCTCCATCTCTTCGATCACTTCACGGGCCGCTTCGGCATTTCCGGAGAAAACGGCGGCTTCCACGAAATCCGCGAGGCCGAAGAATTGAAGACCGGAATTGAAAGCCGGATCGGCAGGAGCAAAAAGACGCCGCAGATGCTCGTAAGCTTCCCAATGCCGGCCTGCGCCGATTGCAGAGATGCCCCGCGCGATCTGCAGCATTGCCAGCAGGAAACTGGCGCCGACGGACAGAACCAGGCGCTCTGCCTCAGCCGCATATGCTTGTGATTGCTCCAGATTGCCCATCATCCCGGCGAGCTTCGCTTTCACAATCGTGGCCGCGGCAATCCAAAGAGTGCCACCCGTCTCCCCGGCAAAGCGAACGGATTCTTCGGCCTCACTCATTGCCCCCGTCCAATCGCCCACCTCCATTTCGGCCCACGCCTGCGCAAAGAGTACACGCGCGAGGTCGCTGAGCCGCCCTTGATCACGCAGTGCTGTAGCGGAATCAGTCAGGAAACTTACACCGAGGTCAAAGGCGCCAATGACGTTGGCCGTACTGCCGAGGATTCGCGCAACCGTGGGATTGCCCCCGCTTGTCCCGGTGTGTCGCTGGAGCTTGTTGAATACGTCGCCCCCGAGTTGAAGCGGCTCAGCGTAAGCGGATATTGCGATCAAACGTGGATCCGCCTCTGGCAGCTTAAGGCTGTTTGCAGCAAGCAGGATGCTTTCTCGAATGTCCCTATTTGCATTGCTCCACCAGCAGCGTTGGGCTGCGCGCCAGAGCAGGTTGCTTGCCAGGTCCTTGGCGCCGGCGGCATTGGCCTGCGCGGCCAAGCCAACCAGATTGGGGATTTTCGCCGGATCGCTAACCATTGGAGGCTGGCTGATCTCACGACACCAACCGGTCCGCGCACATGCGACAGGATCAGATTCGTCCACGTCGGCCTGACGCAGCAGATGCTCCAGTAGTTCCGGCTGCCCGAGGTCGGCGGCAAGTTCGGCGGCATGCAGGAGCCGGTCGCTTTTGGCTCTTGTCGTGCTGCTCAATCGTGCCGCTTTTTCGAGAACCTCGATTGCCATGGCTACCGCCCCTCGCCGTAGTGCCCGGGCCGCCATGCGATCGTATTCGCCGGCGAGCTCGTCATCTGGTCCGATGGTCGCCGCCGCACGATGCCACAAGTGACGATCCAATTGGTCATGAACGGCCGCCGCGAGTGCTGCATGGATTCGTTGCCGCGTTGCCAGATCGGCCGCCTGGTGCATGGCCGAACGCACCAGTGGGTGTCGAAACCGCACTTCCGTTTCGTCAATCTCGATCAGCTTGGCGGCTATCGCCGGCGTCAAAGCATCAACACCAACTTGCTCACCCAACACCGCTTCTCCCGCGCGCAGGATTTCGTAGAGCGATGTCCCGTCGTTTTCTGCAGCCACGAACAGCAGAGTTTGGGTGGTAGCCGGAAGATCGGACAAACGGGCTGAGAAGGCACGTTCCAAGCGCTCCGTGAGTGGAAGCCACCTCGTATCCCCAGCGTCCGCTGTTCGCTCGTCGCGAGGCAGCTCCAAAAGGGCCAGGGGATTTCCTGAGGCCTCTTTGAGGAAGCGGCTGCGCAGATCGGTCGAAAGGCCCGGTGCATTGGCGTCCAGCAGACGCTCGGCATCGGCATCGTCAAGTCCCGAAAGTCGGAGCCGCAGCGTTGAGGCGTCGTCGAATGAACGGTTGAAGCCATCGCGCATGGCCACCAAAAGAACGACGGGATCCGAACTCAGTCTGCGTGAGATAAAGGCCAGCACCTCATAGGTTGCCTCGTCCAGCCATTGGGCATCGTCGGCAACGAGCAGAATAGGCTTGCGCGTCGCGCTTTCGGTCAGAAGGGACAGCGTCGCAAGTGCCACCAGAAAGATGTCGGGCGCGCCCGTGTCATCGTGCATCCCGAAAGCGGCCAGCAAGGCAGATCGCTGACGAGGGACCAAGCCTTCAGCCTGCTTCATCAGCGGGCGCAGTGCCTGCTCAAGTGCTGCGAACGGTAGATGAACCTCGGCCAGGACGCCAGTCATGCTCAATACCGACACATCGCGTTCGCGGCCTCGATGCTTGGCGACTTCGAGGAGTGCAGATTTGCCGATCCCGGGCTCGCCGCTGATAACGAGTGTCGACCCACCTTGGTCGATCCGCTCGATCAGATGATCGATCACGGCAATGTCCTGCTCTCGGCCTTGCAAGAATTGAGAGGCAGAATGAACGGCACCCCTGCGCTGTTTCCGAAGCGGCAAGGGTGTCTCTTTCGCCCGCTTGGCCATTGTTTAACCGTTGGTGACGCTGCACCATTTTGAAATTGACCGCGTTAACCGCATGCGAACGATTGAGTTAACTTGGTGTTGTGAGTCAGAGGACTGCAGAGACGATGTCTCTCTATGGCAATCTGCCATCCATAGACTGATCCGTAAAGCCTGCTGCGAAGACTTCGGTCCACAGCTTCTCTAGGGATATTGAGCACCCGTCGCTTTCACATAGATCGAATAAAGCGATTGCGTCGCGGCGATGAAAAGCCGGTTGCGCCGCGGTCCGCCGAAGGTGACGTTGGCAACCGTTTGCGGCACCTTGATCTTGCCGAGCAGTTCTCCCTGGGGCGAGAAGCAGTGAACCCCGTCGCCGGCGCTGGTCCAGACCCTGCCATCCGTATCGAGCCGAAAGCCATCGGGAATGCCGTTGTCGAGCGTGCAGAAGACGCGGCCGTTGGCAAGTTGCCTGCCGTCGATCACATCGAAGACGCGAATGTGCCGCGGTGTCGTGCCGTCGTCGCTCGAACCGGAATCGGCGATGTAGAGCTTCGTCTCGTTCGGCGAGAAGGCAAGCCCGTTCGGCTGGAGGAAATCATCGACGACGGCATCGATTTCGCCACCTTCGGGATCGAGCCGGTAGACATTGCGTGTCGGTTGCTCGGGCTCGCTTTTGTAGCCCTCGTAGTCGTGAAGGATGCCGTAGGTGGGATCGGTGAACCAGATGGTTCCATCCGACCGCACGACGACGTCGTTCGGCGAGTTCAGCCTCTTGCCCTTGTAGCTGTCCGCCAGGACTGTGATCGAACCGTCCACCTCCGTGCGAATGACGCGCCGGCCGCCGTGCTCGCAGGAAACGAGCCTGCCTTGCCGATCGCGGGTATTGCCGTTAACGAAGTTGGAGGGCGAACGGAAGGTCGAGACGCTGCCATCGGGCGCCCAGCGCAGCATTCTCTGGTTCGGAATGTCGCTCCAGATCAGGCAGTTGGCGTCCGCAAACCAGACGGGACCCTCCGCCCAACGGCATCCGGTATAGAGCCCTTCCAGAGCGGCACTGGAAATGATGAGCTTGCGGAATCGCTCGTCGTGGATTTCGTAAACGGATTGACTGTCCTGCGGCATCGGCGCCTCCCTGCGCTTCTGAACGGCGATCAGTTCTGAAAGAGGCGACGCTGCCGACGCCTTCTTGTTACCGATTATTCCACCATCGCTTCCGTTGCAATGCGTCCAGGTGATGCCACTTGAACGCAGGATGCTCACATCTAGCGGGCAGCCCAGTTCGCGCCACGACGGAAGATCGTCTTCATCTCAGGGACATTGAATTCCTTGGCCTGGTGGCCGAGCGAGGAATAGAAGACGCGGCCCTTGCCGTGTTTGCGTTTCCAGACGACCGGCATCACGACGCCGTCGATCCAGTAGGCATGGTCGCCCGTGAAGGTGGTCGTGGCGAGAACCTCGTTGGAGGGATCGACATGCATGTAATACTGCTCGGACGTGTAGGGGAAATCCTTGATGCCTTCCATCAAGGGGTCGTCCGGTCGGGTGATGTTGACGGTGTAGTCGATGATGTTCCCGGGATGGGCGACCCATTGGCCGCCGATGATGAACTGGTATTCGACCGATTCGCGGAAGGCGTCGCCCGCGCCGCCGTGATAGCCGGCGATACCGACGCCGTTCTGGACGGCCTCGGCAAGGTTCTTGACCTCTTCCTTCTCGATCTTCGACATCGTCATGATCGGCACGACGAGGCTGAGGTCGTGAACGGACGGATCTGCGAAGGCCTCCGTGCCGTGCTCCATGTAGACCTTGAAGCCGTCCTCCTCCAGCATGTCCTTGATGATGGTGGCGCATTCCTGTGGTTCATGGCCGCTCCAGCCGCCCCAGACGATCAATGCTTCGCGCATTGTGAACTCCTCCTGATGATTATTTCCCAAGCTGGCCGTCGACCAGGGACTCTGAAAGCGGCGCCGGACGTTCCGTCGCCGTGGTGATCGTTACCGTGCGGCCGGTTTCGGCGGCGGTGTGGAAGGCTTCCATCACTTCGAGCACGTGCAGTGCCAGGCTTCCATTCGCCCGGTGCGGCCGGTTGGAGCGGATGGCATGCGCCAGATCGGCGACGCCGAGCGAGCGATAGTTGCCGTCGGCATAGGGCGCGGTCACCTCGCGATTTTCGAACTGCCCGCCCTTCTTCAGATATTCGACCGGTCCGGCGAAGCGGTTCGGGTCCGGCACGATCAGCGTTCCCTCGGTGCCGTAGACCTCGATCGGTACATGCTTGTGGCCGGCCACATCGAAGCTCATGGCGATCTGCACGACCGCTCCGTTGGCGAAGGCCATGACGCCGGCGACATGCGTCGGCACGTGCACCGGAATGCGCTCGCCGTTGCGCGCCTCGCTGGTGATGATGCGCTCCTTGCGCGGCGTGGTCGCGAAGCCTGCCACCTGCGCTACTGGCCCAAGGAGGTTGACGAGGTCGGTGATGTAATAGGGGCCCATGTCGAGCATCGGTCCGCCGCCGACTTCGTAATAGAAGGCCGGATTGGGATGCCAGCGCTCGTGGCCCGGGCACATGAAGGTTGCCGTTCCGCCGACGGGTTGGCCGATCACGCCCTGATCGATGAGGGCGCGGGCGGTCTGATGACCACCGCCGAGAAAGGTATCGGGTGCCGCGCCGATCCGCAGGCCTTTGGTCTTTGCCGCCTCGGCGAGCTTTTTGCCTTCGGCGAAGTTGATGCCGAGCGGCTTTTCCGAATAGGCATGCTTACCGGCATCGAGCGCCTGCAAGCCCACGGCGACATGGGCTTTTGGAATGGTAAGATTGACGATGATCTCGACCTTCGGATCGGCAAGCAGCCGATCCACCGTTGAGGCGGGAACGTTGAATTCGGCTGCTTTCGCCTTCGCGAGATCTTCGTTCAGATCGGCCACGCCACGAATGTCGAGGATGGGAAAAGAGGCCATCGCCTTGAGATAGGCGCCCGAAATATTGCCGCAGCCGATGATGCCAATACCAACTTTTTCCATAGATTCCTCCAAATAAATCTGTCGCTTGCCTTTGGGTCAGGGCGCAGGTCCCGTCGTTCCCCAGGGCGATTCATAGAGCTCCCAAAGCGCCACGGCCGCGGCCCCCTGCGCCCACATGTCGTCGCTCGACTGATCGAAGACGAGTTCGGCGACGCCGCTGATCGAGGGCGGGATGGCGAGCGCATAGGCGTCGCGCAGGCTCTTGAGGAAAGGCTCGCCGAGCGCAAGGCTCGACCCCACGAGGATCACCTTCGGGGGCGCGAAAAGCGTGACGATATTGGCGATCGCGATGCCGACGGCCTCGCCGGCGCGGATCGCCGCATTGATTAGGGTGTTGTCCTCCGCCTGGATCAGGGCCTGGGCATGCGCCATGCCACGACCGAGCCGGATCGCTTCGGCAAAGCGGCCGCCAGCGGGCTGGTCGCCGAGGATGGCGCTTTCGCCGGCCTGGCTCGACAGGCGCACCGTTCCCTGCGGTCCCATGCCGAGCACGAGATCGCCGAGATTGTGGCTGAGGCCGCCGGCGCCGCGAAAGAGCTGATTGCCGTGCAGCACACCGAGCCCGATTGTCTGCTCGAGCGAGACGACCACCATGTCCTCGAGATCGCGGGCCTCGCCGAACCAGTGATGGGCAAGGGTAATGGCGTGGGCGTCGCTCTCGACGATTGTCGGCGTTGACAACCGCTCCGACATCTCGTGGGCGAAGTCGACATTGGCCTCACGGAAAATGGGACTGCTTCGCACGCGCCCCGTGCGGTGCTCAATCAGGCCGGGCAGGCCGAGACATACGGAGTCGACATCCTCCAGAGCAAGGCCGGCGTCGACGACGCAGCGCCGCACCCCATCCTCGATCAGATCGGCGATGACCGCGATCGGCTGGCGATCGACGCGGATCGCAAGCGTCAGGTTCGACAGCACCTCGCCACGAAAATTCGTGACCGCAAAGACCATGCGGTTGGCCGCGATCTTGGCGCCGACGACCCGGGCAGCATCCGGATTGATCTCGAGCATGACCCGCGGGCGTCCGCGCGAGGCTTCATTGCGAAGATCGCCTTCGTGGCGCGGCAGGATGAGCCCGTCGTCCAGCAGCGAGGCCGTAATGGCCGAGACTGTCGTCGTGGAAAGTTCCGTTCGTTCACTGATCTCCACGCGCGAGATCGGTCCGTGTCGCCGGATCGTGTCCAGCACGTTGAAGCGATTGATCGCACGCATCAATTCCGGATCGGCAGTCTTCATGGCAGCTCACATGGGGAGCATAGGGCGTCGCTCACCGGATATCCTCCCGAATTATTACGTAGCACGAATTAAATCGCTTCAGTTCTAGTCACTGAATCGCATGCCGCGCAACATGAATTTGATTGGGAGGAGACGAATTGGTCTAATTTGACGCAGGAAAGCGTCGCTTCCTATTGACAGGGAAGCGGCCAGCCCGTTTATTTAATCCGGGTACGGTAAAAAATCGCTACTGGGAGGAGCGAGATATGAATACTGTCAAAGTTTGCCGCGTTGGGCAATTCTGCGCTGCTGCCATTGGCGCGGCTGCGTTCTTTTCAAGCATGACGCCGGCATCGGCGGAAACGGTCATCCGCTGGCTTCATATTGAGTCCGTTCCGAGCATCGTCAGCACCTGGCGCGGTATCGCGGATGCCTTCGAAAAGCAGCATCCCGGCGTCAAGGTCGAGCTTCAATTTCTCGAAAACCAGGCTTTCAAGGCGAAGCTCCCGACGCTGCTGCAATCCAACGAGCCTCCGAGCGTCTTCTATACCTGGAGCGGCGGTGTGCTGAAGGCGCAGGCCGATACGGGCATGCTGCGCGACATCAAACCGGCGCTTGATGCCAATGGCGGCGCATGGCGCAATCAGCTCAGCCCGGCTGCGGTTGAAGGCATGACCTTCGACGGCAAGACCTGGGGCGCACCCTACAAGACCGGCCTCGTTTCCTTCTTCTACAACAAGGCGCTGTTCAAGCAGGCCGGTATCGACGCATCCACGATCAAGACCTGGGATGATTTCCTCGGCGCCGTGAAGACCCTCAAGGCAGCCGGTATTACACCGATCGCCGGCGGCGGCGGTGACAAGTGGCCGATCCACTTCTACTGGGGCTATCTTGCCATGCGCGAGGCCGGCCAGAAGGGGTTCGAAGCGGCCAAGGCCGGCGAAGGCGACGGCTTTGCCGGCGAACCCTTCATCAAGGCGGGCGAACATCTGGTTGAACTCGGCAAGCTCGAACCCTTTCAGAAGGGCTATCTCGGCGCCACATGGAACGACGCGCTTGCCACCTTCGGCGACGGCCGCGCGGCCATGTTGCTCGGTTTCGAGAACACCAATCTGACGCAAT
Organism: Sinorhizobium sp. CB7; assembly: GCF_041357635.1. NCBI lineage: Bacteria > Pseudomonadati > Pseudomonadota > Alphaproteobacteria > Hyphomicrobiales > Rhizobiaceae > Sinorhizobium > Sinorhizobium sp. CB7. The sequence continues at coordinate 367,144 of NZ_JAULLL010000001.1, forward strand.
CGGCGGGCGCGACCGATGGAAAAGGGCAGCCGGACGACAATATCGGTCGCTTCCCGTTCCCGACGGTCAGCGATGGTCCTGGTCTCGTCACCGACAATCTCGGTCGCCTCAACGGCTGGGTGATCACCATCAACGCACCGCCCGAAACCGAGGAATTCCTGAAGTTCCTCAGCGATACGGATAATCAGCGTCTGCTTGCCGAGAAGACGAGCATGCTGCCGATCGCCAAAGGCGCCAATGACGGCGTCAAAAATCCCCTGCTCAAGGACAGTGCGGATGCGCTCGACAAGGAAACCTGGCACCAGAATTTCCTCGATCAGGATCTCGGTCCCAATGTTGGCGCTGTTGTCAACGACATGACGATGGAAATCGTGGCGGGCCAGATATCGCCAGCCGATGCCGCCCAGCAGATCCAGGACGCATATTCGCTCGAAGCGAAGTGATCCGGCTGTAGCCGGCGCCCCGCAGGTTTCGATGCGGGCGCCGGCTTCGTTGCAATCGCGGCCAATCCAGAAGGCGCGGGCCGGAAGGCGCGGGAGAACGATACTGCGATGAGTGAGACGTACATGTCAGTGAAATCAACCTCGGTCCCGGGGGCCATCGCCAGCCCGATCCGGCGAAAGCGCTCGCTGGCACGCACGAAATGGCCGGTCCTCGTCCTGTTCCTGCCGCCGGCACTGATGCTGTTCACGGTGCTCGTCATTCTGCCCATGGGCGAGGCGGCGTGGTATTCCTTCTATAACTGGAATGGATATGGCCTGCCGACACAATGGGTCGGCTTTCGCAACTATGCGCTGATCTTCCGCAACGGGGCTTTCACACAGGCGCTGATCAACAACGGCCTGATCATCCTGACCTCCCTATTGCTGCAGATTCCGCTGGCACTCTGGCTCGCCACCATGGTCTCGAGCCGCATCAAGGGTGCCCTCACATTCCGCCTGATCTTCTTCCTGCCCTACGTGCTGGCGGACGTCGCCGCCGGCATGATCTGGCGTTTCGTCTATGACGGGGACTTCGGCCTTGTCGCTGGTATCGCGCATTTCCTCGGCGTGGAAGCGCCCTTCTGGCTCGCCGACCGCGGGGCCGCCATGTATGCGATCCTCGGCGTCATCGTCTGGAAATACTTCGGCTTTCACATGATGCTGTTCATCGCCGGTCTTCAGGCGATCGACAAAAGCGTTCTTGAGGCCGCGGAAATCGACGGCGCGACCGGCTGGCAGAAATTCCGTTACGTGACGCTGCCGCTGCTTGGATCGACTGTCCGGCTCTCCGTCTTCTTTGCCGTCGTCGGTTCTCTGCAACTGTTCGACATGATCATGCCGCTGACCGGTGGCGGGCCATCGAACGCGACCCAGACCATGGTCACCTTCCTCTATAACTTCGGCGTGACACGCATGCAGGTCGGCTTCGGCAGCGCCGTCGGTGTTGTCCTCTTCATCATCTGCGTCACACTCGCCTTCAGCTACAAGCGGATATTCATGAGAAATGACTGAGATCTCAGCACCCCCAATAGATGCGGCAACGGCGCCGAGCGCCGGCCGACGCCTCGGCATCGGCACCCGGACCTATCTCTACGTATCGCTGCTGATCGTTGCCGGCCTCGTCGTCATTCCGCTCATCAGCACGGCGCTTGGCGGCTTCAAGACAATGTCGGAACTGCGCGGCAATCCGTTCGGGCTACCGCATGAATGGCAGTGGCGCAACTATCTCGATATTTTGGAAAGCCAGCGCTACTGGTTGCAGATGGGCAACTCGCTGCTGATTGCGGCCCTGACGGTGTTCCTGACGCTCACCTTCGGGGCGATGGCGGCCTTCTGCTTCGCCCATGTCAAGTTCTTTGGCGCCAACTATCTGCTCAACTATTTCCTGATCGGGCTGATGTTTCCGGCCGCCACCGCCATTCTGCCCCTCTACATCCGCATTCGCGATCTCGGTCTTCTGGATACCTATTGGGGTGTGGTCCTGCCGCAGGTGGCTTTTGGTCTCGGAATGAGCATCCTGCTTTTCCGCAACTATTTTCGAAACCTGCCGTCGGAGCTTTTCGATGCCGCCTTTGTGGATGGATGCGGCTATTTGCGCTTCTTCTGGCACATCTCGTTGCCGCTCTCGCGGCCGATCATAGCAACGGTCGGGATCATATCCTTCGTTGGGAGCTGGAATAGCTATATCCTGCCCCTGATCATGTTGAACTCGGAGTCCAAATATCCCTGGCCGCTTGGCATCATGGTCTACAAGGGCGAGTTCAGCACGGATTGGCAGCTCATACTGGCCTTCATCACGCTGACGATCCTGCCGACGATCATCGTCTTCTTCCTCGCCCAGAAGCACATCATCGCCGGCCTAACGGCTGGCGCGGTGAAGTCCTGAGCGCCTATCTATCGGAGTATCTGCAATGGCATCTGTCGAACTCAGGAATGTCAGAAAGGCCTACGGAGCCCTCGACGTCATTCACGGCGCGTCCCTCTCGATCGAGGATGGCGAGTTCATCGCCCTTGTCGGTCCGTCGGGCTGCGGCAAGTCGACCCTGTTGCGCATGATCGCGGGACTCGAGGAGATCACCGGCGGGGAGGTGATCATCGGCGGACACGTCGTGAACGATCTGACGCCGCGCGAGCGCAACATCGCCATGGTGTTCCAGTCCTATGCGCTCTATCCGCACATGACGGTCGCCGAAAACATGGGTTTCAACCTGAAGCTTGCGGGAGAGCCGAAGGCCGTGATCGAGCAGCGGGTCGGCGAGGCGGCGCGCATGCTGGCGCTCACGAGCCTCTTGGACCGCAAGCCTTCGCAACTCTCCGGCGGACAGCGCCAGCGTGTCGCCATGGGCCGCGCGATCGTGCGCAATCCGGCCGTCTTCCTGTTCGACGAACCGCTTTCCAATCTCGATGCGAAACTGCGCGTACAGATGCGCTCGGAGATAAAGGCGCTGCATCAGAAGGTGAAGACGACATCGATCTATGTCACCCACGACCAGATCGAGGCAATGACGCTTGCCGATCGCGTGGTGGTGCTGAACCAGGGACACATCGAGCAGCAGGGTGAGCCGATCGAGCTCTATCGCCGTCCCGCCAATCTGTTTGTCGCCGCCTTCATCGGTTCACCGGCCATGAACCTGCTCGATGCCGTGGTCGACGGAGTGGAAGGCCAGCCGGCCGCGCGGCTTTCCGACGGAACGGCGATCCGCATCGCACCGGAGCGCAAGGTCAAGGCCGGCCAATCCGTCAAGGTTGGGCTGCGGCCCGAGCATCTCACGCCGACAGGCGCGGGCACGATGCTGGCGGGGCAGACACTTCTTGTCGAGCCGACCGGCGCGCAGACCCACGTGGTTTTCGATCTGGCCGGGCAATCGGTGACCGCGATCGTCGATGGCGATTATCCTGCCCGCTATGGTGCCCGCTTCGAGGCAAATGTGAACAGCGACCAAGTCTATGTCTTCGACGGTGCCAGCGGGATAGCGCTATAAGGCTCGGACGTGCGCCGAAGCAGACCTTTTCGATCTGTGCTGCCGCGCTTCATGATCTCGATGCCGATATCGATGACACGTTCGCCGGTCGCATCGCCGTCGAGACGACGCCTTAAAGCAAGGATCGCCTCGTTGCCGACCTTCCAGCGAGGGGTGCGGACGCTGGAAAGGGTCGGATAAGCCGCCTCCATGAAGTCGAAATCGTTGAAGCCGGCGATCCCGAAATCTTCCGGCACACGAATGCCGCGCTGCATGCATTCGAAAAGCGAGCCGAGGGCCATGATGTCGTTGTTGCAGAAAATGGCATCGAGGCGCGGCTCGAGCTTGAACAACTGGCTGAGCAACTGCCGGCCCATCAGCGGCGTCGCGATGCGGTTAGGCTCCCAGCCGATGCCGTCGACGGCTTCTTGTGCGGCGATATTGGCTGAGCGGATCAGCCGCTGATCATAGAGTCCGGCTTCCTTGAGTGTGTCGGTAAGGCCAGTCAGGCGGCCGAGGGAACGATTGTTCATCCAGCCGCTGATGAAGCCGATGCGGCGATAGCCGCTTTCGATCAGGTGCTCGGCCATGGCCTTGCCGGCCGCATGGTGTGAAAAACCAACGATCGTATCGATCGGGTCGTCCGTCAGATCCATGATCTGGACCACCGGGCAGCCGGCGTTCTTGAGCATCGCACGCGCGCCCTCGTTCTGGTCGATGCCGGAGACGATCAGACCGGCGGGTTTCTGCCGCAGCATCTGCGCAATAAGCCGCTCCTCCTCGTCAGGTTCATACCGCGTGTTGCCGATCTGGATCTGCAGGTTCGTCTTTTCGACACCGTCATAGATGCCACGGATCACATCGGCGAAGATGTTCTGCGTCAGCGCCGGAACAAGGACGCCGATGATGTCGGTGCGGATGGAAGCGAGTGCGCGGGCATTGAGGTTGGGAACATAGTCGAGTTCGCGGATTGCCTTCTCGATGCTGTTGCGCAGCGTCTCGGACACCTGCCCGGGTGCGCGCAGTGCCCGCGATACGGTGATCGCGCCGACACCGGCATGTCGGGCGACATCGGCGATCGTCGGCCTTCCATCGGTCCTGCGACTGGGTAACGGATTGTCCTTTTTCATCTTTTTATCATAGCAGCAAATATCAGAATTTGGCGATGTTTCCCGCCGGACGGCAGTTATGGCTAGCCGGCCGTCAACAAATCAGGATCGAAAATTAAACATGTGCCGAGAGGTCAGGGAGCTGCCCACGCGGGCTGGAGCCGTGCCGTGCGGATCTGATGCGGCTTCGGTCAGCCATCGACACGCTATGAGCTCAACCCGAGTTGCGCTGGTTTCAAGCGGTCCGGTATCGTTGACGAGCATGATTGGTAGCGTTACCATACGCTGGCTCGGCATCGCATTCATCTTCAAGCGGGCAGCCGGAAATGGAGGAACGAGGATGGGAGAGCCTTCGGAAGAGAAGAATTTGCATGGGCGCGTTCAATCGGTTGATCGCGCCCTGATGCTGCTCGAAGCCATGGGAGAAGATGAGGAGGGCAATCGTCTGATAGACCTGGCAAGCCGGACGGGCCTTGCTCCATCGACCGTTCATCGCATCCTGACAACATTGGAACAACGCCAGTTCATCCAGTTCAATCCCAATGATCGCATGTGGCACATCGGCCGGCAGGCGTTTGCCATCGGAACGGCATTTACGCGCCGAAGCAATATCGTGGCGACGGCACTGCCGTTTTTGAGGCGCCTGCGCGATCAGACGCGTGAAACGGTCAATCTGGGCTTCATGCAGGACGGTGAAATGGTGTTCGTCGACCGGATCGAAAGTCGGGACATTATTCGCAGCGTCACCCGCGTCGGCGGCAAGGCTCCGATGACCGCATCCGCGATGGGCAAGGCAATCTTGGCGACCTGTCCGTTTGAAGAAGCGGCGGCGATCATCGAGCGTGAGGGAGGACGCCGGTTCACAGCCAATACATTGATCCAGCAGGAAGCGCTTCAGGCCAATCTGGAAGACATACGAAAAGAGAAATATGCCGTTGATGATGAGGAGTTTGTTCCCGGCCTGCGTTGCGTCGCCGCGCCTGTGTTCAATCACCGGGGAGATGCGATCTGCGCGATTTCCATCTCAAGTCTGTCGGCGAGAATAACCAGGGATCGCGTGCCGATGCTCGGGCATCTGCTTGTCGAGGCATCTCAAAAGCTAACGGTGGCGCTCGGTGGCGTGGCAAGTCCGCCAAATCTCATGGCAACGTGATACCGAAGATGGCGCTCGGCCGTATGCTGCTCGTAGACGAGCGTAGTTCTCGGGTGACCGCCGGCCCTTAAGGCGGATCGGCAGTCGGTGCTTCAGGTCAGGCAAGCCAATCGATGACGACCATCTCATGGTCGAAGACGTCACCGACCTCGATCACGACTTCATGCCCATCCGTTCCGACCTTCGATTTTCGTCCGCTGACCCTGAGGCTTGCTTCCATCGGGGCATCGCGACCGGGCTCCTTGCGTAAGCGCAACGTGACCGGGCCGATCGGCAAAAGCTCGTTCTGCCGGCCCGGCACACGGGAGGTCAGGACGCGATTGTTCAGATGAACAATCTGCCGGTTCTCCTGCCGGTAGAGCGTGGCCGTCACCAGACCATGTGTCCCCTCGAGCTTCAGAAGCGAGCGATCGCCAAGCATCCAGTTGACGGCATTCGCAATCAGGCGCGCATGCTCGAACTGGTCGTCCCGCGCAAAGCATCGATCGAGATCCGCCACGAACCAGACGAGCTTGCCGCCGCCAGCGGTCTCGCGAACGGTGATGCATGGCAGATCGATCCGCGGCTTGCGCATCCAGGACGTTTCCGGCGGATAGATCGGGAAATCCGGTATGAAGGTTGCCAGCACCTTCACGTCGTCATCGACGCTCACAGCCGGAAGGAAGCCTCCGAAGGGAAGGGTGTCGGTCTCTTCGAATCCGGCAAGGATAGGGTGCCGGTTTCCGTCGGGCGCAGGCGCAGTACGATCCGTCGGGCCATGGATCTTGGCGCGGAGTTCCGGCGCAAGGCGCAGATAGGTATGGCGCACGCTGGTCTCGATATCGGGATTGGCGGCCTCCTGATCGCCGTAGCTGTCGCTCTTTCGATGAACGCCGAAGAGTTTCCCAAGGGCGAAATCCGCTTGCTGGTCGCCGAACTCGCCATAGAGGCTCGTTTCCGACGAGGCGATGACCGAGCCGCCCTGAGCGGCAAAGGCCTCAACGGCCGCGACCTGCGCCTCCGACATGGCCCCGAGATTGGGAAGGATCAGGACGCTGAAGCGGCCTGCGGCCTTGCCGATATCGTCGGCGTGTACGGGAAGATAGGTGATACCGGCCCTGTCCAGCGCCCTGACGGTGCCGCGATAGGGGTTCATCGTCCGGGCGCTGGCCTTGTCGCGACCATGAAAATCGTGATTGCCCTGCGACCAGACCACTCCGACGTCGGCCTGCGGCTGACGGTTGATGAGGATCTCCTCATTGGCCTCGTGCCATTTGAAGATCGGCTCGGCAGTCTTGTACTGCCGGCGGTCCTCGTGCATCGAACCGATGTGATGCCACCAGGGCTGGATGCCGCCGGCAAAGCCTGACGACGACCAGAGTCGCACCTCGGCAGGCGGCATGCTCGCAAGCCGGAACGCCGGCGATCCAAGCTGGTACTGCGGGGTGCTTTCCGGAATGAGCTTGTCCCAGCCGCCGACCTCGTGCAGCCGCTTGCCGACTTCCGTATTATCCTCGAAGCCGTCGATACCGTTGCGGCGCTGGTGATCGAGCATAACGATCGGGCTACGGGCAAGGATGGAGGGCAGGTCGATGAACCGATTGCAGTTGTTGAGCACGTCGCCGCTGATCATGCCCATCCAATGGCAATCCTTGCCGCCGGCTTCCGTGGTGATCCTGTTGTTGAGCTCCCACAGCTCCGTCCGGCGCTTGTAGTTCCAGCGGATCCAGAGCCGATAATTTTCGTCGGCCCAGTCGTGGCGGCGAGGCAATTCGACGCCGGACCATGCGGGGAACTGCTGCGAGCAGTGCTGGCAGTAACAGATATTCTTGCGCGGGATGCCTGCCCAGCTGTTGTCGGCAAAGCCGTCGGGATGGGTGCGCTCGATAATCTCCTGCATGACCTGCGGGAGATATTCGCTGTAATAGGGCGAGTTTATGCAGGTCACGTACTTGTCGGCCTGCCGGTAGGGCTTGCCTTCGATGTCGACACAGATCCAGCTCGGATTGGCGTGGTAGAAATCCTCCGCGACGCGGTTCGAGTCCATGCGCGCAATGACCTTCAAGCCCTCTTCACGCGCCGCCTTGACGATCTCGCCATAGAGATCGCGGTCATCAAGGGCTTCGGCCCTGTGGTGCAGCGGAAATTTCGAGGGATAATAGGCGACGATCCCGCCCGCATTGACGATCACCCCGTGAATGCGTGTCCGGCGCCAATGCTCCCGCCACCATTGCTCGTCGTAACGCGCCGGGTCGATCTCGACCAGATTTGTCTGGCCCCATCGCGACGCTGTTCGGTACCAAGGCTCCGATCCCATTGATATCTCCACCCTCGTTTCAGTTGATCTACGACGCCAAACTAAATGAAACCGAAGCTTCGTCGCCGACTTTTGCAGAGAATTTCACGATGCGGAAAATACCCGCAAACCGTTCGTGAGCACCGCGAAAATATTATCAAAGAATGCCACAAACCGGCGCAATCTGCAGGCGGCGCAAGAGAGGTTATCAGCGCCGCCAGAGGATCGCGCAGGGCGATCCGGCATTCTGCACATCAGCAAAGATCGGCCGCCTGCGTTGACTTCAATGTTACTTTTTGGAATTGACTTCGTTTGCTTTGATGAACGGCAGCCGGGTCCTTGCCGGGAAACAGGGAGCCGCGGTCGATATTCCGGATAGAGCAGGGGGCATTAATTTTGCGCAGTCGCCGGACCGATGGTCGTCCCACAATCGCCGATGTCGCCCGGCTTGCCGGCGTCGGCGCAATCACCGTTTCGAGGGCGTTGCGCGATCCGTCCCAGGTTTCGGAGGCCTTGCGCAAGAGCATCGACAAGGCGGTGCGCGAACTGAACTATGTTCCCAATCTGAGCGCCCGTGCGCTTGCCTCGGTCCGAGCCGACGTCGTCGGCGTTCTGGTACCATCGCTCACCCAGAACATCTTCTCCGATGTGCTGCGGGGCGTCTATGACGGCGTCGAGGGGACCGATCTGCACATACAGATGGGCAATACGCGCTATCAGCCCGAGGAAGAGGAACGTCTGATTGCGCAGATGCTGCGGCAAAAGCCGGCGGGAATGATCGTATCGGGGACCGAGCAGAGCGAGCGATCCCGCGAAATGCTGAAAAATGCCGGCTGCCCGGTGATCCAGATCATGGACCTGACCGACGATCCGATCGACACAATTATCGGCTTTTCCCACTATGAGGCTGGAAAGGCCATGACCAGACATCTGATCGAAGCCGGATACAAGCATATCGGCTTTCTTGCCGGCTGGATGAACGGGCGTTCGCTCGGCCGCTACACGGGCTTGCGAGACACGCTGATCGAAGCGGGAATGTTCAATCCACGCCTGATGACCCCGATCGACACCGGGGAGCATGTTCCCGACGGTGTCGGTTGGGAGGCGCGCCGCTTTGCGACGGCTTTGACCGCCCGGCAGCTATTGGCGCAATTGCTCGATGCAGAGCCGAAGATGGATGCCGTCTTCTGCAATAACGACATCCTGGCGATTGGCGCCCTGTTCGAATGCGTGCAGCGCGGCGTTCGCGTGCCTGAGGACTTCGGGATCGCCGGCTTCAACGACTTTGACATCATGGAGGCTGCCCATCCATCGCTTACCAGCGTGCGCAGCCCCCGGTGGCAATCCGGCTATCAGGCCGTAATGGCCTTGCGCCGCCGTTTGAATGGCGACGACAGCGGCGATAGGATTGTCGATCTCGGGTTCGAAATCAGGAAACGCGGCAGTACGGATCGTCAGGGCTTGCTTACGCAGCAGGCGCCGACCGGAACCTGAGTACTTCCGTCCGTTGTGATCTTTGGTCACGCACGTTTTGCGTTCGTTCGCAAGGCGTTTTTGGAATAGATGCCTTTCTGATTTCGCACAAATAAGCGCCCGAACAAACTTGACGCCTTCCTTTGGTAGCGCTACCGTAGCCATGCGTTGCTCGTCGACCCATAGCTGCCGCGATCGCAAGAAAAATAAAGACTTAGCGCAGCCGGGATGCAGCGCCTCGATAAGGGAGGATCGAAGCATGGCGATTACTCGGCGTAAATTTATCGAAAATTCAGCGGCCGCCGTCGTCGGCGCCGGTCTGGCGACGAGCCTCGGAAAGGCGGCGTTCGCCCAAAGCACAGACACATTGCGAATTGCTTTTGCGGCGCGCGGATTGCGCACGATCGATCCGGCAAAATCCATCCAAGGCGTGGACAACTGGGCGATCATTCACATCCATGACAAGCTGGTCGATCTGCCGCTCTGGAAGTTCCCTGCGACCGTGGACGAACTGGTGCCGCGCCTTGCCACAAGCTGGACGTCGACTCCGGATTCCAGGTCCTGGACGCTGAAGCTGCGCCAGGGTGTGAAATTCCACAAGGGCTATGGCGAGATGACGTCGGAGGACGTCAAGTTCACCTTCGATCGCATTCGCGACGCGGTGCGCGTCGGGGGCGTGCGTCCGAAATTCGCCAATATTGCCGAAGTCGTCGCCGATGATCCCTATACCGTCACCTTCAAGCTGAGCCAGCCGGATCCTTTGTTCCTGCTCGGTGCGCTCAGCGACTATGACGGCTCGATCATGAGCAAGAAGGCAATCCTGGAAAAGGGCGAGGAGCCCATCGGCACCGATCCGATCGGGACCGGTCCCTATGTCCTCGAGACGGTGAACCAGGATCCCTCGCAGGGTGTCCTCCTGGTCGCCAATGCCGAGCACTGGGACGGCCCGCCGGCGACCCCAAAGCTGCAATGTCTTTATATTGCCGACACGACGGCGCGCACGCTGGCGATCCTTTCCGGCGATGTGCACCTGATCGAGGGCGTCCGCGCGCCCGGCTGGGCCGCCTCGATGAGCCAGCGCGAATCCGACCTTATCTTCGACGTGGTAAGCCCCGGCAGCTTCTTCACCATGCAGGTCAATGTCACGGTGAAGCCGTTCGATGATGTTCGCGTTCGCCAGGCGCTGTTCTATGCCATCGACCGAGACGAGATAACGACCGCGATCGCACCGATCAGCAAGCGCACCTATGGTCTCAATCCGCCATCCTACCCCGGCGGCTTCACGGCCGAGACCATCCCGGCGGAGGTGGCTTACAAATACGATCCGGAAAAAGCCAAGGCGCTGCTTACCGAGGCGGGCTTTCCCAACGGCTTCAGCTTCAACAACGATACCTCGCAGCGCGAGGACTTCTCCGCCATCATGCTGATGATCCAGGCGCAGCTGCGTAAGGTCGGCATCAATATGAACCTCAACATCAAGGATCATACGGCTTTCCACGCCGACCAGAATATCGGCACCAATACGCTCTCACAGCAATCCTCGGCTCTGCCGCCGGTGCCGACCCAGGCGATCGTCACCTATCTGGCAAAGGGCGCGGAGGTGCGTTCGGACGGCAATGGTGGCGCCAATATGAGCCATTACGGCGTGGCTATTCCAGGCATCGATGATCTCCTTGCGAAGGCGCTCGCCGAGCCCGATCTCGCCAAGCGCCTGGAGATCGTCCGGGAGATCGAGATCAAGGCGCTGAAGGACGCCGTAATCCTGCCGGTCTCCAACAACGGCTTCATGATCGTGCGTTCGCCCAAGGTGGACCTCGGCTATCAGGTGGTCTCCGGCTACGTCAACTGGCCGCTGACCAAGGCGAAGATCAAGGCCTGATCGGGGTGGTCATCCCTGGGGATGGCTCGGAGACAGATTTGAATTCGGTAAGCCGGCGCCGGCATCGGGCGCTGCCCGTGTCCCTTTTTCCGTGAGGTAACGCCCATGGCGCAAGTCGCTTCCATCACCGTCGTTCTGCCTTCCGGTTCCCTGTCGGAGGCGGTGCGCTGGGCCGTCGACGAATTGCGAAGCCGCCTGAAGCGACGCGGCGTTGCGGTTAGCGAAGGCGACAGGGCGGGAGAGGGCCTCTCAATCGTGGTGACCGGAACGGGATCGACTGCGTCGCCCGAAGCCCCGGCCGGCATGCCGCAGGCGGCCGAAGCTTTCGCGCTCGACCGCAGCGGCGACACCATTACCGTCTGGGCGCATGATGATCGCGGCCTCGTCTATGCGCTCACGGAACTGGCCGACCGCGTGCGTTACGCTGAAGGCGAGGATCTTTTTGCCGGCACCTTTCCGCTTATCGAGCAGCCATCGGCGCGCATCCGCAGCATGGCGCGATTGTTCTGCAGCGAGGAGGAGGACAAGGTTTGGTTCTATGACAGGCAGCAATGGCGCGATTATCTCACCATGCTTGCTTCCAACCGGTTCAACCGGTTCTCGCTGACCCTGGGCATGGGGTACAATTATCCCTACCATAATCCCTGGATCACCGACGTCTATTTCTATTTCCCCTATCCGTTCCTGATGCGGGTTCCGGGCTATGACATCGATGTGCTCGAGCTTTCCGACGAGGAACGTGACGCCAATCTCGATATGCTGAAGTTCATCGGCCGCGAGGCGGCCAGGCGCGGCCTGGAATTCCAGCTCGCGCTCTGGACGCAGCGCTACGATTTCGATGATGTGCCGCGCGCCAACTATACCGTGCGCGGCGTCACCGACGACAATCTTGCCCCCTATTGCCGGGCGGCGCTGACGCGCTTGCTGCGTGAGGTCCCCGAAATCACCGGCCTGACATTCCGCGTTCATGTCGAGGGCGGCATTGCAGAAGGCGAATACGGCTTCTGGCGCGAGGCCTTCGCGGGCGTGGCGGCTGCCGGCAGACCCGTCGAGATCGACATGCACGGCAAGGGCCTCGATCACGAAATGCTGCAGATCGCGCGCGAAACCGGCATGCCCTTTGCGGCATCGCCGAAATATCTCGCCGAGCACATGGGCCCGCCCTATCACCAGTCGGCGATCCGCAACAAGGAGTATCCGCCGGAGGTGCCGCGAAGCGAGCGCGAGCAGTTGAGCGAAGGCTCGCGCAAGTTCCTGCGCTACAGCTACGGCGACCTCTTGACCAAGGATAAGGATTACAAGGTCATCTACCGCATCTGGGCCGGCACCCAGCGCGTGCTGCTATGGGGCGATCCGGAATTCGCCGCCGGATACGGCCGCAGCTCGATGTTCGCCGGATCCGACGGTGTCGAATGGTGCGAGCCGCAGAGCTTCAAGGGCCGCATGGGCACCGGCATTCCCGGCGGCCGTTTCAATTACCAGAAGCAGGGCATGCCGACCCGCTATGACTGGCAGAAGTATGACTATCAATATCGGGTCTGGGGCCGCCGGCTCTACAATCCGGAGGCCCCGCGCGAAGGCTGGATGCGCTATCTGAAGCATGAATGCGGCGATGCGGCCGATCAATGCGAGAAGGGTCTGTCCTGGGCGAGCCGCGTGTTGCCGCTCGTCACGCTGGCCCATGGCCCTTCGGCATCGAACAACCATTACTGGCCGGAAATCTACACCAACCTGCCGCTGGTCGAAGGATCGGGCAAGCGCGCCTACGGCTTCGACATGGAAGGTCCCGTACGCTTCGGCAATGCGCCAACCTTCGATTCCGCGCTGTTTGCATCGGCGCGCGAATATGCCGAGCTGCTGCTTGCCGGAAAGGAGTCGCATCGCTACACGCCACTTGACGTCGCCGACTGGCTGGAGGCGATGGCGGACGGTTGCGAAAGCGCAGTGCTGAGCGCCAAGCGGACAGCAAGCTTTGGCTCGCCGGCGGTCCAGCGTATCGTCACCGATATCCAGATCTGCGGCGGCCTTGCGCGCTTCTTCGCCGAGCGATTCCGTGCGGCCTGCTGGGCCGAACTGTTCGTCGCCACGAAGGTTTCGGCTCTGATCGAGCCGGTGCTTGATCATGCCCGGCGTTCCGCCATGGCCTGGCAGACGATCGCCGACGTCTCTCGCGACCTCTATCACGACGATCTCACCTATGGACCGCAATCCTGGCTGCGAGGCTCCTGGCATGCGCGCCTGCCGGAAATCCAGGCGGAGATCCTCGATCTCGAATCTCTGCGTGGTGCCGGCAAGCACGAGTCCGTGCATCCGAGCACGGAGGTTCAGGCCGCCATCGATGCCCTGAAGGCGCGTCGCCCCGTGACTTCAGCCGCTCTGCGCATTGAGGCGCCAAGCAGCTTTACGGCGGGAAAGCCACTTACAATTCGTCTCGAAGAGGGCGTGGACGGTGATCCGGTGTTGTATTATCGTCATATCAATCAGGCCGAACGGTGGAAATCGGCAACGATGAACCGGGACGGCAGCGGCTATACCGTGACCATCCCCGGCGACTACACCGGTTCGAAATTTCATCTGCAGTATTTCGTCAGTTCGAGGAGGGACGGACGAGCGGTGCTGACACCGGGGTTGCAAGACAATCTTGCAAACGAGCCCTATCGCACGGTGCTGCAGAACTGAGTGCCCGGACGGCCCGCGGCCAGTCCAGTCGATCTCATGCCCGGCAGAGCCGCTGGGCATGAGGAGAAGGAGGAGACCATATGGCTCGATATTTCTTGTTCAGATTGCTGGACGCCATCCCGACCATTCTCCTGGTCCTGACGCTGGTGTTTATCGCCATGCGTATCCTCCCCGGCGATCCCGCGATTGCCGCACTCGGCGATATGGCGACCCCGGAACAGCTTGCGGCATTCCGGGAAAAAATGGGTCTCAACGTGCCGCTCTGGCATCAGTATATCAACTTCGTCATCGGCGTCTGTACGCTCGATTTCGGTAAGTCATTGATGACGAACCAGTCGGTGCTCGGCCTGATCGGCTACAATCTTCCCTACACGATTGAACTGACGATCGTCGCCATGGTGATGGGGGTCGCCGTCGGCGTGCCCTTCGGCGTGTTTGCCGCGACGAACCGCAACAAGGCACCCGATTCCGCCATGCGCGGCTTCTCGCTGATCGGCTACGCCATTCCCGACTTCTATCTCGGCGCTCTTCTCCTGATCGTCTTCTCGCTCAACCTCGGCTGGTTTCCGATCAATGGCGGCGGCACGGGCTTCATCGACCGGATGCATCACGTCTTCCTGCCGGCGCTGACGCTTGCGCTGGTCAAGGCCGCTTTCATCGGCCGCCTGACGCGCACGTCGCTGCTCGAGGTGCTCGGCAAGGATTATGTCCGCACGGCCCGCGCCAAGGGGGCGCGCGAAGGCCGCGTCATCTATCGCCACGGGCTGCGCAACGCACTCCTGCCGGTGACGACAGGACTTGGTCTCAGCATGCTTGCAACGCTCTCCGGCTCGGTTGCGATCGAGCTCGTCTTTAATCGCCCCGGCATCGGCAAGCTTCTGATCAGCGCCATCTCGGAACGCGATTACGCGGTCATTCAGGGCGGCGTTGTCGTCTTCGCCATGTTCGTGGTGCTCATCAATCTGGTGATGGACCTCGTCTACATCGTCGTCGATCCAAGAATTCGGGTGAAGTGATGACAACAACAATCGAACCGGGTTCACAGACCATCGCGGAAGACCGCCGCCTGATCCATGCGATCCAGCACGTTCTCTATGGCAGGGTTTCCACCATATTCGCGGTATTCATCGTGGTCGTCTTCGTGCTGGTTGCGGTCTTTGCGCCGCTGCTTGCGCCTTACGATCCACTGACGCAAAGCATTCTCGCCATCAATCAGGCGCCCTCGATGCAGCATTGGCTCGGCACGGACCAGTTCGGCCGGGACGTGCTGTCGCGCATGATCTACGGGTCGCGCAATTCGCTGATCTTCGGTCTGACGGCGCCAACGCTGGCGGCGATCTTCGGCACGATGCTCGGCGTTACCGCCGGATATTTCGGCGGTATCACCGATCGCATCATTTCCCGCATCATCGACCTGCTGCTGGCGTTCCCCGAACTGCTTCTCGCCATCATCATCGCTGCCGTGCTGGGCGGCGGCTTCTGGAACGTCATTGCCGTCATCACGGTCGCTTTCATTCCCGGCTTTGCCCGCGTTGCCCGTGCCTCGACGCTCGCAGTCAAGCAGGAGCCCTATGTGGAGGCCGCCGTCGCGGTTGGCGTGCGCACGCCGGTGATCATCTTTCGCCACATCATCCCGAACATCGCGGCGCCGATCATCGTCCTGATGACGCTCTGGGTCGCCTCGGCCATTCGTCTGGAAGCCTCCCTCAGCTTCCTCGGCATTGGTACCCAGCCGCCGAATCCGAGCTGGGGCAATATCATTCGTGACGGCCTCAACAATCTGTTCGGTTCGCCCTGGCCGATCATCGGCGCCGGCATCGCCATCACCTGCGTGGTGCTCGCTTTCAATCTGTTCGGCGACGCCGTGCGTGACGTACTCGATCCGGAGACGGCCCAATGAAGAACACACCGCTCCTGAAAGTGGAGAACCTTAGAGTCGAGTTCGGCTCGGTTGCCAATCCCATCCGTGTCGTGGATGGCGTGAACTTCGAGATCAATGCCGGTGGCTCGGTCGGGATCGTCGGCGAATCCGGTTCCGGCAAATCCATCACCTCGCTCGCCATCATGCGGCTGGTACCAGAGCTCTGCCGTATTTCCGAAGGCCGCATCGAATTCAACGGTGTCAATCTCCTGGATCTGCCGCTCCCCCAAATGCCTGATATTCGCGGCCGCGATATTGCAATGATCTTTCAGGAGCCGATGAGTTCGCTCAATCCGGTGATGACGATCGGCGACCAGATCGGCGAAGCCCTCAAGCTTCATGAAACGATGACCCGCGAACAGCGGCGAGCTCGCACCATCGAACTCCTGAAGCTCGTCGGCATTCCCAATCCGGAGGGCCGTCTTGACGCCTATCCGCATCAGTTCTCCGGCGGCATGCGCCAGCGTGTGATGATCGCCATGGCAGTCGCCTGCAATCCAAAGCTCCTGATCGCCGACGAACCGACGACGGCCCTCGACGTCACCATCCAGGCGCAAGTCCTGGAATTGATGCAGAAGATCCGTAGTACGCTCGATACGGCAGTCCTCTTGATTTCGCACGATCTCGGCGTGATCGCGGAGGTGTGCGAGCGGGTCATCGTCATGTATGCCGGCAGGGTGGTGGAAGATGCGGATGTCCGCTCGATCTTCCGCCATCCCAGCCACCCCTATACGCGCGGGCTGCTGCAATCCATTCCGCGGCTCAGCGACGACAATACGCGTCTTTATCAGATTCCCGGTTCCGTTCCCGTCGCGGGATCTGTCAAGGCCGGATGCCCCTTCTATGCGCGCTGTCCGCTGCGCGTCGACCGATGCGCCAGTGAGATGCCGCCGATGTTCTCCTTCGGGCCGGCGCACCGGGCCGCCTGCTGGGTTACGGCCGCAGAGGTTTCGGTTCAAGCCAGGGAGACGGTGCAATGAATGCCATCCTTCGCGCAGAAGGCATCAGCAAGGTCTTTTCCGATGGCGGAGCTCTCTCCTTCGCACAGCCCAAGGATGGGGTAAGGGCGGTCGACGAGGTGACGTTCGAGATCCTCAAGGGTGAGACCCTGGCGCTGGTCGGCGAATCGGGCTGCGGCAAGTCGACGCTCGGCCGCCTGCTGCTGCGGCTTATCGAGCCCAGCGAAGGACGCGTCGTCTTCGAGGGCACGGATCTGACCTCGCTTTCCTCCGAGAAGATGCGTGCGATGCGGCGCAAGGTCCAGATGATCTTCCAGGATCCCTTCGGTTCGCTCAGCCCGAGGCGTTCGATTGCGGAAATCATCAGCGAACCGCTCGATGCCTTCGGGCTCGTACGCTCGAAGAAGGAGCGACGGGAAAGGGTTGCGGACCTGCTCACGCAGGTCGGGCTGCCGCCGAGCTACATGGACCGCTACCCGCGCCAGTTCTCCGGCGGTCAGCGCCAGCGCATCGGCATTGCGCGTGCGATCTCACTCGAGCCCGGCTTTATCGTCGCCGACGAACCCGTCTCCGCGCTCGACGTCTCCGTCCAGGCACAGATCATCAACCTGATGCAGGACCTCCAGGAGAAAAAGGGATTTTCCTTCCTGTTCATCGCCCATGACCTGGCGGTCGTGCGCCATATCGCCGATCGTGTCGCCGTCATGTACCTCGGGCGCATCGTCGAGATCGGGCCGAAGAAGGCTGTCTATTCGATGCCGCAGCATCCCTATACGCAGGCGTTGCTGTCGGCAGCACCCGAGCCCGATCCCGACCGCAAGAGCAGGCGGATCGTTCTGGAAGGCGATGTGCCGAGCCCGTCGCGCATCCCGCCCGGCTGCAGTTTCCATACACGTTGTCCGATCGCCCAGGATGTCTGCAAAATCGACCGGCCACCGTTGCGCGAGGTGTCCGCAGGCCAGTTTGCCGCCTGCCATTTCGCAAAGCCCAATCCGATCCCGCTCCCGGCCTGATTTCTTGGCGGGAACTCAGATCCGCGATACGGCGTGGAGGGGCGCCTGTCCGAGAAAGGCGGGCGCGTTCCTGCGCACGGCTTCCGTCAGGAAATCGATGATGATGCGCACGCGCGGCACATGCCTGAGGTCGCGATGGCAGGTGATCCAATAGTGGCGCTCGAGGTCGACTTCGTTCGGCAGCACCATCTGCAGTTCAGGATAACGGTTGGCGAAGAAGTAGGGCAGAACGCAGAGGCCGAGGCCGTTCCGCGTGGCGGTCAACTGCGCGAAGATGCTGGAGCTTTGAAATTGCGGCTTGATGCGGGGATGGATGTCGTCGAGATAGTCTAGTCCGGGCGCAAAGATCATGTCCTGGATATAGCCGATGAAGACATGGTTCAGGAGATCGTCACGGCAGGTGATCGGCGGGTTGCGCGCGAGATAGTCCCGTGAGCCATAGACCTGCAGATGATAATTGGTCAGCTTCTCCGAGAAATAGGGTCCCGCTTTCGGCGGATCGAGGACGACGGCGAGATCGGCCTCCTTGCGCGAGAGAGACATGATCTGCTGGATCGTCACCAGTTCCAGAGAGATGTTGGGATGGCGCAGATGGAAATCCTGCAGGATCGGAGCGAAGAAGAAATTGGCAAAGCCCTCGGGTGCGCTGATGCGCACGACACCGCGCTGGGCCATGGCGCCAGCGGCAAGATCAGCTTGCAACCGCTCGGTCTCCTGCTCCATTTTCTCGGCCGTATCGACGAAGCGTTGGCCCATGCTGGTCAGCACATACCCGCGCGGATTGCGTTCGAAGAGCTTCACCTTGAGGGCGAATTCGAGCCGGTCGATCCGGCGTGCGACGGTCGCGTGGCTGGTCCGCAATTGCCGCGCAGCGGTCGAAAGCTGTCCTGATCGCGCCACGGCCAGAAAGAATTGCAGATCGTCCCAGGTGAAATGCAGTTGATGGGTCATCGGCTTTCTCTGTTCAAAAATGAACAGATACTGTTTGGAATTAATTGTAAACTCCCCTTGCACCTGCGTCTAATTTCCGTGATCGTAGGGAGTGGAGCAGCCGTTTTGAGGAGAACGGCTCATCAATTTTGAACAGACCCGCAATCTGGCCAGTCTCTGGGAGGAGATAATATGCGAAAGAGTTTCATTGCGTCGCTTGCAGTCCTGCTTGCAAGCAGCACGGCGGTGCTTGCCGATGGCGCATCCGACGGCAAGGTGAAGATCGGAATTCTGAACGACCAGTCCGGCGTCTATGCCGATTTCGGCGGGAAATCCTCCGTCGAGGCTGCCAAGATGGCGGTCGAGGATTTCGGCGGCAAGGTGCTGGGCGTTCCGATCGAGATCGTCGACGCCGACCATCAGAACAAGCCGGACATCGCCTCCAACATTGCTCGGCAATGGTATGATACGGAACAGGTCGACGCCATCATGGAGCTGACGACCTCGTCGGTAGCGCTCGCCGTTCAGGCGATCGCCAAGGAAAAAAAGAAGATCGATATCGTCACGGGTGCGGCGACGACGGAACTCACCGGCAAGCAGTGCTCCCCCTACGGGTTCCACTGGGCCTATGACACGCACGCGCTTGCGGTCGGCACCGGCGGCGCCCTCGTCAAGCAGGGCGGCGACAGCTGGTTCTTCCTGACGGCGGACTATGCCTTCGGCTATTCGCTGGAGCAGCAGACGAGCGACTTCGTCAAGGCGAACGGCGGCACGATCGTCGGCTCGGTTCGCCATCCGCTGTCGACCAATGATTTCTCATCCTTCCTGCTCCAGGCGCAGTCATCGGGTGCCAAGGTCATCGGTCTTGCCAATGCCGGTCTCGATACCTCCAACGCCATCAAGCAGGCGTCCGAATTCGGAATCACCCAGGGCGGACAGCATCTTGCGGCATTGCTCTTCACGCTTGCCGAAGTGCATGGTCTCGGCCTGCAGGCGGCCCAGGGCCTGACGCTGACCGAAGGCTATTACTGGAACCGCGACGATGAAAGCCGCAAGTTCGGCGAGCGCTTCCACGAGCGGACCGGCAAGATGCCGAACATGGTCCATGCCGGCACCTATTCCGCCGTGATGCAATATCTGAAGGCTATCCAGAAGGCCGGCACCGACGATACGGAAGCCGTTGCCAAGGAACTGCATCAGATGCCGGTCGATGACTTTTTCGCCCAGAGCGGCACCGTCGGGCCAAACGGTCGCATGATTCACGACATGTATCTCCTCCAGGTGAAGAAGCCCGAGGAAAGCAAAAAGGATTGGGACTATTTCAACGTGCTGGCGACGATTCCCGGCAAGGAAGCCTATATCGATCCCGCCAAGAGCGGCTGCGATCTGGTGAAGTCGTAACGGTCGCGGAAAGAGGCGATGTCGGCCTTCCCGATGCAGACTGATAATACGCCGCGGGTGGTGCTTTCCGCCCGCGGTCTCCGCCGCGATTTCGGTGGCTTCACGGCGGTGAAGAATGTCGATCTCGATGTCCACCATGCCAGCGTCCACGCGCTGATCGGGCCGAACGGCGCGGGCAAGACGACGGTCTTCAATCTGCTGACCAAGTTCCTGCAGCCGACCCATGGCACGATCGAGCTGCTCGGCACGGACATTACCAACACGCCGCCGGACAAGGTGGCCCGCATGGGGCTCGTGCGTTCGTTTCAGATTTCGGCGGTCTTTCCGCATCTGAGCGTGCTCGACAATATCCGCGTCGCGCTCCAGCGGCCGAACAATCTCGCCCATCAGTTCTGGCGGCCGCTTTCGGCCCTCGACAGCCTCAACCACAGGGCCGATGAACTCCTTGCTGCCGTCGGTCTGATGAAGGAGCGCAATACGATAGCCGCCGATCTGTCATACGGCCGCAAGCGGGTCCTGGAAATCGCCACGACGCTGGCGCTGGACCCCAAGGTCCTGCTTCTCGACGAGCCGATGGCCGGGATGGGGCAGGAGGATGTCAGCGTCGTCTCCGAGATCATCCGCAACGTCGCCCGCGATCGGGCCGTGTTGATGGTCGAACACAATCTTTCGGTCGTCGCCAATATCTGTCACCATGTCACCGTGCTCCAGCGCGGTGAAATCCTGGCGGAAGGCGACTATGCGGCCGTCAGCCAGGATTCGCGTGTGCGCGAGGCTTACATGGGTTCGGAGGAGGCCTGATGAGCACGCTTCTGGATATCAAGGGCCTCAACGCCTGGTACGGCGAAAGTCATGTTCTCCACGGCATCGACATGGCGGTCGGCGAGGGCGAGACGATCACGATCCTCGGGCGCAACGGCGTCGGCAAGACGACGACGCTGCGCACGATCGTCGGCATCGTGCGCGCCCGCAAGGGAAGGATCCATTTCGGCGGAACCGACATGATGCATGTGCCGTTGCACAAGACAGCGCATCGAGGCATTGGCTTCGTGCCGGAAGAGCGCGGTATCTTCTCGAGTCTCTCCGTCTCCGAAAACCTGATGCTGCCGCCGGTCGTTGCCAATGGCGGCATGACGATCGATGAAATCTACGAGCTCTTTCCCAACCTCTATGAACGACGCAACAGCGCCGGCACCAAGCTTTCCGGTGGAGAGCAGCAGATGCTCGCCATCGCCCGCATCCTTCGCACGGGGGTGCGCATGCTCCTTCTGGACGAGCCGACGGAAGGGCTTGCGCCCGTCATCGTCCAGCGCATCGGCGAGGTGCTGAAGAAACTTAGGGAGCGCGGCATGACGATCCTTCTCGTCGAGCAGAATTTTCGCTTTGCCAGCCGCATCGCAGATCGCTTCTATCTCATGGATCACGGCAAGATGGTCGCGGAATTTCCGGTCCGAGAATTGCCGCAGCGGATGGATATGCTGCACAGGGTTCTGGGGGTCTGACGTCATGACGATGATTTTCGGCATTCCCGTACAGGCGCTCCTCGGCCAGCTTCTGATCGGGCTGATCAACGGCTCCTTCTATGCGCTGCTGAGCCTCGGCCTCGCCATCATTTTCGGCCTGTTGCGTGTCATCAATTTCGCCCACGGCGCCCAATACATGCTCGGCGCTTTCGTCGCTTATCTGCTGCTTGCCTATCTCGGGATCGGCTACTGGCCGTCGCTGATCCTGGCGCCTGTCATCGTCGGCCTGCTCGGGGCGATCGTCGAGAGGCTTTTCCTGCGGCGGCTCTACGATCTCGACCCGCTCTACGGGCTGCTTTTTACCTTCGGACTGGCGCTCGCGGTCGAAGGTACGTTCCGCTATGTCTATGGCTCTTCCGGTCAGCCCTATGCGACACCGCCGGCCCTTACAGGCGGGGCGAACCTCGGCTTCATGTTCCTGCCGATCTATCGCGGCTGGGTGGTTGTCGTCTCGCTGGTCGTCTGCATCGGAACCTGGCTGCTGATCGAGAAGACCAAGCTCGGCGCCTACCTGCGCGCCGCGACCGAAAATACGGTCCTCGTACAGGCCTTCGGCGTCAACGTGCCGGTGCTCCTGACCTTGACCTATGCGCTCGGCGCCGGCCTTGCTGCCTTCGCCGGCGTGCTGGCCGCACCGATCTACCAGGTCTCGCCGCTGATGGGATCGAACATCATCATCGTCGTCTTCGCGGTGGTCGTCGTCGGCGGCATGGGCTCGATCATGGGTGCGATCATAACCGGCTATGTGCTCGGCGTCGCGGAAGGCCTCACCAAGGTCTTTTATCCGGAAGCCTCGAACATCGTGATCTTCGTCATCATGGCAATCGTGCTTCTCATCAGGCCCGCGGGCCTCTTCGGCCGGGACGCGTGACATGGCAAACATAACCGATACGCTCAGAACCGAGAAAAGCCGCACTGCCGTGTCGGTGCAGGCGGGTTTTCTGACAATTGGGCTGCTGCTTCTGCTGCTTGCGCCGTTTTTCTTCTACCCGATCTTCCTGATGAAGCTGCTCTGCTTCGCACTCTTTGCCTGCGCCTTCAATCTGCTGCTCGGCTATACCGGCCTGCTCTCGTTCGGCCATGCGACCTTCTTCGGCGGTGCGGCCTATTTCACAGCCTACACGGTCAAGGAATGGGGCCTGCCGCCCGAACTCGGCATCGTCGTCGGCGTTGCCGGAGCTGCCTTCCTCGGCTTGGTCATGGGGTTTTTCGCGATCCGTCGCCAGGGCATCTATTTCGCCATGATTACGCTGGCGCTTGCGCAGATGTTCTTCTTCTTCTGCCTGCAGGCCGAATTCACACATGGCGAGGACGGCATCCAGTCGGTCCCGCGCGGTCATCTCTTCGGCTTCATCGACCTGAACAGCTCAACTAACATGTATTATTTCGTGCTGGCGGTCTTCGTCATCGGCGTGCTGATCATCTGGCGCTTCATCAACTCGCCCTTCGGCATGATCCTGAAATCGATCCGTGAAAACGAGGCTCGGGCGACCTCGCTCGGCTATTCAGTGGCGCGTTATAAACTCGGCGCATTCGTCATGTCGGCAGCGCTTGCCGGTCTTGCCGGTGCGGTCAAATCGCTCGTCTTCCAGTTCGCCACGCTGACGGACGTCGCCTGGCAGATGTCGGGCGAGGTGATCCTGATGACGCTGCTCGGCGGCATCGGAACGCTGATCGGGCCGCTTTTCGGCGCAGGGCTCGTGGTCGTCCTGGAGAATTATCTCGCCACATCCGAGTTTCCGGTCACCATCATCACCGGCATCGTCTTCATGATCTGCGTGCTGATCTTCCGGCGCGGTATCATCGGCGAGTTCTACGCCTCGCGATTGGGACGAAAGCTGGGTTTTGATTATCGCCGCTAAGCGGCTCGCCATTGAGGCCGGACGGAGGCTCCACCCGGCCCTCAAGACTTGAACCTTCGGGAGATCGACCTGCGCAGCAAGTGCTTCGCGTAAGTCTCGTCGCGGAGTGGAGAATGGATCGTTACGACTATATCATCATCGGTGCGGGCAGCGCCGGCTGCGTGCTCGCCAACAGGCTTTCCGAGGACCGCAACAACCGCGTGCTACTTCTGGAAGCGGGCGGTCGCGACAATTACCACTGGATCCATATCCCCGTCGGTTATCTCTACTGCATCAACAATCCGCGCACCGACTGGTGCTTTACCACCGCGCCGGAAAAGGGGCTGAACGGCCGATCGCTGAACTATCCGCGGGGAAAAGTGCTCGGCGGCTGCTCCTCGATTAACGGCATGATCTACATGCGCGGGCAGGCACGTGATTACGATCTCTGGCGGCAGATGGGATGCAACGGCTGGAGTTGGGACGAACTGCTGCCCTTTTTCCGAAAATCAGAGGACTACTACAAGGGCGAGGACGAGATGCACGGTGCCGGCGGCGAATGGCGGGTCGAGAAGGCGCGCGTGCGCTGGGCTGTGCTCGATGCCTTTCAGGCGGCGGCGAAGGAAGCCGGCATCCCGGAGACCGCTGATTTCAACCGCGGCAACAATGAGGGTTCCGGCTATTTCGACGTCAACCAGCGCTCCGGCATTCGCTGGAATACGGTCAAAGCCTTTCTCCGGCCGGCGAAGAAACGGAGCAATCTGACGGTGCTGACCAAGGCGCAGGCGCGCCGGCTGCTGATCGAGGAAGGCGCTGTCGTCGGCGTGGAATTCCAGCACGACGGTACGGCGAAACGCGCCTACGCCAGCAAGGAGACCGTTCTATCTGCCGGCGCGATTGGTTCGCCGCATATATTGCAGCTTTCAGGTATCGGCCGCGGCGACGTTCTCCGGGAGGCGGGCATCGATGTGACAGCAGAAGCAAAGGGCGTCGGCGAAAACCTTCAGGATCACCTGCAACTCCGCCTTGCCTATAAGGTGACAGGCGTGCCGACCCTGAACGAGAAGGCGACGCGGCTGATCGGCAAGGCGGCGATCGGCCTCGAGTATCTGGTCCGCCGATCGGGCCCGATGGCCATGGCGCCGAGCCAGCTCGGCATCTTCACCCGTTCGGGTCCGGACAAGGAGACGCCGGACCTGCAATATCATGTGCAGCCGGTGTCGCTCGATAAATTCGGCGATCCCGTGCATCCCTTCCCGGCGATTACGGCGAGCGTCTGCAACTTGCGGCCGGAAAGTCGCGGCTCGGTTCATGTGAGCAGCCCGGATTTCGCCGCGCAGCCGATCATCAGCCCCAACTATCTCTCGACCCAACGCGACCGCGATATCGCCGTGCGCGCGATCCGCCTGACGCGCAGGATCGTGGCGCAGCCTTCCTTTGCCCGCTTCAGGCCGGAGGAATTCAAGCCCGGTCCCACCTATCAGAGTGACGCCGATCTAGAGCGGGCGGCCGGCGACATTGGCACCACGATCTTCCATCCGGTCGGCACCTGCCGCATGGGCGGCGATAAGGACAGCGTCGTTGATCCGCGTCTGAAGCTCAGGGCACTTTCGAAGCTTCGCATTGCGGATGCCTCGGTCATGCCGTCGATCACGTCGGGCAATACCAACTCACCGACCATCATGATCGCCGAGAAAGCGGCGGCGATGATCCTGACGGACAACAGATGAAATGGGAGGATAGAAGCATGGCAGGGATTGCATTTATCGGATTGGGCAATATGGGCGGGCCGATGGCCGCCAATCTCGTCAAAGCCGGCTTCGACGTCACCGGTTTCGATCTGGCTGCGCCGGTCCTGAAGGCGGCGGAAGCAACCGGAGTAAAACCGGCGAGCGTTCTCAGCCAGGCGATCGCGGATGCTGAAACCATCGTGACGATGTTGCCGCAGGGCAAGCACGTGCTGACGGTCTGGAGCGATATCCTGCGCTCGGCCCCCCATGAGACGCTGATCATCGATTGCTCCACGATCGATGTCGAGAGCGCGCGCAAAGCGCATGAGATGGCAAAGGCCAGCGGATGCCTGTCGCTCGACGCGCCGGTCTCCGGCGGTACCGGGGGAGCCGCCGCCGGCACGCTGACGTTCATGGCGGGCGGTTCGGACGAGAGCTTTGCCCGGGCAAAACCGATCCTCGAGGCGATGGGCAAGAGGATCGTCCATTGTGGCGAAGCCGGCGCCGGGCAGGCGGCCAAGATCTGCAACAACATGATCCTTGGCGTATCGATGATCGGGGTCTGCGAGGCCTTCGTGCTCGCCGAAAAGCTTGGCCTTTCGCATCAGGCTCTCTTCGATGTTGCCTCGACCTCATCGGGCCAATGCTGGTCGATCAACACCTATTGCCCCGTGCCTGGGCCGGTTCCGACCTCACCCGCCAACAGCGGCTACAGGCCGGGCTTCGCGGCGGCGCTGATGCTCAAGGATCTGCGGCTGGCGCAGGAGGCAGCGCTTGCAAGCGGCGCCTCGACACCCCTTGGTGCGGAGGCCGCACAGCTCTATTCCCTCTTTGAAAAACAGGGAAATGGCGGCCGTGACTTTTCGGCGATCATCGAGATGTTTCGGGAGCAGACATCGGGCTGAGGTTGGATTATGGTCGGCGCCATCCCGTTTAAAGCCATGACCGAATTGGCCGTGGCCGACCCCATGGCAGGTTCCTATGCATCTTACCGTCGCCCAGCGACTGGCACGTCTCAAGGTCCGCGTCGCAGAGCTTCTCCATTGGCGAAACCGCGCCATCCATCCCATTGGCGGATGGACCTTCGACGGCGAGCCCATCGCGCTCGGAGAGCCATGGCCGCGCAGCAAGGGCGTTGTGCATTTCTCGGCCTGGACCGAGTTGCCGGCCAACTGGCCGCACGAGGAGGCGAGACTGCAGCTCGATCTCGGCGGCGAGAGTCTGATTACGCTTTCCTATGCCGACGGCCGGGCGGAAACCTTCGGTCTCGATCCTTATCACCAGGAATTTCCGCTGAAGGAACGGGCTTTCCTGATCACCAGCGAGAGCGTCGCCCGCTTCCCCTTCGGTGAACCCAATCGCGCGCCGAGGCTCAACCGTGCCCGGCTCGCCTGGCTCGACCAGCCGGTTCACCGGCTGCATCTCCTGCTCACCCAGATCATCGAAGCTGTCGAAGCCCTTGGCGACCATGAGGTCGTGCCGCACCTGCTCACCGCCGCCGAGAAGGCGCTTTATAGCCTCGACTGGCCGTCGGCGACCGCCGGCTATGTCTCACGCACTGCGGAGAGCGAAACCCAGCAGAAGATCTGGGAGTTGCCGGAGCTCGTGGAAAATCCCCCTGCGTTAACCGAAGAGGAGCGTGCGAGCGTCGTTGCCGTCCATGCGAGGCTTTCGGCGCGATTGCGGGAATTGAAAGCGGACTACCCGCCGCAGGGCGAATTGCTGCTGACTGGTCACGCCCATATCGATCTCGCCTGGCTCTGGCCCTACGACGAGACGCGCCGCAAGACCCGCCGCACCTTCCATACGGCGCTCTCGCTGATGGAACGGTCGGAGGATTTCCGGTTCAATCAGTCGACCGCGCATTATTACGCGCAGATCGAGGAGGACGATCCGGCGCTCTTTGCCCGCATCAAGGAGAACGTGGCCGCCGGCAAGTGGGAAACCATCGGCGGCATGTGGATCGAGCCCGACACGATCATGCCAACGGGTGAAAGCCTCGTGCGCCAGATCCTCTACGGCCAGCGCTATTTCGAGAGGACCTTCGGAGCGCGTCATACCGTCTGCTGGCTGCCGGACTGCTTCGGCTTTTCCGGCGCCTTGCCGCAGCTCCTGCGTCAGGGTGGCATCGAGAGCTTTTTCACCATCAAGGTCAACTGGAGCGAAACCAATCGTTTTCCCTATGATCTCTTCTGGTGGGAAGGGCTCGATGGCAGCCGTGTGCTGACCCATACCTTCGACAATCCGATGCAGGGCTATAACGGTTTCGTGCGGGCGGACTGCTATTTGCCCACCTGGAAGAATTTCCGTGCAAAGACGCTGCACAGGACGTCGCTGCTTGCCGTCGGCTATGGCGACGGCGGTGGCGGCGTTACCCCGGAAATGGTCGAGCGCGAGGTGCAGCTTCGTGATTTTCCCGCAATTCCGCAGGCTCGCTGGGGCAGGGTGTCGGATTTCTTCGCTGCCGCCCATAAAACGGCCAAGCGGGAGCGGCTTCCGACCTGGTCCGGCGAAATCTATCTGGAACTGCACCGCGCGACGCTGACGACACAGAGCGGTGTGAAGCGCGAGCATCGCAAGGCGGAGCGGGCGTTGATCACGGCAGAGACATTGGCCTCGATGGCCCACCTTCTCGGCGCCCAGGCGCCGCGAAATCTCGAAGCCGATTGGCGTGTCGTCCTGAAGAACGAATTCCACGACATTCTGCCAGGATCGGGCGTGCGCGAAGTTTATCAGGATGCCGAGCGTGAGCTTGGCGAGGTGATCGCCTATGGCGGTGCCGAACAGCGGGCTGCCATGGCACGTATCGCAGCGCAGCTCGATAAAGGGCCGATCGCTGACGCCCTTGTCGTCGCCAATCCGACCCTGGCCGCGCGGCCATTGTGCGTCGGGTTCAATGATGGCAGCCAGATCGCGACTGCCGACATCGTGCCGCCGCTTTCCGTCGCCGTCTTCGATCTGTCGGCTTTGAGGCCGGCCGCCGCCTTGTCGGCAAGTCCGACCCGGCTCGAGAACGATCACCTCGCGATCACGGTCGGCGCCGACGGGACATTGACCAGCCTCATCCACAAGAAGACGGGCAGGGAGGCGCTATCGGAACCCGCCAACCAGCTCTGGGTCTACACAGCTGACAAACCCAGAAAGTGGGACGCCTGGGATATCGATGCCGACTACGCGGAAAAGGGTAGACAGCTTGCCGCCGAAAGCGTGGAGGTCGCCGAAGACGGGCCGCATCGGGCTGCTATCAGGGTGCGCTATCGCCATCGCGATTCGACGGTGACGCAGCTCTATGTGCTGACGGCGAATGCCAGACGCCTCGACGTCGAGACCCATATCGACTGGCATGATCGCCGCACATTGTTGCGCAGTCTCAATCCCGTGGCTGTCCGGTCGAGAATGGCGACCTTCGAATGCGCCTATGGGGTGGTTAATCGCCCGACGCACACGAATACGTCCTGGGATGCCGCGATGTTCGAGGCGGTGGCCCATCGTTTCATGGATATCAGCGAACCGGACTTTGGCGTGGCGCTGCTCAATAATGCCAAATACGGCCACAGCGTGCGTGGCGACGTGCTCGGCATCAGCCTGGTGCGCGGACCGATCTATCCCGATCCGCTTGCCGATGAGGGCGAACAGGCCTTCACCTATGCGCTGATGCCGCATGCCGGGAGCTGGTATGAGGGCGGCGTGCGGGAAGAGGCGGAAGCGCTGAACCAGCCGCTGGTGGCGATCACCGGCACGGACCTCGCCCCCGGCATCGTCACGCCGCTGGCCATTTCCGGAACGCCGGTGGCGCTCTCGACCATCAAACCGGCGGAGGAAGGCGAGGGATTGATCTTGCGGCTCTATGAGCCGGCCGGCCGGCGCGGAGCGCTTGCCATCAGGCCACCGGTCGGATGGCGGCTGGGCGAGGCGGTCAATCTCATGGAGGAACCGGCGGAGAGAGCCGCCGGTCAGGATATCATGCCTTTCGAGGTGCGGAGCTGGAAGCTCGTTCGCAGTTAAGCTGTCTCGATATCAGCCGATCGGCAAGATCAGCACGTCGCGGGCGGGAATCTCGACCGTCGAGCCACCAGCATGCGTATGACCGGTCGGCCATGACGCCTTCCCGGAAGAGAGCGTACCCAGTCCTTCTGACAGTGTAATCTCGCTTGTCTGCGCGGCACGTGTCGGATTGACGAGCCAGAGGTAGCTGCCCTTCTCGCCCTTATGGACGCGGGCAACGAGCGCCGGATTGGAGAGGGTCACGTGCCGTCTCCTGCCACTCCAGCGAAAGAGTTTGGCAAAGAATGCGCCGTTCTTCTGCCCGCCGCTGCGGTAATAGGCGACGGAGGGATTGGTGCCGATCAACAGCGTGCGGCCCCTGCCGAAACTGTTTTCGACGATCGCCAGGCGGCCGTCGTCGAAATGGCCACGCGCCGTTCCTCCCGCAAGTGCATAGGATTGCAGGAGACCGCCGCCGGCGACGGCTTCGCCGTCGAGCTTCAAGTGAATGCGATCGCCGATGTCGGGCATGAATTCGACCTCTTCCTCGCGTGCGCCGAATACCCTGTCGAGCCCCATGTTCGGCTGGACCGTGCCGACATGGCCGCGATCGCCGAAATAGCCGGGGCAAGCCTCCGCGATCAGCGTGCCGCCGTTTTCCACCCAGGTCGCCAACCGCTTCGCCTGCTCGTCGGTGAACATGATCGGATAGGGGAAATAGAGGAAATCATAAGCATCGACATCGTCGATATGCACCCAGTCCGGCTGGACGCCGTTTTCGAGGAAAGCCCGATAGGCGCCCCACATGGCTTCCGGATAGGGCTTTTCCTTGCGGTCGTAGTTCAGAAGATAGTCGAACTCCTGCGTTTCACGCACGACGAGAATGCCGATCTCGCCGCGCACGGGCTTTGCTTCCCAAAGTGCCGACTGCGCAGGATCGTTCGCCCATTTCGCCATGCTGCTCGCCATCTCCGAGCGCGGCGTGCGCGAACCGTCCATGCCATAGGAGCCGAAGGCGCCGAAAAGCGGGCCATCGAGCAGCGGCCGCCAGCGCAAATTGAGAACGCCACGGGCGCCGCCTGCCAATGACGTCATGCTCCAGAGGCGGACATCCTCCGGCTCGGCGACACGGCCATCCTCCTTGTCGCGGCCGATCACCTGCGGCTGCAGCCAGAGCGGCCCGCCCTGGCGCTCAGCATGCCAGAAAGGTTTGCCGCGGGCGGCCGCACGGTTGATGTCGACCCCATACCAGTTCTTCCAGGCCTCTGCGCCCTTGCGGGCCTGGATCCAGGTGAAGCCGTAGATCTCCACCTTGGATGCGGCAAGCCAGTCGTCGCAGCCATTGGCCGCCATATTCGGGATCGCACCGGAAATGCCGTGGGCGGCGATGACATTCTTCCGGTCGACGGCGCGGATCGTGTCGATGCGCCACTGCATCTGGTCATAGAAATTGTCGCGCTTGAACTGCAGCCAGTCGATGCATTCCGGATAGGGGGCCATATGCACCGGCGGCTCGATATCGTCCCATTCCGCATAGCTGTAGCGGTGCCAGGCCTTCGCCAGCGCTTTCAGGCTTCCATATTTCCTTTCCAGCCAGACGCGAAAGGCGGCCTTCGCATAGTCGCTGTAGTCGACGTCGGCCGAATAGTTGCATTCGTTCCAGACGTCATAGCCGTAGATCGCCGGATGGTCCTTGTAGCGGGTGGCGAGCGTTGTCAGGAAACGGCCGGCAGCCTCCTTCACGTCAGGGCAATTCAACGTTAGGGCGCCGGCACCGCCGCCATTGTTGGAGAAGCCGCCTGTCGCGGCCGAAACGCCCATGTAGGAGCCGAGCTTGCTGCCGTCGGCATTGATCTGCAGGGCATGGGCATATTTGCGCACCGCCCAGTCAGGCACGGCATGGATGAGCTCGGCAATCACCGTTTTGATGCCGTTGGCTGCGGCAAGGTCCATCTGCCGGTCATATTCTTCCCAGTCGTAGACGCCAGGGGCGACTTCGATCGCGCTCCACATGAACCAGTGGCGGAAGATGTTGATGCCGTCTTCGGCAGCGACGCCATAGTCGCGCTCCCAGTCTTCCCTGGGCGGGTTCGACTTGCGGAAATAGACGGCGCCATAGGGAAATTGGATATCGTTTCTGAGCATGTCCTGTCCTTCTTCAATCTTTGTTTCGGACAAAGCTTCGCCGTCCGGAGGATCGATCCGGTCCGTGGCGGTCAGGTTTTGGTCCGAGGTTTCTGAAAGGCGTCCTGTCTAGCGTGGTCCTCCAGCGAGGAGTTCCAGGGTTCGGATGAGCGCGGAATGGTCGCGCTCGCCGTCGCCATTGGCGATGGCGGCGTTCATCAGCTGCTGGGTTGCGGCGGTGTTGGGCAGCGCCAGGTCGAGGGCGCGGGCAGCATCGACGGCGAGCGTCAGGTCCTTGCGGTGTAGGTGGATGCGGAAGCCCGGCTCAAAGGTCTGCTTGACCATGCGCTCGCCATGCACCTCGAGGATGCGCGAGGCGGCAAAGCCGCCCATCAGCGCGGCTCGTACTTTGGCCGGATCGGCGCCGGCCCGTTTGGCGAACAGCAGCGCCTCCGAGACAGCCTCAATGGTGAGGCCCACGATAATCTGATTGGCGACCTTGGCCGTCTGACCGTCGCCGACGCCGCCGACCAAGGTGATATTCTTACCCATCTTTTCAAACAGCGGCTTCGCCCGGTCGAAGGCTCTTTCCTTGCCGCCGACCATGATCGTCAGCGACGCCGCCTTGGCACCGACCTCGCCGCCGGAAACCGGTGCATCGAGATAATCGCAGCCGAGTGCCTCGATCCGCTTGGCAAAGCCTTTCGTAGCGACCGGCGAGATCGAGCTCATGTCGATGACGAGTTTGCCCGGGGCGAGCCCGGCCGCAACCCCGTCGTTGCCAAACAGCACCGCCTCGACATCGGGCGTATCCGGCAGCATCAGGATGACGATATCAGAGGCTTCTGCCACCGCCTTGGCACTTGGCGCCGCTCGCCCACCTTTGGTGACGAGATGCTGCGAGGCCTCCTTTACCCGACTCAGATGCAACGTGTGGCCGGCATCGATCAGGTGCTCCGCCATCGGGCGTCCCATGACGCCCAGTCCGATAAAGCCGATGTTCATTGCTGTCCTCCCTTGCGGTACGGCGCCATCCATCCGAGCCCCTCGCTGGTGCCGGCCTTCGGCTTGTATTCGCAGCCGACCCAGCCGGCGTAGCCGAGACGATCGAGCTCGGGCAGGATGAAGCCATAGTTGATCTCGCCCGTGCCGGGTTCGTTCCGGCCGGGATTGTCGGCGATCTGTACATGGGCGATTTTGTCCTTGAGCCGCGTGAAGGTCGGCATCAGGTCGCCCTGCATGATCTGCATATGGTAGAAATCGTACTGGATGAGTAGGTTGTCGGAGCCGACCTTGTCGAGGATGCGCTCGGCATGATCAGTGGTCGACAGGAAGAAGCCGGGAATGTCACGCCGGTTGATCGGCTCGATCAAAAGCTTGATGCCGGCATCAGCGAGCCGCGGCCCGGCATATTTCAGGTTATCGACCAGCACCTGTTCCAGCGTGACCGGATCGGCATCCTTGGGGACCAGCCCGGCGATGACGTTGAGCTGTTTGCAACCGAGCGCCTTGGCATAATCCAGCGCCAGCGCGATCCCGTCGCGAAATTCCGCTATCCGGTCGGGCAGGCAGGCAATGCCGCGCTCGCCGCCGGCCCAGTTGCCGGAGGGCACGTTGAACAGCGCCTGTGTCAGGCCGTGCTCCCTGAGCATGGCGGCGACGGTCTCCTTCGGCGCCTCATAGGGGCCGAGATATTCGACCGCTGCGAAGCCATCGCGGGCAGCGGCCGCGAAGCGATCCAGGAACGGCAGCTCCTGATACAGAAACGAGAGATTGGCGGAAAAACGGGGCAAGAAATTCTCCTCAGTTTGCCGGGGCGACGAAGCGATGCCGATGCAGCATGCGCTTGTCGCGCGGGTCTGGATTGGGAACGGCGGAGATGAGGCTCTTGGTATAAGCCTCCTGCGGCACGGTGCAGATCTGTTCGGCCTCGCCGATTTCAACGATCTTGCCGCGATGCATGACGGCGACACGGTCGCAGAAATAGCGCACGACGGAGATGTCATGCGAAATGAAGATAAAGCTCAGATTCAGCCGCCGACGGATATCGAGCAGGAGATCGAGGATCTGGCTGCGGATCGAGACGTCGAGTGCGGAGGTTGCTTCGTCGGCTATGATGATGCGCGGATCGAGTGCAAGAGCACGTGCAATGCCGATGCGCTGCCGCTGCCCGCCGGAAAAGGCATGCGGGTAGCGTTCCATCGCGAGCGGATCGAGACCGACCAGCCGCATCAGCTCGGCGACGCGATCTTCCAGCGCCTTGCCCTTGGCGAGACCATTGACGATCAGCGGATCGCCGATCACTTCCTTGACGGTCATGCGCGGATTGAGCGAGGCGAAGGGATCCTGGAAGACCAGCCGCACTTCGCGGTGGAAATTCCTCAGACCGCGCTTGTCGAGCCCGGTCACATCAATCTCGTGACCGTCATTGCTGCGGTAGGTGATCGTGCCGGAGCTGGGCTCCACGGTGCGCAGGATCAGCCTGCCGAGCGTCGTCTTGCCGGAGCCGCTCTCGCCGACGATGCCGAGGTTTTCGCCGGGATAGAGGTCGAAACTTGCACCGTCGACGGCACGCAGAGCATTCTGCTTGCCTGGCCAGCCGAAGATCTTGTTCAGGTTGCGCACCGAGAGGATCGGCTGTGGTCCCTCCACGAGTTTTGCCGCCGCTGGCGCCTTGCCATCCTGATGATGGGTGAGCTTCAAGGTCGAGGCAAGCAGCTGGCGCGTATAGGGGTGGCCAGCCGCATGATAGATGGCGTCAACGGGGCCACGTTCGACGATCCGGCCAAAACGCATGACGGCGACCTCGTCGGCGACTTCCGCAACCACGCCCATGTCATGCGTGATCAGCAGCATGGCCATGCCACGCCCGACCTGCAGACGTTTGATGAGATCCAGGATTTCCGCCTGCGTGGTGACATCGAGGGCCGTCGTCGGCTCGTCCGCGATCAGGATATCCGGATCGCCGGCAAGCGCCATGGCGATCATGGCGCGCTGGCGCATGCCGCCGGAGAATTCGAACGTATAGCGGTCGGCCATCCTGTCCGGATTGGGAATTTCGACCTGCCGCAACAGTTCGACCATCCGTTCCCGCGCGGCCTTCTTGTCGAGATTGCTGTGGAGCCGGATCGCCTCGACGATCTGTGAGCCGATCGTATGGACGGGCGAAAGCGAGCTCATCGGTTCCTGGAAAACGAGGCCGATACGACGGCCGCGGATCGATCGCATCGCTCGCCCGGACGGATCGAGCGTCGTGATTTCGGTTGCCCCTTCGCCCTGCCGGAGCAGGATGCTTCCGCCGACGATCCTACCCGGCCTGTCGACGATCTGGAGCAGAGAGCGTGCGGTCACACTCTTGCCCGAGCCGCTTTCGCCGACGAGGCAGAGGGTCTGACCGCTCTTGAGGTCGAAGCTGACATTTTCGACCGCATGCAGGATGTGCGTGCGCAGCTTGAAATCAATCGACAGGTTTCTGACCGAAAGCACGACGTCATCGGCAAGTTCCGTCATGGCTTTCTCCTCAATTGTCGTAAGGGTCGGCGGCGTCGCGAAGTCCGTCACCGAAGAAGTTGAAGGAGAGAACGGCGACGACGACCGCGAGCGCCGGCCAGATCAGCAGCCAGGGTGCGGTTGCGACCGTGCGGATGTTCTGTGCATCCTGCAGCAGCACGCCCCAGCTCACCACCGGCGGCTTGAGGCCGATGCCGAGGAAAGACAGCGAAGTCTCGGCGACAATCATCGTCGGGACTGCGAGCGTGACGACAGCGAGGATATGGCTCGTCAGTGACGGCAGGATATGGCGGAAGATCAGTCGTGCCTCGCTCGATCCGTCAAGCTTGGCCGCTACGACGAAGTCCTCGCTGCGCAGTGCCAGGAAGCGTCCGCGTACCTCGCGCGCCAGGCTCGTCCAGCCGAGCAGCGAGACGATGATGGTGATGACGAAATAGACGTTGGCAGGCGACCATGTCAGCGGGATCGCGGCGGCGAGCCCGAGCCAGAGCGGGATTGTCGGCATGGCGCTTACCACCTCGATCATCCTCTGGATAAGTGTGTCGACCCATCCGCCGTAGAAACCCGAAATCGAGCCGAGCACGACGCCAAGGATCAGTGAAATGGCAACGCCGACGAGGCCGATCGACATGGAAATGCGCGTGCCGTAGATCAGCCGCGAGAAGACGTCGCGCCCGAGACGGTCGGCGCCAAGCAGATACATCGGATCATTGGGATTGATCGGCCCGATCAGATGCCGGTTCAAGGGGATGAGGCCCCAAAGTTTATAGGCGGGACCTTTGACGAAAAGGCCGACCGGTACGACCTTGGTGTCGTCGACGACGAAAGTCCGGCGCAGCGCCACCTTGTCGATCTCCACCTTGTAGCCTTTGACATGGAAATTGAATGCCGTGCTGCCGTCCGGTTTTGTGACGAAGAAGGCGAGGGACTGCGGCGGCGCATAGGTGTATTGCGGCCGCGAGGTCGCCGGCAGGGCAGGGGCGAGGAATTCGGCGAAAAGCCCGATCATGTAGAGGATCAGGATGATGATGCCCGCCGTCATGGCGACCTTTTGGCGGACGAGTTTGCCGGCGATCAGCCGCCATGGGCCGATAGCGGCGGTCGAGACCGCCTTGCCCTGCTTCAGCGGGCTGATCGAGGGCCCGTCGGCAACGACGTGAACCCGGCCTGCATGCGTTCCAAAGGTGTCGTGTGTGCTCATCGTATCGCCCTCAATTGAAGCGAATGCGCGGATCGAGCAGCGCAAGCAGGAGGTCCGACACGAGCATCCCGACGAGCGTCAGCGCGCTGAGCAGGAGGATGAAGCTGCCGGCGAGATACATGTCCTGGGAGACCAATGCGCGGAAGAGCAATGGTCCGGCCGTCGGCAGGTTCAGGACGATGGCTGTGATCGTGACACCGGAAACAAGATGCGGCAGCACCCAGCCGATCGCGGATACAAAGGGATTGAGCGCAATCCGCACCGGATATTTCAGAATGACCTTGTATTCCGGCAGGCCCTTGGCGCGGGCGGTGATGACATAGGGCTTGTGCAATTCATCGGTCAGGTTCGCCCGCAGGATGCGGATCAGGGCGGCGGTTCCCGATGCCCCGATGATGATGATCGGGATCCAGAGATGGGCCAGGAAGTCTCCGACCTTAGCAAGCGTCCAGGGCGCGTCGGCAAATTCGGGAGAGTTCAGCCCACCGACGCTCTGGCCAAGATATTTATAGGCGACATACATCAGGATCAGCGCCAGGATGAAATTGGGCACCGCCAGGCCGATGAAGCCGAAGAAGGTGAAGACGTGGTCGCCGACGGAGTGGCGGCGCACGGCCGAATAGATGCCGATCGGGAGCGCCACGACCCAGACAAAGAGGAGACTCAGCAGCGAGATCACCAGGGTCGAGCCCATGCGGCCCCAGATGAGGCCCGCCACCGGCTGGTTCCATTCGAAGGAGTAGCCGAAGTCGCCGCGGCTGAGGATGCCCCAGATCCATTTGAAATACTGGACGTAGAAGGGATCGTCGAAGCCGTAGATCGTCTTCAGCCGCTCGATCTGGGCCGGGTCGACCGTCTGGCCGCTGTCGCTCATCGTGGCGATCATCGAGGTCAGGTAATCGCCCGGCGGCAGCTGAATGATCAGGAACGAGATCAGCGACATGCCGAACAGCGTCGGGATCATGTAAAGCACGCGCTTGAAGATATAGCCAAGCATCGGATAGTTCCTCCCGTTGGGAGCGCCGCTTCCGGCGCTTCCGCGGACCACCTCTTTCCGCACCCGGTCCCTGGACCGGGTGCACTCCTCCAATCTCACTTCCAGGTGAGATGCACGACCTCCAGTCTTTCGATGCCGGGCACCTCCACCAATGCCCTCGCGTCCTTGACGCTGAAGGACGCGGCGCGGTCGGCGACGACGAGCCATGCCTTCGCCACCGATTTGCCTTCAGGAATTTCGAACGAAATTCTCTGCGCCGCCAGCGGAAAATTCTCGCGGATCGGGCCCTTCAGCATCATCGGATTGGTCAGGTTGAAAAGGCTGAGGGCAACACCAGAAGAGTTCTCACGCAAGGCGAGATCGACGACACCCTGGCCCGCGACCGTGACGCGCGGCGTCTTGCCAAGTGCCCAGCGCACCGCATTGGCGATCAGGCGGGCATGATCGACTGCCATGACTTCCCAGAAGATCTCCCCGATGTTCCAGGGAATGTAGACCGTGCGTCCGCCCTTGCCGGTTTCACGCGCGATGACGGCCGCCCCTTTCGGCTCCTCGCGCGGATAGACTTCCTCCATCGGCAGATCCGGGAAATCGGGAACGTAGAGGAAGGGCGTCGTCGCACCGGCGCCGGGTTCGACATCCAGGAGCCGCGTGCCGCCCATGATGCGGCCGGCGCCGTCATAGCCGGCATTGACAGGGTGATCGCCGGAGAGCGCCACATAGGTATTCTTGACGATACCGCGCGGTCCCGAAACGAAGCTTGCGCCGAGAACGTCAGCGAGGCCGAAATTCGCGCGTTTCTTGCCGAGCTCGTCACGAAGCGAGGTCTCATAGGCTGCAACGATGCTGCCGCCGCGGTCGACATAGCCGCGGATCGCCTCGCATTGCGCATCCGAGAGGCACGAGACATTGGCGAGCACGATCAGCTTGAAGCGATCGAGATTATCCTTCGTCAGCACCTGATCGGAGAGAAGTTCGAAGGGTAGCCGCGCTTCGACCAGGGCATGATAGAAGCCGAGATCGTGCTTCTCGGCGCTCGGGCGTTCTTCCGGCGCCCAGTGACGCAGCGTCGTCGACGGGTCGATGACGGCGATCTCGGCTGTCGGCTTCATGCTTTCGATCACCGGCTCGATTGCCGCCTGCAGCGCGAAGGAATCGGCGACCGGCTCGACCCAGCGCTTGTCGGGAACGACGCCATTGAACTTGGTGAACCAGGCATAGAGGCCGTGTGCCGTGCCGTCATTGATCCAGAGCTGCATCTCCTCGCCGGAGGTGACCGCGTCCTTCCAGCGATACTCTTCCTCCGGGCCGATCGAGGTGATGAGCACGACGGGCCGGTCGGGGAAGGTGGCGCGAATGCGCTTGCCGTTGCGGCCGGCCGACCAGCCGAGCTCGACGCCGCGGCGGCCCTGATGGTCGACGACTAGGAAAGGGCAATGCCTGGCGATGACCGAAAGGTCGAATTCCATCAGCGAGGCGCCGCCCATGTTCGGGATGAAGCTCGCATGCGGGCGGATCGCCTTCACCGCGTCGTCCCATTGCGCGATCATGTCGGTCAGCACCCGGCGACGCCACTGCACCCAGGCCTGCCAGGCAGGATCCCCGGCGTCAGACGCTTTCGGCAGCGCGTGGCCGAACATGTCCTTGAAGCGGCGGGCGCTGTCCTCGCTGTAATCGACGCCATGCCCCTGCCAGCGGTTGGCGAAGACTGCGTCGATGTCGTATTTGCGGACGATCTCCTTCACCACCTCGGGCATGAAGACGGTGTTGTAGTCGCCATAGGCGTTGGTGACCCAGACGTCGGGAAAGGCCCAGTGGCGGCGAGGCTTGCCATTGACATCGATCGCCACCCATTCGGGATGGGCCTTTGCGGCATCGTCGTGGATGGCGTGCGGATCGACTCGGGCCATGACATGCATGTCGAGCTTGCGCGCCGCATCGACCAGCGCCCCGAAGATGTCCTTATCCCCGAGATATTTGCTGACATGGTGATAGGGAATCTCGCTCGGATAGTAGGCAATGTAGCCGCCCGCGCTGAGGCAGACCGCGTTGGATTTCGTGCGCTTGAACACGTCGATCCAAAAGGCCGGATCGTATTTCTCTGGATCGTCCTCGACGAAGGTGAGCTGCGTCCACCGCGTTGCGGTCCTGAACCAGTCGGGGGTTCTCAGCGTATCGGTGTTCTGTTT
The DNA here is from genome assembly GCF_041357635.1 of Sinorhizobium sp. CB7. Lineage (NCBI taxonomy): Bacteria > Pseudomonadati > Pseudomonadota > Alphaproteobacteria > Hyphomicrobiales > Rhizobiaceae > Sinorhizobium > Sinorhizobium sp. CB7. The sequence goes on from NZ_JAULLL010000001.1 coordinate 406,477, forward strand.
CCTGGCGTCGAGCATTCTGTCCATCCATCTCTAGGAGCAATTTCAGGAAAAGTGCGAAGCGGTTTTCCGTCGGGAATTGCGCAAAAACAAAAAGTTAGAGCGGGTTAGCGTTTCCATGAAAAGCTGAGACGCTCCAAGGCAAAAGGGAACCGTGGCGCCGGCCGCAAAGGCCGGCGCTTCAATTTCAGTTGGTTTCCTGAGCGGCTCAGGCCTTGTAGAACTGCTCCGGCATGGTCGGGGCAGGCGTCGGCCAGCCGAAGGAGTTCGGCATGGTCCGCGTGATGTTCTTCATGTTGTTCTTGACGATACCGTAGCCATCCGGCGGCTGCGAAATCCCGAAGACGTAGAAGTTATCGGCGGCGGACTGCAGGATCTCCTTCATGATCTCTGCCTGGCGGGCAGGATCCGAGGTCGCCACCAGCTTGTTGTAAAGTTCGAATTGCTTCTTCGTTTCTTCCGGTGGCTCGATTGCATTCTTGTTTTCGCGGTCGCGGTACCAGAGCTGCCAGCCGGGCGCATACATCGCATTGTTGTCGGTGGGCACGTAGTAGCGCGGATCGAGCATCGCCGCGAGGCCGCCATTGGCTCCGAACTGGTGCCCAGTCGCGTCGAAATCGCGGCCCTGGCGGACGCGTGTTTCCCAAAGCGAGCGGTCCATGCTGCGCATCTGCGCATCGATGCCGACCGCCTGGAACATCGGAATGATGAGCTGGAAGAGATCGAGAAAGACGGCGCGCGCCTGATCGATCTCGAAGATGATTGTCAAACGGCGTCCCTGATCGTCGAGCCGGAAATTCTGGTCGTCGCGCTTGGGCACGATCTCGTCAAGCATGGCATTGGCCTTGTCGACATCATAGGCCGTGAATTGCGTGGCGAGCTGTTCGTTGTAGAGCGGATCACCCTGCTTGATCGAAGGTTGCGCCGGCGCGCCCTGGCCGACCAGAACGGCATCGATCAGCGACTGCCGGTCGAGAGCCGTCGAAAGCGCTGCGCGGAAATTCTTGTTCTGGAAGAGCTTCCGCTTCGTCTCGTCGTTGTGGTTCAGGTTCAGGATGAAGCACATGACATTGGCTTCGGTCGAGGTCAGCGTGTAGAAATCATAGCCACCCTGTTCACGCGCATCGTAGAGCACCGACTTGTTGTTCGGCGTGGCGATATACTGGTCCATCAGGTCGATTTCGCCCTGCATGGCCTTCAAAAGCAGAACCTGCGGATCGGCGACCATCTGGTAGACGATGCGATCCATGTAGGGGAGCTGGTTTCCGGCGGTATCGACCTTCCAGTAATAGGGATTGCGTTCGGCAACGGCGCGCTCGGTGTTTTCGCCCGGCGCGATCGTGAACATCCAGGCATGCAGGCAGGGCTTCTTCGACGAGTTCAGGAAGAAGGCATTGTCGTCCTGGAAGCCGGCCGCACTCTGGAAGGAAGCGATCCAGCTGTCGAAGCCGCGCTGTTTGGCAAGGTCGTTGGCTTTCGGATTGTAATCGATGTGGAACTGCTCGAGATAGTGCTTCGGGCAGCGTGTCGTCTGGTCGAGATTGGACCAGGCTACCTGCAACGGAAACAAACCGTTAGGTTCCGCAAAGATAACCTTGAAAGTCTGCTCGTCGACGATCTCGAGCGTGGCCGGCTTGCCGCGCGACTTCCAGTGATTCTGGCCGACGAAGGCGACACGATCATCGGTGAGCACGGTGTCGTACCAGAACTTGATGTCTGCCGTGGTGTAAGGCTGACCGTCGGACCATTTCATGCCCTTGCGCAGGCGGATCGTATAGACCTTCGAATCCGCGTCACCTTCGAAAGATTCGGCAACGTTGAGCGTCACGCCCGACCAGTCCGGCGTATAGCGCAGCAGCGGTTCATAGGCCTGATAGCGGAAAAGCATGGAGAGCGAGCCGCCTCCGACCAATGCCATGTTCCAGTCGCCGCCATATTTGCCGACGCTTTCCACCGGCTTGATGACGAGCGGGTTTTCCGGCAGACGGTCCTTGATGGGCGGCAGTGCTCCGCTTTTGACCTTTTCCTTCAGAATATCGGCTTCCTGGTAATCCAGGGCGAAAGACGGCAGGGCCGGCAGAATAAGGGCGGCCGAAGTCCCGGCCAGAAACGCACGACGTCTCAGCTTGATCATAGGGTCTCCTCCAAGATAGCCAAACCCTTATGTTTATTTTCCTTCGAGGTTTGGATATCAAAAGAAATATATTTTTGCATTTGTTAGGTAAAGTGTTATGTTGTATTAGGAGCGATTTTTGTATCCTGCCGGTGCTTGTGGTGCTATCGCAGCCGGAAAATCGTAAGAAGGCAGTTGGATGAAGAATAAGGATCGCGTCACTTTGCAGAGGATCGCCGAGGAGGTCGGCCTCTCGAAATATGCCGTCTCGCGCTCGCTCGCGGGCAAGAGCGGCGTGAGCGAGGAGACGCGCGAGCGCATCAGGGAGACGGCGCGGCGCCTCGGCTACAGCAAACCGCTCTCGCAGCCTGAAGTGCGCGACATCACTCTCGTCTTTCACGATATCGATGTCGTCAACAGCGAGCTTTACATGCAGATGCAGAATGGCGTGCAGCGCGAGGCACAAAGGCTTGGTCAGCCTTTGCGCATCCGCTGGACGCATAGTCCTGAGAGTATTTCCGATCTCGCCGATGTGAGCGCCGGCCTGATCCTCGTCGGACCGCACGATCGGCAGGCGATAGAAGCCGCCGAGGCCAAGGGCGTTCCGGTCGTCCGGTGCGGCTGGGTGGAAGCGCTTGAACAGGCCGATCAGGTGACCGGTACCGATCACGAAGGCGGCCAGGCAGTTACTCAATATCTAATCGGCCTTGGCCATCGTACGATTGCCTATGTTCACGGCACGCCCGGCTATCGCGGCCGCCTGGAGCGTTTCTACGGCGCACGCGAGATTGCCGAGCGGCACTCCGACGTGTCGCTGCATGTCATGCAGTTCGAGGAGCAGGGCGGCTTTGTCGGTGCCTTCAGGGCATTGAGGGACAGGGGCGTGAATCCGACTGCCTTCTTCTGCGCCCATGACGGCCTTGCCCTGACCGTCGTCTCGGAACTGCTGGCGCTCGGTTATCGGATACCTGATGATATTTCCGTTGTTGGCTTCGGCGATTTTTCTCCGGCAACGCAGATATCGCCGCAGCTGACGACCGTTCGCGTCGAGGGGCAGGAGATAGGAGCCGCCGGTCTCAGGCTGCTTCTCGAACGCATCGAGTCTCCGCGTCTGCCCAATGCGCCGGCCCGGCGCATCTGTATCGCCTCGCGGATCATCGAGCGCCGCTCGGTTGGGCCCTGCCGAACGGACGGCAACCGCCCAAGTCCGGAAAAGCCGCTCGCTCCAGCCATTTCCTGAACCCTTCCGGCCTCACGAACCCGCCGCTCAGGACGTTCGTCGCATGGGCCTGAGCTGCGACCGTCACATCGAAATCGCTGTTCTTACGCATTTGATCGACTGTGGCGGCGCCGTCGAAGCGTTTCATCTTTCCCGATTGACAGGCCTCTCCTGTTCGCTATTCTATTATAAAAGCCAGTATAACATAATTGTGGAACATTAAATGGGAGTATCCGCATGAAAACTGTACTTGCATTCCTTCTTGGAACAGCGCTCGTCGCATTGCCTTCCGCGCTCATGGCGCAGGAGAAGGGCGGCGTCATCAATGTCGCGACGATCGGCGAGCCGCCGACGCTCGATCCGATGTCGTCGACGGCCGATCTCGTCGGCATCGTGACGCAGCACATCTTTGAGACGCTCTATACGTTCGACAAGAATTGGAAGGTGACGCCGCTTCTGGCCGAAAGCCTGCCTGAAATCAGTGCTGATGGAAAAACCTATACCATCAAGCTCAGGACCGGCATCAAGTTCCACGACAATACCGACATGACATCGGAAGATGTCGTGGCCTCCCTGAACCGCTGGACGAAGATCGCCTCGCGCGGCAAGCAGGCGGCCGGCTTCATCGATTCCATCGCGGCGATCGATCCGGCAACGGTCAAGATCACGCTCAAGCAGCCCTATGCGCCGCTGACCTCGCTGCTTGCCTTCAACAATTCGGCCGCGATCATCATTCCGGCCGAGAAGCAGGACGAGCCGATGAAGGAATTCGTCGGAACCGGTCCCTACATGCTGAAGGAACGCAAGGCGGACCAATATATCCAGCTCGTGCGCTTTGACGGCTACAAGTCGCGCGATGGCGAGAGCGATGGATACGGCGGCGCGCGTCACCAGTATCTCGACGAGATCCGCTTCGTCCCGGTTCCCGATCCGAATACCCGCGTCGAGGCAGCCGTTTCCGGTCAATATGATTATGTCGACTCCATTCCGGTCGAATCTTTCGACAAGCTGAAGGGATCGACCGCATCGCAGCCGGTCATGCTGAAGCCCTTCGGCTATCCGGTCTTCGTCTTCAATACGAAGGACGGCATCAACAAGAATATCGAAATCCGCAAGGCGATCCGTCAGGCGCTCAGCATGGAGGACATGTTGGCCGCCGCCTTCGGCAGCACGGATTTCTACACGCTTGACGGTGATATCTATCCTGAAGCCTATTCCTGGCATACCGACGCCGGCGTGGAGGGTGCCTATAACGTCGCCGACCCGGAAGGTGCGGCCGAGGCATTGAAGAAGGCGGGCTACAATGGCGAGCCGCTTCGCATCCTCACCAGCCGCCAGTACGAGTTCCACTACAAGATGGCCCAGGTTGCGGCCGAATATCTGAAGATGGCAGGCTTCAACGTCGACTTGCAGGTGGTCGATTGGGCCACGCTGACCCAGCGCCGCACCGATCCGAAGCTCTGGGATATCTACATCACCCATAGCCCCTTCCTGCCCGAACCGGCGCTGATCGGCTCGCTTTCGACCAGCTCGCCTGGCTGGTGGGATACGCCGGCCCGCAAGGCGGCAGTCGATGCCTTCACCTCAGAGGTCGATCCGGACAAGCGCGTGGCACTCTGGGCAGACGTTCAGAAGGCCATTTATGCCGATGCCCCATTCATGAAAATTGGTGATTTCAATGCGCTTGCTGCGGAATCGACCAAGCTTGAAGGTGTCAATCCGGCCCCCTGGCCCTATTTCTGGAATGCTTCGATCAAGAAGTAACGGTGATGCACGAGGCTGGTTGCTCTGCAGCCGGCCTTTTCCCCTTGTCCTGAGGATCGGACATTCATGATACGTTACATCCTACAGCGCCTGTTCGGCATGATCGTCGTGATGTTTCTCGTCGTCACGATCGTCTTCGTGATCGTGCGCGTGACGCCCGGCGATCCGGCCGCCGTTATGCTCGGACCGGATGCGACACCGCAGGATATCGCTGAACTTCGAACCCGACTCGGCCTCGACCAGTCGCTTCTCGTCCAATACGTCTATTACATCGGCCAGCTCCTGAAGGGCGATCTCGGTCAGTCGATCTTCCTCAATCAGCCGGTGACGGCGGCATTGTTCGACCGTGCCGAACCGACCTTCTTCCTGACGGTGTTCTCGCTGCTGATCGCCAGCGCGATTGCCCTGCCGATCGGCATCTATGCCGCCTATCGTCGCGGCTCCCTGGTCGATCAGGCAGCAACGACGGTCGCAATGCTCGCCGCCAGCATTCCGAGCTTCTGGCTCGGCCTCATCCTGATGCAGTTCTTCGCCGTCCGCTTCAACCTTTTTCCGGTGTCCGGCTATGGCGGGCCCGGATCGAGCTTCCTCGACCGCATGTATCATCTGACGCTGCCCGCCTTCGCGCTCGGCATCGTTTCCTCGGCGCTGATCCTGCGCTTCACCCGCGCCTCGATGCTTGACGTGCTCGGTGACGACTATATTCGCACCGCCCGGGCCAAGGGCCTGATCGAGCGCCGTGTCGTCCTGAAGCACGCGTTGAAGAATGCACTGATCCCGATCCTGACCGTCATCGGCCTGACCGCCGCCGTGCTGATTTCCGGCGCGGTGGTCACCGAGACCGTCTTCGGCTTGCCGGGCGTCGGCAATCTCGTGGTTTCCGCGGTGCTTCGCCGCGACTATCCGGTCATCCAGGGCGCCTTGCTGGTCATCGCCGCGCTCTACGTGCTGATCAATTTTGCGATCGACATGCTCTATCTGCTGGTCGATCCGAGGGTGCGCTACTGATGGCCGATATTACTTCAAAGCCCATACAGACAGAGCGCAGCAAATTCTTCCGGCGTTTGCTGAAGCGCAGGACTGTGGCCGTTGGCGTGCTGATCCTCGCCATCTTCGTGCTGCTTGCAGCGCTGGCGCCGTGGATTGCGCCTTACTCGCCGTCGAAGCTTTCGATCGTCAACCGGCTGAAGCCACCGAGCGGCACCTTCTTCTTCGGCACGGACGAGTTCGGTCGCGATATCTTCTCACGGACCATCTATGCAGGGCGCCTGTCGCTGCTGGTGGGCGCGGCGGTGGTTGCGCTTTCGGCCATCATCGGCGTGACGCTCGGCCTGCTCGCCGGCTTCTTCAAGAAGCTCGATGCACCGATCGCCCGCCTGATCGACGCGATGATGGCCTTTCCGGACATCCTGCTGGCGATCGCGTTGGTCGCAGCCCTCGGCCCTTCACTTGCGACCGTCATCATCGCGCTCTCGATCGTCTATGCACCGCGGCTGGCGCGCATCGTGCGAGCCTCGACATTGGTGATCCGCGAATTGCCCTATGTGGAAGCCGCAAAGGCGCTCGGCATTTCGACGCCGCACATCATGACGCGGCATGTGCTGCGCAACCTGCTCTCGCCGATCCTGGTCCAGGGAACGTTCCTCTTTGCGAATGCGATGCTCGCCGAGGCGGGGCTCTCCTTCCTTGGCCTCGGCGTCAGCCCAGAAATCCCGACCTGGGGAACGATGATCGCTGCGGGCCGGCAATATATCGGACAGGCCGACTGGATGACGCTCTTTCCCGGCTTTGCCATCATCCTTTCCGTGCTCTCGCTGCAGATGGTCGGCGACGGGCTGCGGGATATTCTCGATCCAAGACTCAGAAAGGATTTGTAATCCATGTCTTCCGCTGACAAGGCGATGAAGCCGCTCCTCATCACCAATGTGAAGCCCATGGCTTTCGGTGCCGGCGCTCCGAGCGGCGCGGTCGACATTCTCGTCGACGCAAACGGCCGGATCGCCGAGATTGGCCGCGAGCTTGCCGCCGCAGGCGACGTACAACGCATCGACGGCAAGGGCGCCTGGATCTCGCCGGGCTGGGTCGATCTGCATGTCCATATCTGGCATGGCGGCACGGATATCTCGATCCGTCCGTCGGAATGCGGCGCAGAGCGCGGCGTCACCACGCTGGTCGATGCCGGATCGGCCGGCGAAGCCAATTTTCATGGCTTCCGCGAATACATCATCGAGCCCTCGAAAGAGCGCATCAAGGCCTTTCTGAACCTCGGCTCCATCGGTCTCGTAGCCTGCAATCGCGTGGCGGAGCTTAGGGACATCCGCGATATCGACCTCGACCGCATTCTTGAGGTCTATGCTGAAAACAGCGAGCACATCGTCGGCATCAAAGTGCGCGCCAGTCATGTGATCACCGGTTCCTGGGGCGTCACTCCGGTCAAGCTCGGCAAGAAGATCGCCAAGATCCTAAAGGTTCCGATGATGGTGCATGTCGGCGAACCGCCAGCCCTCTATGATGAGGTTCTGGAGATCCTCGGCCCGGGCGACGTCGTCACCCACTGCTTCAACGGCAAGGCCGGCAGCAGCATCATGGAGGACGAAGATCTCTTCAATCTTGCCGAGCGTTGCGCCGGCGAAGGCATTCGGCTCGATATCGGCCATGGCGGCGCGTCCTTCTCGTTCAAGGTGGCTGAGGCTGCGATCAAGCGCGGCCTGTTGCCGTTCTCGATCTCGACCGATCTGCACGGCCATTCGATGAATTTCCCGGTCTGGGATCTGGCGACGACGATGTCGAAGCTGCTTTCCGTCGGCATGCCTTTCGACAAGGTCGTCGAGGCCGTCACCCATGCACCGGCTTCGGTCATCAAGCTCTCGATGGAAAACCGGCTTTCCGTCGGCGCCGAGGCCGAGTTCACGATCTTCGATCTTGTCGATTCAGAGCTGGAAGCCACCGACTCGAACGGCGATGTTTCCATTCTGAACAAGCTGTTCGAGCCGCGCTTCGCTGTGATCGGCACCGAGGCCATCGCTGCCAGCCGCTACATCCCGAGAGCCCGCAGGCTCGTCCGCCACAGCCACGGTTATTCCTACCGGTGAGAGCCGGATCTAATCAGAAAATCGCATGACAGGAGTTTGCGTGAACCAGTCTCCAGCATCCGCCGGCAAAATGCAGAGCGCGCCCTACCAGCGGCTCGCCTCGCTCGGCATCGAGCTTCCGCCGTCGCCGCCGCCAATCGCCAATTTCGTGACGCATGTGCGTGAAGGCAACATGCTCTATCTTTCCGGCCAGGGGCCGCGGGAAGCCGATGGTTATTTGCATGCGGGCAAGGTCGGCGCCGATGTCGGCGTCGGCGAGGCCTACAAGCACGCCCGGCTGACGGGCATCAATCTGATCGCCGTCATGCACGATGCGCTCGGCGATCTTTCGCGCGTGAAGCGCGTCGTGAAACTGCTCGGCATGGTCAATGCCGTGCCGGAATTCGGAGAACATCCGAGCGTCATCAACGGCTGTTCGGATCTCTTCATCGATGTGTTTGGCGACGCCGGCCAGCATGCACGTTCCGCCGTCGGTTTCGGCTCGCTGCCGGGCAATATCACCGTGGAGATTGAGGCGATCGTCGCCTTGCACGACTAGAGCGGTTCAGCTTTTCATGGAATCGCGGAACCGCTCTAGCTCTTTGTTTTTACGCAATTCCGAACGGAAAACCGTTTCACACTTTTCCTGGAATTGTTCTAAGAGGAAAAGGACCTCAATGGCTGCGCCAGCCCATCAGCTTTTCGATCTTCTCCGCCGAGGCCATGACCTGCGAGGTGTAGTGGCTCTCGTCGGAAAAGGCTTTTTGCTCGGGCAGCACGATGGAAATCGTGGCAACGCACTTTCCGTCACGATCGCAGATCGGCGAGGCGATGCAGGCCACCGCATAGTCCGATTCTCCCGCCTGGATCGAGAGCCGCGTTTCGAAAGCGGTGGCGGCCGCCGCAGACAGCGTGTCCGGGTCGATCTCGGCGCGTCCAGTCGGCGAGGAGCGGGCACAGCGCCTGAAAAGCTCGATGCGTTCGGCTTCGGCGAGGTGGCCGACCAGCAGCCGGCCGGACGCCGTCCAGTTCAGCGGGACACGGGTACCGACGCGCGAGGCCACCTGGAAATGGCTCGGACCGTCGGCCATGGCGAGAACGAGCATATGGTCGCCATCGCGACCGCAGACCTGCACGGTTTCCCCGGCCTGGCGGCAAAGGTCGTGCATTTCGTGGGTGGCGATGCTCATGAAATCCAGCGAGCGCGCATAGGCGAGCCCGTAATGATAAAGTCGCGCTCCCAGCCAAACGGTGCCGTCGGCATTGCGGGTGAGCATGTTCTTTTCGACGAGGTCGTCGACGATCACGTAGACGGTCGAAAGCGGCGCCTTTACGGCCTTGGCGATGGCGTAGACGCCGGCAGGGGCGCCGGTCTCGTAGAGGTAGTCGATCACCTGAAGAGCACGGTCGATGCCGCTGACCCGCGACCGGCGGGGCGTCTTCGCACCACTCTCGAGATCGCGTTCATCGGAGTAATCGACGGATGATGTGTTCGTGTCCAAGCTGCGGCTCCCATACCAAATTCGAGAACTCATTACATTACTATGGCATAGCTGTCGATGCGGCAAATTCGCAACCGCAGGCTTCAACAGCAAAAAATCTGGAGATGAATATGTCAGATGACGTCCGCCCATCCATCGGCCTGCGCCCGGTCATAAACGTGTCGGGCACGATGACCAGCCTCGGCGCTTCGATCGTCGTTCCCGAGGCAATCGCCGCGATGTCGGCCATCCTGCCGCAGTTTGTCGAGATCAACGACCTGCAGCGCAAGGCGAGCAGCGTGATCGCACGGCTGACAGGCGCCGAAGCGGGCTTCGTCACGGCGTCGTGCTCCTCCGGCATCAGCCTTGCGGTGGCGGCGACGATCACCGGCAACAATCTTCTGGCGATCGAGAAGCTGCCGGATGTGACGCCGGAAAAGAACGAGATTCTCGTTCAGATGGGCCATGTCGTCAGCTATGGAGCGCCGGTCGACCAGGCGATCCGTCTTGCCGGCGGCAAGGTCGTTCTGATCGGCCAGGCGACGTCGACGCATCGTCATCACATGGAATATGCGATCACCGAGAAGACCGCGGCGGCTGTTTATGTCGTTTCGCACCATGTCGTCGACTACGGCATGCTGAGCCTTAAGGAATTCTGCGAAATCGCCCATGCCAAGGGCGTTCCTGTCATCGTCGATGCCGCCTCGGAATATGATCTGCGCATCTTCCTGGAACAGGGAGCGGACATCGTCCTCTATTCCGGCCACAAGTTCTTGGGCGGCCCAACCTCGGGCATCGTCGCCGGCAGGAAGGAACTGGTGCGCGACGCCTTCCTGCAGAATATGGGCATCGGCCGCGGGATGAAAGTTGGCAAGGAAAGCGTCTACGGTGTCATGGCCGCGCTTGAGGCCTGGGAGAAGCGCGACCATGCCGGCATTCGCGCCCGCGAAACCAGCTACCTGAAGCTCTGGCAGGAAACGCTCGACGGCCGTCCGGGTGTCAAGGCCCTGATCGAGCCGGATCCGACCAACAATCCGCTCGACCGCATGCGCGTGATCCTCTCGCCGCAGGAAGCCCACATCACGGCCTGGGATCTGGCCGATGCGCTCGCTCGCGGCAATCCGCCGGTGATCGTTCGCGATCACGAAGTCGAGCACAGCTACTTCTATCTCGACCCGTGCAACCTACATCCCGGTCAGGAAAAGGTGGTCGCCAGCCGTCTGGCCGAGGAGCTCGACAAGGCCCGCGCCTCGAACGAAATCATCGCCACGCCGCTGGAAGAGCGCAGCAAGCGCCGCTTCGCCGGCCTCTTGCGCTGGCCGGATTGATCCGGCCGGTCCTGCCGCACGAAGAGAGGAACCGAACATGACCAACCTCCAAGCCCGGGCGATTGAGACCGCGCAGCCCGTCCTCGCCGTCGAGGGACTGACGACTTCGTTCCTGGTGGACGGCGAATGGAAACCGGTTGTTCGCGATGTCTCCTTCACGGTGGCGCCGGGTGAGACGGTGGCGATCGTCGGCGAATCCGGCTCCGGCAAGAGCGTCACCTCGCTCTCGATCATGCGGCTTCTGCAGGCCGATTCCAGCCGCGTCGAAGGTCGCATTCTCCTTGGCGGCCGCGATATCCTGGCGCTGCCTGAAAGCGAGATGCGGCAGGTGCGCGGCAATGAGGTCGCAATGATCTTCCAGGAGCCGATGACGAGCCTCAATCCGCTCTTCACGATCGGCGACCAGATTTCCGAAGCGCTGCTCTGCCATACGAAGATGAGCAAGGCGGAGGCGCGGACTGAGACCATCCGGCTTCTCGAAAAGGTGCGCATCCCATCGGCCTCGTCTCGCTTCGACGAATATCCGCACCGTTTCTCCGGCGGCATGCGCCAGCGCGTGATGATCGCCATGGCGCTTGCGAGCAAGCCGAAGCTTTTGATCGCCGACGAGCCTACGACAGCGCTCGACGTGACGATCCAGGGGCAAATCCTCGATCTCATCAAGATGCTGCAGGAAGAGGAGGGGACATCCGTCCTCTTCATCACCCACGACATGGGCGTGGTCGCCGAGATCGCCGATCGCACGGTGGTGATGTATCGCGGCGAGCAGGTGGAAGCGGGTATCACAAGCGATATCTTCTTCCGGGCAAGGCATCCCTATACGCGGGCACTGCTTTCAGCGGTGCCGGTGCTCGGCTCGATGAGCAGCTACAAGCGGCCATTGCGGTTTCCTGTCGTCAATACGCAGACCGGCGAATCCGATGTGCCGGTCGAGGTGGCCGATACGGTCGTGTCGACTAAGCGCCCAATCCTGGAAGTCAAAAACCTCGTCAAGCGTTTCGATATCCATTCCGGCCTGTTCGGCAAGCTGAGCGGCCGCGTCCATGCGGTCGAAAACGTCTCCTTCGACCTTCACGCCGGCGAGACGCTCTCGCTTGTTGGCGAATCCGGCTGTGGGAAGTCGACCACCGGCCGCGCCATCATGCGCCTCATCGAACCGCAGAGCGGATCGGTGCTCGTCGAAGGCAAGGAGCTGCTGACGCTCGACAAGAGGGGTCTGCGCGAGATGCGAAAGTCCGTGCAGATGATCTTCCAGGATCCCTTCGCCAGCCTCAACCCGCGCATGACGGTGGGCGCGGCGATCGCCGAGCCCTATCTCGAACATGGCATGGGCACTGCGAAGCAGGCGCGCGATACCGTCGCCGATCTGCTCGTGAAGGTGGGGCTCTCGCCGGACATGTCGTCGCGCTATCCCCATGAATTCTCGGGCGGCCAACGCCAGCGCATCTGCATCGCGCGGGCGCTCGCGCTCGAACCTAAGGTGATCATCGCGGATGAAAGCGTGTCGGCGCTCGATGTGTCGATCAAGGCGCAGGTCATCAATCTGATGCTCGATCTGCAGCAGAGCCTGAACCTCGCCTTCCTGTTCATCTCGCACGACATGGCTGTGGTCGAGCGCGTCAGCCACCGCGTCGCGGTCATGTATCTCGGCGAGATTGTCGAGATCGGGCCGCGTGCTGCCGTCTTCGATAATCCGCAGCATCCCTATACGAAAAAGCTGATGTCGGCGGTGCCGATTCCCGATCCGGATCGTCGACGCGAGCGCCGTGGTACCGTGAACGAGGAGCTCAAGAGCCCGATCCGGCCCGTGGACCATCAGCTCCAGCCACTGAAATATCTGGAGGTTTCGCCCGGACACATGGTGGCGCTCTAGGCTCGGCTGCGCCGCAAAATCGCAGTTGACAACCCCGTGCAAATAACGAACTCTATCACATTAAAAGGGGATAAATTCCATAATAATGGAATTATAGAATAAGGGGACTGCGAGTGCCTGATCTTCTTGTGAACCTGTATGCGACAAAGCTCGCCGAGCTTCACGACATGGCCGGGCAGGTTCCTGTCGATATCAGACCAGTCCTCGCGCCGGAAATGCATGTCGTTGTCGAATGGGTGCGCGCCCATTTCAGCGACAATTGGGCGAGCGAGGTCTCGGTAGCCATCACCCGTCAGCCCGCTGCCTGTCTCATTGCCATCGATCAAGGTAAGCTCGTCGGCTTTGCCTGCTACGACACGACAGCGCGCGGTTTCTTCGGTCCGACCGGCGTCCAGCCGGATAGTCGGGGGAAGGGGATCGGCCTCGCGCTCTTTTCCGCTTCACTGCAGACGATGAAGACGCTCGGCCATGCCTACGCCTTCATCGGTGATGCAGGCCCTGTCGATTTTTACGCTAACGCCGCCGGCGCCATCGAGATACCGGCGGAGAACAAAGGCATTTACGAAGGCATGCTTCGCGGCAAGCGCAGCTAACCAAACGAAAATTAATTGAGGAGGATCAGCACTCGTGTCCGCATCAACGCCTCTCGCCCTTTTCGTCGGCATTCCAAATCCCACGCTTTCGCCCGACGAGATCGCCCTTTTTCGCGAAACGAATCCTTTCGGCCTGTTCGTTGGCCGCCGGAACCTGCGCAATCCGGATCAGGCCAAGGCTCTGATCGAAAGCTTCCGGGAGGCGGTCGGCCGCGATGACGCTCCGGTCTTTACCGACCAGGAGGGTGGCCGCGTGCAGCATCTGGACGCTGGGCCTTGGCCGATCTTCCGCAGTTTCCGTCAGTTTGCGGACCTTGCCCATCGCGACTTCGATCTCGGCAAGAAGGCGCTGCGGCTCTCCTCCCGGGCGATGGGCACGATGATGACAGAACTCGGACTTTCCAGTGGTTGTTCTCCCGTCCTCGATCTCGTGTTCGAGACGACGAGCGCGGTCATCGGCGAGCGATCCTTCGGCCCTGACCCCGACTTCATCACGGCGCTCGGCCGTGAAGTGGTCGACGGCCTGCTCGAAACAGGAAACCTACCCGTCATGAAGCACATCCCCGGTCACGGCCGGGCGACACTGGATTCGCACAAGGAGCGGCCCTTCGTCGACGCATCGCGCGAAACGCTGATGGCAACCGACTTCAAGCCGTTCATCGCCCTCAAGAACACGCCCTGGGCAATGGTCGCACATGTCGTCTATACCGCCTATGACCAGGAACTGCCGGCCTCCGTCTCACCCGTCATGCATGACGTGATCCGCAACGAGATGGGCTATGGGGGCGTTCTGATCTCCGATTGCATCTTCATGCAGTCGCTTTCCGGCACGCTGCCGGAACGCGTCGCCCAGGTGCTCGATGCCGGCTACGACGTCGCGCTTCACAGCCATGGCGACCTCGCCGAAAGCGAAGCGGCCGCCAAGGCTGCCCGCCCGCTGAGCGATGCCGCCCAACGGCGCATCGCAGCCGCAAATGCCCGCCTCGGCAAAGAGAAGGTCGACGTCAGATCGGCCCATGCCGAAGTCGAGGACATCTTCGCGCGCAGTCTCGTCGCCTGACAAGCCTGCCGCTTCTCATCCATATAAAACAGGGGAATGCAGAATGTCGAAAAAGCATATTTTCATAGCAGCGACCGCGCTCGGCCTTCTTGCCGCGCCGGTCATGGCGCAGACGGTTCTCACCGCCAATATCGAGCCGGCGACGACCTGGGTCCGGAACTTCAATCCGTTCAATCAGACCTCGGCACGCCAGAGCACCTCGGATTTCATTTATGAGCCGTTGGTCGTCTTCAACCGCTTCGACGGCAACAAGCCCAATTATCGCCTTGCGGAAAGCTTCAAGCTTGCCGACGATCTGAAGAGCATCGAATTCAAGCTCCGCCCGAACCTGAAATGGTCGGACGGCCAGCCGCTGACGGCGGCCGACGTCAAGTTCACCTATGATTATCTGAAGAAGTTCCCCGCGCTCGATTTCGTCAGCATCTGGACTTTCATCAGCGGTGTCGAGGTCGTCGATCCGCAGACGGTGCGCTTCACGCTCGTCAACCCGAATTCGCTTGCGGCCGACCAGCTGGTGCAGATTCCGATCGTTCCCGAACACGTCTGGAAGGATGTCGCCGATCCCGTCACCTTCGCCAACGAAAATCCGGTCGGCAGCGGACCGCTGACGGAGATCCCGCGCTTCACCGGCCAGACCTATGACCAGTGCCGCAATCCGAACTACTGGGACGCCGAGCATCTGAAGATCGATTGCCTCCGCTTCCCGCAGCTTGCCGATAACAACCAAATCCTGGCAGCAACCGTAGACGGTACGCTTGACTGGGGTGTGTCCTTCATCCCCGACATCGAAAACGTCTATGTTGCCAAGAATCCGGAGCATTTCCATTTCTGGTACACGCCAAGCAGCATGGTCGCCTTCCTCTTCAATCTCGAAACCGCGAACGAGAGCAACAAGAAGGCCTTCAACGACGTCAAGTTCCGCCGCGCCGTCAGCATGGCGCTCGACCGTCAGGGCATGATCGATGTCGCAGGCTATGGCTATCCGACGCTGAACGAAGACCCGTCTGGCATGGGTGAACTCTACAAGAGTTGGTCGGACCCGTCGGTGCTTTCCGATTTCGGCAAATACGGCAAATATGATGTCGATGCGGCGAAGGCGCTTCTCGACGAGGCCGGCTATGTCGACAAGGACGGCGATGGCTTCCGCGACAATCCTGATGGCAGCAAGATCGCCTTCTCGATCATCGTCCCGAACGCCTGGACGGACTGGATCGACACGGTGAATATCGCGGTTGAAGGCCTCCAGGCAGCCGGTCTCGATGCCAAGATCGCCACGCCAGAGGAGGCGGTCTGGACCGGCAACCTCATCAACGGCAATTTCGACATGGCGATCAACAGCCTGCCGGCTGCAGCCTCGCCCTATTACCCCTATGTCCGCGCCTTCAAGGAGTCCGACAAGGGCAAGACCCGCTTCACGGCGCAACGCTGGTTCAATCCGGAGCTCAGCAAACTGCTCGTCGACTTCACCCGCACGGCCGATCCGGCCAAGCAGAAGGAAGAGATGAACAAGGCACAGCGCATCGTTGCCGAAAACCTGCCGATGATGCCCGTCTTCAACAATCCGAACTGGTACCAGTACAACACGACGCGCTTCACGGGATGGTCGACGCCGGACAATCCCTTCGTCAACCCCTCGATCTCTCGCACCAACCCGGCGCGGCTGCTCCACCTCCTGGCGCTGGCGCCGGCAAAGTAGAGATCGTGATCGGCGGGGGTGGCTCTACGGCGCAAGGCAACGCGCAGTAGGCCGCCCCCGCGCGAGGGGAGAGACACATGGCATTCCTGCTCCGCCGCCTGGTCTTCTATCTGGCAGCCTTCATCGTCGCCGCAACGATCAATTTCTTCCTGCCGCGACTGATGCCCGGCGATCCGGTCCAGATCATGTTCTCGAGCGCCGGCGCCGAGCTGTCGCCGGAGAACCTGCAGGCTCTGAAGCTAACCTTCGGTTTTGTCGACGGTCCGGTGTGGCAGCAATACCTGACCTATCTGCAAAGCATCTTCACCGGAGACCTCGGCCGCTCGATCAAGTATTTCCCTTTGCCGGTCACCGAGGTTCTCGGCCATGCCCTGATCTGGACGATCGGGCTCATGGGAACGGCGACGATCGCTAGTTTTACGCTCGGAAGCTTTCTCGGCATCCTCGCCGCCTGGCGTCGCGGCAGCCTGTTCGATGTCGTGGTCTCGGTCGGCGCCATATTCGCGACATCGGTACCGGCGGTTGTCACGTCGCTGATCGTTCTTTTCGTTTTAGGCTTCACGCTCGGCTGGTTTCCGAACGGCTATGCTGCCGATCCGGCGCTCGATCCGGCATTTTCCGCCGCCTATATCGGCAGCGTGATCTATCACGGCATCCTGCCGATGATCACGCTCTGCACGGTCCTGACCGGCGGCTTCGCCGTGACCATGCGCAACAACATGATCAATCTCCTCGGCGAGGACTATATCGTCATGGCTCGCGCCAAGGGTCTCTCCGACCGTCATGTGATGCTGTGGTATGCGGCGCGCAATGCCCTGCTGCCGACCGTCAGCAGCCTTGCGATTGCGATCGGCACCATCCTCGGCGGTTCGCTGGTAACAGAGGTCGTCTATAATTATCCGGGCCTCGGCAACATCCTCTATCAGGCGATCCTCGCCCGCGACTATCCCGTCATCCAGGGCCAGCTTCTGATCATGACCGCCACCATGCTGGTTGCGAATTTCATCGTCGATATCAGCTATGTGCTGCTCGATCCGCGTTTGAAAGGAGCATGAGCGATGATGACGCTTCTCTCCGGACTTGCCCGCAATCGCAAGGCGCTCGTTGGTGTCGCCGTTATCGCGATCATCGTGCTGATCGCGCTCGCAGCACCCCTCCTGACGCACTATGATCCGGGCGCTCGCACAGGTCGGCCGCATCAGGCGCCATCAGCCATGCATTGGCTCGGGACGACGCGTCTCGGCCAGGATGTCTTTGCGCGGCTGATCTATGGCGCGCGCACCTCGCTTGCGGTCGGATTCGGCGCCGGACTTCTGATCACCGCGGTCGGGACCGCGCTTGGCATCATCGCCGGCTATCGCGGCGGCAAGACCGACGAGGTGATCAGCTTCTTCACCAATATGGTTCTGGTCGTTCCGAACCTGCCGCTGCTTCTCGTGCTCGCCTCCTTCATCGGCCAGGCGAGCCCGCTGGTGATCGCGGTCATTCTCGGATTGACCTCCTGGGCCTGGGGTGCACGTGTGACCCGTGCCGAAACGCTCTCGGTCAAGCAGAAGGATTTCGTCAAGTCGGCCGAGATGATGGGTGAGCCGCGCTGGCGCATCATGACCTTCGAGATCTTCCCCAATCTCATTTCGATCGTCGGCATCAATTTCATCGGCAGCGTGATCTTCGCCATCATCACGGAAGCGACGCTTGAATTCCTGGGTCTCGGCGATCCGCAGGCGATATCGTGGGGAACGATGCTCTACAATGCCCAGAAGGCCTCCGCTCTTTCGGTCGGCGCGTGGTGGGACATCCTGACGCCCTGCTTTGCGCTTGCGGTTCTCGGCATCGGGCTGTCGCTTCTCAATTTTGCCGTCGACGAGATCGCCAATCCGCGCCTTCGAACCGGCAATCGGCTCAGCCGATGGTCGTCCCTGATCCGTGCGGGGGAGGGACGCCTGTGACGGAACCACTTCTTTCGGTAACGAACCTTACCATCGACTATATCGGCGAAAAGACCGATTTCCGGGCCGTCGACGACGTCAGCTTCGATGTCGCGCCGGGTGAAGTCTTCGGCCTTGCCGGCGAATCCGGCTGCGGCAAGAGCACGATCGCCTTTGCCATCAGCCGCCTGCACAAGCCGCCGGCGCTGATCCGCAAGGGCAGCCGCATCCTACTGGAAGGCCGCGACGTGCTCGATCTCGACCAGAAGCAGCTGCGCGATTTCCGCTGGCGCGAGGTCGCGATGGTCTTCCAGAGTGCCATGAACTCGCTCAATCCCGTCCTGCGGGTGGAGGCGCAGTTCTACGATGTGCTGCGGACCCACAGGGGGCTAAGCAAGGCCGAGGCACGCGAGCGCACGGCCGAGATGCTGCGTCTCGTCGATATTTCCCCTGACCGCATGCGGGATTATCCGCACCAGTTCTCCGGCGGCATGCGCCAGCGCATCGTCATCGCCATCTGCATGGCGCTGAGCCCCAAGCTTGTGGTGATGGATGAGCCGACGACGGCGCTCGATGTGGTCGTGCAGCGGGAGATCCTGCAGCGCATCAACGAGCTTCGCCGCAGGTTCGGTTTTTCGATCCTGTTCATCACACACGATCTCGGCCTAATGGTGCAGTTCTGCGATCGGATCGGCATCATGCTTGCGGGAAAGCTCGTGGAGCATAACACGGCGGCCAATATCTACCGCGCGCCGCAGCACGACTATACGAAGCGCTTGTGGGCATCCTTCCCGTCACTGCATGGAGCGAAGCTCCTGGAGAGGGTCTCGCCATGACGGCTGCCGCCATTTTGACGCTCGACAAGGTCAGCAAACATTTCGGTCACGGCGCCTCGATCGTGCGCGCGGCTCGATCGATTTCCTTTTCGCTCCATGCGGGCAGGGCGCTTGCCCTCGTCGGCGAATCCGGCAGCGGCAAGACCACCTGCGCGCGCCTCGTGATGCTGGAGCATAGGCCGAATGAAGGACGCTTGCTTTTCAAGGGCGCGCCGGTCGAGGCCGATCATGGAAAGGCGCTCGCGAGTTATAGGCGGGCGGTACAGATGATCTTTCAGGATCCTTTCGCATCGCTCAATCCGGCCCATACGATCGCCTATCACCTGCGCCGGCCCCTGCAACTGCATCGTCACGAGTTGAAGGGCAGTCAGATCGATGAGGCGGTCGAGGAGCTGCTGACGCGCGTGAAGCTCGATCCGAAGGTCGTTGTACTGAAGCATCCGCATGAGCTCTCCGGCGGTCAGCGGCAGCGCATCAACATCGCCCGGGCGTTGGCAGCCGGGCCGGAAATCATCGTTGCCGACGAGCCGACCTCGATGCTCGACGTTTCCGTCCGGCTCGGTGTTCTCAATCTGCTGAACGAGATGAAGCGGGACATGAAGCTCGGGCTTCTCTACATTACCCACGACATCGCAACAGCGCGCTATGTCGCCGAGGAGATCGCCGTCATGTATGCGGGACAGATCGTCGAATGGGGCGATGTCGATCGCGTGATCGGTAATCCGATGCATCCCTATACACGCCTCCTGCTCTCCGCTGTACCGGATCCCGAGATCCGTTTTGAGGATTCACAGGGGCGTCTCGAGCCGGCCGAAGTCGAGCGCATTCGGGCAATTTCGGCGGTGCTGCAGGACCATGTCATCGAGGTCGAGCGGGGTCATTTCGTGCTTGCGTCCGAGACTCTGAGCTGACAATCAGGAGTTGATTGCTGCTCTCGGGAACGTTGGCTATGGTGACCGTTCATCTATGCGAGTCCTGCGGGGAAACAGGCTTCGCATCGAACCATCCGTCCGGGTGGGTGGATGACTACAAAATCGTTCGAACCAAGAACTCAACCAGGGGAACGAAGCATTATGTTCAACAAAATCAACCGCAATGCGCGCCTTCTTGCCGCCGGCGCCGCCCTTTCTCTTTTGATGATGACGGCGCCCGGCGCCTATGCCGAAACGCCCAAGGACACGCTCGTCGAGGGCTTTGCGATCGACGACATCATCACCATGGATCCGGGTGAAGCCTTCGAATTGTCGACGGCGGAAATGACGAGCAACACCTACAGTCTTCTCGTCCGTCTCGACATCAATGACACCAGCAAGGTCAAGGGTGATCTGGCCGAGAGCTGGAGCGTATCCGACGATGGCCTGACCTATACCTTCAAGCTGAAGCCGGGTATGAAATTCGCCTCCGGCAACCCGATTACGGCCGAGGACGTCGCATGGTCCTTCGAGCGCGCCGTCAAGCTCGACAAGAGCCCGGCCTTCATCCTGACCCAGTTCGGGCTGACCGGCGACAACGTCACGGAAAAGGCCAAGGCAACGGATGAAAATACCTTCGTCTTTACTGTCGACCGGCCCTATGCGCCGAGCTTCGTGCTGAACTGCCTGACGGCGACCGTTGCCTCCGTGGTCGACAAGAAACTGGTGCTCGACCATGTGAAGGCTGTGACGCCGACCAGCGACTACAAATACGACAACGACTTCGGCAATGAATGGCTGAAGACCGGCTATGCCGGCTCCGGCCCTTACAAGCTGCGCGAGTGGCGGGCCAACGAGGTGGTCGTGATGGAGCGAAACGACAATTTCTACGGCGAAAAGGCCAAGCTCGCTCGCGTCATCTACCGTTTCATGAAGGAAAGCTCGGCACAGCGCCTGGCACTTGAGGCGGGCGATATCGACATAGCTCGCAATCTGGAGCCCGGTGATTACGAAGCCGTCGCCAAGAACGCCGATCTTGCCACAACGAGCGCTCCGAAGGGCACCGTCTACTACGTCAGCCTCAATCAGAAGAACCCCAATCTGGTCAAGCCGGAAGTACAGGAAGCCTTCAAATATCTCGTCGATTATGATGCGATCGGTTCGACCCTGATCAAGGGCATCGGCGAAATTCACCAGACCTTCCTGCCGAAGGGCGTCCTCGGCGAACTGGACGAGAACCCCTATAAGCTTGATGCCGCCAAAGCCAAGGAACTCCTGGCCAAAGCCGGCCTGCCGGACGGATTTTCCGTCACCATGGACGTGCGCAACACGCAGCCGGTAACGGGTATTGCCGAATCCATGCAGCAGACCCTGGCGCAGGCCGGTGTAAAGCTGGAAATCATCCCCGGCGATGGTAAGCAGACGCTGACCAAATACCGCGCCCGCAATCATGACATGTATATTGGCCAATGGGGCATGGATTATTGGGATCCGAATTCCAATTCGGACACTTTCACCGGCAATCCCGATAACTCCGATGCAGGCACGGTCAAGACGCTCGCCTGGCGCAATACCTGGGAAGCGCCTGAGCTCGACAAGGAAACGAAGGCCGCACTTCTGGAAAAGGATAGCGCCAAGCGCGCTGCCATGTATCAGGATATCCAGAAGAAGTTCCTGGCCAACAGCCCGTTCGTCATCATCTTCCAGCAGGTCGAGGTTGCCGGCTATCGCAAGAACCTCAAGGACTTCAAGCTGGGCCCGAGCTTTGACACCAACTTCGTCTGGCCGATCGCCAAGGAATAGTCCGAAGGATTCGTCCGTTGAGTTCTGTCGGCAGAAGAATGGAGGCGCGGCCCGCTAAAGGCCGTGCCGTTTCCATTGCCCTGGGAATCCTGCGATTCCTCGTTGTGGCGGCTACGACCTATCTCGGCCTTCTCGCCGTGACTTTCTTTATCGGCCGTGTCGTGCCGATCGATCCGGTGCTGGCGATTCTCGGCGATCGCGCGCCAGCCCATGTTGTCGAGCGGGTGCGCCGCGAGCTTGGTCTCGATCTGCCCCTCTATCAGCAGTTCTATATCTATCTGAAGGCTGTCCTTTCCGGCGATTTCGGCACATCGGTGCTGACGACAAACCCGGTGATGACCGATATCCGCCGCGTCTTTCCCGCCACGATCGAGCTTGCGACGCTCGGAACGCTGATCGGCGCCGTCATCGGCATCCCGCTCGGCGTCCTTGCCGCCGTGCGCCGCGGCAGCATTGCCGACCAGATCGTCCGCGTCATCGGCCTCGTCGGCTATTCGGTGCCGATCTTCTGGCTGGCGCTGATCGCGCTTGTCATTTTCTATGCGCGGCTGCGGTGGGTCGCCTTTCCCGGGCGTATAGACGTCGTCTACGAATATACGTTCACGCCGGTCACCGGCTTTTACCTCATCGACAGCGCATGGCAGAGGCAGTGGGATGTCTTCCGGGATGTCTTCCGTCACATCATCCTGCCGGCGTCGCTGCTCGGCTATTTCTCGCTCGCCTATATCAGCCGCATGACACGCAATTTCATGCTGAATGAGCTGAGCCAGGAATATATCGTCGCCGCTCGGGCGAAAGGCCTGTCCGAAACCCGGGTGATCTGGATGCATGCGCTGCGCAATGCCGCCGTGCCGCTGGTAACGGTGATCGCGCTTTCCTATGCCGGCCTTCTTGAGGGTTCCGTGCTGACGGAAACCGTCTTCTCCTGGCCGGGTATTGGCCTCTACATCACGAATTCGCTGCAGAATGCCGACATGAACGCCGTGCTCGGCGGCACGATCATCATCGGCACGGTCTTTGTCAGCATCAATCTCCTGTCCGACCTTCTCTACTGGACACTCGACCCGAGGACGCGAAATTCATGACGAGCCCGGCCACTGAAGCGGCGCCGATGACGCGGCGCGAATGGCTGCTTTCCGACCGGCCGCAATCGCGCCTGCAGGCACGTCTCGGCCGGACCTATGTGACCTGGCGGCAGTTTTCGGAAAACCGGCTGGCGCTCGTCGGGCTGGCGATCATCATACTTCTTCTCTTCGTCGCAGCCTTCGCCGGCCTGATCGCCACGCATTCACCCGTCGCCGGCGATCTCGCCAGGGCACGGCTCCTGCCGCCGGGGACGGAGGGCTATCTCCTCGGCACCGACGATCAGGGGCGCGACATCTTCTCGCGGCTGGTCTACGGCTCGCGATTGACACTTTTCGTCGTCGTCCTGGTTGCGATCATTGCCGCGCCGATCGGGCTTATCGTCGGAACGGTGTCGGGATATGCCGGTGGCTGGATCGATGCGGTCCTGATGCGCATCACCGATATTTTTCTGGCCTTTCCGAAGCTCGTGCTTGCGCTTGCCTTCGTCGCGGCACTCGGTCCTGGAATCCAGAATGCGATCATAGCGATCGCGATCACCTCCTGGCCGCCCTATGCCCGCATCGCCCGTGCCGAGACGCTGACGATACGCCGCTCCGATTATATTTCGGTCGTGCGCCTGATGGGCGCTTCACCAATGCGCATCATTCTCCGGCATGTCATGCCGCTCTGCATTTCCTCGCTCATCGTCCGTGTGACGCTCGATATGGCCGGCATCATCTTGACCGCTGCCGGGCTCGGCTTTCTCGGCCTCGGCGCGCAACCGCCGTTGCCCGAATGGGGCGCGATGATCGCATCGGGGCGCCGCTTCATTCTCGATCAGTGGTGGGTGGCGGCGATGCCGGGCATTGCGATCCTCGTCGTGAGCCTCGGCTTCAACCTGCTCGGCGATGGCCTGCGCGATGCACTCGATCCGAAGGGGAGCGGCCGATGAGCCCGCTTCTGGCGATCGAAAATCTCAAGGTGCGCTATCCGACCCGCACCGGCGTCATAGAGGCGGTGCGCGGCGTCTCCTTCACGCTCGGGCGCGAGCGCCTCGGCATCGTCGGCGAATCCGGTTCCGGCAAATCGCAGACCGGCCGCGCCATCATGGGCCTGACGCCGCCGCACGGCATCGTCACCGCCGACCGCATGGAGTTCAGCGGCATCGACCTGCTTTCGATCTCCGCCGGAGAGCGGCGGCGAATGCGCGGCAAGCGCATTGCCATGGTGCTGCAGGATCCGAAGTATTCGCTGGATCCGGTCATGACCGTCGGCAGGCAGATCGTGGAAACCCTCCGCACCCATGAGAAGATCGGACGGAGCGAAGCCCGCGCCCGTGCGCTCGCCATGCTGGAGGCCGTGCAGATCCGCGATCCGGAGAGGGTCTTCGATCTGCATCCGCATGAGGTTTCGGGCGGCATGGGCCAGCGCGTGATGATCGCCATGATGCTGATCGCCGAGCCGGAACTGCTGATCGCCGACGAACCGACCTCCGCCCTGGACGTCACGGTCCAGCTCGACGTGCTGCGTATCATGGATCGGCTGGTCTCCGAGCGCGGCATGGGGCTGATCTTCATCTCCCATGACCTGCGTCTCGTCTCTTCCTTCTGTGATCGCGTCATCGTCATGTATGCCGGCAGGATCGTCGAGGAGCTCGCGGCTTCGGAACTGAAGAATGCGAAGCATCCCTATACGCAGGGGCTGCTCAATTGCATGCCGCAGATTGGCGAAGACCGTCATCCGCTCCCCGTTCTCGACCGCAGACCGGAGTGGGCCCTATGACGGCAGCCATTGCGATTGATGGTGTGAGCGTCATCTATGACCGGTACTATGCGCTCGATGCCGTCAGCATCGAGGTGGCGAGAGGCGAATCCTTCGGGCTCGTCGGTGAATCGGGTTCGGGCAAGTCGACACTGCTGCGCGCGATCGCAGGTCTCGCTCCCGTCAGTGACGGTACCATCCGTGTCGGCGGCGAAGTGCTCGATGGTGCCGGGCGCAGCAAGTCCTTCTATCGCAACGTCCAGATGGTGTTCCAGGACCCATACGGCTCGCTGCATCCGCGCCAGACGGTCGACCGCCAGCTGCTGGAGCCGCTCGCCATCCACGGCATCGGCGACAGTGACCGGCGCATCGCAAAGGCGCTCGACGAGGTGGGCTTGGGTTCCGGTTTCCGTTTCCGCTACCCGCACCAGCTTTCCGGCGGACAGCGCCAGCGCGTCGCGATTGCCCGGGCTTTGATCCTGGAGCCGACGATCCTGTTGCTCGACGAGCCGACCTCAGCGCTCGATGCCTCGGTACAGGCGGAGGTGCTCAATCTGCTGGAACAGATAAGGAAAGACCGCCATCTGACCTTCGTCATGGTCAGCCACGATCTCGGCGTGGTCACGCATATGTGCGAGCGGCTGGCCGTGATGCGCGACGGCACCGTCGTCGAGCGGCTGACGGCGAAGGAGTTGGCAGCGGGGTCGGTTATGCAGGACTATACGCGTAATCTCATGCTGGCCAGCAAGGGGTTTGTTCGCTAACTGTAATTCAACCTGTGCAAGTATCGCGCGGAATTTTCGTATTTTATTAAGAAAATTTAACCCTACATTCAGGTGGTGTTCATCCGCTGGGATAGAAAATACTGCAGACGAACAACCACTAGGAGATGAAATGCAAGGGTCTGCCAAGAAACTTGCGGTGCTGGCGCTTTCCGCGATCGTGACCGCAACAAGCATTATCCCGTCCTACGCCATTCCAATGCCCCAGCCCGATCTCGGCGGTGCTCGCGTTGCGGGCGTGCAGGAGGTTCAGTATTACCATCATCGTCCGCCGCCACGCCGCGGCTGGTACCACGGTCACCGTGGCTATGACCATTATCGCCCCGGCTATCGTCGCCACAGCGATGGATGGTGGTATCCGCTGGCAGCCTTCGGCGCGGGTGCGATCATCGGCGGCGCAATCGCCAGCCAGCCGTCGCGGCCGGCCGAAGCCGGCATCAATCCCAGACATACGGACTGGTGCTACAGCCGCTATCGTTCGTATCGGGCCTACGACAACACCTTCCAGCCCAATTACGGTCCGCGCCGACAGTGCTATTCGCCCTATTACTGAGAGCATCGGCATTTGCTATGCATTTAGCCGAAACATGCGAAGAAGCGGCAACACTTTGAATCCGCTAATAAGCCCCGAAAATCGTTCCTGATTCTCGGGGTTATTAGATCGATCCTTGTAGAAGCGGAAATTAGACGGCATCGCCCATGCCGGGATTCGTTTTCACGCCCGGGGTGCAAGGCTTCGCATGGCGGTTGCGTTCACCACGCAACGCTTCACCGCGATCGAAGAGTATCTTTGACTATGGTTGGATCTCTACAAGCTGGATCCAATCAAAGAGCCGGCCACTAAGACAATGCCGACGGCCGCGATCAGCCCAATGTAGATCATAAAACTCAGACGTTCATCTCTAGCAGGATCATCCATGGCTGCCTCCTTCGCGCGCTGGTTTCATTGGGACTGATCTAACGCGTGAGGCGCCGGCTGGCCCTCTGGCTCGCCTGGGTGCCTG
The DNA here is from genome assembly GCF_041357635.1 of Sinorhizobium sp. CB7. NCBI lineage: Bacteria > Pseudomonadati > Pseudomonadota > Alphaproteobacteria > Hyphomicrobiales > Rhizobiaceae > Sinorhizobium > Sinorhizobium sp. CB7. Next base: position 432,762 of record NZ_JAULLL010000001.1, read on the forward strand.
CTCAATGTGAAGGCAACCGCAATGGCGCAGGCGGCCACCAGAATAGCCGCCACGAAAATCATCATCCGCCGCGATGGTCCCGGCCGTTCTGATGCCATTGTCCACTCCTCTGTTTGAGCGTCCAATAACCGATTACGCCGCATGCCAAGAGGAATGCAGCGGTAAATATTAAAAGGGGAAGGTATCCTTCGAGCATGGTGCTTCCTCTTTTGGAGGGCAAACCAATGCGTTGGACATTTGTTCCTCTCGGGTCGATAGCGTGTGCAGCGATCTGCTTCAGGAGGCGCGCGAAACGGACTATAGGTCGGCCAGCTTTAACCGCGATGCTAAAAGATCGACGAAAGTCCGGACCTTCGCTGGAGGTAGTCTGTTCTCCTGCCAAAGAGCGTGGATCGGCACCGGGCTGGGCTCGAACTCCTCCACCACGGGCTCGACCGCGCCGGTTGCAACCAGGTTCTTGATCTGCCAGAGCGGCGAGTATCCCAGGCCGAGGCCTTGGCTTACGGCCGAATAGATTGCCGCCATCGTATTGGCTCGGAACGAGCCGTTGACGGTAACTGTGCGCGGCTTTCCCCCGATCTGAAACGACCATTGGCCTGGCCGATGGTCGACCGTGCGAACAATGCACGAGTGCCGGCGCAGATCAAAGGGATGCATCGGGCGCCCGTGCCGTGCAAAATAGGATGGTGCGCCGAACACCACTCGCCGGAGCGCTCCTAAACGTTTTCCCTGCAGGCCTGAGTCCGGCAAATCCGCAATGCGCACCACCAGATCGAGCCCCTCCGCGGCCAAATCCGAGAATGCGTCGGACAGCTGGAGATCGACGTGGACTTTCGGATGGACACTCATGTATTCGGCGATGATCGGAACCAGAAAATCAGGTCCGAACAGGACTGGCGCACCAATGCGCAGGATGCCGGACGGTTCTGAGCGCCTGTGGTTGGCTTCGAGCTTTGCTTCCAAGATCTCAGCAACGGCGGGCTTCACGCGTCTGTAGAAGGCCGAACCGGCCTCGCTCGCGGTGCATTGACGCGTGGTTCGGTGAACGAGTTGGACACCGACGTCCTGCTCCAGCGTGGCAAGAGACCGGCTGACCGCCTGAAGCGATCTGTCGAGGCGGCGGGCTGCCTCGGTCAAGCTGCCGTATTCAACCACCGCCAGGAAGGTTTCCAGATCTTCAAGTCGACTCATTCTATTATCTCGATAACAGAGACAAAGAATTACATTCTGCAACAATTGTGCCGACATCCGCAAGAATCTAGCTTGAAAGGGCAAGGAAAAAGCGGAGAAACGTCATGCAATCAGATAGTCCTATAGTGCTGGCGGTCGGCGCCACCGGAAAGTTCGCCCGGTTGATCGTGCCCGAACTTGTCCGGCGCAATGCGAAAGTGCGGGCGTTAGTGCGAAATCCCTCTGAGGGGGACAAGGCACTCTCGCTGGGCGCGACGGAGTTTGCGGTCGGGGACCTGCGAGATGCCGATAGCCTGACCAGAGCGCTGGACGGGGTGAACGGCGTCTTCCATATCGGCCCGGCCTTTGCTCCCGACGAAGCCGCGATGGGCGTGACCCTCATCGAAGCTGCGGAAGAGGCCGGCGTGAGGAAATTCGTCTTCTCATCCGTTATCCAGCCGACGAACACGCGTCTGGAGAACCACGCGAGTAAGATCCCGGTGGAGAATGCGCTCTACTCGTCGCGTCTCGAATACACGATCCTCCATCCGGCAAATTTCATGCAGAATATTGGTATGTCATGGCCGATAATTCTTGAGAGCGGCAGCTTCTCGGAGCCGTTTCCCAGGGAAGCCAAGGTCGCGCGGGTGGACTACCGTGACGTAGCGGAACTGGCTGCCATCGCCTTGACGAGCGATAGGCTCGCTTATGCGACCTTGGAGCTTTGCGCAGGCATGTTCGACCGATACGAGATTGCGGCAATCATGTCGGATGAGCTCGGCAGGACTATCGAAGCGTCTGAACTGAGCTTTTCAGAATGGGTGGCCAGCGCTCGACTTCCCTACGGCGATCGCGAACTGCAACTGCTTGCGAAGGTTCACGAACATTATCGCAAGTACGGCCTTGGCGGAAACAGCCTGGCGCTTGCCGCAGCCCTCGGGCGTAATCCTCGCTCGCTTCGCCAATATATAAGCGAACTCGTGCGGGGGCAGGCATCTGCCGCATCGACGCGGGAGGAGGCAAAGCATGGCTGACTTCGGACAGCAGCGTCGAATAAAGAAACTGCCTCCTTCCTATGGGGTGGTCGTCATGCCTTTGGTGCTCTCCGTTCTTATGTCTGCCATCGTGTCGGCTGTGGCGACCGTGGTCAGTACGGGGATCGGACCGATGTTCGTCGCCAACTGGCCCGGCGCGTGGGGAGCTTCATGGCTGGTCGCGTTTCCCAGCCTCCTCATTGTACTTCCGATCGTGCGTCGGATCGTTTCTGTGATCGTCGAACTGCCGCGATGAGTTCTCTCGACCGGCCTTGGAGCCGGCGGTGTTAATCCAGCACACGGCGACGGAGTTTCTCAAGATCTGCCGAAGATAGGCCGATATGCTGCCCATAGGATGGCAAACCGCCGTAAATCCTCCTGACATGGTCGAGCATGGTGCGCATCGTCCCCGGGTCGCTCGCCAGAAACCGTTCGACCAGTGCAGGATCGATGCCATTGCGAAGCGCCTTTTCGCGCAACCGCTCGATCAAAGGGCCGGCGATTGTTGCCGTCAGAGCGTAGTCCTCGATGATGGCATCCTCTTCGACGCCGGCAATGGCAAGCAGGATCGCTGAAATAACTCCAGTCCGATCCTTTCCGGCGCTGCAGTGGAAGAGGACAAGGCCCTCCGGGGCGTCCGCAATCGTGCGCAGGACCTCGGCGATGGCCTGCTGGCAGGTATCGATGGCTTCGCAATAGCGTGCAGCCATGTCGAAAGGATCTGGGCCAGTCCTTACGGCCTCGATTGGTGCGAGTGCGGAGAAGAGAGGCATGTTGTGGTAGCGCACGCGACGATCGGCGTGGAAGGGATTCGCTTCGAGCGCGATCTCGTGAGCGTTGCGCAGATCGATCACCGTCAGGAGTCCTTCGGCCAGCAGGGTGTCGACATCCGAAGCGGTCAGGAGATGCAGACCATCGCCCCTGAGGATTGACCGCCAGCGCGTGATGGTGCCCGTGCCGGTGGCGTAGCCGCCGAGATCGCGGACATTATGGGCGCCTTCAAGGGCGATCAGGCGTTCATAAGGCATTGTCATCAGCGGATTCCCGATTTCATGAAGGATTCGATGACCTGTCGCTGCAGGACCAGGTAGATGAGGAGAATCGGCAGGCTGGCGAGCGTGGCGGCAGCCATCAGCGGTCCCCAAAGATTGCCTTCCTGCGTCATGAAGGTCTGGAGGGCGATCTGGACGACCGAGTTTTCGATCTTGCGCGATAGAAGCAGCGGCCAGAAATACTCGTTCCAGGCCGAAATGAAGGCAAGGATGGCGAGCGAGGCGATCGGCGCGCGCATGTTCGGCGTCACGATTTCCCACAGGATGCGCCAGCTTCGCGCACCATCCATCCGCGCCGCTTCGAGGACCTCCGTCGGAAACGAGCGCATGGCGTGGTAGAGCAGCAGGATCGCGAAAGCCGCGACGGCATTCGGGATCACGAGACCGCTCAGCGTATCGAGAAGACCGAGCCTCGAGGCAAGCACATAGTTCGGGATCATCGTGACCTGAAAGGGTACGAGCCATGAGAGCGCGATCAGTCCGTGCATGACGCCGGCAAGGCGCATGCGCCACCGTACCAGTGCGTAGGCTGCCAGAAGGCCGGTAAGCACCTGCAAGGCCGCGGTCGCCATCGCGACAATGGTCGTATTGGCGAGGATATGCAGCATCGGGACCCTTGTCAGTACGAAGACATAGTTCTCGAGCGACGGTCGGGACGGCCATAGCTCGGTCGAGAAGATATCGTTTTCCGCCTTGAGTGAGCTGACGATCATCCAGTAGATCGGAAAGACGGCCAGGAAAGAGAGCAGGATCATCAGCGCATGCACGCCGAGGCGCCGGGTGGTGCTGCCGCGCTTTGACACGGGCGGGCTCTGCTTAATTGTCATAGACGGCATGCCTCTTCATGAAGCGCAGGCAGAAGAAGGCGATGACCGCAAAGCCCGCAAAAGTGATCATCCCGGCGGCTGCGCTCCAGCCGGCCGCAAGCGTTTCGAAGCCGTATTCCCACAGCAGGTAGAAGATGTTGGTCGTCGATTTCAGCGGGCCGCCATTGGTCAGAACGTTGATATAGGCAAAGCTCCACTGCGCGCCGAACAGGATCGTCATCATCGAAAGCAGCAGGATCGTCGGCGAAAGCAGCGGCAGGCGGATGTCGCGGATGATCTGCCAGGGACGGGCGCCGTCCATGCGTGCCGCCTCGACATAGGAGGGATTTATGCCGGCATTGGCGGCGGAAAAGAGCAGTGTCGAAAAGCCGATCAGCTTCCAGCCGGTGATCCAGGTGAGCGTTGCCAGTGCATAGGTTGGATCGGTCAGAAAGCCGATCCGGCTTAAGCCCATCGCCCCGAGCGCGTGATTGACGAGACCGTGATCGTCGTTGAGAAGCCAGCGCCAGAGTATGGCAGTGACGACGGGTGCCACGATCATGGGCACGAAGATCAGGGTTCGGTAGAGCATGCGGGCGCGACCCTGTAGATCCTGCGTCAGCATGGCGACGAACAGCGGAATGATTACCGACATCGGGAACAGGCCGATGATGTAGAAAACCGTGTTCCAGAGCGCGGTGCGCATTTCCGGCAGCGCGAAGAGGCGCTGATAATTGGCCAGTCCGACAAAGCGCTGCGGCGATGTCGGCAGCATGTTCCACTGGTAGAAGGAAAGCTTGAAGGCTTCCGCTAGCGGAATATAGGTCCACATGAAGAGCAGGATCAGCGCGGGCGCAAGATAGAACCACGGCACCACATGGGCGCTGCGGTCGCGGTTTGCGATGCTCAAAGGTCGCGCCAGATCGGCTTGGATATCGGTCATGGAAATCGTCCGGAAGAATGCCGGCAAGAGACACAAGCTCTGGCCGGCATGCCTCTGTTATGGCATCAGGTTCTGCGCATCGTCCTGGGCGGTCTTCAATGTTGCGACCGGATCGCCGCTGCCGAAGACGGCTTCACGGACGGAGTCCATCATCATCTTTTCCACCTGCCGGTAGTTCGGGCCGGGGAAAGCGATGTTGGCGGTCAGGCGGTTCAACTGCTCGAGATTGGGCCTGATCATCGGATTTTCCTTGACCCATTCGCCGAGATATTTCGGATCGTCGACGATATCGAGGCGCAGCGGCAGATAGCCGATCTTGCTGGTGATGATCGTATAGGCTTCCTTGCTCGTCAGGAATTTCAGGAGCTCATAGGACGCGCGCTGTTTTGCTGGGTCCTTGCTGAACACGAAAAGGGCGCTGCCCGAATTCGTCGGCGCCGTCGGCTTATCGCCGAAGGAGGGCATGGCGGTGACGCGCAGATCGAACTTGTCCTTGGCAGATTTTTTAAGGCTGCCATAGAGAGCGCTGGTGTAAAGGAACATGCCGAGATTGCCGCTCGCCATCGTATCGGAGGGGCTTGCCACATCGAGACGCGCATGTGCGCCGCTGTCGACCATGTCGCGCAGCATTTTCACGGCTTCCGCCGCATTGCTGTCGGCGAAGGTCAGCTTGTTTCCATCGCGGACCTTGCCGCCGTTCGACATCACGATCGCCTGATAGACGAAGGTGCCGTCGGCCGGGCCGTAGGCGCCGGGAAAGAAGCCGTTCTTGCCGGTCTTTTCCTTGATCGCTTCGCCGGCCTTCTTGATGTCGTCCCAGGTCTTGGGCGGGTTTTCAGGATCGAGGCCGGCCTGTTTGAAGAGATCGGCATTGTAATAGAGGATCGGCGTCGAGAATGTATAGGCGAGACCGTAGGTCTTGCCGTCGACCTTACCGAGATCGAGGCCCTGAGGGATCATGCCCGAGAGATGCTCCTTCAGCTCCTGCGGGTCGACCATGTCCTCGAGCGCATTGGCGCCGAGATCACTGGCGATATAGATGAGATCGCGGAAGACGAGCTGGGCGACGTCAGGCTGCTGCCCGGCGACGATATCCGCCTGCACGCGGCTCATGATTTCGTTCGAGGGGACGGCCACGGTCTCCACGGTGATGTAGGGGAATTTCTGCTTGAAGGCAGCCAGAAGCTCCTTGGTCGCCTCGGCACCGGCGCTCGCTGAAGCAAGATTGTAATTGTAGAAGCTGATCGTCACCGGCCCGTCGACCGACGCCGGCATTGCGGCAAAGGCTTGCGTGAAGGGCATCAGGGCAGCGCCGGCAAGCGCCGCCATCAGCTTGGAAAAGGTTCTGCGCAGCATTGGTTGGTTTCTCCAGCAGGGATTATTCGGCGGTTACGGGAACGGCCCGTTCCAGTAGCATTGCGAGCGGATAGATGTTGAGTTCGGCGCGGTCCGAGGGCAGCGGGACGAAAGCCATCGTCAGGCCGGACGGGCGTATCGTGCCGATGCCGAAAGAAGTGCCGCGGACCATGCGCAGGACGTCCGTGCGCAGGATATCGGTTGCCGCGTGCTGGCCCGTGCCGACGATGACCGGAATGCCGTGCCAAAAGGAAACCCGGTCGTGATGAATATGGCCGCTCAGAATGCCGATGATGTTGCGGCCTTTCAGCAGGCCGGCGAGACGTTGCGACTGAGGAAAATGGATCGTCCGCCAGTGGGCGGCATCCGGCTCTTCGCCGAGTGCGGGCGGATGATGCGAGACGATAAGTTTCGGCAGCTCCGGATGGTTGTCGAGCGTCCGTTCAAGCCATTCGAACTGGGCGGGATCGATGGTTCCGCCGATCAGGCCGGGCGTGCTGGAGTCCAGTGTCACGATATGGATGCCGCTGACGATGCAATCATGGTCATAGGGCGCTTTGGGAGCTGGGGCTTCAATTTCCATGCCCTCGTAGAAGCCGGGACGGGTGTCGTGATTGCCGAGCGCATAAATTACGGGCATGTCGATATCGGCCATCATCCGTTTCAGCAGGCGGAAGCTTTCGGCGTCACCGCGGTTGGTGAGATCACCGCTTGCCACGACGAATTCCGGCCTGGGTGTGACGGTCTTGATCAATGCGAGCACCTGGCGAAGCGTCTCGACCGTGTCGCTGTGAAGGTGATCGTCATCGGATGTGCCGATGTGAAGGTCGGTCAGATGGATAAAGGTCGTTTGGCTCGGCACACGGATCTCCATTCAATGTCGGCTCGGCAAATGCGGCAGGAGGACGCCTGTGCACCTGTCATCATCGCGAATACGCAGGCATTGGGAGGCTGCAGTCGCATTTGAAATGACCGATAGAGGAGCTTGTTATCGTTGCCGTGACGGATTTCGAACGCTGTTCGAGACTCAGCTGATACGACGGAACATCGGCGCGATGACTTCCACCATGCGGGCAATCACCGTATCCGGATCGTCGAAGTCGATGCGGTGATCCGTCATGACTTCGGTGCGGGAACGGCTGCGCGTCACCTGCGAACGAATGCCGAGCGCGCAGTTGAGACGCCAGCCGATATCCACCTCGTCGAGCCAGGGCGCGATGCGCCTCAGATGGGGAATGAAGGCTTTGTGATGCTCGATATTGTCGATGATCCGGCGATAGTACGCGACTTCGCGATGGCGTTGCGCGAGCAGCGTGAAGTGCGAGAGCACGGGATAGCTGGAACTCGGATCAAGGCTCCAGCGGATGGAAGGACCGATGAGGGCGGCGATGACCTCTTCGAGATCCGCTGCGTGGGGTGCATTGCGTTCGACCGCCTTTCTGAGAAGCGTCAGGCGCTCGGCGTTCAGACGAAGATAAACCCGCTCGGCCACCGCCGCGATCAACGCTTCCTGTGATCCGAAATGATAGCTGATCGCGGAGGGCGTGGCATGCGCCACGCCTGCGATGCGCCGCGCCGTCAATTCCTCGATCGTCTCGACGTCGCAAAGAAGATGTTCGCAGGCATCCATGAGCCTGAGCGCGGTGGGATTTGGTCGGCCGTACATTGCTGTTACCAACTCTCGTCAGTTCTGTTCTCCCTAGCATGAGGTCGGTGTCGATCAGATGACAAAATGTCTGGCCGGGCACACACTGGCGCTGACGAATGGCTTTGTCCGAACGCCAAGAAATTGTCGCCTTCAGGCATGCGTTTTCCGCTGCCGTGCAATTCTTGTTCGTCCTATATATGTATGATAGCTTAAATATAGTTCAGCTCGCGAACCCGGGATGGGGCGAAGGGTGAGTGATGAATTTTCTTTTGGCTTCCGTCATCGGTGTTCTTGTCGGGGTCTCTGTCGCATCGGCAGGACCATTGCATGATGCGGCCAGGGATGGAGACGTCGAGCGCACCAGGCAGCTCCTGGATCAGGGCGCCAATGTGGCGGAGCCTGACAGCGCCGGTGAGCCGCCCCTGATGATTGCGTCGCTTGCCGGGCATGCCGATGTCGTCGCTCTTCTTCTGGAGCGGGGTTCTGACATCGAGATTCGCAACAAGGGCGGTCTGACGGCGCTGCATGCGGCAGCCTATGGAGGCCATCTCGACGTGGTCGAGCTGCTTGTCGCCAAGGGCGCTGCCGTCAACGACGAAGAGAATTTCTACAGAATGTCGCCGCTCCATGCGGCAGCGGAAGAAGGTCATGCGGACGTGATCGCCTTTCTGCTCACCCAAAGGGCGGATGTCGAAGCAAAGGAAAGGAACGGCTATACGCCGCTTACCCAGGCCGGATGGCGCTCCCATTGGGACGCGGCCAATCTGTTGTTGAAAGCAGGCGCCGCCTGTCAGGGAGCCGACCTTGTCGGTCAGTGGCTCTACGACGAATGCACGAAGCGAAAATGAGATCTCGTGCAGCGAACGCCCTATCCGGAAATCGGAGGATTGTTATGTCTGATCATAAGCGGAACAGACGGTTCCGGAGTGCGGCGGCCGTCGGGGCGATTGCCATGCTGCTCTTCGCTCAGCCCGTTCTGGCAGAAGACTTCGTCAACACGGGTTACTTTGGCGATGTCGCAATCAAAGGATACGACCCCGTCGCCTATTTCACTGAGAATGAGGCGGTGGAGGGATCTCCACAATATTCCCACCAGTGGCTGGGGGCGACCTGGTATTTCACGAGTGCCGAGCATCGCGATATGTTCATCCGTGATCCGGCGAAATACGCGCCTCAATATGGCGGCTACTGCGCCGATGGTGTTTCCTTCGGAACAGTTACCACCAATGTCGATCCGAAAGCCTGGCGGATCATCGATGGCAAGCTGTACATAAGCTATGATCCCGGAGCTGCAGAGGGTTTTGAGAAGAACCCCACCAAGGTCGTCGATTCGCAAAAGCATTGGTCCGAAGTCCAGCAGACGCTCATATCAGAGAAGATGCAAAAGGACTGGCAGCATGCTCCCGCGAATTGATTGACCGGTAAAACGGCCGCCTTCCCTAGAGCGTTTCAGCTTTTCATGGAAGTGCAGAACCGCTCTAACCTTTTGTTTTCACGCAATTCCGGACGGAAAACCGCTTCGCACTTTTCCTGGAATTGCGCTAGCGGCCAATCGAAAAGAACTTCAGCGCCTGCGGCGTGACATGGATATATGTCATGCCCGGCTCCTCGCCGCTCTTGTTGCGATAGACATATCCGCACACCATGCGATTCAGGAAGTAGCCTGCGAACTGTTCGCAGAGCCGGTTCTCCTGGATCTCGATTGTACCGGTGATATTCGTGTTAGCGCTGCGATAGGCAGTGTTTCCGGCCTTGTCGAAAAACTGCAGGAACTGGGTGCCGTTGCGGTGCTTGCCGAGCCATGTTTTGCCACTGACCAGATCGCGCAGCTCCTCACCGGTAACTTGATCCGTTTCCGCGCCTTGGAAACCGAAGGGCCAATCAGGAATTCCCGCGGTTCGCAAACTGGTCAGATGCCGGCGGAGATCATCCTCACGCCAATAGTCATAGAGATAGCTGTAGTATGTAAGATTGCTTTCCGGAAACAGCTCCAGCAGCTTCGACTTTTCCTTTTCGGCGCGCGCCTGCTCACCCTGCTCGACATAGGCGGCAGCCAGAAATTCGCGAGCGGCCTCGGCATTGGGTAGGACATCCCGAGCGGCCTCCATTAGGGAAATCGCCCGGTCGTTATCATTTGCGATGTAGAAGACGACACCGCCCAGTAATTGAAAGCTTGGCGACGGCGAAGGGTCGAGCCGCAATGCTTTCTCCATCTCGGTCATTGCCTGTTCGTGGTCGCCGGTATGGGCAAGGATGAGCGCCAGGTTGGCGTATGCTTCCGCATCGTTTGGCTGAGCCAGCACCGCCTGGTTTGCGGAAACTCTTGCTTCCGTCTCCCGGCCATCGACAAGCTGCAGCAGGGCGAGGACCGTGTGCGCCCGTGCATTATTCGGATCGAGCTTCAGCGCCTGTCCGGCCGCATCATAGGCTATCTTCCGCGCCACGGCTGCGGACCAGAGGAAATTATAGTCGTTGCGCCAGACGTCGACAGCGACGCGCGCGATCCCCGCATGCGCGTCGGCAAAGCCGGGATCGAGATCGATGGCTTTCTGATAATAGGAGAGGGTCTCGCGATAGGTCTCGACGTCGCTGTACGTGAGCCCCGCCTGTTCCGCCCTCATATAGTAATCGTAGGCTTCGAGATTCTCGGTGGGGATCCGCGCCAGCTGGTTGCGTTCACGGTCGTTGAGCTTGACCGCCAGGGCCGAAATGATCTTGCCGATGACGTCGTCCTGGACGGCGAAGAGGTCGGTATATTGGCGGTCATAGCGTTCCGCCCAGAGGGAGAGCCCCGTAAGCGCGTCGATCAGCTTGACGTTGATACGCAGCCGCGATCCTGCGCGCTGCAGCGTCCCTTCCAGCACGTAATGGACGCCGAGTTCGGCGGCCACGTCCTGTATCTTGCCGCCCGTGTCTTGGATTGCAAAAACGGAATGACGGGCAATCACGAAGAGACCGGAGACCTTCGACAGCTCCGTAATGAGGTCATCCGTCAAGCCTTCCGCAAGGTGATCATGTTCGGCGTCGCCGCTGACGTTGATGAAGGGCAACACCGCAACCGACGGCTTGTCCGGTAGGGGATAGGCGAAGCGTTCGACGAGCGACGGCGATCGCAGAAGCGTCCACGGTTGCCACCAGGCAGCCGCGCCCGCCAAGAGGAGGCCGACCACCGCCGCGACTGCGATTGAAATGCGCCAGCGGCGAGCGTATCTGCGTGCGCCAACTGTCTTGCCCGCTGCCGCTGGATCGAGCACGACACGATAGACCCGGACGGGATCGGCGATGCTCTTGACCCTCTGCTCGCCGAGCGAAACGAAGCCGACCGGAAGCTTCGATTTGACCTGATCATAGGCCGTTCCGGAAATGGCAATTCCACCCGGTTCGGCAAGCGCCTGCATCCGGTCCGCGATGTTGACGCCGTCGCCGTGGATGTCCTCGCCTTCAACAATGATGTCGCCGAGATTGATACCGATGCGGAAATCCAGCCGCCGGTCGGCCGGTAGATCGGCATTCCGTTTGACCTTCTGCTGCTGCACCTCCACTGCGCAGCGCAAGGCATCGACCACGCTGTGGAACTCGACCAGCAGGCCGTCGCCCATGGTCTTGACCAGCCGGCCGTGATGCTGCGCGATCGTCGGTTCGAACACGTCCCGCAGATCGGCCTGGAAATGCCTTCGCGTGCCTTCTTCGTCGATCTGGCTCAGGCGGCCATAGCCGACGACATCGGCGATCAGGACGGCTGCGAGACGGCGCTCCATAGACGATCTTTCTCGGAGAGATCTACCCCATCGATATCTTACAGCAGCGACATGATCGATACCATTGTGGCCACTACAGCGCTGTGCGTCTTCGCACAAAAATCGCTGTAACACTTTGAATGCTGCATGTTCCTTAAATCGCTTCCGATTTAAGGAACATGCAGTGGCCAGTGAAAGATGAGCCTTATGAAACTCTATAAGTAAACATTATTTCTTCAGAGCGGTTTTCCGATACGGCGTTTATATTGCCAATCGGCGTGCCGAAATCGCCAGGCGACGTTCCCACCAGATTAGGCCGAGGCTCGATCCCACGATCAGCAATGCGCCGACGACGACGTTCGCTGTCGGAACTTCCGCCCAGATGAGATAGCCGTAGAGGAATGCCCAGACGAGACCGCTATATTCGATCGGCGCGATCGTCGAGGCGGGTGCGTAGCGAAAACCTTCGTAGAGCAGGTATTGGCCCAGCGCGCTAACCAGGCCGAGACCGATCATCAGGGCCCAACCGATGGCATTAGGAGATTTCCACAACCAGGGCAACACGACGCCGCAGGCAACGGCGAAAAGGAAGCTTGTCGCCATCATCTGGTTCAACGTGCTTTCCGTGCGGCTGACGAGCCGCACGAGAATAACGCTCCAGGCCCAGCAGAATCCGGCAAACAGTACCATCCCGGCCGGCACGAGGCTCGGTGCCTCTGCCGGATTTGCCGCCATTACCACCCCCGCGAAACCGCCGAGGCAGGCGAGCCAGCGCACTATTCCCACTCGCTCCTTGAGGACGAAGATGGAAAGGACGACCACGATCACCGGCGCGGAGAAATACATGGTCGTGATCTCGGCGAGACCGAGGTGCCGCGCCGCGGAATAATAGGAGAGCCAGGCCCCGAGCATCAGGCAGGCCCGAAGGATAATCGATTGCCTGTTCGGGCTTGTCAGGATCGAAGGGTGGCGCTGGCTCCGCACGATGATCGCTGCGAAGACGACGATGATCACGCTGCGGATAAATAGAATTTGCGGCACAGCATAGTCGTCAACCAGCCATTTCACCATTGCATCCTGGATCGCAAAGAGTGAATAGCCAAGACACGCCAAGGCGATCCCGGTGAGCGGACCCGGCTCGTGGTTTGTCGGTCGAGAAAACATCGAAGCCTGCGGAGGTGAAATATGGTTGAGTACAACCCGCCTATCAAAAGAGATTGCTAAAGACAATGATGTCCTACGGCATGCGACGCTTCGCCTGGAAGACGCCGGCAACCTTGATTCAATCGATCCGGTCGTCAGCATGCTCATTCGCGGCGATCTGCTGCCACGTCCGTTAACGCGGGTGTGACCTCCGTGCGGCTATTCTGGAAGGCAGTGTTTTTCGATGTCAGTTGCAGCGAATGCTGCGGCTCGCCGCCACGCCTCATCCGTATCGCCGCGGTAAGTTAGGAAACGATCGCAGGTGGGCTTATTGCTGGTCAAATCGAACACTGCGAATTTCACGTTACCGACCAGCGTGCTCAATTTATGGACTTCCCCAATCAGCATGTAATTTGCACCGGCGGTCTTCGCTTGGCTGGAAAGTGCCTCCAATCCGGCGGTTCTTGCCGTGCATTTGCCGGTCTCGCAGGTCACCGGGACGACATTCATCCTTTTGCTGGCGGAAAGGCCTTCCTGCAGCATAATCCCCATCGCTTCCAGCCGCCTTGCGTGTTCAGCACTAAGGTCCCTGACTTCCCCCGATGTATCCCTGAAATCGAAATTGGTGATCGCCAAAGTTATCGGCACTGCGGTGTCAGCGAAACCGGACGATGCACTTCCAATGGCACCGGCAAGCACCATGAAGAGCCCGCCATACGCAGGAAAGCGGCACGACCTTCGCACAGCTTGGCGTCGCACTCTCAGCATCTTCTCCTCCTCGTTGCGAGGATAGCAGCCGGGATGGTAACGGCCAATAGGCAAACTTTCTTGCAGAGGTCGCCTGGCGAGAAGCGCTATCGCAGCATGCGCCGATATTGAATGAAACCCGATCTTTCGGCGATGCGGTCATAAAGCAGCATTGCGTCGGTATTCGTTTCGTGCGTCAACCAGTAGACCCGGGAGCAGCCTGCGGCCTCAGCCGTTTCGTAAACATGCTCGATCAATTTGCGCCCGACACCCTTGCCCCTTAGCTCCGGTAAGACAAATAGATCCTGCAGGTAACAGTAGTCGCCGATGGTCCAGCACGATCGATGACGGATCTGGTGAACCATGCCGACGGCCCTCTCGCCTTCCCATGCCAACGCGCCATAGACCGGCTCATCCGGGTCGAGGAGCCGTTGCCAGGTCACGTTGGTGACCTCCTCGGCGATATCGACATGATAGAATTCCTGGTAGCCCTTCCACAGGGGTTGCCAGTCAGACTTATCTGCCCCAGTCAAAGGACTGATACGAATATCTTCGTTGCCCATTATGGCTCTCCGCCTGTTCCCGCCACGGCACGGTTTCCGTCCTGGGGTACCCGGGTTTCCGACAATGATCAACCGGGCCCCTGTCGCCGTTCTCATCGAGGAGATGGAGATATTGCGCCGGGAAGGCAACATTTACTGTCGGCCCTGCGTCCAGGACTCCGCTATCGAGGCTGGAAGGCCCTGAAGGGCAGACTATGCAGGGTCAGGCGCAGGATGATGCGTTCACTGCAATGCAAATCTGAACAGAGCTCTACCAGCTTCAACTGCGGGCTCTTGCGTTTAGGCGGGTGAACCTTTGCACGGCAAGACCGCCTAGACGTCAAACATCACCATCTGACCGCCCGCTTGCGGGCTCGTACCGCGCTTCCCTACGTTTCGGTGATGAATATTGACAATATGTGCTACGCTCTCCAAATTAGGAAGAACGAAAGGACATGCCGATGGCATCGGGAAGCATTCATGTGAAGGTGAGCGGTCAACTGCAGGCGCATATTCAGCAGCAGATTGGTGAGGATGGCCTCTATGAAAATGCCAGCGAGTATATTCGTGCCTTGATCCGTCACGATCTGCAGACCCGTGCTGAAGCATGGGAAGAATTGCAAAAGGAAGTTGCCCCCGCTATGCGCGCCGACGATAGCGAATTCGTCACCGTTACGGCCGAGGATGTAATCCGCCGAAACCAGCGCCGCTAATAGTATGGTTGCGTATCGGTTTTTTCCCCGAGCAGATGACGCTCAGGACAAGATTTGGCGCGACACCGTTGAGACATGGGGCGAGAAGCAGGCCATAACCTATATCATTGGCTTGCACGCTCATTTACAGCAGTTGTGCGATGACAAGGCGATATGGCGAAAGCTCCCGCAGAAGCTTGCGGTTCCCGCTGATATCAAACGCGAAGCCTATTTTAGCCGCTACGAGCGGCATTACCTGTTTTTCCGAGAATTGGATAATGGCGATCTCGGTGTGATGAGCATTCTGCATGAGCGGATGGACTTGCCGGTGCGTCTCCGGGAAGATTTAGCGGCGTTGTCAGGGAAAGCTCCGAGCTCCAAGACATAGGACTGCCCATCGGATGCCGAAAGGATAATCACGGCACGATTCTTCACGCAGCGTCTTTCCGGTGTACCTGCGTCTTTGATGAAAATCAGCCGGCTCTGTCGCCGTTCTCGTCGAAGACATGGAGATACTGTGCAGGGAAGGCAACATTGACTGTTGGCCCGGCGCTGAGTGCTGCGCGGTCGAGGGTGAAGACCTTGAAGGGCAGGCCATGCAGGCTGAGGTGCAGGATGATGCCGAAGCCGGTCGGTTCCACCAGTTCGACATTCGCCGTCATTCCACTGCCGTTTGCAGACATCGTCACATGTTCCGGCCGGATGCCGAGCGTCACCTTTGCGCCTTCCGCCAGATCGACGGGCTTGGAAAGCGCAACGATGGTTCCGTCCTTCAGCCGGACGTTGCCTGCCTCGTAGGTGGCATCGAGAAAATTCATGCCGGGCGAGCCGATGAAGCCGGCAACGAAGAGATTGGCGGGGCGGTCGTATAGCTCCAGGGGACTGCCGACCTGCTGCACCACCCCGCCATGCATGGCGACGATCCGGTCCGCCAAAGTCATCGCCTCGATCTGATCGTGCGTCACGTAAATCGAGGTCGCCTTGAGGTCGCCATGCAGTTTCTTGATTTCGGCGCGCATCTGCTCGCGCAGCCTTGCATCGAGGTTCGACAGCGGTTCGTCGAAGAGGAAGGCCTTGGGCTGGCGAACGATGGCGCGGCCCATGGCGACGCGCTGGCGCTGGCCTCCGGAGAGCGCCTTCGGCCGCCGTTCCAGCAACGGATCGAGCCCGAGCTTTGACGCCGCATTGCCGACAGCGCTGGCGATCTTCTCCTTGGCGGTCTTGCGCAGACGCAGGCTGTAACTCATGTTTCCGGTCACGCTCATATGCGGGTAGAGCGCATAGGACTGGAAAACCATGGCGATGTCGCGGTCCTTCGGCGCCAGCTCATTGACCCGGTTTCCGGCAATCCGGATCTCGCCGGCCGTCACCTCTTCCAGCCCCGCGATCATTCGGAGCAGCGTGGATTTGCCGCAGCCGGACGGGCCGACCAGCACGACGAATTCACCATCCCTGATGGTGAGATCGACGCCGTGCAGAACCGGCACCTTGCCGTAGGACTTGCGGATGTTCTGGATATCGATGGATGCCATTTGTCTAACCCTTGACCGCGCCGGCCGTCAGGCCCTGGACGAGATAGCGTTGGATGAGCAGGAAGAAGAGGCAGGCCGGGATGAGCGCCATGATGCCGGCCGCCATCATCTGTCCGAAATCCACCGAGAATTTCGAAACGAAAGTGAGAAGTCCGACCGGAAAGGTCGCTGCATCATTGCCGGAGATCAGCATCAGCGCAAAAAGCAGCTCACTCCAGGCCGCCGTGAAGACGAAGCCGAGGGTCGCGGCGATCCCGGGCAGCGTCAACGGCAGAATGATCTGGCGAAAGGCGGTGAATTGCGTCGCGCCGTCGATCATCGCCGCTTCCTCGAGATCCTTCGGAATGCCGTCGAAGAAGGACTGCATGAGGAAGGTGGCGAAGGGCACGTTGAAGGCAGTGTAGACGATGACAAGGCCGGTCAGGCTGTTGGTCAGGCCGAGGGGCGACAGGATCTTGAAGATCGGCGCCACCAGCATGACGAGCGGAAACATCTGCGTCAGCAGCATCAGCGCCACGATCCAGTATTTTGCCTTGAAGCGGAAGCGCGACAGGGCGTAGCCGGAGAGCGAGGCGCAGATCGTCACCGTGATCGCCGTTGACCCGGACACGATCAAACTGTTGCGGAAGAAGGTCGGGAAGGCGCTGTGCTGCAGCACGAAGGCATAGTGCTCGAAGGTCGAGCGCGACGGCCACATGCGCACACCCTCGGTATAGAGCAGGTCGTTCGGGGTCACCGAGACCTTCAACAGCCAGAAGAGCGGGAAGAGCGCAAAGACGATGTAGCAGAGAATTGCCAGGCGATGCGCGATGGTCGGAGCTAAGGATCGTCTCATGGTCTCAATCCTTGTTCAGCAGGGTCTGCCGCAGCAGGATGATCAGCATGGAATAGGCAAGCAGAAGGATCAGCAGCACCAGGGCGATCGCCGAGGCATAGCCGAAATCGAGCCGCTTGAAGGCCTGTGTGAAGATGTAGCTTGCGACGATCTGCGTCCGGTCGGCCGGCCCGCCTCCGGTCATGACGACGATGAGGTCGGCGAAGTTGGAAATCCAGACGGTGCGCAGCAGGATGGTGATGGCGATGGTCGGGGCAAGGAAGGGCAGGGTGATCGACCAGAAGCGCTGGAACCAGCCCGCGCCATCGATAGAGGCGGCCTCATAGAGGTCGCGCGGGATCGCCTGCAGGGCGGCAAGCAGCGTGATCGCGAAAAAGGGAATGCCCCACCAGACATTTGCGACGATCGGCCCCCACATCGCATATTGCGGATCGGAGAGGACATTGCCGGGCTCGCTCATCAGCCCGAGCGCGAAGAGCCAGTGCGGGATCGGCCCGATAACCGGGTTGAACAGCCATGCCCAGTTGAGACCGGCAAGGAAGGAGGGTACGGCCCAGGGCAGGAAGACCAGCGCCTGCACTACGCCACGGCCCCAGAACGGCTTGTCGAGCAGCAGCGCCAGGATGAGACCGAACATGAACTGGAAGAAGACGGATGCGCCGGTCCACCACAGCGTATTCCTGAGCGCGCCGTAGAAGGCCTGGTCCTTGGCGAGATCGCGAAAATGCTCAAGTCCGACGAAGCCGCCCGAAAAGGGATTGAGCAGCTGGATGTCGCGGAACGCATAGGAGATGCCGAGCACCAGCGGTACCAGCATCACCGCCATGATCAGGATGAGGGAAGGAGCGCTGTAGAGATAGGGCTCCGAGGCATCGGCGATGCGCTTCAGCCACGGCCTGCGGTCGTGACGGATTTCGAGCGTATCGGCGGAAATGGTCATTATGCAACAGTTCCCATTCGCGGCGCTTTCCGCGCCGTCCGTGTCGTTTGGAAAAAGGCGGCGGTAATCCGCCGCCTCGAAATTCACACGCTCACTTCTTGGCGAGGTGCTTCTGCTGCGCCTTTGTGAGGTAATCGGCCCACTGGTCCGCCAGTTCCTTCGGCGAGATATCGCCAAGGAGCGCCTGCTGCGAGGTCTTGATTGCCATCGAATCCTTGAAGAAGGCGAATTCCTCGAGATAGGTCGGCATGACCGTCGGAACCGTGTTCTTGTCGGCCAGTTCCTCGAACCAGCCCTTGAACTGGTCACCCGCGTAGAAGGGATCCTTCTCCGCGGAGCTATAGGCCGGAAGCGCGCCGATGCGCTTGTTCCACTCGATATTGCCTTCCGGCCCTTCGAGGGTGGCGATCAGCTTCCAGGAAAGATCCTTGTTCTGGCTGGTGGTGAACATCGACCAGCCGCCATAGCCAATCGTCGGGAAGGATTTGCCGTCCGGGCCCTTCGGCAGGGGAGTAACGCCGAAGTCCTCCTTCTTCATGCGCTCGGCGATCGCGATGAGCGCATCCGGGTCCTGGTCAAGGAAGGCGCAGGTGCCGCTGTAGAAGCCGGCCACGACTTCATTGAAGCCCCAGTTGACGCTGTCCTTCGGCGCATAGCCCTTCTTGTAGAGATCGACCATCCATTCGATGCCCTTGGCCCAGCCTTCGCTGTTCATGGTCGAGGTGCCGTCATCGTTGAAGTATTTGTTGTTGCCCGCCATCGAGGCAGCAAAGATCATCCAGCCGTTAAGGCCGCCCGGTCCGCCGCGCATGCAGTAGCCGTATTTGCCCGGCAGCTTGGAAATCTTTTCGGACGCCGCGACGAATTCGTCCATCGTCTTCGGCGGTTCGGCAACACCGGCTTCCGAAAGCAGCTTCTTGTTGTAGAACATGGCGCGCAGATAGAAGCCGTAGGGCAGCATATAGGCCGTGTTGTTGACGTCGCGGCCGAGCTCGAGCGCGCGCGGCGTCAGTTCCTTGGTGTGCTCCCATTTTTCGAGATAGGGCTCAAGGCTTTCGAGCATGCCGTTATTGGCGTAGAGCGAGAGCCACGTGTCCGGCATTTCCATGACATCAGGTATCTCGCCGGCGGACACCATGGTCGCGAACTTCTGGAAGGCTTCGTTCCAGGGCAGCGAGATGATTTCCACCTTCGTTCCCGGATTGGCGGCCTCGAACTTGCCGACGATCGATTTCAGCGTTTCGGTCCGCTCCGGGCTGGTGATGACCTCGACCAGCTTCAGCGTGGTGTCGGCAAGGGCCGTGCCCGCCATCATGGTGGCGAAGAGCGCTGCAGTTATCAGTCTTTTCATGCTCAGTTCCCCTTTTTTAGGTTCTCTCATCGGTTAGGACTATGAGGTGGCGGCGATCGCTTCCTCCAGATCACTCCACAGGGCCTCGGTTCCTTCGAGGCCGACATGGAGGCGTACGGACCGCGGATGAATGCCGAAGGCATGCGCGGAATTCGGCTGCGCTTTCTGCTGAAGCACGACCTCGCCCGGTACGATCAGGCTTTCATGGCCACCCCAGCTTACTCCCAGTTTGAAAAGCTTGAGGTGGTTTGCGAAGGCGCGGACATCAACGCCTTCGCGGAAGATGAACGAAAAGAGGCCAGACGTGCCGTTCAGCCCCGTGGGCAAACGATTGGCGAGCCCCGGATGGCAGACAGTCTCGACGATATCGAGCTCTTGCAGGCGGCGGGCGATCGCCAGTGCCGAGGCCTCGTGCGCCTTCATCCGGATCGGCAGCGTCCTGAGCCCGCGGATCAGCAGCCAGGCATCGAAGGGGGACAGCTTGCCGCCGAGATAAGGATAGGCTTCCGCCTTGATGCGCGCGATCATGTCCTTCGAGCCGGCAACGACGCCGGCAACGACGTCGCTGTGGCCGCCAAGATATTTCGAGGCCGAATGCAGAACGAGATCGACGCCAAGCGTCAGCGGCCGCTGGAAGAAGGGGCTCGCCCAGCTGTTGTCGATCATGGTGACGATGCCTTGCGCCTTGGCGAGCGCGGCCAATGCGCCGACATCATGCGCCTCCATCACCCAGCTCGTCGGGCTTTCCATGTAGAAGAGCTTCGCACCGGGCAGGGCTTTCGCCACCGCCTCCTCGTCGCGGCCGTCGACATAGGTTACTTCGACTTTCATCCGCTTCAGGATCGTTCCGAACAGACGGAAGGCATCGGGATAGACATGCTTGACCGCAACGATGCGGTCCCCTGGTTCGACGAAGCTCAGGACCGCAGACGAGATCGCCGCCATGCCGCTTGCAAAGCCCAAAGCATCCTCGGCACCTTCAAGCTTTGCCAGCATCTCCTCGAACATGCGCACGGTCGGGTTCAGCCCGCGCGTATAGATCGGCCGAACTTTCTCGCCGCGATAGGAGGCGATCATGTCGTCGTAATCGGTGAAGGTGAAAAGCGAGGTCTGCACGATCGGCGGCACGACCGCCTCGAAGGCATTGCCTTCATCATGGGCGACGATGAGTGAAGCAAGATCGAACGGTTCTGCGCCGTTGCTCATTTGGACATTTCCTTGATGTCTTCCTCGACGACGTCGAGAATTTTCAATGTTTCGGCGCGCGCCGCCTCCGGGTCCCGGGCGGCGATCGCGTTGAAAAGCGTGCGATGAAAGGGAAAGGACCGGCGGGCAAAATCCTGCCTGTCGAAGGGATGCATCCAGAAGCGCTCGAAGGCCTCGCGCATCTGTCCGAGAAGCTGGCGAAACAGCGGATTATGGGTGGCGTCGTAGACGGCAAGATGGAAAGCAAGGTCTTCCGGCCCGGAAGTCCCCTTCGCGAGATGCACACGCTCCATCTCGTTCAGCTTTTCCTCGATCGTGACGAGGTCCTTCGCCGTTCGCTTCCTGGCCGCGACCATACCAGCTTCCGCCTCGATGCCCCGCCGCACTTCCAGGGTCTGCAGCAGCGCGTCGCGCAGATGCATGGTGTCGAGGGACAAAGGCATATGGATGGTCGCCTTCGAGACTGGCTTCAGCAGATAGGTGCCGCTGCCCTTTCGCGCCTCGATGACGCCGAGCGCCTGGAAATGGCGGATTGCCTCGCGGATCGTGGAACGGCCGACGGCGAGCGCCGACATCAATTCGCGCTCCGCCGGCAGGCGGTCGCCCGCCTGAAGCTTCGCATCCTCGATATAATTCGCGAGCGCGTCGGTCACCTGACGCGCACGGTCGATCGCCGGGAGCGGCTGGATCAACGGCCTGTCGCTTGTTACCCTCATGGTTCCCCATTTTCTTATTCAGGCAGTCGACCTTCAAATTGGTCTGACATCTTAGCATTTCGCAACGAAGGGGATGCGTCAAGATAGAAGTGCGATAAATAGATTCTCCGCAAATGCTCAGCTGATCGAATGGAAGGGGTGGTGCGCAAATGATGGGATTTCGACCTTTTTGGCGAAATGAATGCGGGAAACGTGTATTTGCGGATGGCAACGCGCAGACTGTTCGAGCTTTGGTTTTGGGGCGCTTTCTAGTATTGAGCCATTCGATAGCCGCGACTGCGGCATAGGCCGAGACGGAGCAAAGCCAATTGATGGCCAAAGATAACCCGGAAATGGCCGCCCTTTTTAAGGCGGTAGCCGAAAGCCCAAAGCGCGACAACAGCGTATATCACAAGGCAATGGCCGAGGCTCGCCATGCTTTCGAAACTGCCGAGCTAGCCTTGGGTCGAACTTTTCGGGTACAGACCAAAACCAAAATGAAGCGCAACGGCGATTACGTCGTGAAATGGACTTTCAAGCGGCTAGGGTAAGTGACGAGCGTGTTCATGCCGACGATCAGAGCCCTGTGATGGGTTTGGCATAAAGCGGCGCGTTCGAGCGCTTCCAGCGCTATGACCTGAGATTCCCCGGCGGCTGAAGGATGCGGCTCAGCGCTCCGCAGCCAGTGCTTCACGGATTCGTTCCGGTCCACCGGTCATTCGCCGGGCAAATGGCCGGTCGGGATCGACAACACGCCAAAAGGGAGCGCTGCCGTCCTGGCTGATGCGCACCAGGTGCCGCTGCATGGTCACCGGGCAGCACGCATCGGCTCCGTATTTTGCCGCGAGTGCACGCCTTAGCTCCGCCAGGTCCGACAAATGGCCGGGCTGCGCTGCCCGCAGCTCGTCAACGACCATCCTTTCGCTTGGGATCAGCATGCTCTGCGTCTGGCTTTTGCCTTTGCGCCGCGTCTTGATGACCGGAACGTCCTCCATGACTCACCTCTCAAAATGGCGTCTAAGAAACATACCCCTCAGCTCAGGTTCCTGCGCCGCTCCAGTTCTGCCTCCGTCGGCTGTTCGAATTCGAACGAGCCGGTGACGATCTCGCCCGCGCGGACATATTTGTTGGTCGTTACGCCGGAGCCGGAGACCCGCGAACTCATAAGTTTCAGCGCGCCCGGCAAAGCGCCGTCGCCGAACAATTTCTTGCCCTTGCCGAGCACGACCGGAAAGAATGAGATATGGAGTTCATCGACCAGGTCGGCTTTGAAGAGCGTCTGCAGAAGGACGGTCGATCCCTGGGTCAAAAGATCCGGCCCCTCTCCGCTTTTCAGCGTCTTGAGTGCACCAACCACGTCGGCCCCCAGCGTCTGACTGTTCTGCCAGCTGAGCTTGAAGTCCGGATTGCGGGTCGCGACATATTTGGTGATGCGGTCGAACAGCGGACCGATCGGATCATTGGCATCTACATAGGGCCAATGCGCAGCGAAAATGTCATAGGTCTTGCGGCCGAGCAGAAGGTCGAACGGCTTGGCGAACATCTCGCCCACAGCCTCTCCCATCGCTTCGTCAAAATAAGGGGCAGCCCAGCCGCCATACTTGAAGCCACCGATCGGGTCTTCGTCCGGGCCGCCAGGGGCCTGCATGACGCCGTCGAGACTGACGAATGCACCTGTGATGATTTTTCTCATGTCTGCTCTCCGTGGTCGAGCCCTCGTGGCCCATCTACATGTCAAGGACGTCTGACCACGGCCCGCGCCGACAACCGCCAGGAAATTTCATCTCGTGATTCGTCAGCCCGGCCCCCAAGGCGGGCGGCGGGTTCATCACAACTTCAATCAGTTGCCTCCGGCGGAGCGGATCGACGTAGGCGCAGATAATTTGCCTACCCCGTCGCGCTTTTATCCTCAGAGGGCGGAAGCCCTCTGCAATCATGATCTTGGAGCTCTTCCGCCGATCCGAGGTTGAGATTCAGGAGATTGCGCCTTGTTGCCAGGAGAATGAAATCACCGGACTGCGATATGGTCATGGCAAGGCTGAATTTGCCCATGTCCTCGCCTGCGCCCGCAATTCCGTCCGACAGCAGTTTGAATGGCCCGAATTCATGTAGCTCCTGTGCCGTCGTGGGACGAATCCAGTAGTCATGGCCGAGAACACCACCGGCGACAGGTTTCCAGAACGGAGGATTATTCTGGTCGACGGCATCGATTCTCTTTCTGACGGTGTCGAGGACGCACGACATATGGACGTGGAGCCAGTCCTGCGTACGACCGTATTCGGAATTGATTGCGAGGATGATCCTGCTGTCCGGTATGGAGCGGCCGAAGCTCGCAGAGAGGATACCTCGCTGCTGCCATGCCAATTCGAAATAGTTCGGAGTCTGATCATTGAGAAGAGCTGGGCTTCGAAGTTGGCGATGATCTTGTCCAGTGCGGCGCCGGACGATTTGTTGAAGCTGTGCCAGAATTTAACCGTCGTCTCCGCCTGAGCGGAGCCAACCGCCGCAAATAGGACGAGCGTGCTTGCCGCAACCATGGTTTGCAATTTCCGTGACATGTCGTTTTCCCTCTGCAAAAAAAATTGCACTGTGCTTTGGCGAGGTTTAGCGTCACGTCGAGACAGTTTCTTGAAGGCTGTGCGAACTTTTGATGACGGAGGAGTGAGGTGTTGTCTTGAGCACCCCTAGGTACCCGGGCCGCATCAAGCTTGCCTCATCCGCCCGGTGGAGAACATTGGCTCGCTAGGCTTCTTCGTGATCGCCCATGAGCGTTATTTGCTGGCGGTGGCCAAGGATGACGTCCGTCGGAGGGATGAAGTGGGGACTGCGGTCAGAAGATCATCGCCTTTTCCCGGCAGAATCTCTCCTACACAGAGCGCTACTTCGCCAAGACTGTCTACGGACGCAGGCCGTCGCTGTCTGATTGGGCTCTCCAGGAGGCTTGGCCTCGACTTTGTTCCGGAATGGACGCGGGAGCTTCCGAAGCGCGGCTTCGAGCTCAAGAAAGTGAGGGGAGTGGGCTACGCCAATGGAAGGTCTGTTTTCCCAAAGTCACGCCCCTTGAAGAGAATTGGACTACGGTGGTGGGCAGCACAAGCGTAGGAAAGACAATCTCCAAAATTAAGGCCCGCGGGATGCCGCCCTTTCCCGAAACTGGCAAAGGCATCGACGGCAAGGCGGGCGACCTCGTCACTGGTTGGAAGCACGGTGATTTTTGCGTGTAGCAAAAAAGTGTCGAACAGCTCGGTTGCGGTGCTGATTTCCACGCCAAGTTTCTTCGTAAGGTTCATACATGCTTCCAGCCGAACATGGGCACCGGTGATTACATGGTCCGCTGCCCCTATTTTTTCGACAAATGCTTCCGATTCGGGCTCCAGGTTTAGTATGGCAATGATGGCTGACGTATCGACAAACATCAGCGATCCCACAAGGTGTCGCGCGCGTCCGGTGCGTTTACCTCCGGTGGGTTAACCGCCTTCGCCTTGGCTTTGGCTACCATTTCACGCACATGCGTCATCAAGGGAATTGTCTCGTCCGCCCGTTCGATTTCGTGTTGCAATGCGAGTTTGATGGCGGCAGTCATAGTTCCAGCACCGCATTTCTTCATAACGGTCTGGGCGAGAGTGCGAACTTCCTCATCGCGAATCGTGATCATTCCAAAAAGCTCCGTACTGACAAGCTATATATATACATATATACGGTCACTGTATAGATTAGCGGTTAGATCGCGTGTTGTCCGGGAATGAAAGATTTATGACTGCCCAGGAATCTCGATTAGGTAGCAATCATGAATGGCGGCAGGAAACCTTGGTTGTTGTGCGCCGCCGATCCCGCAAGGGGTCAGGTTATATGCCGGGTGCAGAACGCCCATCGCATGAGCTTTCAATCTGATAGCTGGAAGGCTAGTCGCACCTAAACCTTTGTACGATACAGCCGCCGAACACTGCTCGCTATAGTCCTCGTCATACAGCCGCTGTCAGCTTCAAAAGGCCAGCAATCGTGCGTGGCCGACCAATATACGCAACATCCGGGAAAGGATCTCGCTATGAGATTTGAGGATCCCAATTCACGCGAGGACGCCAGTCTCTCGACCAGATTCCCATTGCTTGTGATCGGCACTACCATGGCCGTTCTCATACTCTATCTTGTCATCGGTGAAAGTCTGAGGTCGGAGCCAAAGGTTCAGGCGCGGGTGTTCGTGCAGCCTGCAGTCGAGACGCTTGCGTTGAGCGAGTAACAGGCAAATAGCGGTCGCAGTGCATCCAATCGGACGCGCGCTCTATGCCGCCATTTCCTTTTGCGCGACCTGTTCCGCCGCATATCGGCGGGCTTCGCCATCCGCAGCAAAGACATCGTCCATTGTCGCGGCCGTACCGACCGCGATCATGCGATCCATGACCGCTTCGGCAATCGTCGCCATGTCGAGGAAGCCGATGCGGCCGTCGACGAATGCCTGGAAGGCGATTTCCTCGGCCGCGTTCATCACCGCGCCCTGCAGGCCGCCGCGTTGAAGCGCGGTGCGGGCAAGACGCAGGGCGGGGAAACGGGTTTCATCCGGAGCTTCGAAATCGAGCCGGGCGAGCTTGGCGAAATCCAGCCGCTCGACGTTTATGCGCGAACGGGCCGGATAGGTCAGCGCATAGGCGATCGCGGTCCTCATATCGGGGCAGCCGAGCTGCGCCAGAATGGACCCGTCCGCATAGCCGACCATTGAATGGATGATCGATTGCGGGTGAACGATGACCTCGATCTGACCTGGGCTGACATCAAACAGATGCTTCGCCTCGATCATTTCCAGCGCCTTGTTGAACATCGAGGCGCTGCCGATGGAGATCTTCAGGCCCATCGACCAGTTGGGATGGGCACGGGCGATTGCGGCCGTCACGCTGGCCATCTGTTCGCGCGTCCAGGTGCGGAACGGCCCACCAGAAGCGGTCAGGATGATGCGCTCGACGGCGTGACGCTGGTCGTCTTCAAGCGCCTGGAAAATGGCGCTGTGCTCGCTGTCGACGGGGATCAGCTTTCCGCCGCCTTCGGCCACGGCACGTACGAAGAGGTCGCCGGCCGAGACGAGGCATTCCTTGTTGGCAAGCGCAATATCGGCACCGCGATGGGCCGCAGCCAAAGTGGGAGCCAGTCCTGCCGTGCCGACGATCGCCGCCATGACCCAATCCGATTCGATCGTCGCAGCCTCGATCAGCGCCTGTCGGCCGGCTGCAACCGCAATGCCGGTCCCCGCGAGCGCGTCCTTCAATGTTTGATATTGCCCATCATCCGAGGTCACGGCCAGGGCCGCGCCGCAACTCAGCGCCTGGCGCGCCAGCAATTCAACATTGCCATGTCCGGTGACGGCGGCAATCTCGAAGGCCTCCCGGCCTCCAAGCTGGGCAATCACATCGAGTGTGCTTTGACCGATAGAGCCGGTCGAACCCAAGATCGTCAACCGTCGCTTATTGCTGCCGGTTTTCATTCAATAACCCGGATATTCGCTTGCATGGCTCGTCTCTACAGGGGATTGGAAGGGGCGGCAAGTGTGCGGTGCAGCAGATTTCTTGAGCCGAGGGGTTTACAAGCCGGGCATGGAATGTGATCATACTAACAGTCTTTGAGACTGCTGAACCGCAGCGGGTTGTCCACTTCCCGTATTGGATCGGTTCAGGGCGCATAGCGCAACCGGCAATTCGCCAATAGCCTCAGGCTCGGCAAAAAATTGACATTCTGGATATGGGGCTTCTAGGGCCTCAGCGCGCTCGACTGAGCGCATCTACAAATCAACATGCCGGGAATCGGCGCATTGTCTCAGTTGTTCAAATCGATCGGATTTCTATGACGAAACGCATACGATTTCTTCTGATGGTATTCATTGCTTTCTCGATGGGTATGGCGTCCGCGCAGGCTGATAGCCTCGTGATATGGAATCCCGTCAAGGTCGCGCCGCAGACTTACAAGACGACGATAGGCTTCCGCCTGCCGTTAGCCTGGGAGACGAGCGCCGGCGCGGATTTCGGTCTCGGTTCGAACAAGGGTGCAATCCTGCCCGATTCACAGCAGGCAATGCTCTGGGGCAAGCTCTTGAAGGAAAATATCACGCCCGCCAGCCGCTTCGTGCAGGAAGTCTCGGTCCAGGTCGATACCCTGCGCGGCACGGGAGCACTGCTGCTCAGCCGATCGCGTGGCTGGATATTGTCCGATTCCTTCGACATGGAAACATCCCGTTCGCTCAATATCGACTATGACGCCACGGGCGCCCAGCAGGCGTCCGTTAATGCTTCGCAGGCCGTCAAGCTGATCTATCCCTGGACGGGGACTTCCCTCTCTGCCCAGGGAACGATTGCCGATGCCAGCGGCGATGTAACGACCACTCTCGGCTTCAATCAGGCGATCCTGTCCAATCTCAATTTCAGCGCGTCGCTGACGGAGCCGCTTTCGGCGCAGCCGACAGGTGACGTCCGGCTGAACTACCAGGTCAAATGGTAAACGAGTTTATCCGGTCCCGCTGAAACCAAGCCGCCCCATTGCGCGTTTTCTTTCCTGGAATTCCATTGGAGGAGACGAACGATGGTTTTCAAGCAGGCAAGTTTTCACGGGCTGGAACCTGAAGTGGAGGTCGATCACTTCACGCGTGCGAGACTGGAAGCAGCAGTGGCAAATGCTCTCGCCGTCGCAGGAGGCATCGACGCGTCGGATGTAAGCGTTACGGCAAATGATGCCGACATTCTGCTTGGTGGAACAGTCGCGACAGTCGAGGAGATCGAGAGAGCAACCGCCGTTGCGCGTGCCGTCGAAGGCGTCGGCACGGTGCGGAATCAGATTCTAATCGGATAGGACGCTCGGCAGAGACCCTCACTCTGGGTGGGCTGCACCAGTGAACCGACCGGGAACGATTTCAGCTTCTTTTTTTTGCACTCAGTTGACGAGGGCCGCCAATTCGGCGGCGAATCTTCGTAATGCGTAACATTCATTTTTACCCCCGATATCTTTGCGATTCATGCGTACGGCTTTTCACCTTCGTTCAGAAATTAGCATGCGGGGGTGCTAATATTATGGAGTCCGATTCGATGGGAGGAGGGGCCTGTCAAGGAGGACTGCGAATGTGTGGAAACGCCATTCGTAACTGATAGCTGCGATCTCGGGAGGAGAGCAGATGCTTGCGACAAGTGTATCGCTTGACGACAAATATACCGCTGAGGACGGCCGCGTCTTCATGACCGGCCTTCAGACCCTGGTGCGGCTACCGATGACGCAGATGAGGCGGGATCGGGCTGCGGGTCTCAATACCGCCGCCTTCATTTCCGGCTACCGCGGTTCGCCGCTTGGCGGCTATGACCAGCAACTGCTGAAGGCAAAAACCTTCCTTGATGCGCATGATGTCACCTTCCAGCCCGGCCTCAACGAGGATCTGGCTGCGACCGCCGTCTGGGGCACGCAGCAGGTCGGACTTTCGCCTGGTGCGCGCAAGGACGGTGTGGTGGGCATGTGGTACGGGAAAGGGCCGGGCGTCGATCGTTCCGGTGACGTGCTTAAACACGCCAATGCTGCGGGTACGTCGAAATATGGTGGTGTCCTCTGTTTTGCCGGGGACGATCATTCCGCAAAGTCCTCCACGATTCCGCACCAGACTGACCACGACTTCATGTCTGCGGTGATCCCGGTCCTTTATCCTTCTTCGATCCATGAATTTCTGGAATACGGCCTGCTCGGGATTGCCATGTCACGCTATTCGGGCTGCTGGGTCGGCATGAAATTCATCGCCGACACGATCGAGACGACGGCGGCCGTCGACCTTGCCGGTGAAAGGCGCCAGTTCGTCCTGCCGACGGATTTCGAATTGCCTCCGGGCGGATTGAACCTGCGCTGGCCGGATCCGCCGCTCGTCCAGGACGACCGGCTGCAGACCTACAAGGCCTATGCCGCGATCGCCTTTGCCCGCGCCAACAGGGTCGATCAGGTCACCCATGATGTTCCCAACGCACGCTTCGGCATCATTGCCTCCGGCAAGGCCTACGAGGACGTGCTGCAGGCGCTGCGCGAGCTGGAGATCGGCGAACGCGAAATGGCTGCAATCGGAATGCGCATTCTGAAAGTACGGATGCCCTGGCCGCTGGAGCCGGAAGCCGTGCGGCATTTTTCCGAAGGCCTCGAGGAGGTGCTCGTCGTCGAGGAACGGCGCGAGATCATCGAAAACCAGATCAAGCAGCAGCTCTTCAACTGGCGGGCCGATGTCCGCCCGCGCATCGTCGGCAAGTTCGATGAGCATGACAAACCCTATCTCAGCCTGTCGGCGGCCTTGACAGTAGGCGGCGTCGCAAGGGCGATCGCCGGCCGCATCCTGCAGTTCGACATGGATGCCGCCCTGCACGACCGCATCGCCGGCAAGCTTGCTTATCTCGAGGAACGCGGGGCGATCAGCCGCAATCACGTGGCGCCGCTTACGCGCACGCCATTCTACTGCTCCGGCTGTCCCCACAACACCTCGACCCGCGTGCCGGAGGGCAGCCGCGCGACCGCCGGCATCGGCTGCCATTACATGGTCACATGGATGGATCGCAATACCGAGACCTTCACGCAGATGGGCGGCGAGGGTGTGCCCTGGACCGCCATCGCCCGCTATACCGACGAGAAGCATATCTTCGTGAATTTGGGCGACGGCACCTATTTCCATTCCGGCATCCTCGCCATCAGGCAATCGGTCGCCGCCAAGGTGAACGTGACCTACAAGCTGCTCTACAATGACGCTGTCGCCATGACTGGCGGCCAGCCGATCGACGGCTATCTCACGCCGGAGCTTCTGACACGGCAGCTTCAGAACGAAGGCGTCACCCCGATCTACCTCCTTTCCGACACTCCCGACGCCTATCGAGGATCCGATCTGGCGGAGGGGGTCAAGGTCCTGCATCGCGATCATCTCGATCAGGTCATGCTGACGCTGCGTGAAACGAAGGGCTGCTCGGCGATCGTCTATGTACAGACCTGTGCCGCGGAAAAACGCCGGCGCCGGAGCCGCGGACTGCTGGAGGACCCGCCCAAGCGGGTGTTTATCAATCCCGAGGTCTGTGAGGGATGCGGCGATTGCTCGGTCCAATCCAACTGCATTTCGGTGGAGCCGCTGGAGACCGAATTCGGACGCAAGCGGCGGATCAACCAGTCGAGCTGCAACAAGGACTTCTCCTGCGTCAAAGGATTCTGTCCGTCCTTCGTGACCGTGCATGGCGGCAGCCGCAGGAAGAGGAAGGCGCTGGAGCACTCCGAAACGGACATATCCATGCCGGAGATTCCGGTCATCGCCGGCCGACCCTGGAACATCGCCATTGCCGGCGTCGGCGGAACAGGCATCCTCACTATCGGCGCAATCCTCGGCATGGCGGCCCATCTCGACGGGAAGGTGCCGATGATCCTTGACATGGCGGGTCTTGCCCAGAAGGGCGGAGCGGTGATGAGCCATCTGCGCATCGGCTTGCATCAGGAGGATGTGACGTCGCCGCGCATCGTCAACGGCGGCGCCGACCTGCTTCTTGCCGCCGACGAGGTGGTCGGCGCATCGAAGGATGCGATCACGCTCTGTGCCGCGAACCGAACCGTTGCCGTTGTCAACACTGCGCTGATGCCGGTCGCCGATTTCGTCCGCAATCGCGATTTCGATTTCAAGATCGGTTCGCTGCAGCACACGATCGCCAAAACCATCAACGAGAGATCCACCTTCCTTGATTTCGCGAAGGTTGCCGAAGCCGTGACCGGCGATGCGATGTCGACGAACATTCTCCTGACAGGCTTTGCCTGGCAGCGGGGTCTCCTGCCGCTGTCGCTGGAGGCCATCGAAAAGGCGATCGAACTCAATGGTGTCGCCGTTGCCGCCAGCAAGGCCGCCTTTCATTGGGGTCGCCGGTTGGCCCATGATCCCGCTTCAATTCATGAGTTGATGGCTGAACCGGATCAGAAGAAGATGCTCGCCGACATGGGACTTGCCGAACTGATCGCACACCGCAAAGCGCATCTGACGGCCTATCAGGACGCATCCCTGGCGCAGCGTTTTAGCGCCCTCGTCGAACGGGCAAAGGCCGCAGCGTCAAAGGCACAGCTTTCCGACAAGATACCTTTTGCCGTCGCGGTCACCTACGCCAGAATGCTGGCCTACAAGGATGAGTACGAAGTGGCGCGGCTTCTTTCCGATCCCGCCTTCGAAGCGCAGTTGCACGAGGAGATGGAGGGAGATTTCAAGCTGGCCTTCAATCTCGCCCCGCCGATACTTTCCGGCAAGGACCCGAACGGGCGACCGAAGAAACGTGAATTCGGGGCCTGGATACTTCCGCTCCTGCGCGTGCTTGCGCAGCTCAAGGGTCTGCGCGGAACGGCCTTCGATCCCTTCGGCTATCTGGCGGAGCGCAAGCTGGAGCGCCGGCTGATTGTCGAATACGAAGCTGCGGCCGCACGGGTGCTTTCCGGATTGAACAGACGCAACGAGATGGATGCACTTGCGATCTTGACGATGTTCGACCAGATTCGTGGCTTCGGGCCGATCAAGGAGGACGCCGCACGGAAGACCATGGCGCAGATCGCCGACCGCCTGAAAACCTATGAGAAGCCGGAGGAGACGCCCAGGGTGTCCGACGCAGCCTGATACCCGACAGGAGGCGAAGAGGGGAGGAGCATCATGTATGAAGGCGGACTGAACTTTGCGCTCGGCCCGGAAATCGAAGCCCTGCAGGAGAGCGTCCGCAGGTTTTCGGCCGATTGCATTGCCCCGGTGGCGGACGAGACGGATCGCAGCAACAGCTTTCCGATGCCGCTCTGGCAAAAAATGGGGCACCTTGGACTCCTCGGTATCACCGCGGACGAGGCCTATGGCGGAGCGGGGATGGGCTATCTCGCCCATTGTGTCGCCATGGAGGAGATAAGCCGTGCCTCCGCATCGGTCGGGTTGAGCTACGGCGCCCACTCCAATCTCTGCGTCAATCAGATCAACCGCAACGGCACGGATGCGCAGAAGGCGAAATATCTGCCCAAGCTCATTTCCGGCGAGCATGTGGGAGCGCTCGCCATGTCGGAACCCGGATCCGGGTCGGACGTGGTTTCCATGACGCTTCGCGCCGAAAAACGCGATGACCGCTACGTTCTGAACGGCAGCAAGATGTGGATCACCAACGGGCCGGATGCGGACGTGCTCGTCGTTTACGCCAAGACGGAGCCTGAGGCTGGACCGCGCGGCATCACCGCCTTTCTCATCGAGAAAGGATTTCAGGGCTTCTCCGCCGGCCAGAAGCTCGACAAGCTCGGCATGCGGGGCTCCAACACCAGCGAGTTGATCTTTGAGAATTGCGAGGTGCCGGAGGAAAATGTGCTCGGCAGCACCGGCGCCGGCGTGCGGGTTCTGATGTCGGGTCTCGACTACGAGCGTATCGTGCTTTCCGCCGGCCCGCTCGGCATCATGGCGGCCTGCATGGACGTGGTGGTACCCTATCTCCACGAAAGAAAGCAGTTCGGCCAGCCGATCGGCGAATTCCAGTTCATGCAGGGCAAGCTTGCCGACATGTATGTGACGCTGAATACGGCGCGCGCCTATGTCTATGCCGTGGCAGCCGCCTGTGATCGCGGCGAAACCACCCGCAAGGATGCCGCCGGCTGCATTCTCTATGCGTCGGAGAAGGCGACGGCGATGGCGCTCGAAGCGATCCAGGCGCTCGGCGGCAACGGCTACACCAACGACTATCCCGCCGGCCGCCTCCTGCGCGATGCGAAGCTCTACGAGATCGGTGCCGGCACCTCGGAAATCAGGCGGATGCTGATCGGCAGGGAGCTCTTTGCCGAGACGGGATGATGCGCAGATCAATCTAAACGGCAGGAAATTCGGCGTCGCGCATAAAGCAGGGGACAGATGACCGTTCTGACATCACAGATTTCCACCAATTCGGAGAGTTTCAGGGCCAATCGTGACGCGATGGCGGCGGCGATCCGTGTCGCGGAGGAAGCTGCGATGCAGGCTGCCAATGGTGGGGGCCCGTCGGCGCGGGAGCGCCATGTCGGCCGCGGCAAGATGCTGCCGCGCGACCGGGTGGCCAGCCTTATCGATCCGGCAACGCCCTTCCTGGAGATTGCGGCGACGGCAGCACACGGGATGTATAACGGCGACGCGCCCGGCGCCGGTCTGATTGCCGGGATCGGTCGGGTGTCGGGACGGGAGTGCATGATCGTCTGCAATGACGCCACGGTCAAAGGCGGAACCTACTATCCGATGACGGTCAAGAAGCATCTGAGAGCGCAGGAGATCGCGCGGGAGAACAATCTCCCATGCATCTATCTCGTCGATTCCGGCGGCGCCAACCTGCCGAACCAGGACGAGGTTTTTCCGGATCGCGATCATTTCGGCCGCATCTTCTATAATCAGGCCAATATGTCGGCAGCCGGCATTGCGCAGATCGCCGTGGTGATGGGGTCCTGCACGGCCGGCGGCGCCTACGTTCCGGCGATGTCCGACGAGACCATCATCGTCGAAGGGCAGGGCACGATTTTCCTGGCCGGTCCGCCGCTGGTCAAGGCTGCGACCGGGGAGGTCGTCTCGGCCGAGGATCTGGGCGGAGGCGACGTACATACCCGCCTTTCGGGCGTCGCCGATCATCTGGCGCGCGACGATGACCATGCCCTGGCGCTTGCCCGTCAGGCGGTCGCCGCACTCAACCGCCCGAAACCGGCAGGTGTCGAGCGGCGAAAACCGGAGCCGCCGCTTTACGATGCCGAGGAGATCGCGGGCATCGTGCCGTTGGATCTGCGGACACCCTACGATATCCGGGAGGTGATCGCCCGCATCGTCGATGGCTCGCGCTTCGACGAATTCAAGGCCCGCTACGGCTCCACACTCGTTTGCGGTTTCGCCCATATCCATGGCATTCCGGCGGGCATTATCGCCAATAACGGCGTGCTGTTTTCCGAATCGGCCCTCAAGGGTGCGCATTTCATCGAGCTCTGCTCACAGCGTAAAATTCCCCTCGTCTTCCTGCAGAACATCACCGGCTTCATGGTGGGACGGAAATACGAGACCGAGGGTATTGCCAAGCATGGTGCAAAGCTGGTGACGGCGGTCGCGACGACGAGGGTGCCGAAAATCACCATGCTGGTTGGCGGTTCTTTCGGCGCCGGCAATTACGGCATGGCGGGCCGCGCCTTTTCCCCGCGCTTTCTCTGGACCTGGCCGAACAGCCGCATCTCGGTGATGGGTGGAGAACAGGCGGCCGGCGTGCTTGCGACCGTTCGGGGCGAAGCTCTAGCGCGAGCCGGAACACCGTGGAGCGAAGAGGACGAGGCTAAATTCAAGCAGCCGGTGCTCGATCTCTTCGAAACCCAGAGCCATCCGCTCTATGCGTCGTCAAGGCTCTGGGACGACGGCATCGTCGATCCGCGCAAAAGCCGCGATGTCCTGGGACTATCGCTTTCAGCCGTGCTCAATGCGCCGATCGAGGACACCCGCTTCGGTCTGTTCAGGATGTGAGGAGGAGAAGATGAAGCGCGAAATCATCAATGCGAAGAATGCACCGCAACCACGCGGCGGCTACGCGCAAGCCGTCAAGCTCGAGAATTTCGAGAGGCTGCTCCTCGTCAGCGGGCAGATCCCGATGACGTCGGATGACACGCTCCCCGATGGTTTCGAGGCGCAGGCGCGCCAGGTCTGGCTCAACATCGACGCGCAGCTCAAGGCGGCGGGAATGAGCAAGACCGATATCGTCAAGGTGACGACCTATCTCGCCGACCGGCATCACGTCATGCAGAACCGCGAAATCCGCAACGACTATTTGGGCCCGCTCACCCCTGCCATGACGGTGGTGATCGCCGGCATGTTCGATTCCGCCTGGCTGCTCGAAGTCGAAGTGGTCGCCGCGCAATAGGGTCCATTCATGTTTTCAAAGCTGCTGATCGCCAATCGTGGTGAAATCGCTTGCCGGATCATCCGCACGGCGAAGCGCATGGGCATTCGCACGATCGCCGTCTATTCCGATGCCGACGCTGACGCTCTGCACGTCGATCTGGCCGACGAAGCTTATCGGATCGGTGCTGCGCCTGCGACCGAGAGCTACCTCTCGATCGAGCGCATCATGAAAGCAGCGCAGATGACCGGAGCGGAGGCGATTCATCCGGGCTACGGCTTTCTCTCGGAAAATGCCGAATTCGCCGAGGCGGTGGAGGCCGCGGGCCTTGTCTTCGTCGGGCCGTCACCCGATGCCATCCGTGCCATGGGTCTAAAGGACGCGGCGAAGGCGCTGATGGAGCGCGCGGGTGTTCCGGTCGTGCCCGGATATCACGGCGAGGATCAGGATACGGCTTTTCTTGCCCAATGCGCCGAGGTGATTGGTTTTCCCGTCTTGATCAAGGCGCGCGCCGGCGGCGGCGGCAAAGGCATGCGTCGCGTCGATCGACCGGAGGATTTCGAGGCGGCGGTCGATGCGGCGAGGCGGGAGGCGCAGGCCGCATTCGGCGATGATGCCGTCCTGATCGAGAAATATTTGTTGCAGCCTCGGCATATCGAAATCCAGGTGTTCGGCGACCGCCACGGCAATGTCGTGCATCTCTTCGAGCGCGATTGCTCATTGCAGCGCCGCCATCAGAAGGTCATCGAGGAGGCGCCGGCACCCGGCATGACCGCCGAAATGCGGCGCGCCATGGGGGAGGCGGCGGTTCGGGCGGCACGCGCCGTCAACTATCGCGGTGCGGGCACGGTGGAATTCATCGCCGACGTCTCCAGCGGGCTGCGGCCGGATCGCTTCTTCTTCATGGAGATGAACACCCGCCTCCAGGTCGAACATCCAGTGACCGAGGCGATCACCGGCATCGATCTGGTGGAATGGCAGTTGCGGATCGCCGCAAGCGAGCCGCTACCGCAAAACCAGTCCGAACTTGCGATCAACGGATGGGCTTTCGAGGCGCGGATCTACGCCGAGGATCCGTCGAAAGACTTCCTGCCTTCGACCGGCACACTCTCGCATCTGCACTTTCCGAAAGATGATGCACGCATCGACGCAGGTGTGCGCAAGGGCGACCGCATTTCGCCCTATTATGACCCTCTGATTGCCAAGCTGATTGTTCACGCACCGAGCCGTCGCTCCGCCCTTGGCCGGCTGACCCAGGCGTTGCAGCGCTGCCGGATTGGTGGGACGACGAGCAATCTCGAATTCCTCCTCCGTCTCAGCCGGCAGGGAGACTTCGCGGCGGGCCATCCCGATACCGGCCTGATCGACAGGCAGATAAAGTCGCTGGCATCAGTCAATTTGCCGGGCGAGCCCGTGATCGCGCTGGCGGCCGTACTTTCTCTTGGTATCCTGAAGCCGGAGGACGGAGACGATCCGTGGCAATCCCTCGGTCACTGGCAGCAATGGGGCGAGATGAACCGTCCCGTTGTTCTCGACTATGCCGGTCAACGCATCAATCTGAGGGTATTGGGCAAAGGACGGGACATGTTCGTGATCCAGTCTGGTCGTAGCATGGTGCCCGTGCGGATTGCCGGTCGGTTCGAGGATGGCTGCCATGCGGAAATCGATGGCCGCTCTATACGCGTGCACGTGTTTGAAACGCCGCATGCGATCACGCTGTTCCTGGATGGCGAGACCTATGAATTCCATTTGCCGAGCCCCTTGGCTGCAAGCGCGGAGAATATTGCGGGCGGCGACCGGCTGGTCGCCCCGATGCCCGGTCTCGTCAAAATCGTTCGCGTGCGCGATGGGGATACTGTCAAGAAAGGGCAGCCACTGATCGTCATGGAAGCAATGAAGATGGAACTCACACTTCCGGCGACGCGCGACGGCGTCGTGGAAAGCCTGCACGTGGCTGCCGGGGACCAGACGAGCGAAGGTGCATTGCTCCTGTCCCTGAAAGCTGAGGAGGGATGACATGGCCGATCCTTCATCGCAATCGCCGCAGTACGTCTCAATCGTCGAAATGGCACCGCGCGACGGCCTTCAGAACGAGAAACAGGTCGTCGAGACCGATGCTAAGGTGACGCTCGTCGACATGTTGTCCGATTGCGGCTTCGAAAGAATAGAGGTCACGAGCTTCGTCAGCCCCAAATGGGTGCCGCAATTGGCCGACGCCGCCGAGGTCATGGCCCGGATAAGGCGAAGGCCGGAGATTCGCTATTCGGTTCTGACGCCGAACATGAAGGGGTTCGAGGCGGCACGGGCGGCTGCGGCCGATGAAATGGCGATCTTTGCCTCGGCCTCCGAGAGTTTCTCGCGGCAGAACATCAATTGCTCGATCGCTGAAAGCATCGAACGCTTTCGCCCTGTGGCGGAGACAGCGCGCGACTGCGACATTCCCCTGCGGGGATATGTCAGCTGCGTTGTGGAATGCCCCTATGAGGGAGCTATTCCACCCGAAAATGTCGCGAGCGTCGCGCTGCGCCTGAAGAAACTGGGATGCTACGAGATCAGCCTCGGCGACACGATCGGCCGCGGCGATCCGGAGGCTGTGGAAAGAATGCTGGCGACCGTGCTGGAGTATATTCCGGCTTCCATGCTGGCTGGTCATTTCCACGATACGTCCGGCCGGGCCCTCGAGAATATCGATGTCGCTCTCGAATACGGACTGCGCGTTTTCGATGCCTCCGTCGCGGGCCTCGGCGGCTGCCCCTATGCGCCCGGCGCAAAGGGCAATGTCGATACACTCTCGGTCGATCGCCATCTCAAGGCGAAGGGTTTCGAGACGGGACTTTCGGCCGAAAGGCTCGAACGGGCAGCGGCTTTCGCAAGGACATTGAGGAGCGCGTCATGACGGAAACAATCCGCATCGCTATCGACAAGAGGGGCGTGGCGCGCCTGACGCTTGCCCGCGCCGAAAAGCATAATGCCCTGTCGGCCGAGATGATCGACGCCTTGACGACCGCCGCCCACGATCTCGGCGCCGACAGAACCGTGCGCGCAGTCGTTCTGGCCGGCGAAGGACCAAGCTTTTGCGCCGGCGGCGATCTCGACTGGATGCGGGCGCAATTCAGCGCGGATCGGGCAGGGCGAATTGCGGAGGCCCGTCGGCTTGCCCTGATGTTCAGGGCGCTCAACGAGTTGCCGAAGCCTCTCGTCGCCTTTGTCCATGGCAATGCCTTCGGCGGCGGCATCGGTCTCTTGAGCGTCTGCGATGTTGCGATCGCCGCAGCCACGGCCCGTTTCGGATTGACGGAAGTACGGCTTGGCCTCATTCCGGCGACGATCAGCCCCTACGTCATCGCCCGGATCGGTGAGAGCAGGGCGCGCCCGCTCTTCATATCCGGCAAGACCCTGGATGCCTGGCAGGCTCATGCCGCCGGGCTGGTAGCGCGTGTGGTACCGACGGAGGAAATGGGCGAGGCGATCGGAATGGAAATCCGCCATTTTCTCTCCGCGGCACCCGGGGCTGCTGCACGCGCCAAGGCGCTCGTGCGTTCACTCGGCACGCCGATCACCGATGCCGTCATCGAGACCGCCGTCGAGCAACTGGCCGACACCTGGGACACCGAAGAGGCAAGGGAAGGCATAACAGCCTTCTTTGAACGCCGGGAACCGGCCTGGCGAAAGAAGAATTGAAGTTCTGCGCTTGAATTGAGCACCTCTTGCGCATATTTTGAACTATAGTAAGTTAAAATATGTAAGGAGCCTGCAATGTCAGCTGCAAGCCTCGATATTGCGGCGGCCCGGTTCGGCGACAGCCAGTCGCCATTTCTCTCGGCGCGACGGGTCGCAGAACAGCTTGGTCTTACGCTTTCGGAACTTGCCCGATTGATCGGTGTTGCCCGCAATACGCTGACGGCAAAATCAAGCGTTCGAAAGGTCGATAATGCGCTGAGCCCCGTCGTGCGCATATTGGCCATGGCGAGCGAGATGGCTGGCGACGAAAGCCGTGCCGTCATCTGGTTCAAGCATCAGCCTATCCCAGGATGGGCCGGCAAGACGGCCTATGACCTTGTAGGCGAAGGCAAGGCAGACAGAGTGCTTGCCTATCTGGAGGCTGTGCGGTCCGGCGTCTATGCCTGATGTGCCCGCCGATCCAGTGCAGCGGCTCTGGCGGGCCTTCGTGCCGCGATGGGCGTATGCGCCGCTTTCCGGTGAAGGTGCTGCGCGTTTCGGAGGTCGCTGGAATCCGGTCGGCGCGCCGACGATTTATGCGGCACGTGAACTTTCGACCGCGTGGGCGGAATACAATCAGGGATTCGTACAGCATCCGGCCTTGATTGCCCAACTCGAGCTCCGCAATGCGTCGCTTGCGGATCTGACCGATCCGACGACACTGGAAACCTTTGGCATTTCCTCCGACATCCACCGCTGCGAATGGCGAATGGAGCTCGACAGCGGTGAGGTGCCGGCGACGCATTGCCTGCGGGAGCGGCTGATCGCTCTCACATTCGACGGTGTCATCTATCCGTCCTTCATGTCGCCCGGCGGCACCTGCGTTGCGCTCTGGCGCTGGAACGGCCCGGGAGCGCCGCAGCTCGATGTCATCGACCCGGAAGGACGACTGCCGAAGACCGCAGCCTCCTGGTTGTAGAGAAACTTCGCTATCTTACTGTTTCCATTGGTTTTGACATCGACATGTGGCAGGAATCGCTTATCTGAACCACAGGAAGAGCGGGGATCGCAGCGTCCGTGACAATTGGCTTTGCACATGCGGAACTTATTGCGGTGCTTGTCGCCGTCACAGGCGACGAGCCGCGTGTCATGACCATCCGCTCGGGCGAAGCACTGCCGTCTGGCCCGTTCGAAATGGGGCATCGAACCCTGCAATCGGGTCTCAGGGAGTGGGTTCAGGAG
This sequence comes from Sinorhizobium sp. CB7, assembly GCF_041357635.1. Classification (NCBI taxonomy): domain Bacteria; kingdom Pseudomonadati; phylum Pseudomonadota; class Alphaproteobacteria; order Hyphomicrobiales; family Rhizobiaceae; genus Sinorhizobium; species Sinorhizobium sp. CB7. Next base: position 472,943 of record NZ_JAULLL010000001.1, read on the forward strand.
CAGACCGCGCATCCGATCGGCTATCTCGAGCAGCTTTACACCTTCGCCGATCGTGACCGAAACACGGAAATCCTCGGCGGCCGGACGATCTCGATCAGCTATCTCGGGCTGGTGCGCGAACAGGCCGCACCGGGCGCCGACAGCCCGCGCTGGCACGGCTGGTATGAATATTTCCCATGGGAGGACCACCGCCAGGGGCCACCGGATGTGCTGGACGAGATTGCAGCGCAGCTCAGAAACTGGGCGGCCACCGATCCGGCCCAGCGCGAGCATCGCCTGCGCCGCGCGGCTTATACCTTCGCACTTGACGGCGTCCCGTGGAATGAGGATCTGGCGCTGCAGCGCTACGAACTTCTCTACGAGGCGGGGCTCGTTGCGGAAGCGGGTCGCTCGGGCTCATGCATTTCCGGCAGGCCGATGTTTGCCGATCACCGCCGTATTCTTGCAACGGGCATTGCAAGGCTGCGCGCCAAAATCAAATATCGCCCTGTCGTCTTCGAACTCATGCCAGACGATTTCACGCTGCTGCAGTTGCAGCGCGCCGTCGAGGCTCTGGCTGGCCTGAGGCTGCACAAGCAGAATTTTCGCCGCCTTATCGAACAGCAGGATCTCGTCGAAGAGACGGGGGGTACAGAAAGCGAGACGGGCGGCCGTCCCGCCAAGCTTTTCCGTTTCCGTCACGCTATCCTCGAAGAGCGCGCGCTCGCCGGGACAAAATTACCGCTCTCTCGTAATTGACAATATGCTCACCCTGAGTATATCTATGTCTTTGCGATATGCTCAAGATGAGCATAATAGGAGATCAAGATGAACCGTCCGGTATCCACATCTGAACTCTATCAGCGCGTCAGTCGCGTCATTCCCAAAGCCGAATGGATGATGTTCGAGGACGATGTCGAGGCGATCCTCGATCTCAAGCGCCGCCGCAATGCCGTCATCCTTGCGCATAACTACCAGACGCCGGAGATTTTCCATGGCGTCGCTGATATTGTCGGCGACAGCCTGGCATTGGCGCGCAAGGCGGCGGAGGTCGATGCGGAGGTCATCGTGCTCGCCGGCGTTCATTTCATGGCCGAAACGGCCAAGCTGCTCAATCCCGGCAAGACAGTGCTGATCCCGGATATGGGAGCAGGCTGTTCGCTTGCGGAATCGATCACGCCCGAGGATGTCGCGCTGCTGCGGCAGGCCCATCCGGGCGTACCTGTTATCACCTATGTCAACACCTCGGCAGCCGTGAAGGCGGCCTCCGATATCTGCTGCACCTCAGGCAACGCCAAGAAGGTGGTGGAATCGCTCGGCGTGCCACGTGTCCTGATGATCCCCGACGAATATCTCGCCCAAAACGTGGCGCGTGAAACGAATGTCGAAGTCATCGCCTGGCACGGCCATTGCGAAGTGCACGAGCTCTTCACCGCCGACGACGTGCGCCAGCTCAGGGAAAATCACCCCGGTGTCACCGTGCTCGCCCATCCGGAATGCCCGCCGGAAGTGGTGGCGGAAGCCGATTTCGCAGGCTCCACCGCCGTCATGTCCGACTATGTCGGAAAGAAGCATCCCGCACGTGTCGTGCTTTTGACCGAGTGCTCCATGAGCGACAACGTCGCCGTGCACCATCCGGACGTCGAATTCATTCGCCCCTGTAATCTCTGCCCGCACATGAAGCGGATTACGCTTTCCAATATCCGGACGGCGCTGGAAGAAAACCGCCACGAGGTCACGGTTGATCCGACGATCGCCGCCGCTGCCCGCCGGGCCGTCGAACGGATGCTTGCGATATGACCGAGATCCTCGACGGCCTCGCCGGACGGGTTTCGATCGTCGGCAGCGGCCTTGCCGGTTTGATTGCTGCGCTCGCGCTCGCCCCCGAACCCGTCGTCATCCTCACGCGGGCAAGGCTTGGCGCAGAAACGTCGAGCGCTTGGGCGCAGGGCGGCATTGCCGCCTCTCTTGGGGCGGACGACAATGCCGATCTTCACCTCGCCGACACCCTGGCGGCCGGTGATGGTCTTTGCGACATTGCCGCCGCGGCAGCGATCCTCAGCGAAGCACCGGCGGCAATTGCCGCATTGGAAGGCGCCGGCGTCCGCTTTGACCGAAACGCTGACGGCAAACTGCTACTCGGCCTCGAAGCGGCCCATTGCCGCCGCCGTATCGTCCATGTCGACGGAGACGGCTCGGGCGCCGCGATCGTCCGTGCCTTGGTGGACATGGTCCGAAAGACGCCCTCGATCAAGGTGTTGGAAGGCGTCGAAATCCGACGGCTGTTGACCGAGGGCCAGGCGATAGCCGGCCTGCTCGGCGCCACCGCGGCCGGATCCGTCGTCCTGCCCACCACGAGGGTGCTGCTTGCTACGGGCGGAATCGGCGGGCTCTATGACGCCACCACCAATCCCGTCGGTAATTTCGGCCAGGGCATCGTCCTTGCCGCGCGCGCCAGGGCCGTTCTTGCCGATATGGAATTCGTGCAGTTCCACCCGACCGCACTGGATTCGCCGCGTCGGCCTCTTGCCCTAGTGAGCGAGGCGGTGCGGGGTGAAGGTGCCCGGCTCTTGAATGAGAAGGGCGAACGCTTCATGGCCGATGTTCCCGGGGCGGAACTTGCGCCGCGCGATGTCGTCGCGCGCGCTATCAGCACCGAACGCGCCCGTGGCGGGAAGGTGTTTCTGGATGCCCGCCATGCGCTCGGCTCCCGTTTCGCCTCGCGTTTTCCAGCAATCGCCTCGCTCTGCACGGAAGCGGGCATCGATCCGGCGAGCGATCTCATTCCGGTGCGGCCGGCCGTCCACTATCATATGGGTGGTATCGCGACAGACAGGAACGGCCGCAGCTCGGTCGCGGGTTTATGGGCCGCTGGAGAGGTGGCCTCCACCGGTCTGCACGGCGCAAATCGGCTTGCGAGCAACTCCCTGCTGGAGGCGACGGTCATGGGATTGCGGGCCGCGCACGACATCGCCGTCAGCCCGGCAGGCTCTCCAGCTCCGGTCAATATCGAACCGCTTCCGCAGTCGGCGGCAGTCGACTTGGTCCGGCCCATCGTGTCGCGCCATCTTGGTGTGCTGCGCGAGGGCAGGGACCTCGAGCAGTCGATCGCCGCCCTGCTGCCGCTCGCCGAAGGCGACGGGCCGGCGGCCGATCCGGCGATTGTTGCGTTGATGATCGCGGTGGCGGCGAGCCTCAGGACGGAATCGCGCGGCGCCCATGCCCGGACCGACTTCCCGTTGAAGCAACCGTTCGCACAACGCCGGATGCTGACGCTCTCGCAGGCGCTGCACATGGCCCGCTCTATACGTCCTCCTCTTTTTGCACGGAGTGCCTGATATGATCCTTTCCGCTCCTCCGCGATTGATCGTCGAACCGCTGGTGCGTGCGGCACTGCTTGAGGATCTCGGACTTGCCGGCGACATCACCTCTGCTGCGGTCATTCCGAAGGACCACCGCTCCACCGTGGTGATGGCGGCCCGGGAGCCGGGCGTGATTGCAGGGCTCGACGCCGCCGAACTTGCTTTCGAGCTGATCGATCCGGCAATTACCATGGATCGTCACATCGACGACGGTGCTGTAGTAAAAGCCGGGGACGTCATCGTCACTATTCGGGGGCCGTCTCGAGGCCTATTGACCGGTGAACGCACGGCGCTCAATTTTCTCGGTCATCTCTCCGGCATTGCGACGGTAACGGCCGGAATCGTCGAGGCGATCAAAGGCACGAAGGCAGCCGTTGCCTGTACGCGCAAGACGACGCCGGGACTGCGTGCACTCGAAAAATATGCCGTGCGGGCCGGCGGCGGCATGAACCATCGCTTCGCGCTCTATGATGCGGTCCTGATCAAGGACAACCATGTAGCCATCGCTGGAGGCGTCGGCGAGGCGATCAGGCGCGCTCGCGCGGGTGTCGGTCATATGGTCAAGATCGAGATCGAAGTGGACACGCTCGACCAGCTGCGCGAGGTGATGGAAATCGGCGTGGACGCGGTGCTGCTCGACAATATGTCGCCGGATCAGTTGCGTCGCGCCGTCGACATCGTCGGGGGCCGTGCGATCACGGAAGCATCCGGCCGTGTGACGCCTTCGACCGCTGTTGCTATCGCCGCTGCCGGCGTCGATCTCATTTCCGTCGGCTGGTGCACCCACAGCGCACCGACCCTCGACATCGGGCTGGATTTCTCAAACGCCAGCTGAGATTGCCCGGATCGGCACGTAGGCCGGGGCCGCATTGCAAGTCGCTATGTGGTGGTCGGGAACATTTGCGGCCCCAGCGCCTTATGCGCTCACAGCCGTGAGGAGCGCGAATGACGCGGATGCGAATTCTCGGAGGAAACCACCAACAGCGAAGGGCCTGCGGCGAAAGTGGTCCTTCGGTAAGTCGGCATGCCGTATTCGCGCGTCCCGCCATGGTAGCTTCAAGGGACCGTTCTTGGTGCGCCATGTTGCGATACGACGAGTAACGACGCCATGGAATTCACGCGGCCACCTTCCAGTTGGATCAGGAACAAGGAAGTCAAAAAGAAGTCCGCGACGTTTCCGGAGCTTTTCTTCGACCTGGTGTTCGTTTTCGCGCTGATACAGCTCTCGCATACGCTGGCCGAGGACTTCAGCTCGACGATGGCGGCTGAATCGGTGCTTCTTATTCTCGCGATCTGGTGGGTCTGGATCTACACCGCCTGGACTACAAACTTGCTCGATACTGAAAGAGAGCCCGTTCGCATGATGCTGTTCGCGCTCATGTTTCTCGGTGTCCTGATCGCACTCGCGTTGCCCGATGCGTTCGGGGAACACGGCATGGCCTTTGCAGTCACCTATAGCGGAATGCAAATCGGCCGTTCGCTTTTCACACTCTATGCCTTCAGGGGCGTCGATCGCGCATCCTATCTCACCTTTTGTCGCATCACGCTCTGGCTGACCTTGTCTTGCCTGTTCTGGATCGCCGGTGGACTTGCGGACGTGCCGGTGAGAGCCGGGCTCTGGGCGGTCGCGCTTTTGATCGAATACGTCTCGCCTGCGGTTGGATATTTCATACCCGGCCTTGGTCGGTCGCCGCGTGAAACATTGAATGTTTCCGCTGAGCACATGGCCGAACGTGCGGGATTGTTCGTGATCATCTGCCTCGGTGAGACGATCCTCGCGACAGGGAGGAACGCCTCCGAGCACATGACGCTGGATCTGACCTTTCTGGTTTTCTGCAGCGCTTTTGCAAGCACGATCGCGATGTGGTGGATCTATTTTCACCATGGACATAAGAAGGCTGCCTACCAGGCCGAGGCGACAAGCGCGCCGGAAAGCGTCGCACTCAATCTTTTTACCTATGCGCATCTGCCGATCGTCGCCGGCATCATATTGACGGCGGTCGGCGAAGAATTCAGCCTGGGGCATGCGAATGAAGCAAGTTCCTTCAAGCACGCGATCGCTATTCTCGGCGGCCCCGTGCTTTTTTTACTCGGCAATCTATGGGTCAAGCTCGCCGCGAGCCGAGCTCTGCCTTTGTCACATTTCGGCGGGATCGCATTGATTGCGGCAAGCGCGTTGCTCGTACCCGTAGTACCGAACTATGTCATCACGCTCATTGCGACCGGCGGCCTGCTAATGACCGCCGCGTGGGAATATATCGCGTTGGAGCGCGCGTCGACATCGACGGCCTAACCTCAATGTGCCGACTGTTGCTTGGCGCGGGCGACGATCTGGGTCGGATTGACGAATTGCAGTGCGATCACCAGCCAGAAGAGCGTGGTAACCATGTAGATCACCGCCATCGCGTCAATCGACTGGCCGGCGCGCACACCGGAGGCGAAAACGGCATAGTAGAGCGACACGACGAGCGTCTGCGTCGTCGGCCCGGCGATCAGGAACGTCAGTTCGAACATGGCGATGGTGCGTACCAGCACGAGCAGAAGTGCTGCCAGCATTCCCGGCAAGAGCAGCGGCAGCAGGATCCGGATGAAGAGGCTCGTCGTGCCGGCGCCGAAGACGCGGGCGGCCGCCTCGATGCGCGGATCGATCTGCTCGATGAACGGGATCATCACCAGGATGACGAAGGGCACCGACGGCACGAGGTTGATCAGGACCACACCCCAGAAAGTGCCCCCGAGCCCAAGCCGGTAGAGAACAGTTGCGAGCGGAATGCCGTAGGTGAGCGGCGGGATGAGCAGCGGCAACAGGAAGAGCAGGACGATTGCGCGCTTGCCGACAAAGTCGCGCCGCGCAAGCGCATAGGCCGTCACGACGCCGAGGATGCCGGAGATGATGACGACGGTGAAGACGACCTCGAAGGTGACGAGCACGACGTTTGAAAGCTGGAATTCGCTCCACGCGCTGAAATACCATCGGGTGGTCCAGCCTCGCGGCAGCCACGTGCCCAGCCATCGCGTCGCAAACGAGTTGACGATGACCGCGGCAATGACGGCGATCAGATTGAGCACGAAGAGTCCCGCCAGCGCCCAGATCGCGATGCGCCAGATTTTCGAGGTAAGGCCCTGGTCGCGTATCATGGCTTAGCCTTTCGTGCCGGCGGCCGGGCCGCGATAGAAGAGCGAGCGCGCGCCGAGAACGGCAACGACGACGGCTAGTTCGACACCGCCCATGATGATCGCGATCGCCGAACCCAGCGAATGGTCATATTGCTCGAAGGCGGCTTGATAGGCAGCGATCGAGATGACGCGTGTCGGACCGGCCGGTGCGCCGAGCAGCACGGCCGATGGGAACACGGCAAAGGCCTGCACGAAGGCCAGGCAAAACGTGACCGCAAGTCCCGGAACGAGCAGCGGCAGGAAGACGCGCAGGAAACGCTGGCGCGGATTGGCGCCAAGGGTTGCCGCCGCCTGTTCGATCGCGGGATCGACGCCGGTGATGTAGGAGAGCGTCAGGAGGAAAGCGAAGGGGAAGCCGGTTATCAGCAGGGAGGCGAAGACACCCCAGTAATTGTTGGTGAGCTTCACCGGCGAATCGAGAATGCCGAAGAGGATGAGCGTCTCGTTGAACCAGCCGCGCGGCCCGAGAAAAGTCAGCAACCCATCGGCGACGAAAACGGTCCCGAGCGTGATCGGCAGCACGAGAATGGTCGTCAGCAGTCGCTGACGCCGCATCAAGCGCACGCGGAACGCAATCGGTACTGCGAAGGCCAGGTTGACGATCGTTACCGGCAGCGCCAGCCAGAGGGTGGCCGCAATAGTGCTGTACTGGAACTGATCACTGAAGAAATTGACGTAGTTGGCGTACCACGCGCCTTCCCTCGGCATTAGCGAATCCACCACGCCATAGAGGAACGGATAGACGAAAAACGCGATCATGAAGATAAGGCCGGGCAGCACCAGCAGCGTCGTTCCGTCGAGCCCCCGCGCGGCCAGCCGGTTGCGGAGTGAAGCCCCTTTCATGCCGTCGTCTCCTTGAAGACCAGCGCTCGCCCGGCAACAGGCTGAAGCGATGCTTTGGAGCCGCGCGGCAGCGCGTCGTCAGCGCGAAAATAAAGTTCCGAACCGTCAGTGGCCCGCGCCATGCCGAAAAAGGCGCGCCCACGATATTCGGTGCTTGCGACCGTGGCGGGAATGCCTTCGCCATCAGTCGTGGCGACAAGATCCTCCGGCCGAACGGAGAGGACGGCGCGATCGCCCACCTGCAGGGCCATGCGCATCGCGCCGCTCAGCCGCGCACCGGCGGCTTCGATCACCGCCTCATTGCCGGAAACGGAGACGACGCGGCCGGGAATGCGGGTGCGAAAGCCCATGAAATCCGCGACCTCGATATTCACCGGGCGCTGGTAGAGATCCTGGGGCGAGCCGATCTGCTGGATATGTCCCTGGCTCATGACGACGATGCGATCGGCGAGCGACAGCGCCTCATCCTGATCGTGCGTGACATAGATGGTGGTCGAGCCAATCTGGTCATGAATGCCGCGGATTTCGGCACGCATTTCGAGACGCAGCTTTGCATCGAGATTGGAGAGCGGTTCGTCCATCAGGACGATCGGGGGTCGGATGACGACGGCGCGCGCGATGGCGACGCGCTGTTGCTGGCCGCCGGAAAGCTGCCCCGGCAGCTTGTCGGCCTGGCTTTCAAGCCGCACCAGTGCCAGCGCATCGGCGACGCGTTTATCGGCCTCGCTTCCCTTGATGCCTTGCATGGTGAGACCAAAGCCGACATTCTTGCGCACGCTCATATGCGGAAAAAGCGCGTAGCTCTGAAACACCATGCCAAAGCCGCGTTTTTCCGGCTCGAGCTGGTCGATACGGGTTCCGCCGAGGCGAATTTCACCGCCGGTCAGGGCAAGCAGGCCGGCAATACAATTGAGCGCCGTCGACTTGCCGCAGCCGGAGGGACCGAGAAGCGCGATGAATTCGCCGGGTTCGATCGCAAGGTCGATCCCGTCAAGCGCATTGTATGCGCCGAAGGAGCGGCGCAGCCCATCGAGCTCAAGGCGCGCATTTTTCCGCGACGCAAGTGCCGCGTTTTGAACCTGCAAAGTCAAGCCATTCTCCATCTTTCGGCAAATATCCGCCGCTTGCGAGCCGGCGCCGCGCTGGATGAGCGGCGCCGGCTTGTTTCATCAGCCTTTCTTCGCGCCGATCTTCTCGTCCCAGATGCGGAACGCCTCGACGAGCTGCTTCGGCTCGAGCGGCACTTCGAGCGGATTGTTGGCGATCCAGTCGGCATATTCCGGCCGTCCGAACTCCTTGATCGTGTCCTGGCTTTCCTGCGGGGCCATCTCGAGGGTCACATCCTTGACCGCCGGGCCCGGGTAGAAATATCCGGCATCATAGGCGATCGCCTGTTGCTGCGGCTGGTAGATGAAATTGAGGATGTCGATGAGCACACCGACTTTCTCATCCGAGACGCCCTTCGGAATGACGGCGTAATGGGCGTCGGTCACCCAATGGAAGCCATCAAGCTTGCCGACCTTCGCTTCTTCCGGAACGATGCCGAGTGCGCGCGGATTGATGTCCCAGCCCGTCGTGGAAACGACGATGTCACGGGTGCCTTCACCGAGCTCCTTCATGACAGCCGCCGTACCCGTCGGGTAATATTCGATATTCTCTCCGAGGGCGGCCAGATAGTCCCAGGTCTTTGCCCAGCCCTTGACCGGATCGCGCGGATCGCTGTCGCCAAGGAGATAGGGAAGCCCCATCAGGAAGGTGCGGCCGGGACCGGAATTGGCCGGGCGCGCATAGATGAACCGGTTCTTGTTGGCTTTGGTCCAATCGAGCAGTTCCTGGGCGGACTTTGGCGGATTCGGCACCTTGTCCGGCATATATTCGATCAGCGGACCTGAGGGATAATAGGTGATGACGATCCCCTGATCCTTGGCAAGCGCCTGCATCTTGAGGGCCTGCGGCAGGAGAACGCTCTCGAGATTTGGAAGCTTGCTCTTATGGCCGGAGAGATCGACCCACAGACCCTGGTCGAGGCCTGCCGAAAGGGCGTCGGTGCCGGTCAGCACCAGATCGATATCCACCTTGCCGGCCGCCTGCTGCGCCTTGATCTTGGAAGGCAATTCCGGCGCAGGCGCCTTGGTGAAGGCGAAGTTCGAAACCCATTCGGGCTTCGCCTTGGCATAATTTTCGAACATCGCCTGGGTCAATGCCAGGTTGCCGGCGACGTCCACGACGGTGATCGTTACCGGGCTTGCCGGCGCCTTTGCCTGTGCCCATGTGCGAACAGGCAGCAGCCCTGCGGCCGCGACACCGGCCGCCCCGCCAACGAATGTTCTGCGCGTTATCTTCATGATGTCCTCCTCCATCGTTTAGTTTGCCATCGTTTTAGTTTGCATGCGTTTCGCCGCGCATTGCCTCGCAATGCACGTACAAGCGCTTGAGCCGCCGGCGTTCGTCGACGGAATCAAAATGCTCAATTTGCGAAACGCCGTTCCTCCGAATGCTATGCGGTGCCGTCGTTCTCCTCTGAGGCACGCCTTGGCAACAGAATTTAATTGATATACTAGTATGCACAACAGAGTCAACGCCCCGAGATTGTCATGCGGCAGTCCTCCAATCCAGAAGTCTTGGCTTTTCCGCCTTCGCCGGAAGGGGGCAGGAGGCCCCGTCGCGTGACGACTGCGGCGGCAATTTATGAGCGCCTGCATGCGGACATCGTCTCGTTGCGCATGCCGCCGGGAATGGCCCTCCAGGAAAAGCGGATCGCAGAAGAATTCGGTGTTAGCCGGACACCCGTGCGCGAGGCGCTGTTGAGACTTTCGGAGGGTGGGCTCGTCGATATCTACCCACAATCCGGCACGGTCGTTTCGCGCGTGCCGGTCTCCGCCATCCCCGAGGCCGTGCTGGTGCGAAAGGCGCTGGAGGGAACTACCGTCGAGTCAGCCGCCGCGATCGCGACAGCCGCTGACATCACTCGTCTGGATGCCATCATCGCCCGCCAGAAGGCGCATGCGGCCGTCGACAATACGTCGAACTTTCACGAGGAAGACGAAGCCTTTCACGAAGCGATCACGCAGATCGCCGGCTATCCCGGTATCTGGGCGATCCTGAAGATGGTGAAGATCCAGATCGACCGGGCACGGCGGCTGACGCTGCCGGCGCTTGGACGCATGGAGACCGTCGTCAACGAACACACCATCATCCGCGACGCCATTGCCGTCCATGACGCCGTCGCGGCGCGGGAGGCGATGATCCATCACCTGAGCGCCGTCATCCCCGATGTTGCGGAACTGCGGTTACGCTATCCCGATTATTTCTGCTGACCCGCGAATGCGGAAAAACCTAATACTTAGATGCTTCAAGTGCGGATTTCATTGTCTGACGCAGACGCTCCTCAGGTTGAAGCTGAGAGATCTCCATGTAATACCTTACAAGCAGTAATCCTTACCGGGGCATGAGATGAGCGCTACGGTGACTGCAAAAGGGCAAGTGACGATACCCAAACAGGTCCGGGACTTCCTTGGAATTGTGCCGGGAACGAAAGTCGAGTTCCGCCGCGGTTCTGATGGCACCATCGTCCTGACCCGCGCCGATGACGAGCGGCCAGCTAGTCGATTCAGTAAACTGCGCGGCCAGGCCGGCAGCGGGCTCGATACGGATGCCATCATGGCACTTACGCGCGGTGAAGAGTGATTCTCATCGATACAAAAGTTTCTTCTTGAGCTCGTTACCGATAACTCTCAATGGGCGGATTGGTCGATCCAGCAAATGGAAGCCGCAGCGCTGCGGGGACCGCTTCTTATCAACGATGTAATTTATGCGGAGCTTTCCGTCCGATACGAACGAATTGAGCTGCTAGAAACGTTTCTAGAGGAAGCGGGGGTCGATATGGTCACCATTCCGCGATCGGCACTTTTTCTTGGGGGCAAGGTCTTTACGCAATATCGTCGGTTGGGCGGACTACGCAGTGGTGTTTTACCCGATTTTTTCATCGGTGCGCACGCCGCAGTCCTTCAGCTGCCTTTGCTTACTCGAGACAAGGGACGATATCGGACATATTTTCCGAGCGTTGAATTGATCCTGCCGCCCGAATGACGAGCTTTGGGGTGAAGCAAAGTCATTTGATTCAGATCCGGGTTTCATGGCGCGTCTGGTCATGAATTTCGCCGATTGGATGCGACCGATTGTCTTGCCTGCGACGTGGTCAGTCTCCTTGTGGATGCTTGACTGCCATAGCGGCGAGTCTACCAGACGTACGGGACGAAGCGATAAGGCACGCGCGCGGCGTAATCCTCATAGCCCGTCAGTTTCGCACGCAGGGCGCGCTCTTCATGCACTGCTCGCCATGCCATTCCCAAGATGAACAGAATGGAAAGGGCGAGGCCGATCCAGGATCCGAGCAAGAGGGGCAGGCCGATGAAAAACAACAGGGCGCTTGCGTACATCGGGTGCCGCACTGCGGCGTAAGGGCCTGTGTCGATCACCCGCTGATCCTCCTGGATTTTCACCACGGGTGCTGCGAAGGTGTTTTCGCGAAACGTCCATGCGACGCCGAGCATTTCGAGCACGATGGCGAGGCCGCCGAGCATCTGAAGCCAGGCGGGTATGGCCGTGAAGCTGTTGCGCGCGGCATCCCAGCTCATGAATGCCATCCAGACAAAGAAGGCGAGCATGAAGATCGACAGCCAGATCCGATCCCATGGCTCCTGAGCCCGTTGCACCGGCAAGGCCATGCGCTCGCGCAGCAGGCGTGGACTGCGCTTCGACAACCAAACAATCATCGCAACGCCGCCGATCGCAAAGATCCCGATCAGGATCCAGGCGGCCGGATAGGCGAACGTGCCGGCGGGCCACAGGAGCAGCACCGCCATGAAGACCATCCATGCCACAAGCTGAAGCAGGTACACGATCATAGGTGCTCCCAGAGCAATTCCAGGAAAAGTGCGAAGCGGTTTTCCGTTCGGAATTGCGTAAAAGGCTTAGAGCGGTTCTGCGATTCCATTAAAGCTGAACTGCTCTAAGCGTTATCTCTCTCGTGCTAGTTTAGGCGAGCTTTAGCCTTGGTCATGGGCCGGTCTTTCCAATCGGCGAGGCAAGTGCCGCGATCCAGCCGACATAGGTCAGATAAAGACCGATCACGACGAGGGCGCCGAAGCCGATCCGCACGGGAGTGGTTGCTCCCGCCGAGGCGGCGGCGCCGCGTTCCATCAGTTGCGGTACGGCCATGAGCACAAGGCCGCGAAGCGCAAGGAACCAGCCGAACAGGGAAATCAAGATCGCCGATGCGCTCGACCAATATTGGTGTAACGCGATGATCAAAAGTCCGCCGAACAGCAACAGGGCACCTGCAAACCAAACGAACAGTGGGTTTTCGAAGAAGGCGGACGCCAGCGTGCCCATGTCCGGAGCGCGCACCATGATGATGCCGGGAACGATGACGAGCCATGGCCCTATGACGCGTGCGAACGCACGGGTGCGTGCTCTGGATTCCGGCGTGGCAGGCATTGGGGCTCTCGCTACGACGCTTCGGTTGCTGGACTTCTGACTTAACTTCAGTATATTCGAGATATGCCGAATATGTCAAATAAACATATGACCAAAACCGAAGAGCGCTTCATCGACGACGTGGCTCGGCTGCTGATTCCCTGGGGGGTGCCCCAGACGGCAGCGCGCCTCTACGGCTACCTCCTGCTCAACGCCGAGCCGGCCAGCCTCGATCGCATCACGAGCGACCTGCAAATCAGCAAGAGCAGCGCCAGCGTCGCTGCCCGGCTCCTGGAGCAATATATGCTCGTGAACCGTCATGGCGAGCGCGGCAGCAAACGTGCCCTATACGCGGTGTCCGAAAATTATGAGGGCATGCTCACCGAACAGAACCGCCTGCTGGATGCGCTTGCCGGGCTCATGAGGAAAGGCGCAAGCACCGCCGCATCGGAAACGGCGGGCGATCGTCTCAATGAGATGGCTGAGTTCTACCTGGCGATGCGCCGGGCAATGGAGACTGCGCTCGAGAGCTGGCGTGCGAGAGGGCCGCGGGACAGGCAAAGCGCGGGCTGAGGGTTCAGGTGACGGCGAGGCAGCGGGTTCGCCGCCGTAAGGGATGCACGCAGAATCTTACCAGAGTGTCGCTGTCAAAGACCTTCTCGAGCCAGACGGCTCTTCTGCGATGAACCATCATCGTGCACCGGTTCAGCGTGAAAGACGGACTCCTCTTCGGCTGGACCGATCCACTCAGCCGCAGTGACCGTCAACGAAAAGGCGGTTCACGCGGTGCGCGACTTAATGCCCATTCTGCTTCCTCGCGGTAAATATGACGACGTATCGGTCGATCTCACGTTAGTCCTGTTCGCGCGTGCCCGGAGAAGCCTCTCGCTGATCTTCATCCTCAAGATCGCTCTTTACCACGAATGCATCACCACGTTCTCGCGCGGCCTCTTTCATTGCCTTGAGATTTGCCACGTCATCGCCTTCAACCACTTTCTTGTGTCGGGTAGTGCTGTCGAGCTCGCCCTGGCGATTGACGTTGTTTTCCTTGATATCGAGGGGACCTTCGTTCTTCCTGTGTTTCATTGTAACTCCGTTCATTCGCTTCTAATCGCCGCCATCTGCAGGGACTTTCCGGAGGCAAGCTTGATGCCTCCTGGCCTGAGGGGGAAGGCCAGGAGGCATGGAGGTCGAGACGTCGGCGTTGCGGTGTCGGACCGCCTGGCCTTGGGAGGGGGGCCATCCGCGTCTCGGAATGCTAGAACTGCCCGGCCCGCTTATTTGTTCCTCGTAGCACCTTGGCTCCGAGCATTTTATCAAAGAGTTGAACGCAGCTTCGGCTGCATATGATGCCGAATTTAAACCACATCACTACAGTAGCTCGCGAGCAGTCCTCCGGTTCGGGGCGGCCGCAGCGATCGCAGGCCAACTCAGGCGTTATGGGCCGTCGTCCGAGCTGTGATGCTGGCTGCGAGGTCCGATTGGGCCGGGAAGGCCTGGCATTTCCCGGCCTGCCGCGATTTGCTTGAGGCCCTGTCTAACCTGGTGGATCACCTCGTTGTCGCCCCTCTCGGCATAGACTGCATAGGCGGAATGCGAAAATTCCGGGGCATCCTTCACGCGCTGCAGCCGGCCGTCGTCTAAAAAGGGCTGGGCTGTGCCTAGCCGAAAATAGCCGCAACCGCCCACCGTCAACAGATAGGTCAAGGCCAAGGGGCCGAGTGAAATCGACACCGGCGGATTGCTGAGTTCCGGAAAGGCCGTCTGATGGTTCACCGCAAAAGCCGGGCCCCAATCGACGTAAACGTAGTTTTGAGGCACGAGCGCGCCGTCAGGCGACGTGGTGACGAGGACCAGCTTCTCCTCGAGCAACAATTCCGCAACCAGGTTCGGCCATGGTGGCGGATTGTAAAGCACCGCGAAGTCGAGCGAGCCATCCTGGACGCGCGAAAGCAGACTCGTAGGGCTGTCGACCTCGGCCCGCAGTGCGATTTCGGGGAGCTCGTTGTGCATCCAGATCAACCAGTCAGCCAGAAGCGGATGCCACAGGCTCAACTCGCCTCCGACGATGACGCCGTCTTTTCGTCCGGGAGGAAGCGCCACCTGTTGTCGCGCCCGTTCCCAGACCTGAATCATGGTCGTGGCATGCCGGACGAGGCGCTCGCCGGCCGGTGTCAGTCGCGCGCCGGCCTTGTTACGGATGAACAGACGCCGCCCAAGGAGCTCCTCGAGAGTTCGAATGCGAGCGCTGACGGCGGTCTGGGTGATGTGAAGCCTCTCCGCAGCGGCGATGAAGCTGCCACTGTGCGCAATCTCGAGAAAGGTGCGTGCTTGATTGATGTCCATGTATTCATATGATCTTTTTTGTATCGAAGCACAATTAAATGAAGCAATGTTTAGACACGCGTGCTTTCAAAGCTGTCGGTGGGCGACGCATAGCCAAGGTCCTCTCGCGGAGTTTAATGGCCCTGTGCAGATAATTTTTCGACGCAACGACCGAACCACGCAAAATTGAATTGTCGCAAGAAATTTATCAGCTGCCGACGACTGCCGGAAAATTCATCTAATAATACGTTTCCAGCAATTTTATTGCATTAAACCAACAATATCCTTCGTTTGTCAGGGTCAGCACGGTGTGACAATCAATCGCCGTAGCAATCAATCGCTGCGCCTGCGTGGCTCAGGAAAGCCCTTCTTCGCAGCCCGGATGATAAGCTGGAGACGCGCATATGACCGCATTGGAGTTCCCCGGACCAGGCCTGACGGCCGAGCAATGGGCCAAAATCTCAGAGCTTGCGACGTCGCTCCGGTCCGGACAAGCGCTCTGGATCAGTGGATATTTTGCTGGCCTCGAGCACGGCGCGCGCGCTCTGCATCTTGAAGGCCTTCAGACCTTAGATCTGCGGGAGCCCGAAAGGGAAGGGGCCTTTCCGGCCGCCGCACGGTCTGTCACCATTCTCTTTGGCAGTGAAACAGGAAATAGCGCGGAACTTGCCGCGACCATCGAGGAGCAGTTCAAGGCGCAGGGCCGTACGGCACGTGTCGTGGACATGGCGGCCTACAAGGTGCGCGAACTGAAGGACGAGCAGGACCTGCTGATCGTCACGTCCACCCACGGTGAGGGCGACCCTCCGGCCTCGGCGGCAAGCTTCTTCGAATTCATCGAGGGGGCCCGGGCGCCACGCCTCGGCGGCGTGCGTTTCGCGGTGCTCGCGCTTGGCGATTCGACATATGAGTTTTTCTGCGGTGCAGGCAAGCGCCTGGATGAGCGGCTGGCCGAACTCGGCGCGACGCGGCTCCATGACCGCATCGACTGCGATGTCGACTATGATGCCTCCGCCGCCGACTGGATATCGGCAGCCGTCGCCAAATTCGCCGCAAGTGGTATGACAGGAACGCCGGCGGCGGCTGCGGCCGCACAGGAGCGTCTCCGTGAGCAGGCCACGCCGGGCTTCAGCAAGCGCAATCCGTTCGGGGCAACGGTTATCGACAACATCACGCTGACGGCGCGAGGATCGAGCAAGCAGACTCAGCATCTGGAACTGTCGCTGGAAGGTTCCGGCCTTTCCTTCGAGCCTGGCGACGCGCTCGGTGTGATACCCCGTAACGACCCTGACCTCGTCCGGACGCTGTTGTCTGCCCTTGGGCTCAAGGCGGACGCGCCCGTCACGCCAAAAGACCAATCGGTCTCTTTGGGGGAGGCCTTGATGGAAGCGTTCGAGATCACGTCGGCGACGCCGCGATTCCTTGATCACTGGTCCGAATTAAGCAAGGCCGAGGAGCTTCAAAAGCTCTGCAAAGAGGGTGCTTCAGAGGCACGAGCCAATTTTCTGCGCGGCAACCACATCATAGATATCATCCGGCACTTTCCGGTGCCCGGGATTGATGCCGCAACGTTTACGGCCGGACTGAGACCGCTTCAGCCGCGGCTCTATTCCATCGCATCGAGCCTGGCATTCGCACCGGAAGAGGCGCATTTGACGATCAGCACGGTCCGGTACGAGCTCAACGGATTGCCTCGTACCGGCGTCGCGTCGGGCCATGTCGCCGAACGCTGCGATATTGGCGCCACCCTTGGTGTCTACGTGCAGCCAAACGCCCATTTCCGCCTGGCCGACGATGACACGCCGATCATCATGATCGGCGCCGGCACGGGCGTTGCTCCCTATCGGGCGTTCCTTCAGGAGCGCGAAATGCGTGCAGCGGCGGGTAAATCCTGGTTGTTCTTTGGCGAACGCAACTTCGACAGTGACTTTCTCTATCAGACCGAATGGCAGGGCTTCCTGAAAGACGGCGTGCTGTCGCGCATGAACGTTGCGTTTTCACGTGACGGCGCCAACAAAGTCTATGTGCAGCATCGCCTTTTCGAGCACGCGAGGGACGTCTACGCCTGGCTGGAAGAAGGAGCCCATGTCTACGTCTGCGGTGACGGCGCGAAACTCGCTCCGGACGTTCACACAGCTCTTCGGGAAATCATCGAACAGCAGGGCGGCAAAGGCAAGGCTGCGGCGAGCGAGTATCTCGCCGCGATGCAAGCCGCCAACCGCTATCAGATCGATGTCTATTGAAAGGGCAGCCATGACAATCTCGGACCTCAGCCGCAGCCGCGATCTCTCCCAACCGCTCGACCGGCTTGGCCCGGATGAGACGCTGAAGGCCAACAGCGACCAGCTGCGTGGCACCATAACAGCCGGTCTCGAGGCGGAGCTGACAGCGGCCGTGCCGGGCGACGACATAAAGCTGATGAAGTTTCACGGGCTCTATCAGCAGGATGACCGCGATCTGCGCGACGAGCGACGCCGACAAAGGCTTGAGCCGGCCTACCGGTTCATGGCACGTGTGCGTCTACCGGGTGGTGTACTCTCTGCCAGCCAGTGGCTGAAGCTCGACGAACTCGCCCGCGCCTACGCAGGCGAGACACTGAGACTGACCACGCGTCAGACCTTCCAGCTCCATCGCGTCCACAAGAGTGATTTGCGCGCAGTCATTCAGGGGCTGCACGCTGTTCTGCTCGATACCAAAGCGGCCTGTGGCGACGACGCACGCGGCGTCATGGCCTCGATCAATCCGGAGCTTTCTGCTCTGCATGCGGAGGTCTATGCGCTCGCCAGCCGGGCAAGCGATCACGCCATCCCGAAGACTGGCGCCTACCGCGAGATCTGGTACGGAGAGGAGCGGACGCCAACGGACGGGCCGGAGGAGCCACTTTACGGCAAGACATACATGCCGCGGAAGTTCAAGATCGGCTTCGTTATCCCGCCGATCAACGACATCGACGTCTATGCCCAGGACCTCGGCTTCATCGCTATCTCGGATCGCAATGGCCTGAAAGGGTTCAACGTCGCCATTGGCGGCGGCATGGGGCGGACAGACCAGGCGCCCAAAACCTATCCGCGGCTCGCCAGCGTCCTCGGTTTTGTGCCGAAGGACAAGGTCATCGAGACCTGCGATGCCGTGATGTCTGTGCAGCGCGATTACGGCGATCGGGTCGACCGCAGCCATGCCCGCTTCAAATACACCATCGACGACAAGGGGCTCGATGTCATCAAGGCCGAGATCGAACGGAGGCTTGGCTTCCCGTTCGGTCCGGCACGGCCGTACACATTCACGTCGAATGGCGACAAGATCGGTTGGCAGCGTGGGGAAGATGGCCGAGAACATTTCACGCTGTTTGTTCAGAACGGCCGTGTCAGCAACGTCGAGGACGTTGCCCTGCTGGACGGCCTGCGTGCTATCGCAGAAAAGCACAGGGGCATGTTCCGCGTGACGCCCAATCAGAATCTCATCATTGCCGATATCGAGCCTGAAGACAGGGCCACGATCGAGGCTTTGTTGAAGGAATATCGGCTGGACAGTTTGAATGCGGGAAGCGGTCTTCGTCTCAACTCCATGGCTTGCGTCTCATTACCGACATGCGGCCTCGCCATGGCAGAGAGTGAGCGCTACCTGCCGACCCTGGTTGGCAAAATCGAAGCGATCCTTGCGGCTCATGGTCTGTCCAGCGAGCCGATCACAATCCGTATGACCGGCTGTCCGAATGGCTGTGCCCGACCCTACATTGCCGAAATCGGACTGACTGGTCGCGCGCCAGGCAAATACAACCTCTATCTTGGCGGCGGCTTTCACGGACAGCGTCTCAACAAGATGGTTCTGGAAAATGTCGGCGAGCAAGCAATTCTCGAACTGCTCGGCAAGTTGATCGAACACTTTGCGCGCGAGCGCCTGTCCGGCGAACGGTTCGGCGACTTCGCGATCCGCGCCGGCTACGCTGCGGAAGTCACGGAAGGCAAATATTTCAACGACTGACAGGCAGATGTTTCTAGAGCTGGCGGTTGCGAACACGGGAAAGAAGGAGCATGGCGGTGGGAGATGGAAGAACAATTGCCGCGGCGAATGGAGTGGCCATCGACGAGAACTACCGTGCGGTGACGCCGCCGCTCTATCTCACAAGCACGTTTGCATTCACCGGATACGAGCAGACGACCGGGTACGATTATTCGCGCACCGCCAATCCCACGCGCGACCTTCTCGCTGACACCCTGGCCAAACTTGAAGGTGGTGCGGGCGCGGTCATAACATGCTCGGGGATGGCTGCGATTGATCTGATCCTTTCACGGCTTGCCTCCAATGCACTCGTGGTTGCTCCTCATGATTGCTATGCCGGCACGCGACGTTTGCTGAAGGCGCGCAGCGAGAAAGGAGAGTTCGACGTCGTCTTTGTTGACCAGGGCGATGGTGCGGCCCTCGACCGGGTGCTTCACCGCATTCCGGCGCTCGTGTTCATCGAGACGCCAAGCAATCCTCTGATGCGTGTTGTTGACATCCGCTCGATTGCCGAGCGCGCCAAGGCAGTTGGCGCACTCGTCGCGGTCGACAATACGTTCCTCTCGCCTGCCCTGCAGCAGCCGATTTCCCTCGGCGCGGATTTCGTCATTCATTCCACCACCAAGTATCTGAATGGTCATTCGGATGTCGTTGGCGGCGCGGTGGTAGCAGCCAGCCATGCGGAGGCTGCAGCACTTTCCGATTGGGCCAACGTTACCGGTGTCATTGGAGCGCCGTTCGATTCCTACATGACGTTACGCGGTATTCGCACCTTGTTCGTTCGGGTTGCTCAGCAGGAAGCCAATGCCATGGCCATCGCGAACTTTCTGCGTGTGCAGCCGCAGGTAGCCGCGGTGCACTACCCGGGCCTTGCCGATCATCCCGGCCATGCCATTGCCGCGGCGCAACAATCTGGCTTTGGCGCCATGCTCAGCTTCGAACTGCGGGGTGGTACACCGGCGGTGAAGCGGTTCGTCGAGGCGGTGCGGGTCTTTACCCTGGCCGAGTCTCTCGGCGGCGTGGAGAGCCTGGTTGCGCATCCGGCGACGATGACGCATGCGAGCATGAATGCCGAGACGCGTCGGGATGCCGGCATCGGCGACGGTCTGCTGCGCCTGTCGGTCGGCCTGGAGGACGAGAGTGACCTCATCGCGGGACTTGCCGCGGGGCTGGCGGCCAGCGGCCGTTGAGAGCCGTTTTCGGAGGGCGTCCTTCGTTCAGTCCTTCAGGGCCACCTATGCCGATTGCAACGAACCAAGCGACGGTTTGATGATGAAACTCTCTGTCACGATGAGGCTCATCGGAATATCGTGCGGCTGGGGATGAATCGTTGGCAATTCCGCCTGGGAATAGCCAATCCCGATCGCGCGAACCGAACAACCGAGTTCGGCGAGCGTTCGGTCAAAGAACCCGCCGCCATATCCCAGACGATAGGCTGCGCGGTCAAAACCCACCACCGGAGCGAGAACGACATTCGGCCGGATGATTTCGCCTTCCGCCGGGTAAGGGATATTCCAAACACCCCGCTCCAGCCGGTCGCCGGGCTTCCATAGCCGAAAGGTGAGCGGCTTTTTCTTTTCCGTAACGACTGGAAGGGCGACACGGGCGCCTTCTGCGATGACATCGCCAAGCAGCGGCCGAAGATCCGGCTCACCCCGAAATGGCCAGTACGCACTGATGACGGCGCCGCGGACATCGCCCAGGACACCCTGGAGTGCGTGAGCGATGTCGATGTCCCATTTGCTCCGCTGTTGGCTGCCGACCGCCTGACGTTGTGAGATCAGCCGGGAACGCTCGCTCTTGCGCCATGGCCCGACTTCATCCGCTGGCAGTGCGGGCGGTGTGATTGTCAACCCTGCGTAAGACGGATCGAGTTCATGTAAGAAGCAGGGCGGCGATGCGTAGACGCCGAAGGATTCGTTGTCCTGATCATGCGGCATTATCATGCGTCCTGATCGGAACCTGTTTGATGTCTTCTATATCTGCGCCGATCAGTTCGACACGCCAGACCTCATCGACTGTCGGAAGAGTACGTGCGAAGGTCCAAACGTCCGACGACCTCCAAATCTCGCTTGGATGCCCGGCGATGACGGCACCGTTCTCATCGCGGTTGGTGGAGATAAGCTCAGCCTGCAGACGAACCGAAAGATGAACCTTGGTTTGTTCGATGTGGGCGTCGACCACATAAGGCAGAAAAAGACGCACGATCATGATCTCAGATCTCTCGCGGCGGTCTGTCCGTTGCGATATCGCATCCGCAAGGTCTTCGAACACTTGGTCGGCAATCGCCGTAGAGAACAGCCGTTTCTTGTCATTGCGCCAGAAGGCAAGAAGAACCTCCTCGAAAGTTCGCGATGCCTCCGATAGAAAGCTCATCAGCGTGAACGAGCGATCAGCCGCGTAGACCCTGCGAAGGGCCGGCAAAATCCTTGCCGAATTCACAGCAGAAATCTGAGTGAGTGCTCCATGGGGGCAACTGCGAGCGTGATCATCACCGCGAGCTGAGCTTACTGCACTGCGAGAGCTATTCTGAGCCTTAAAGCCTTCTTCCAGGGTCCAGAATTGCCACGCAAGCCATAGTACCCACAGGACTGCGATCATTGCAGAGTTTGCGGATAATTCCTCCATCACTTACCTCCGCGCACGGGAGCTACCGATGTCTTCTTCCCTGTGCATAATCGCGCGCGATTTAAAGCAAAGCTAATGAATTTGATTTCATTTCAGATTAAAGAAATTGTATCAATCTAGCCAGCTACGCTGCAGGAGCGAGGCTCGATGAAAGGCGCCACGGGAAAATTCCCGATTCCGCGATAGGCGGCCGCCCGAAGGCGCCGCCTATATCGACTGCATCAACGGACGTAGAAGGTCACGCTGCCGTCGGCGGCCTGTTCGGCATTGACGACATTACGGACTTCGACGCCCTGCTGGTTAAGCTCGCGGGCAAGCGGCCGGTTGGCGTCGATCGAGGCCTGGATTCCCTGGACCCCGCGCATCGTACGCCACGGCACCAAATGTGGGCCGGTCATGTCGTTATTCTGGCTGGCGTAGTCGTGGATCGGCTCGACGTTGAAGTCATTGCCCTGGAAGGTCCTGAGGGTGTACTCGATGCCTCGTGTTGTATTCATGTCCAGGCTCTGCGCCCGGCTGACGCCGGCAAATGCAAGCGAGGAAAGGGCGGCGGCGATGGCGATTTTGGCAGTGCGGTTCATGATGCTATCCTTTCGTCTGTTGTGACGGTCGGCTGCAGTGCAGGGGATCGTCTGCGTTACGAAAGGGAATTGGCGTTGTTCCGCACTGAGTTCAATGGGCTAAGTTACTGAAAAGAAATTACAAATTATTCATCGATCCCGCCTTCGAATTGCCGTTTTCGAGGCGTCCGTCAACGCCCCTCCTGTCTCCCGCGCACCAGTCGGCGGGGTCCTTTGTTATCCCATTGCAAATATTTCGGGTTTTCGCACTGCAGCATTGGCGGGAATTACCGGCATTGTACCAAGGGCACGCTTTAAGCCCGCTGACGGAGTGGAAATGTTCCCTCAATCCAAGGAGAAGCACGCTGCAAGAGGTTGTTCGCAATATTTTGATCCGAGCGCGAGCTGATGTGCTTTACGCAAAAATATATGGATCCGACCATGTCGGGGCGTGAAAACGTCGTGCGTCTTATCTTCGACGCGGTATGAGCCGCGCAGATAACCAGGAGGGATACCGATGTTCCGCACTGCTCTCATTGCCGGGGTCCTGCTCATGGCCGGCTCCGCGCTCGCCCAATCCGAACCGGTTGGCTATCGGGTCGAAGTCAACGGCATGCAAATGTACTACGAGGTCTCGGGCGAGGGCGATCCGCTGATCGTGCTGCACGGCGCTTACATGAACATCCCGTCTATGGGCGCGATCATCCCGAAACTTGCCGAAAACCATAAGGTCTATGCGCTCGAGCTGCAGGGTCACGGCCGCACCACCGACATCGACCGACCGATCACCTATCAGAACCTGGCGGACGACGTGGCGGTCTTCATGGACGCGGTGGGTCTTAAGAAGGCCGACGTCTTCGGCTATTCCATGGGTGCTGCCGCCGGCTTGCAGGTCGCCATCCGCCATCCGGAAAAGGTGAACAAGCTCGTTGCAGCCTCGGTCGCCTACGACGCAGAGGGTTGGCAACCCGAATTCACGGCCTTCATTCCGCAGATGACGGTCGAGATGTTTGTGGGTATGCCGTTTGCGGAGGACTATCGCAAGCTCGCTGCCAATCCTGACGGCTTTCCCGCTCTCGTCAAGAAACTGATCGCGCTCGAGCATGAGCCAATGGCATGGAAAGCGGATGTCGAGGCGATGAAGACTCCGGTTTTGATCATCAGCGGGGATGCCGACGTGGCGACGCTCGAGCATGCGGTTGCAATGTTCCGGCTGCTCGGCGGCGGGGGCATGGGCGATATGGGCAAGCCGCTGTCGGCCTCGCGTCTCGCCGTCCTGCCGGCAACGTCGCACACCGCCGTCATCGGCCAGGTCGAACTGCTTGATGCCGTCATCGAGCCTTTCCTGAAGGGCGAAACGCCGAAGGGGATGTTCGAGTAGGGACGCGGCAGGCAGCGGGAACTCCGCCGAGCGGTCAGTTGCCGCGGCGACGCGATCAAATCATCCGGCCTGACGCACCCAAAGCCGCGGGCGCGAAACGTTCCTGCCCCGCGGCTGCCCGCTGGTGTTTTTCAAACAATGTGGCAACATTCCTCGGCGGCACTGGTGTGGATCGTATGGCACGGTTCTTCTGGCATCGCGGCAAACCATTCAAGTGCGGAGGAGATCGATGCAACGTCTTTTGGGAAAAGTGGCAATCATCAGCGGTGGCGCGGGCGGTTGCGGTTTGGCCGCGTCGGAACTCTTCGCAATGGAGGGGGCGGTCGTGGGAATCATCGACCTCCCAACCAGCCAGGGCGCGGAAGTGGCCGAGCGGTTGAGGAAACTCGGTCATGAGGCGGCATTTGCCGCCGCAGACGTTTCAGATCCCGATCAAGTGGACAAAGCGGTGGCTGAGATCACCAGGGAATTGGGAACGGCCACCATCCTGTTTAATCACGCCGGCACGATTGACGTGAAACCCTTTCTCGAAGTGACGCCAAGCGAGTGGGACCGGTTGATGGCCATCAACGTCCGCAGCATGTTCCTCATGACGCGCGCCGTCCTGCCGGGCATGATTGAAGTCGGCGGCGGCAGCATCGTATGCACCTCGTCCGTCTCCGCCGTGGCCGCGACACCCATGGAGGTCCTCTACAACACTACCAAGGGGGCGTGCCATATGTTCGCGCGGGCGATCGCGGTCGAGTTCCGCGACCGGAACATTCGGTGCAACGCGGTATGCCCGGGCTTCATTGACACGCAGCACGGCAGGCGTGAGCTTACCGGACTCGCTTCGAACGATATCGACGTTTCGGAGGCGGCGATCGCCGCGCAACAGGGGCGCCTGTGCCGTCCCGAAGAGGTCGCTCGGGCTGCCCTGTTCCTTGTCAGCGACGAGGCAAGTTTCGTGAACGGAGCGCATCTCTTCGTCGACAATTGCTACACGGCTGTTTGAGGGGAACCGACATGAATTTCGAAAAAGGCGGAGTCTGGAGAAACTGGGTCGGCAATCAATATTGCGTTCCCCAATACAAGGCGGCGCCGGAAACGGAAAAGGAACTCGCGCAGATCGTGGCCAAAGCCGAGGAAATCCAGCTTCCCGTCCGCGTTGCGGGTTCCGGCCATTCCTTCACGCCGGTCGTCGCAACGAGCGGCCTGCTGCTTTCGCTCGAAAATCTTCGGGGCATTCAGGCCGTCGACAAGGAGCGCAAGCAGGTTACGGTTGCAGCGGGTACCCGCATCAATGAAGTCGGAAAAAGCCTCAAGGCGCTCGGCCTGTCCCTGGTCAACCAGGGAGATATCGACAGCCAGGCGGTTGCCGGCGCCTTTACCACCGGAACGCACGGCACCGGCATAACACTCGGCAATCTCGCTTCCTCGATCGCGGCAATGCGAATCGTGAAAGCCGATGGCGATATACTTGAGATCGACGGCAGCGACCGGGAGCTTCTGCACGCGTCTCAAGTTTCGGTCGGCACGCTGGGCATCATCTCCTCGATGACGCTCAATGTCACGGATGCCTATAATCTTCACGAAAGGCTCTGGCGCGACGACTTCGAAACCTGCATGGAGCGGCACGATGAATTGGCCGCGAAACACCGGCATTTCGGCTTTTTCTGGTGCCCGGTTCCGGAAAGCCGCCACCTCTATTGCCTGCCGGATACCGCCGCCGTTTCGAGTACGAACAAGACGGCCGACGTCTGCGAAATGAAGACGTTGGACATCACGACAGCGGCTCCGATGGAGGCCGAGTTCGAGAAGATCGCCTACAGCTCGGAGGTCTATCCGATCGAATATGTCCCGAATTTTGTGGAGCTCGAATATGCAGTTCCCCTGGAGCACGGAAAGGAAGCCGTCCGGGCTGTCCGGGACCTGATGCTGACGAAGCATACCGATTGCATCTACCCGATCGAATACAGGTTCACGGCCGGCGACCCCGCATGGATGAGCCCGTTCCACAATCAGGACAGCATCACGCTGTCCGTCTCGGGCGGCCCAGGGATGGACTACTGGCCGTTCCTGAAGGATGTGGACACCATTTTGAGAAAGTTCCGGTCTCGCCCGCATTGGGGCAAGATGCATTTCCTCGACCGCGACGACGTGACGGACCTTTATCCGCGTGCTACCGATTTTCGTGCCCTGAGGCGCGAGCTGGATCCGGAAGGCCGCTTTCTGAACGACCACCTCAGCCCTTTGCTGGGGTGATGGAATTTACCTGACGTGGTGGCAGGCGATGGCGTTTTGCAGTGCTGGCGCAAGACGGCACGATTTTCCGCCAAACCACCTTCGGGCGAGATGAAGTTTCCTTTAGTATATAAAATCAGTAGATAATATCAGATACCACGGCGAAGGCAGTCGGCCTTTCCGATCTCACACATTGGCAGAGGGAAATCCCATGTCGCGTCCAAAGCTTGTGGGTCTTGCTGGAACCCACAGTCGTCCGTCGAAATCCCGTACGCTGGTCGAGACGATAGCCGCTGTTGCCGGCGAACGGTACGGCTTCCGTCGAGGTATTTACGATCTTCATGATGCCGGCCCGTCGCTCGGCCAGGCATTGCGTTTTGACGATCTCGATCCGAATGGAAAGCAATTGATCGAGGACATCACTACGGCCGATATCCTGGTCATCGGCTCGCCGACGTACAAAGGCAGTTACCCCGGCCTCTTCAAGCACCTGATCGACTTGATCGATCCGCTCGCTTTGCGCGGCAAGCCGGTGATTGTCACGGCGACCGGCGGTGGTGACCGGCATGCGCTGATGGTGGAACATCAGCTACGCCCGCTCTTCGGCTTCTTCATGTCGCATACGCTGCCGACCGCCGTCTATGCCGCAGACCGCGATTTTACCGACTACCGGGTCACTGCCGAACCGCTCCGCCAGAGGATAGAGCAAGTGGTCAGTGAAGTCGCGGCGTTCTTTCCGGCAGTAGTCGCACCGACTGCCGTAGCCGCCGAATAAGGCAATACGGAAAAGACGGCGAGGTGATCTCGTCAACGCCAGCCGAGAGCCGGCGCGACGTGCGTCAGGATTGCCTCGATCACATGCGCATTGTAGTCCACGCCGAGCTGGTTGGGCACGGTCAAGAGCAGCGTGTCGGCCTCTGCGATGGCCTCGTCCTTGGCCAACTGATCGATGAGAATATCCGGCTCGGCGGCATAGCTGCGTCCGAAGATCGCCCGGGTCTTCTCGTCGATGAAACCGATCTTGTCCTCGTTCTGGTTCTGGTATCCGAAATAAGCACGGTCGCGATCGTCTACCAGCGCAAAGATGCTGCGGCTTACCGATATGCGCGGCTCCCGCTCGTGACCGGCCGCTTTCCACGCCTCCCGGAATGCACGGATCTGGTCGGCTTGCTGGATGTGGAACGGAAGCCCGCTCTCGTCGTCCTTGAGCGTGGAGCTCTGCAGGTTCATTCCGAGCTTCGCCGCCCAGACGGCGGTGGCGTTCGAGCCGGCGCCCCACCAGATTCGGTCGCGCAGGCCCTCGGAATGCGGCTCGACGCGCAGCAAGCCGGGAGGATTGGGGAACATCGGCCGCGGATTGGGCTGCGCGAAGCCTTCGCCGCGCAGCACGTCGAGCAGAACCTCGGCGTGGCGCCGGCCCATGTCGGCGTCGGTCCCGTCCTCGGGCGGCTCGTAACCGAAGTAGCGCCATCCCTCGATCACCTGCTCCGGGGATCCCCGGCTGATGCCCAGTTGCAGGCGTCCGCCGGCGATGATGTCGGCTGCGCCCGCATCTTCCGCCATGTACAGGGGATTCTCGTAGCGCATGTCGATGACGGCCGTGCCGATTTCGATGCGGCTGGTTTTCGCGCCGACTGCCGCCAGCAGCGGAAACGGCGAGGCAAGCTGTCGGGCAAAGTGATGGACGCGAAAATACGCCCCGTCCGCGCCCAGCTCCTCGGCGGCCACAGCAAGGTCGATGGACTGCAGAAGCGCTTCGGATGCCGAGCGCGTCTGCGATTGGGGCGAGGGCGTCCAATGTCCGAAGGATAGAAAGCCGATCTTTTTCATGGGTCATCCAGCGTGAAAGTGTGGCCTGTGCAGCTCAAGCGTGATCGCACAATTCAAGCTTCAGATATAGGCAGCATTCGGCATTTGCCGACCTGGAGCGTCGAAATGGCTCTAAGCCGGACCATCGACCAATATGAAGGGTTGACCTTTCGAGCAGGTCTCTATGCGAGCTGAAACCTTATAGACATCACCCAGCATCCGCGGCGTGATGACCTGCGAAGTCAGACCACTCATCGCCATTTCGCCATTGGCTATGACGATGGTGTTCTCGCAGAAGCGTAGCGCATGATTGAGATCGTGCAGCGCGATCAGGACGACGATGCCGGTCGTGCGGGCAAGATCGCCAACGAAGCTCAGGACCTCGATCTGGCGGTGAAGGTCAAGTGCGGATGTCGGTTCATCCATCAACAGCACCTCGGGCCTGCGGACCAGAGCCTGCGCCAGCGAAACAAGCTGCCGCTGTCCGCCGGAAAGCTCGCCCAATCCGCGGAAGGCGAGATCCTCGATACGCAGGGCCTTCAATATGGCGTCGATCTCGAAAAGCTCGTCGTCGCGGACACGCCAGCCACCGCCCTGCTTGGCAGACAGCAGAACGGACTCGTAGACGGTCAGGACGGCGTTGGCGCCGCTATCCTGCGGCATGTAGCAGATCGTGCGCTCACCCCGGTCCGTATCGGAAAGCTGGACCAGTCCCGGTCCCGAAATCAGCCCGGCAATGCGTTTGAACAGCGTCGATTTCCCGGCGGCGTTGGGGCCGATCACGGCCGTGATGCTGCCGCTCTTCAGCGTGTCGATGCCGACTTTCGAAAGAACGGTCGTGCGGCCATAGGAGGCGCCGACATCCTTCAGCGCAAGTGCTACCAAGCGCGCCTCCTGTTGCTGAAAATGAGTGCGAAGAAGAACGGAATTCCAACCAGTGCGGTGATGACGCCGATCGGCAGGATCGCGCCGGGAATGAGCATCTTGCTGACGACGGACGTGACCGACAGCAACAGCGCACCGCAGATGAGCGAGCCAGGCAGGAAGAAGCGCTGATCCTCTCCCACCACCATGCGCGCGATGTGCGGCCCGACAAGGCCGACGAAGCCGATCGTGCCGACGAAGGAGACCGGAATAGCCGCCAGCAGGCTGACAGTCAGCATCGTCTGCAGGCGGAGGCTGCGCACGTTCACGCCCATGCTGGCCGCCTTGTCGTCACCGAGGCGAAGGGCCGTCAGCGCCCACGCATTCCTCATGAACAGCGGCACGGTGACGACAACGACGGCGGCGGTGACGTAGACCTTGCCCCAGGTCGCCTTCGTCAGGCTCCCCATCGTCCAGAACACCACGGCAGCCAGCGCCTGTTCGGACGCCAGATATTCAAGCAATGACAATGCCGCATTGAAGGTGAAGACCAGCGCGATACCGAGCAGCACGATCGTTTCGACCGTGACGCCGCGCATTGTGGAGGCGAAATAGATGAACAGCGATGCCAGCATGGCCATTACAAAGGCATTGAGCGGCACCATGTATTGGATCGCACCGGGAAAGACCGCAATGCCGGCCACCAGAGCGAGCGCTGCGCCGAAGCTTGCGGCGGCCGAGATGCCGAGCGTGAAAGGGCTGGCGAGCGGATTGGACAGGATGGTCTGCATCTGTGCGCCGGCGAGTGAAAGCGATGCGCCCACCGTCACTGCCATGAGGGCGATCGGCATGCGGATGTCCCAGATCACGACGCGTAGCTGATCGCCGACGGCAGACGGGTCGAACAATGCCGAGAGTACCTGCGAGATCGTGTAATTGGCCGGTCCGAGGGCCATGTCGACGGCGATACTGACGGCCAACGCGATCGTCAGGAGGGCGAGAATGAGGATCCGCCGAAAAGCCAGGGCGCGATATTGGTCGCGCCCTGTAACGATCATCTCGGAAGCGGTGCTGGCCATCCGCTATTCATCCTTCAGGGAGACGAAATAGCCCGGCTTGTAGTCCAGCGGCAGGAAACGGGCATGGAGTTCCTTGAAGGTCGATTCGGGATCGAGATCCTTGAAGAGAGCGGGGTGCAGCCACTTTGCAATCTCCTGGATCGCAACGAACTGATAGGGGTTGTTGTAGAACTGGTGCCAGATGGCATGCACGTTGCCATCCTTGACGGCTTTCACGCCGGTGAAGGCCGGACGCTTGGTGAGGTTTTCCAGCTTGTGGCGAGCCTCGTTGAGATCGGCGCCGTAACCGACGCCCACCCAGGCACCGCCCGGCACATAGGCCTCCCACTTGCCGCCGGTCACGATGATCTGGTCGGGATTGGAGGCGATGATCTGTTCCGGGTTCACCGTGCCGAAGGTGCCGGGAATAATGTCCTTGGCCATGTTGGTGCCGCCGGCGATCTCGACCATCTTGCCGAAATTCTCATTGCCGAACGACATGCAGCAATCGTCGGAATAGCCGCCGGCACGCTCTACGAAGACTACCGGCTTCTTCGGGTTGTCCTTTTCGAGGACATCCGTGACGCGCTTGATCGCATCGGCGCGGAATTTGATGAACTCCTCCGCCAGCTGCTCCTTGCCCATCAGCTTGCCCATGATGCGCATGCTCGGCTCTGTATTTTCCATGGGCTTTTCGCGGAAGTCGACATAGACCAGCGGAATGCCGACCTTGCCGAGCTTTTCGATATAGCCTGCCTCTTCCGTTGCCGTCTTGGCGTCGATGTTCATCAGGATGACATCCGGCTTCAGCGCGACGGCCTGCTCGATGTCGAAGGTGCCGTCCTTCATGCCGCCGAAGGTCGGCAGCTTGGCGATATCGGGATATTTCGCGAGATAGGCCGCGTAGGTTTCCGGATCAGCCTTCGGAAGGTCGTCGCGCCAACCAACGACGTGTTCGAACGGCGCTTCCTTGTCCAGCGCGGCCAGGAAGTAGATCTGACGTCCCTCACCCAGGATGATGTTCTTGACCGGGACGTCGACCTCGACATCGCGGCCGGTTACGTCTTTAAGGGAAATCTTGTCGGCCAAGGCCGGCCAGACAGAGGCCAGAAGGAGGCCTGCCGAGAGGGTTGCCGCTTTGAAAATGAGGCGCATCAAAATGACTCCGGTGGAAATTGAATGCCCTGTATTATTTTATGATTGCAATGGTCAAGTTTTATCTTTTAGAGCAATTCGAAACTGAAATAGGCAACGCATCAGGAAAAAATGACAGAGATAACGGGCCACAACTATGGATTACGGGACGAGATAAAGGCCTACTGGTCCGCCCGTGCCGAGACTTTTGATCTTTCGCCGGGCCATGAAATATTTTCCGAGGCCGAACGTCGCGCCTGGCACGAACTTATATTGAAGCATCTGGGTCGCGGTGAAGGCCGCAGAGCTCTTGATCTCGCCAGCGGTACGGGCGTCGTTTCCCATCTGATGGACGATCTTGGCTACCAGGTCACCGGTCTGGACTGGTCGGAGTCAATGCTGGAGCGCGCTCGTGCGAAGGCCAAGCAACGTGGCCGCACGATCCGGTTTCAAATGGCGGATGCGGAAAATACGATGGAGGCGGATGAAACCTACGATGTTATCGTCACTCGCCATCTGGTGTGGACGCTTGTCGACCCGGCTGCGTGCTTCCGTGAGTGGCTGAGGGTCCTGAAGCCCGGCGGCAAGCTTTTGATCGTCGATGGCGATTTCGTCAATGTCGGGCCGGGAGAGAAGCTGGTCAAGCGCCTGGCAGCATGGCTGGAAAGCGTCGGCATCCTCAAGCAGGATCCGCTGCATGCCCCGCCCGGCCTTGCAGATCGACACAAGGAAATCCTGGCGCGCGTTCATTTTTCAAATGGCGCCCGCGCAAGTGACGTCGCTTCCCTTTTGGAAACAGCCGGATTTGCCGCTGTCGAGGTGGATACGAACATGCGCAGCATCCATCGGACGCAGGCGAAGAATTGGAATTATCTCAAAGCGCTCGCGCGCGGCTTGCAGCACCGATATGCGATCGTAGCCACAAAGCCCGAATGAACCTGACGGGGGGAGACGAAGCTTCGCCCCAACTCCCCATTCGAGCTTATTCCGCGGACTGAGCGAGCGCTGGCAGAAAGTTGCGATATGCCGCTGCCGGATGCGGTGCGACAAGTCGCGGACCATGACCGCCGAGTTTTTCGCGGAGCGTGCCTTGGCGGTATTCCGTCTTGTAGACGCCGCGCCTCTGAAGTTCGGGCACCAGGAGTTCTACCGCGTCCTCGAAGCTTTCCGGCGTTATCGCATAGGCAAGATTGAAACCGTCGACATCGGTATCTTCTACCCATTCCTGCATCAGGTCTGCGACGGTGGAAGGCGAGCCGACGAAGACCGGGCCAAAGCCGCCGACGCCGACCCAGTCGGCCATTTCGCGCACCGTCCATTCCTTGCCTGGGTCGATGGTTGTGAAGGTCTCGACAGCAGACTGAACGGCGTTGGTGTAGCGGTGACGCAGCACCTCGTCTGGTCCGAACTGACCGAAATCGATACCGGTCCAGCCGGAGATCAGCGTCAGCGCACCTTCGAACGAAGCATATTGGCGATATTCGTTGAACTTGCGCTGCGCTTCGGCATCCGTCTCACCCAGGACAACGGTCTGAAGATTGAAGGATAGAATCTCGCGCGGATTGCGCCCGAGGCGCTCGGCCGCCTGCCGGACATTGGCGACATAGCGTTTGAGCACGGTCTTGGAGGGGGCGGCAACGAAAATGCACTCGGCATGGGCGCCGGCAAAATCCTTGCCACGGCTGGAGGCGCCGGCCTGATAGAGCACCGGCGTGCGCTGCGGAGAAGGCTCGCTTAGGTGAATGCCGGGTACCGTGAAATACTTGCCGGAATGACGGATCGGATGAACCTTTTCCGGATGGGTGAAGATGCCCTTCTCCCGGTCGCGCACGACGGCGTCATCCTCCCAGCTGCCCTCCCAGAGCTTGTAGCAGACCTCGAGATATTCATCGGCAAGATCATATCGATCGTCGTGATTCGTCTGAGCTTGCTGGCCGATATTGAGTGCACCGCTGTTGAGATAGGAGGTGACGATGTTCCAGCCGACGCGGCCGTGCGTCAGGTGGTCGAGCGTCGAGATCCGCCGCGCAAAGGTGTAGGGATGTTCGAAGGAGAGCGAGGCCGTCAGACCGAAGCCAAGGTGTTCGGTTTCATAAGCCATGGTGGGGATCAGCTGCAGCGGGTCGTTGACGGGCACCTGCGCTGAATGCCGCAGGGCAGCATCCACATTGCCGTTCAGCACGTCATAGACACCGAGGACATCGGCAATAAACAGGCCATCGAACTTGCCGCGCTCCAGGGTCTTTGCCAAATGTACCCAGTAATCGAGATCCTTGTAGGTCCAGGACTTGTCCCGCGGATGCCGCCAAAGGCCCGGTGATTGATGTCCGACGCAGTTCATATCAAAGGCGTTCAGCCTGATTTCGCGGCTCATGTCGTTATTCCTGCATATGATGGGCGCCGGTCAGGCGCCGGCGGTCTTTCTGTTGATGAAGCTGAACGCCAGGACGGCGAAGATGAGAGTGCCCGTGCCGACCTGTTGCCAATAGAAATTCAGGCCCGTCAGCAGCAGGCCATTGGCGACGATGCTGAGAAGCAGAACGCCAAGCACCGTTCCGGCGACATTCGGGCGCCCCAGCGGTGAGAGCGTCGTGCCGATGAAGGTTGCGCCGATGGCGTTGAGGAGAAAGGCGTTGCCGGAGGAGGGGATGTAGACAGTGACGGTCGCCGTCAGGATGAGGCCTGCAGCGGCCGAAATCAATCCGGCAAGAATGAAGGTTACCACAACATGGCTTGCGAGCCCGATGCCGGAATAGCGCACGACGCTTGGCTGGATGCCGATCGAAAGAACGACGCGGCCGAAGCGTGCGCGGGCAAAGAGAAGAGCCGCCGCCGCGATGATGGCGATTGCAATCGCGAGCGGCACGGGAAAGCCGGCGATGTTGCCGTGGCCGAGGAAACGGAAGGCGTCGGGCACGCCGGACGGCGGCAGATAAACGGGATTGCCGCCATTCGTCAGCAGTTGTTGCACGCTGCGGCCGATGAATAGCGTGCCGAGTGTTGCAAGAAACGGCGACACACCAATGCCAGAGATCAGGACGGCGTTGAAAGCCCCAACAGCAGCACCGGCGGCAAGACCTGCCAACAGACCGAGCGCCACCGGCTCTCCGGCGAGCACGAGCGAGACGAAGGCGAAGCTCGCAAAATCCACGGCCGTTCCGACCGAAAGGTCAATACCACCGACGGATACGGCAAAGGTCATGGCGATCGAAACGATCGCGAGCAGTGTGAAATTGTTGACCAGGATGCTCTGCAGATTGGCTGATGTCAGAAAGGTGGGTGCGACCGCCGAAAAGATCGCGAAGATCACGACCAGTGCCAGGACGAGGCCATATCGGGCAAGACCTACGAGCGATCGTTCGGTCAGAGTGGCGGGTGAAGCGGGCATGGTCAGATCTCCCGTTTGCGCAACAATGTCGTCGCCGACACCACGATCAGAATGAGCAGCCCCTGAACGCCGCTGACCAGCGTGCTCGAGATGTTCAGAAGCTGGAAACCGTTGACGAGGAAGCCGACGAGAAGGGCCGAGAGGAGCGTTCCGGTGACTGTCGGCACGAGACGGCGCGAGAAGACGGAGCCGAGCAAGGCTGTGACCACGACCGGAAGGAGCATCTCACCAGATCCGGTCGTGCTGCCGCTCAGGTAGGAAACGGAGAGAATGCCGGCGATGCCGCCGCAAAGGCCACTCCCGATGAAGGCGCCCGCAAGCAGCCGCCTGAGCGGCAGGCCGGCGGCGCGTGCGGCATCGGGAAACTCACCAATGGCGTAGAGGCGGAGACCGAGCGGCGTATATTGCACGACTGCAGCCGCGATCGCTGTGAAGCCGATAAGAACATAGGCGAGAACCGGAATGCCGAAGCCATCGGCGGCCGATAGTGTCGCCAAAAAATCCGTCGAGGCGGGGACGACGGTATTCTGCGTCAGGAGGAGTTCCAGGCCGGCAACGACATTCATGACGGCGAGTGTCGCAAGAAGCGGGACGATGCCCGCCAGAACGACGGCGGCGGCATTGACGGCGCCGATTGCAAGTCCTGTGAGGAGTGCGCCTGCGGATGCCGTCAGATCCCCATAGCCAAGTTGCGTCAGTGTGGCATAGACAGCGGCGCTGAGACCCATATTGGCCGCAAGCGAAAGATCGATGCCGCCGGTGATGACGTTAGCGCCACCGGCGATCAATACGATAGTCAATCCGATCGCAAGGACTCCCGAAATGGCCGACTGGCCGAGAACAATGCCAATGTTTGCGATGGTGAGGAAGTAGGGTGCGGTGAGCGAAAATGCGGCTAGGATCACGGCAAAGGCCAGCAGCGAGCCGAAGCGCAGAGCCGCGGCTGCTATATTGCCCGTGGGCCGCCTCGCGCGACCCGTACAGGGGCCCGCGAGGGGAGCGAACTGGACGTCAGCCGACATGGCGCAATCCCTCCGAAGCACCGGTCGATGCCGCCAGCACTTCATCCGTCGTGGTTTGAGAAGAGACGAGTTCGCGGATCAGGTGCCCGCGAAAGAAAACGAGAATGCGATTGGTGATGCCGACAAGCTCCGGCAGATCCGACGAAAGCACGATGACGCCGGCGCCCCTGGCGGCGAGCTCACCGATAAGCGTGTAGATTTCCACCTTCGACCCGATGTCGACGCCGACGGTAGGCTCGTCGAGGAGATAGATTTCCGAGTGGCGGCTCAGCCATTTGGCGATCGCAACCTTTTGCTGATTGCCACCGGACAATGTGCGGACTAGCGCATCGCGGCCGGCCGCCTTGATCTGCAGGCGCCTGATAAGCTCATCGGTATCGGCGCGTTCGCGCTTCCGCTTCAGAAAGCCCAAGCGCGTATAGCGTGAAAGGCTCGAAAGCGTGATGTTTTCGGTCAGACTGAGATCGAGGCCGACGCCGTGACCGCGCCGGTCCTCGGGCACCAAAGCAATCTGCCGGTCGACGGCCTCCACCGGCTTGCGCGGTTTTGCAGACTTCCCGTCCATCTCGACGTTGCCGGATGCCGCCTGTTCCAAGCCGAAAAGGGTGCGGATCAGATCCTTGGCGCCGGACCCCAGCAGGCCGGTGATGCCGAGCACCTCGCCGCGGTGGAGCGTAAAACTGATGTTCGTGAAGCGGTTTGGCGAGGTCAGGTCCGAGACCTTCAGGATCTCGCCGCCACGCTGCACCTGGCGCTTCGGGAACATGTCGGCGATCTCGCGCTCCACCATCAGCCTTGCGATCGCACCAGCCGAGGTTTTTTCGATCGGCAGCGATGCCACATCGAGACCGTTGCGCAAGACCGTCACGTGATCGCATAACTCTTCGATCTCGTTCAGGTAGTGCGAGATGTAGAGAATGGTGACGCCCTCGTCGCGCAGGCGCCGGATCAGACGGAACAGAATTTCGGCCTCACGCCGAACCAGCGCTGCCGTCGGCTCGTCGAAGACCAGCACTTTCGGCCGATTGAGCAGCGCGCGCGTGATTTGGACGATCTGGCGCTCCGCGGTGGAGAGGTCGCTGATCAGGGCGTTGCTCGGCAGATCTACTTCGAAGTAGTCAGCGAGAATTTCGTGTGCGCGGCGCTTCATGCGCCGGCGGTCGAGAAACGGCGTACCGGCGAGCCGCGGTTCGCGGCCGAGAAACAGTGCCTCGCCGACCGTGAATGTCGGCACCAGCAGCCGGTCCTGATGGATGAAATGAATGCCCAGCGTCTCGATGAGATGCGGCGTCAGATGGCCGAAGGCTCGGCCCTCGATCTCGATCGTTCCTGCGTCCGGTTTGTACAATCCGGCAAGCAGCTTGATGAGCGTCGATTTGCCGGCACCGTTCTGGCCGACGAGGCCGTGAACCGTGCCGCGTCTGATGGCAAGCGAGGCTCCGGCAAGGGCCTGTGCTCCGCCGAAGCGTTTCACGATACGGTCGAAGCGAATGGTGTCGTCATCGCGATTGTCTGTCTGCACGGGCGAAGTTGCGGTCATTTTCTGGATCCAGATGGGCGATGCGGCGTTGACCGCATCGCCGGTCGAGGGTTCATCCGATGCCAAGCTTCTTGGTCACTTCTGCAACATTGGCCTTGTTGGCGAGAAGTGCAGGCACATAGGTTTCGCGCGGCAGGGCCTGGCCGGCGAGCAGCCTGGCGACGTTGCGGATCGCGGTGCGCCCGATCTCGGCCGGCTGCTGGGCCGCGTCGGCGCCGGCAGGCGAATTCGGATCAGCGACGAGCTGCAGGACTTCCGGGCTTCCGTCGACGCCATAGGTGCGGATTTCGGTGCGACCGGCTGCCACAAGAGCCTGGGTGGCGCCAAGCTGGGGAATATCCCAGGCCGACCAGATCGCCTTGATCGACCCTTTCTCCGGATATTTATTAAGGATCGCCGTGATCTGCGTGAAGGCGTCCTGCACCGTGTTGGGAATGACGTCGCGCAGCTCCGGCTGGATGATCTTCACCTTCGGAAAATATTTGATGACATTGACGAGCTGGTCGTAACGGATCGCGCAGGGCGTGACGCCGTAGAAACCGTTGAAGACCACGACATTGCCTTCGCCGCCGATGTCGGAAACGAGCTGCAGCGCGAGATCCTTGCCGATACCCCAATTGTCGGAGGTGGTATTGTTGATGGAATTCGTCGAGCCGACGTCGACGGTCAGGACCGGAATGCCGGCGTCTCGGGCCTTCTTCAGCCATGGATCGATGACGCTGAGCGTGCCGAGGATCTGGACAATGGCATCCGGCTTCTGCGCTATCAGTGTCTGAAGTTGCGCGACCAGTTTGCCGTCGTTTCTGCCGGCATCGACCGCGATCGGTTCGCCCCCGAGGCGTTTCACTTCTTCGATCTGGGCATTGTAAGCCTGGAGATCGAAATAGTGGTCGGTGCCCGTCGCGCTGATGGCGATGCGCTTGCCTTTCAATGACAGATCATCGCCTTCAGCCGCAGCAGACTGTCCGGCAAAGACGCCCGCGCCTGCAAAGGTCGCTCCGGCGACGGCAGCGAGCTTCAAGATTTCCCGGCGCCCGAGACCGGATTTCTGTTCTTCATGCATGGGATGCCCTCTCGTTTCTATAATCCATAAATTATATATATTTAGAAGAAGAAAGAGGAACGCTATTCCAAAAGCAGCGGCCTGCGAGAAAAGTTCTCCAAGCGCCGGGCAATGATCAGCGGTCGCTGTTTCGTCCGAGCCCGTAGGTCAGTGCCAGCGCGCCGACAAGCACTGCACCCTTAACGAAATCCTGGGTGTAGTAGGGGGCATTCAGCATGGTGAGCCCATTGAGCAGCATGCCGACGAAAACCGCGCCGACGATTGTGCCGAGCACGTTCGGGCGGCGAAGGTTGAGGACGGCAAAACCGATCAGTGCGGCTGCAACCGAAGCCATCAACAACGAGCCGCCGGAGGAAACATCGCCGCGACCGACGCGCGCGGCTATGACGATACCGCCGAGAGAGGCCAACGTGCCCGAGATCACGTAGGCGAATGTCTTCAACCGTGTCGTGGATGCGCCGGCAAGTCGTGTGGCGACCTCGTTGCCCCCGGTTGCGAAAAGCAGCCGACCGATGCGGGTGCGCTCGGTGAGAATGAAGAGGACGATCGCAACGACCGTCATCAGCACGACGGCGACCGGTAGGATGCCGAAAATATTGTAACGGCCGATCAACAGGAAAGCGGGATCATAGGCGCCAGATGCCTTGGAGCCGTCAGGCAGAATGAGGCCGGCGGAGATCGAGCGTCCGGCCGTCGGAATGAGCTGCAGGCCCGACAGCAGGAACATCATGGCAAGCGTGGCCAGGAGATCCGGCACGCGCAGGCGCACGATGAGAAAGGCGTTAACAAGACCGACCACGGCGCCGAAGACCAGGACCAGCGCCACGGCGGCGAAGGCATCGAGACGCCAGACGATCATGGCATAACTTGCCGCCATGACGCTGGAGGCCGCAACCGCGCCGATCGAGAGATCGAAACCGCCAACGGCAAGGGTGACCGTTATCCCCGCCCCCAGAATGGCAACAACCGACACTGCCTGCAGGATGCTCATCAGATTGCCGATCTTGATGAAGGCTGGCTCTGCCAAGGTGAAGCCGATTACCATCACACCGAGCAGGATGAACACGGCACCGGCGCGCAGGAACGTGCCGAAAGTCGGGAGGCGATTGTCATCGCCATTGGCTTCTGGCGCTGCAGTAGCCTTGTGAAGAGCCTCGTCGTCGATCGTCGTCATGCGGACATTCCCTGAACGGCTGAAGAAGAGGCCGCGTCGCTCGTGACGGGCCGCAGCGTGTGATGGTCGATGGTGAGGATCCGGTCCGCGACCTCGTAGGCCTCCTCCGGATCAGAGGTGGCAATCAATGTCGCCCGGTCGGTGCGCGCACAGATCGCCTGGATGATGTCATGGCGAGCGCCGACATCCACGCCCTGGAAGGGTTCGTCGAGCAGCAGCAGGCGGCTCGGCTCCGCTTCCCAACGGGCGATCACCGCCTTTTGCTGGTTGCCGCCGGAGAGTGTCCAGACTGAGGCGAGGGGACCTGCCGCCTTGATGTGGAGGCGGGAGATCGCCTGCTCCGCTTCGTGCCGTTCACGGCCGCCGAGGAGGAAGCCGTGCGGATACCATTTGGAAAGATGCGGCAAGCCGATGGTCGCAGCCAGCGAATTGCCCGGCCAGCCGGGCGGCATCAAAGAGGACCGATGCCGATCCTCCGCAGCCATGGCGACGCCGGCGGCAATCGCATCCGCTGGCGATCTTGGCCGATACGACCGGCCGTCGAGGAACATCTGGCCGCAGGCCAATCGCGCGATCCCAAAGATCGTCGAAAGCAGCCGGCTCTTTCCGGCCCCGAGTGCGCCGGTGACGGCCACGACCTCGCCTTCGTGCAGAAAGAGATCAAAGGGTTCGCTTTCCCGGCAGCAATCGGGCATCGCGCAATTCGAAGACGATGGGTCCGGTCGCGGATCGGGCATCCGGGCGGGCGGCGTCCAACCGGCGGCCGATCATCGTTTCGATTGCGCCCGAAAAATCGATCGGTCGGGCAAAACTGCCGACGACGCGGCCACCACGCATGACGAGCGCACGATCGGCGACAGCTTCGAGATCGGCGGTGCGATGGGAAATGTAGAGAACTGCCAATCCCCGCGCACGCAGGCGGATCAGAATGTCGAAGAGGCGGCGGCTTTCCTCGCCGGAGAGGCTGGCGGTCGGCTCGTCGAGGATCAGGAGATCGGCTCTGTTTGCAAGGGCGCGCGCAATTGCCAGAAGCTGACGGTCGGCGGCGGTGAGATCGCCGAAGTCGTTATCGAGCGGCAAGGAAAAACCGGCCGCGTCGAGTATCGCTTTCGCCTCGCGGCGGATGCTCGCCCGGGAAACGAAAAATGGTGTGCCGCGCCCGGCGAAACGATGGAGGAGAAGGGTATCAGCCACTGTGAGGCCGGCGGCACCGACGAGATTGGTCGATTGGTGTACGGTGACGACACCGGCCCTTGCCGCTTCCGAAGGGCTTGCCGGCGCGTAAGGCCGGCCGTTTAGGCGCATTGCGCCGCCATCAGCGGCAAGCACGCCCGAGAGGAGCTTCACCAATGTCGATTTGCCGGCACCATTGGCGCCCATCAACGCGACGATTTCCCCCCGCTCGATCGAGAAATCAGCGCCAGCGAGAGCGCGCGTCGACCCGAAGCTGCGGGTGATGTTTTCAACATGAAGAAGCGACATCAAACAAGGTCCGGATCTGCTTTCAGGTCCGAATATTGCCCACGCAGCCGCTAAACTTCCAGGCAGCCCATGCCGCCAGTGAGCTGTGAAGGGAACAAAGAATCTCCTGAAGCCGGTAAAATCGGATCATTTAATCTACTAAAAACATAGAGTTTATATTTAATAATTTCATGCGTCGCGAGGTGCTGCCGACCTGTGAGACGACGCTTCCGATTGACCAGAAGGATCGCGACAATGAAATCCCTCGCATGGCTGGCGCTATCTACTGCGGCCATTCCGCTCTTTTTTGCCCAGTCGTCTTTTGCCGACGGCATTGCCGGCGCGCCTGCCCCTTTTGACAAGGGCGGTGTCAAGCTTGCGCTGATCAGCTATATCTCCGCCGGTGACTTCTTCCAGGCCTATCAGGTAGGGGCGGCAGCGCAGGCGAAGGCGCTCGATATCGACCTGCGCATCTTCCCCGGAAGACAGGACGCCGCCGAACAGCGCGAGCAGATCCTGCAGGCGATCAACCTCGGCGTTTCCGGCATCGTCGTCGACCATGGCCTGCCGGAATCGCTTGGCGACGTCGTGCAGCAGGCGCTCGACAAGGGCATCAAGGTCGTCGCCTTCGACGTCAATCTCAACAACCCGAAGATCCCGCAGGTGGAGCAGAGCGACCATGAGCTCGCTAAGCTCGCGCTCGACCAGGTTGTGACGGACAACGGCAAGAGCTTCAATGCCG
The DNA here is from genome assembly GCF_041357635.1 of Sinorhizobium sp. CB7. NCBI lineage: Bacteria > Pseudomonadati > Pseudomonadota > Alphaproteobacteria > Hyphomicrobiales > Rhizobiaceae > Sinorhizobium > Sinorhizobium sp. CB7. Next base: position 514,153 of record NZ_JAULLL010000001.1, read on the forward strand.
GCTATGTCTATGTCGCAGGCTTCGCCCCGCTCGACCGCCGCAACGAGGTCTGGGAGAAGTTTAAGTCGGAAAATACGGGTGTGGCCGAAAAGGCTCGCTTCGGTAATGTCAGCGACACGACGGCAACCTCGACCGCCGACCAGGCAAAGGCCGCATTGACCGCCAACCCAGACATATCCGTCGTCTTTGCCCCCTATGACGAGTTTGCCCGTGGCGTGAAGCTTGCCGCCAACGACCTCGGTATCGCCAGCAAGCTGAAGATCTATTCGGCTGACGTCTCTACCGCCGACATTCAGGAGATCACCGAAGAGGGCAGCCCGTGGGTTGCGACGGTTGCGACCAATCCGGCCGTGATGGGTGCGGTTTCCGTCCGTGCCGCAGCACTTCAGATCGCCGGTCAGGAGGTTCCCCACCAGATCACGGTGAAGCCGACGCTGCTGACGCAGGAAAGCCTGCGCGCCGCCGGTGTCAAGACGATCGAGGAACTGGCGCAGAAGATCCCGGCCTTCAGCACAAGTGAGGCGGCGACCGCGAGCTGGATTCCGAACAAGCTCTTCTAAGCTGCCTGTCTCGATCTTCCAGCGGGGGTGTGCGGCCCCCGCCGGACCATTTTTCAAGGAACGGAGCCTGACCCCCATGAGCCAGTCCAATGTCATCTTTGCAACCAACAGCAACACGACGCGAGAGAACCTCTTTGTCCGCGCCAAGGAAATTTCGGCCGATCTTTCCTGGCGTGCCGCCGAGCTCGACCGTGAGGGCCGCCCGCCGCTTGCGGAAATCGTCAAGCTGAAGAATGCGGGGCTGCTGAACGCGCTGCACGCGCGACAGATCGGCGGCGGCGGTCTCGACTGGGTGGACGGGTTGAAGCTCGTGCGCATCCTTGCCCGCGGCGAGAGCTCTATTGGCCAGCTCCTTGGCTATCACTTCGTCAACAGCCAGTACATCTACTGGGCGCTCGATGAGGCCAGTGCGCATGCGCTCGGGGCAGAGACGGTCGCGAAAAACCTCTACTGGGGCGCGGCCGTCAATCCACGTGATCCCGGCCTGGTGCTGACCCGGCGCGGCAGCGGCTATGTGCTGAACGGCCGCAAATCCTTCTCCACCGCCGCTCATGTGTCCGACTACATCAATGCCAATGCGGCCCTCGACGACAAGATCGTCGGCTTTGCCGTTCCGACCAATCGGCCGGGCTATAGAGCCAATGACGACTGGGACAATTTTGGTCAACGCCTTTCCGACAGTGGCAGCGTCGAGTTCCACGATTTCCCCGTCTATGCGGAGGATTTCGTCGACGCGCCAGCAGCGCCCGATGCTGCGCCACCGGTTCTTTCGACCTTCAACACGCCCTTGATCCAGCTTGTCTTCGTCAATTTCTATCTCGGCACGGCCGAAGGCGCGCTGCAGGCAGCCGTCGACTATGTGCGCACGACGACGCGGCCCTGGGTCACTTCGGGCGTCCAGCGTGCAGCGGACGATCCCTATATCCTGGAGCGCGTTGGTGAGTTCACTGCGGCACTCAAGGCCTCAGCTGCACTGGCCGATAGCGCGGCTGCCGCCGTCCAGGCTGCTCTTGCGAAAGGCCATAGTGTGACGGCTCGCGAGCGTGGCGAGGCGGCGGCGGAAGCCTATGCTGCCAAGGTGCATGCAACGAACGTCTCGCTCGACATCACTTCGCGCGTCTTCGAACTGACGGGCGCCCGCTCGACCGCAGACAAGTATCGTTTCGACCGTTTCTGGCGGAACGTGCGTACCCACACACTGCACGATCCGGTCTTCTACAAGGCCAAGGAGGTCGGTGAGTTCGTACTGAACGACAGGATCCCGGAAGTCAGCCTCTATAGCTAAGGCTTGGCGCATATCCGTGGTGAAAACCCTTTTCCGAGGTAGGGAAATGGGGTTTTCATTTGGCGCTGGGAGGATCAGAGCGCGCCGTTTTTTGGTGGTATGACGCCGTTCAGGTGATAGTTGCCGACGACATGGTATTTCCAGCGCACCGGATCGTGCAGCGTGTGGGTGCGCGCATTACGCCAGTGCCGATCGAGGTTGAGGTCGAGCTTTACAGAAGAGGTTCCGGCGAGCTCGAAGAGCGTGTCAGAGGCTTCTATGGCGATCTCGGTCGTCAACACCTTGGCGGCCGCCACGGCCAGCGTTGCCTCCACCACCTTCTCCTCTGTCGTATCGATTTGCGCGGCATCGACTTTGCGGCCGGCGCTTTCGATCAGCACCGTGGCTGCCTCCAGCCGGATGGCGATCTGCCCAACCTTGGCGATCGTCAGAGGATCGTCTGAAGCGCGCTCGACGCCGCTATCCATCCAGGGCCGCGATTTCGTGCGAACAAAATCCAACGTTTCGGCGAAGGCGGCGCGGGCAATGCCGAGGTCGATGCCAGCATGGATAATCTGGCCGACCGAGCCGATCGTCGTCGGCCGCTCGAAGCCCTTGTGATGGAAAACGACGCAATCGGCCCTGACATAGACATTGTTCAACACCGTCGTGCCGCTGCCCGTCGTGCGCTGGCCGAAACCGTCCCAGTCGTCGACGCTCTCGACGCCTTCCGTGCCCTTCGGCACGAAAGCCATGACCAGTCGATCCTCCTCGTCGAGTGCAAAGACCGTGACCCAATCGGCGAAGAGCACGCCGGTGGAATAGTACTTCGTCCCGTTGATGCGATAGCCCGGTCCATCGGGCGTGATGCGCGTATTGTAGTGGCCGACGGTCTTGCTGCCACGCTCGGAAAGGGCATTGCCAAAACGGTCGCCAGCGAGCGCGCGGGAGAAGAAGTAGCGCTTCTGCTCTTCGCTTCCGTCCGCCCGCAAGGCTTCGAGAATATAGAAGTGGTTTTGCGGAATCTGGCCGATCGAGCCGTCGGCTTCCGAAAGGATCGCGGTTACTTCCGCCAGCACCGAATTGGAGACATCCAGTCCGCCATATTGCTCTGGAACAGTTATTCCCAGCAACCCGGATTGCGACAAAGCATCGAGTTCTTCGAATGGGAGGAGTCTCTCGCTGTCCCGCCGCGAAGCGGTCGTTGCAAACCGTCTCGCGAGTTCCCGCGCCACGGCGATTGCCTGCTGCTCATTTTCAAGCAGGTTCGCCACCGGGCGGGCCGGCGCGCGGTGCGTCAATGGCGCATTCATAGATTTCTCTCCGTTTCATTCCGCGTCACGATGCAGCATTCGCGGGCATGGTTCGAGGAACGAATTTTTCTTTTTGGACAGAGCTACGGACGGCAATTTCTTTGTCCATAGATTTTCTGGACAATACCGGCAATACCGGCACTCGCTGCGTCGGTGCACCGAGCGCCCAGCCGCGGCCGAGCGCTGGATCAGATGTCGAAAACGTCACTCGGAAACTATGTCCAAACTGTTCCAGCCAGCGGGCAGCGGCGTCGGGCGCTCGATTGCAACCTCTTCCATGACAAGATGCGTCACATTGTGTGTAAAGACACCTGGCAGCCCCCCCGGATAGTCGACAAGACCGAGGATCTTGCCGTCGGCACCGCGCAGCCAGGCGTTGCCTCGTCCCTCGGCACCTTCCGGAGGCGCCAGATCGGCATTGGTGGGACGAAGATCATATTGCCTTGCCGTTCCAAGCGGGCCTTCGTCCATTGTCAGGTCAATGTTGTGCAGGATGATACCGTCGATACCGCCGGCTTTTTCTGCGAACAAATTAATTGCGCCGTGGCAACGCCCCTTGATGTTTTCGGCGGTGACATTGCGGACCACTCCAGCCGGCAATTCCGGGCGGCGGTCGAGCTGGGTTATCGTCAGAGGTTCGCCGGATCCCCAGAATCCGTCCGGCGTTTCATGGCAATCGAGCTCGATATCCGAAAAGACGATGTCTTCGATGATGCCGCCGTCCCGGGAGAAAATTCCGAGCCCCCGGTTGGACGCTTCAACCTTCGAGCGTGAAAAACGAACGTTGCGAACGTCGCCGAAGCTTTCTGTACCGATCTTCAGCGCGCAACTCTTGCTCTCGACGACACAGCCGGAAATTTCGACGTTCTCGCAGATGGAGATGCCTCTGTCGCTCCGGCTCGTCTTCAGGCAGATGCCATCGTCTGCCGTTCTGATGATGACATCCCTGATCGTAACATGCCTGCAGCTGTCGATGACCACTCCATCGGTGTTCGGCAGTTGCCGATTGTTGGATATCTCCACGTCGCTGATGGCGACGGTTTCGCACCGGACCAGATGAACCGTCCACATCGGAGAGTCTTCGATGAAAACGCCTTCAAGCCTGACGTTGCGGCAATCCTCCAGAACAAGGATGCGAGGACGCTTTTCGCTCGGGGTGAAAGTCCCGACGCTCTCGTCGAACCCGGTCCTGAAAGCGTGGCCGGCGCCGAGAATCCTGCCCTTGCCGACGATGGCGATATCGCGCGCGTTTTGCGCCGTGATATAGGCCCGGTCGGAAGCCTCCGCTATCACGCTCACGGAATTGGAGGCGTAATATTCGTAGTTGGGGGTGAACTCGAGCGTCGCGCCTTCCTGAATGACCAGTGTTACGCCGCTGCCGAGCCTGAGCGGACCCGCGACATGCCATCCAGGCTCCAGTAGCAGCCTTCCTCCTCCAGCGGCGATCAGCTGGTCGATCACGCCCTGAAGATCAGCGACATCAGTTTCGACGGAAATTTCCATTCTGTATCCTTCCCATGAGAGCGGGCAAATTATGCCGGCCCGATTTATTCGTCAACACGACGAACTAATTGAGCCAGTCCGCCAGCGGCTATATTGACACGATCAAAAACTCGTATTTAATTCGTCATGGTTACGAACAAACAAGCGCCTGCGAGGAGCTGGAGGGCAGGCTGCAACATCGTTGAAATCCTGAAAAATGATGAGCTGAGAAGGGGAACCTATGAAACCGCTCAAGACATTGATGATGGCCGCCACTGCCGTGGCGATGACGATTTCGGCTGCGGCCGCTTCCGAGCTGAAGATCGTATGGTATGTCGACAATGACCAGCAGGAAGCAAATACCAGAGCCCTGCTCGACCAGTACACAAAGCTGCATCCCGACACGACCTTTGACCTCGAAATCACGCCCTATGACGGCATGATCCAGAAATTCCAACAATATGCAGCATCCGGCATCATGCCAGATCTGTCTCTGACCTCATCGATGGAGCCGGTCATTCGTCCGTTCCTCGTTGATTTCAGCAAGGAAATCGGGCCCGAATGGATCAATGATTTCGTCAAGGGATGGGGCGATGGTGCCAAGCTCGGCGAGAAAGTCATTGCTGCGCCGCTTCACGTGACCTCGACAGGCATTTTCCTGAATGTCGACGCCTTCAAGAAGGCGGGCGTCGCGATCCCGGACGCAGCGACCGGCTGGACCTGGGACGAGTTCATCCCCAAGATCAAGGAAGTTGCCGAAAAATCCGGCACCCGCTATCCGCTGGTCTGGGACGTGTCGGCCAGCCGCTGGATCGTGCACGAATATCAGTACGGCAACCACATCTATACGGAAAAGGAGCCCGTGAAGGTCGTGATGGACGAGGCGGCCTGGACGACGGCGCTCGACAAGTTCATCGATATTACGAAGGCAGCCATGCCGCCCGGCCTCTGGTCCGGCGCAAGCTCCGACAACCCGAAGGAAATCTTCACGGCCGGCCAGGCCGTGGCCTACATGTCGGGTAGCTGGCAGATCGCCGGACTGGCCGAGAATGCGCAATTCACCTGGCAGGCTGGCCCGACGCCGCACGGCACCGTCGCGTCGTCGATCTATGGCGGCGACTATATCGTCGCCTTCAACACCAGCCAGCATCTCCCGGAAGCGGTGGAATTCATCAAATGGATCACCTCGCCGGAAATCCAGGCGCAATACGCCAAGACCTTCGGTACGATCCCGGCAAACCTGAAGGCGCCCGCCGTCAAGTATGACAATCCGGCCGCGACCGAGGCGATCAAGGTCATGCAGAACGAGCTCAACGTCAGCCCTGTCTATGCGGCGACCGATCAGGCCTGGCCTCAGATGCAGGCCGTCTGGGGCACGGTCAAGACGGCCGTCACCCAGGCCGTAGCCGGTCAGATTTCGTCGGCGGAAGCCATTTCGCAGATCAAGAAGGCTGCCGACGCCTCGCTTGAGGCAGGCAAGTGACCGCGCTCGTCATGGAAAAAGGCTCTTCGGCACTGGGTTCCCACCCGGTGCCGAAAGGCCGCAAGAGCAGCCTCGCAAGCCTTGGATGGCCGTATCTGCTGATGCTGCCCACCGTGGCGCTGCTCGTTACCTTTACGCTCTATCCGCTGGTGCAGGGCCTGTTCATGGCCTTCTTCCATCGCGGTGTCGTGGTTGTCCCGCAGGTGCCGAACACCCTGCCGCAATATGTCGGGCTTCAGAACTTCATCGGCCTTCTGAGCGACGCCGATTTCCAGATTTCACTGCTCAAAACGGTTCTTTTCGTCGTTGTTGCCGTTCCGCTGAACATCGTCGTATCGCTTTCGCTTGCGCTTCTGCTGTCGCCCCAGACGAAGCTGTTCGCAATCGTCCGCACGATCGTATTCTTCCCCTCGATGATCAGCCTGCTGATCATCGGTGTTTCCTGGCGTTGGCTTTTCGGCCTCAACAACGGTCTGGTCAATTACCTGCTGTCGCTCGCCGGTATTGCTCCGGTTCCGTGGCTGGAACAGGATACGATGGCGCAGGTTGCCATGATCATCGCCTGGGTATGGGCGCAAGCCGGTTTCAACATGATGATCTTCATCGCCGGCCTGACCGCAATTTCCTCCGATTATTACGAAGCCGCATCGATCGACGGCACCAGCAAATGGCGGCAGTTCACGCACATCACGCTGCCGCTCTTGAAGCCCACGTTGGCCGTTGTTCTCGTGCTGTCGTCGATCGAGGCCTTCAAGGTCTACGAGCTCGTCGTGTCGCTGACCGGCGGCGGCCCCGGCAAGGCCACGGTCTACCTGATCCAGACGATCTATGACACGGCCTTCCAGAAGCCGATGCAGGCAGGTGTCGCGGCAGCGCAGTCGATGGTGCTTTTCGTCATCCTGATGCTTCTGACGATCTTCCAGCTTCGCGTGTCGAGGGGAGAAAAATGACGCGTATCTACTCCCCCTGGCGACTGATCTTTGTCGCGATAACGCTGTTCGTCTTCTTGATGCCGCCTGTCTGGCTTTTCCTGTCCTCGCTGAAGTCGCAGCAGGAAATCTTCCAATGGCCGCCGACCATCTTTCCGGCCCAGCCGACATTGCAGAACTTCATCGATACCGTATCGCGGGCGAAGTTCCTGGTGTTCTTCCGCAATTCGGCCATTGTATCGGTGCTATCGGCGCTCCTTTCGGTCACGATCAGCGTCATGGCCGGTTATGCGCTGGCGAAGTTCCGCTTCAAGGGAGATACGCTTTTCTTCCTGCTCATCATGTCCTCGCTGATGGTGCCGCTGCAGATCATCATGATCCCGGTCTTTCTGGTGCTGCGCGACCTCAACCTACTCGATACGTTGGCAGGCATCATCATTGCGCCGGCTGCAACACCGACCGGCGTCTTCCTGATGCGCCAATACATCACGAACATTCCGGACAGCCTGCTCGAGGCGGCACGCATCGACGGCACACCGGAATGGCGAATTCTGCTGCGGATCATCGTGCCGCTGTCCATTCCTGCCATCGGTACGTTGCTTGCCTTCAATCTCGTATGGCGCTGGAACGACTATCTGTGGCCATTCCTGATCATCAGCGATCAGGACAAGTGGACGGTGCAGGTGGCGCTGGCAAACACAGTCGGTCGCTTTGGCATCAATTGGCCGCGGCTGCTGTCGATGTCGGTGCTCTCGGTTCTGCCGGTGCTCGTCATGTTCACGGCGCTACAGCGTCTCCTGATGAGCGGCCTGATGGCGGGCGCCACGAAGGAGTAGAGCCGGAGCTGGCCTGCACGAAAAAGCCTCCGGACTTCTTACCGGGCGCTTTTTCTTTTTGTGCGATTGGCCGCGCGTCGGGGTTCAGAACTCACTGATTAAGCCGTACTTGCCGAGATATCGACGACCACAAAGCCGCCGCTCAATGGTCAGCAAATCGCCCCGATACCGCCGCACGGAGCACTCTTAAAGGGTCCATCGTCACCGCCTTGCTCGGCCTTCCAGCGCTGAGCGATCACCAAGGCGGTCCTGCTGCCGATCAAATCGTGCACGTTACAGAGGAATGACTATGATCACTCGTTATACACCCGTTGCAACGTTGACCGCTGCGGTCTTCAGCTTGATGGTTTTCAGCCCGGCGTCCGCATTGGAAGTGGCCCAGGCGCAAGAGGCGCAGCCGACGCAAGGGCAGACCGGTGGCAACAGTGCGGCTCCGGCCGTCAGCGATCAGAAAATCCAGGCTTTTGCCGTTGCCTATCTGAAAGTCGACAAGGTCAGGCAGGAATATTCGGCCAAGATCGGAGCGACGCCGGACGAAACGGCGAAGCAAAAGCTAGAGACCGAAGCCAAGAACCAGATGGTTGAGGCCGTTAAAACCTCTCCGGACATATCCGTCGAGGAATACACATCAATTCTGACGGCTGCCCAGAACGATCCGGCTTTGGCGCAGAAGCTTCGGGATAAGATCGACAATTCGGCACCGGCGCAGCAATAACCTGCGCGCTCCATGGATCGGATAGCTCCAAGAGCAGTGCCCGCCGTTTGGCCGGGCACTGCGTTCTCATTTGAGCAGTTCACAGGTTTATCATCACTGATTTTGTTTCCGTGAACGCCTCGACACCTTCCCTGCCGTTTTCTCTTCCCCAACCTGACTGCTTGTATCCTCCAAAAGGAAGAGCATTATCTAGTGCACCGCCGTTAATTCGGACGGTACCGGACTTGAGTTTTTTTGCCATGTTATGAGCGATGCTTAGATTTTGCGTCCAGACAAAAGCCATGAGACCGTAGATGGTATCATTGGCCTCGGCAGCGATCTCATCGAGGCTGTCGTCATCAAATGACGTGGCGCATAGAACTGGGCCGAAGATCTCTTCACGCCGGACGGCCATCTCCGCGGTAGTGTTGGTCAAAATCGTCGGTTCTACAAAGTATCCGGATCGAGCGATCCGACGTCCACCTGCAATGACGGCGGCTCCCTCTGATCGGCCAGACTCCACATAGCCGAGAACACGATCAACCTGCTCCTGAGAAATAAGAGGTCCCATCTCCGTCGTTGGCTCCGTTCCGAGGCCAACCTTCAGCTTGGACGCCCGATCGACGAGGCCATCCAAGACCTTGTCGAAGACGCCTTTGTGCACATAAAGACGTGAGCCTGCGGTGCAGACCTGTCCAGCATTTCCGAAAATGGCGCGGAACACTCCGTCAATGCTACGCTCCAGATTGGCATCGGGAAAGACGATCGCAGGCGACTTACCGCCAAGCTCGAGTGTGACCCGTTTCATGTTGCTGGTGGCGGCATGAACGATTTTCTTGCCCACTTCAGTAGAGCCGGTGAACGAGATCTTGTCGACACCTGGATGTTCAACGATTGCGGCACCTGCATTGCCATAACCGGTAACGACATTAATAACACCGGGCGGAAAGCCAATTTGGGTGGCGAGTTCGCCTATCCTCAGCGCGGTCAGCGGCGTTTGTTCCGCAGGTTTCAAGACCACTGTGCAGCCTGCGGCAAGCGCTGGAGCAATCTTCGACACCGCCATAGTGAGAGGGAAATTCCATGGGACAATAAGCCCCGCGACCCCAACCGCTTCCCTGATTGTATAAGAATGCCAATCCCCCGAAAGGGAGACAACGGGAGCTTCGCCAGTAAGCTTGGTTGCCCAACCTGCATAATAACGAAGCTTGTCGGCGGCCGCGGGGACCTCCCATCCACGCGACGCGGTCAAAGGCTTCCCGTTGTCAAGCGTCTCGATCAAGGCGAGTTCATCGGCATGTTTTTCGATTTCCTCACCCAACTGGTAGATCAGCCGAGAGCGCTCTGCTGGGCTCATGCGGGACCAAGTACCGGTGTCGAATGCAGCGCGCGCGGCTTTGACGGCGAGGTCGACGTCGTCCAGACCGGCGTGAGCTACACGAGCAATCACTTCCTCGGTGGCTGGATTCACTACGTCGAACACTCTTCCTGATATAGCCGGGGTCTGCTTTCCATTGATAAGGAGCGTACCGCAACGGCTTAGAAAGAAATCGACGGCAGTCTGAATTGTGTTGGCGCTATCCATAACTTCCTCATAGCTATTTTTGATTCCGAAAGAGACGCGAGACCGCGCTATCCGGGAAGCACGGTGTGAACCCAGTCAGCCCAAGCGATTAGACTCATGTCGTCGTCGAATTTTCCGATGAGCTGCAAGCCTAGCGGCAATCCCAAAGGTCCAAGTCCAAAAGGCACGTTCACGCAGGGGACGCCGAGTAATGTCCATGAACGATTGAAGACAGAGTCACCCGTTCCAGCAGTCGCAAGAGGGGCCTCGCCGGGCGCACTCGGGGTCAGCAGGAAATCGTAATTCTGCATGTTCTGTGCGAACGCCCGCCGGCAGGATTTCGCCAGATGACGAACAGCGTCGTATTCCTCACGGCCAACACCCCAGCCATCTTCAAGTCGAGCCTTGAGTGCATCGCTCAGGAGATCGGGGAAATTATCCATCTCCCAAGCCAGCGCTCTGGCGGACTCAAACCCCATAATCGATTTGTGCCGATCGGAAAGGTCTTCAGACCCTGCAGGCATTGCGAAGACCGTGATTGCAGCGCCGGCGCGAGCCAGCCTCTCGCAAGCTAATTCGAGGTTGGCTTGAGTAGTGTCAGCCGCCGTTTTCCAATGTTCATCCTGAACAATGCCGATTCGGGGTCTTCGATCGGGTGCCATTGGAACAGAGTTTCGACCCGAAAGGACGGTCAGGACGAGTGCCAAATCCTCCGGCGTCCGGCTGAATATACCGATGGTGTCGAGGGACTCCGCCAGAAATTTCAATCCCGCTCTATTGATGCTACCGAAGGTCGGCTTGATCGCGAACACACCGCAGTAAGCGGCGGGGCGAATTGTTGATCCGGCAGTTTGCGTACCAAGAGCCACCGGAACCATGAAATCCGCCACAGCTGCAGCAGAGCCACTCGATGATCCACCCGGTGAAAAACGGACGTCGTGAGGATTGCGGGTCGCTGCCGGATAAACATTTGCGAACTCCGTAGTCACCGTCTTTCCGGGAACAAGCGCGCCGGCGCGCTTGAGAAGCGCGACACTCGCCGCATCTGTCTTGGGCCGATGCGATGAATAGATTGGGGAATTGTAGCTAGTGGGTTGGTCGGCGGTGTCGATGACATCCTTTACGCCAATCGGGACTCCGGACAGCGGATCGGAAGTTGGCATCCGGTCCCTTTGCTCAGCTAGCTCGACCGCCTGTGCCCGATCTATGAAAGACCATGCCTTGATTGCATCTTCGCGCTCGGCAATCCGGTCGAGGCATGCTTCAATGACCTCGCGCGCAGAAATCTCCCCACGCGCCGTACGACGGGCAATTTCAGACGCCGTCAGCTTGTTGAGTTCGGTTGGCATACTCAGGCTCACTTCGCGGGCGGAGGCACGATGCTCATGAAGTGCGAAGCGACCTGACCTGGCGTCGCCAACCAGATATCACTTCGGTGGGAGGCGATATGCGCGAATGCGCGGCGCAAGGCACGCAAACGGAACGGCTGTCCAATGATGAACGGATGTAGCACCAAGGTATAGACAAGCGGCCACTTTCTAGACTGCAGCAGCATCTCGTCGAACTGGTCGATCATCATCCGCTCGAATGCCATCGCACTTTCCTGACGAAAGACCAGCGTTGGCGAGTCGTTCAACTCGATGGAGTAGGGGACCGAAAGCAAAGGCCCAGATCTGGTATGCATCCAGAACGGCTGATCGTCGGCGGCCCAATCAAGCGTGTAGCTGTAGCCGGCCTCTTTGAGCAGATCGAGGGTTACCGGACTTTGGGCCAGATAGGGACCGAGCCAGCCACCGGGTTGCTTACCGGTATGCTTCCGTATCGCTTCCGTGGCCTCTGCGATAAGGCTAGCCTCCCCGGCTTCATCCAGGGCGTCCTGACGCTCCGCATTCGTGCGACCGTGCCCGATAAACTCGTCGCCTCTTATCTTTATGCGATCCGTGATTTGGGAGCATTCTTCGAACAGCAGCGAGTTGATATTGTGAGAGGCCGAAAAGCCGAACTCCTCAAGGAGGTCAAACAGATACCACTGGCCAACACGGTTGCCATAATCACGCCATGCGTAGTTTCTCGTCGTCTGGGGGGCAGTAGTCGATGCGCTATCGCTTCCTAACCCGCTCAGGAAGCTGAAGACTTCAATATTGTTGCATATGCAGACTGCGAGTCGCTTGTCACCCGGCCATGTAAAGAGGGGCCGCTCCGGAAGGGGCACATAATCATAGCGACCATGCTTTTTGAGACTGACAAGCGACACGTCATTCCTCCTATATTTGCGAGCCGGTAAGTCGGCGGGGTACAACTTGAACTATATTCATGCGTCGCCATCCTCGTTCGAACGACGCGCGATGGGGCCGATGTTTGGTTCGAAGGTCGACGAGGGTCCAATACATTTTATGTACTTACTAATATCATTGTGATATGGCGCATGCATGGAACTGAAGCATTTGCGCTATTTCATCGCGGTCGCCGAGGAGCTGCATTTCACGAAGGCGGCAAACCGCTTGAATATGAGTCAACCTCCTCTCAGCCAGATCATTAACCGCCTGGAAGAAAACCTGGGCTTCAAGTTATTTGAGCGAACCAAGCGCAGGGTCACTCTGACGGACGCCGGCAAGATATTGCTGCAGGAGAGCCGGGCGATCCTGGCGCGCGCGGATTTTGCGGTGGAGAACGCCGCGCGTGCTGCCCGTGGTGACGTTGGTCACTTGAAGGTCGCCTTCATTCCTTGGGCCGACTTTACGAGCAAGTTCTCGGATCTTTTTCGAAAATTCGGAGAAGAGCATCCTGATGTCACAGTCGATTTCCATTCGACGCCAGTGGCCGCTGCCTCAGCGGCCCTCATCGAGGGGAGGGTCGACGTCGCCATTCTGTCGACGCCTCCGAACCCGCCGCCGAGCCTAAATGGGCAGCTGTTGCTGTCGGACCAAATTGTCGTGGCGCTTCCTGAACATCACAGCCTTGCGCGCAGGAAGCTTATCCCGCTCAAATTGCTGGAGCATGAGCCGCAGATTGTCGTTGCTCCGGATCGTATCGGGTCCTTTTACGAGGTGGTATATACTCTCTGTCAGCGCGCCGGGTTCACCCTGAAGCCAAGACACGTCATTGATCATCCGCAGACGACGCTTGCATTGGTATCAGCCGGGGTGGGTGTGTCGCTTGTCCCGTCATCCTACCAGAATATCCATAGACCCGGCATCATTTATAGGCCTATTGAACCGACCTTGAATGTCAGTCTCATTGCAGCCTGGAAGCGGGAAGAAAGTTCTCCGGTCGTGAAGGCGTTCCTCGATGTACTGCATCATTTTCCCGCGGAAGAGGGCGATCCAACATAGCGTCTAAGCGCATCAGCCCCGACGAGCCGTTGGCCATCGTTAATATCGAAACCATCTTAGTTGCCCCCAAAAATGTATTAGACAAGTCTCAATCGCCGTTGTCTGATCGATACAGGCGATCGATTGTGGGAAGTGCACCTGAACACAGTCGTCACGCTCAATGACAACGAAAGTAATCGCGCTTTGCGATCCAAGTGAGTGGGACTTCAAGATGACTCATAAACCGCTAATCGTCGCAATCGGTGGAACGCTCCGGCCGGGATCCAGTACCGAACGTGCTTTGCAAATATGTCTCGATGAGGCGGAGAAGGCCGGGGCCAGAACGGAACTATTGAAAGGCGTCGACCTTACCTTACCGCCATATAATCCGGAGGATCCGGTACGCTCACCCCAAGCAATGCGGCTGGTGCAGCTTATCCGCGAGTGCGATGGCTTGATAATCGGCTCGCCTGGTTATCACGGTTCCATTTCCGGAATGATAAAGAATGCCCTCGACTATACAGAGGACCTTCGGTCTGACGATAGGGTGTACCTGGACAGCAGGGCCGTCGGATGCGTCGCGTGCGGCGCCGGCTGGCAATCCATCGGCTCCACGCTCGCCGCGCTCAGATCGATTGTTCATGCCCTTCGCGGCTGGCCGACCCCGCTCGGCGCAGGGATTAATACGGCAGTCAAGACCTTCGATCCGGACGGACGTTGCCTTGACCCCGCGGTTGAAAACCAATTGAGGTTGGTCGGGCAACAGGTGGTTCGGTTTGTCGAGGCCTTCGGATCTATCCGTAAAATCGACGTTGCTGCATAGCGCTTCTCGACCGGGAAAACTCCTCAGGCATGGATCTTAAGCACCTTCGCTATTTTATTGCTGTGGCTGAAGAGCTCCATTTTGCAAGGGCGGCGGCTCGCTTGAACATGAGCCAGCCTCCATTGAGCCAAATGATCAATCGTCTTGAAGACTCGTTGGGCTTTAAGCTTTTCGAGCGGACAAAGCGAAAGGTGGTTCTGACTGAGGCTGGCAAGGTATTGCTACAGCACAGCCGCTCTATTATCGCGCGCGCGGATTTCGCGGTCCAGAATGCTGAGCGAACCGCGCGCGGCGATGTTGGGCACCTACGGGTGGCCTTCATTCCATGGGCCGATTTTACGCCGCTCTTCTCCGACGTATTTCGCCGGTTCGGAGAACGTCATCCTGAAGTCGTCGTTGATTTCCATTCAATGCCTGCCTTGGCAGCTGTAACGGCATTGGAGGAGCATCGCATTGATATCGCATTTCTCTCCACTCCTCCCGAACCCCCAGAAGGTCTGAGCACGCAATCCGTCCTTTCGGACAGCATTGTTTTAGCGTTACCGGAAAAGCATCCAATGGCAGAGAGGGACGCAATTTCACTGAGGCTGTTGGCCAGCGAACCGCAGATTGTCGTCGCTGCTGACCGAATTGGTTCCTATTATCAAATGATTGAGGCCGCCTGTAATCAGGCTGGTTTCAATCTCCAGGCCAAGCACATAATAGATCATCCGCAAACCACGCTAGCTCTGGTTTCTGCTGGGGTCGGGGTCTCACTTGTTCCCGCGTCCTATGAAAATGTGAGACGTCCCGGGATAATCTACAGGCCACTTGAGACCTCCATCACCGTTAGATTGGTCGCGGCCTGGAATCCGGAAGATAATTCCCGAGTCGTCGCCGCATTTCTCGGCATTCTGCGCGATATTGCAGGCTGATAAATACCTTTCCGGTATTTATCGAATTGCGCTTGGGAGGACGGGAAATTGTCCTCTCGACCGTGCTGGCCCCGTTTCGCCCATTCTGAGGCGCGGGCCGCCTTCACTTCCCAAAATAACGCGGTTCATCGTTATTAGCATAGGCTGTGCGTCGACGCCGACGGCATCTCATATCCGCTGCGCCCCTTGTTTGACATCCTAGTATATACGCCTGGAGCCGCCCGTATTTAATATCATCTTCGTCTTAGCGGACGCTAAAAATGTATTAGACAAAGATCAGGTCGTGTTGTTCGATGCCCCCATAAACCAAGAAGACCAGGGAACAATTTTATGAACTCACGAATGGGAATCTCCCACATTTCCGCTACTGTTCTGGCCATCACAACGGCGCTTACGTCAGCAAGTGTCGCAAAGGCCGCAGACGACGTCACGGTACGCCTTAACTGGTT
Organism: Sinorhizobium sp. CB7; assembly: GCF_041357635.1. NCBI lineage: Bacteria > Pseudomonadati > Pseudomonadota > Alphaproteobacteria > Hyphomicrobiales > Rhizobiaceae > Sinorhizobium > Sinorhizobium sp. CB7. Next base: position 529,775 of record NZ_JAULLL010000001.1, read on the forward strand.
CGCCGCCGGTTACACCGCCCCTTTTTACGTCGGTGTTGAAAAAGGCTGGTACAAAGACGCCGATTTGAACGTTACCGTCCAGGAGGGACAGGGATCAGGCCCCACCGCAGCGCAGGTTGCTGCAGGCCGAACGACCTTCGGTTTTGTCAGTGCTGACGCGCTCGTACGTGTCGCCTCGCAAGGTGCTCCTGTGAAGATGGTAGCGTCGCTGGCCCAAACCGAGGGCGATTGCGTGCTGGTCAAGGAAGCGTCCGGAATCAAGACGCCAAATGATCTCGAAGGCAGGAGGTACGGTTCTACCGCGGCGAGCTCGATCGGACGGCTCCTTCCGGCATACCTCAAGGCGGCGAATGTCGACGACTTGGTCGTGCAGCGTGTTTCCGTCGATGCCGCAAATCTCTATGCGGGTTTCATCGGCGGCCAGTATGAGGGGATGGAAGCGCTCTCCTACGATGAACCACCTCGTTTTGAGGCTCAGGGGATCAAAGTAGATTGTCTGGCTTATGCGGACAAAGGCATTCATCTCATTGGTCCGGGGATAGTGACCAACCTCGATATGATCAAGGACAAGCCCGATGTCGTCAGGCGCTTCGTCGATGTCACCTTGCGATCCTATGCATATTCTTACGAACATCCGGAAGAAGCGGCTGAGATCGCAAAGAAGCTCGCCGGCAAAGCGGTGGAAGACACCAAGATATCGACCGAGCAGCTCAAGATCTTTGCGCAGCTGAAGCCCAAACTGGCCGGATTTGCCAAGGCCGAAGACTGGCAATCAACCGTTACGTTGCTTGGACAGTATCTCGGCGTCAGTGCGCCGGACGTAGACACCCTGTACACCAACGAGTTCCTGCCGAAGTAATCGGCAGGAACCATCGCAAACTCTAGGTAAACACCGCCGGCAAGAATGCGGCTTTGCCGCAGCTGGTTCCTCCCTTGGTAACGATATGTCTGATCCCAAATTCCTCTCCATCGAAGGGGTGAACAAGAAGTACGCAACACGCGACGGCGAAGTTGTTGTGGCTCTTGATGATCTCTCCATAGATGCTCGCCACGGCGAATTTATTTCCATTGTCGGACCTTCCGGATGCGGCAAAAGCACATTGATGATGATGGTCGCGGGTCTCGCGAAGCCGACCTCGGGGCAGATCACCGTCGACGGGGTCGAAGTCACCAAACCGCAAACTCAGCTCGGGATTGTCTTCCAGGAGGCAAATCTCCTGGAGTGGCGGACAATTCTGCAGAATCTGATGCTGCAGGCAGAGATCCGGGGCTTGGACCGCAATCGTTACACGGAGCGTGCCAAGGAGCTTCTCGATCGAGTCGGTCTTGGTGCTTTCGCAAACCGTATGCCATTCGAACTTTCCGGCGGCATGCAGCAAAGGGCCTCGATTTGCCGCGCCGTGTTGCATGATCCGCCGCTCCTCCTGATGGACGAGCCCTTTGGTGCGCTTGATGCGATGACGCGCGACGATCTCAATCTCGAGCTGCAAGATATCTGGATGAGTTCGCCGAAGACGGTCCTCTTCGTCACGCACAGCATAAGTGAAGCTGTCTTTCTATCGGATCGCGTAATCGTCATGTCTCCTCGTCCGGGACGGGTTGCAGCGCAACTCGATATCAATCTCCCGAGACCCCGTGACCTAAGCATTCGCGAGACCCCGGAATTCGGCAGATATACGAGCAAGATCCGCGACATCTTCACTTCGCTCGGCGTCATGCGCGATCGCCCAAGCAGGACAGAACAGAAGGTGCGGAACTGATGAGCAACGCAGTGGTCAATCTCAACGAACGCCTCGGCAAGAAGCCTGAGCCGGTGAAGGTCGAAATAACGCGGAAACGGTGGCGCTTTCCGGTAAAGTACCTCTATCCGGTGCTAACAGTTATCGTCCTGTTGTGCCTCTGGGAGGCTGTGGTCGTTGCTGCGAATGTGGGGACTTGGTTTCTGCCGCGACCGTCTGCAGTCATCATCGCGTGTTTCGAGCAGGCTGCAATGCTGCTTCCCGCGGCCTTGGTGACGACGCAGGAGATCGTTGCCGGTTTCGCGCTCAGCATCGTCGTCGGCTTGGCTATAGCGATGATTATTGTCTCGAACCGGGTCGTCGAGGAAAGCTTCTATCCGCTTCTGGTCGCCACCCAGGTTATTCCGAAGATTGCCATTGCACCGATCTTGACCATCTGGTTTGGCTACGGCCTTGCGCCCAAGGTCATGGTCACGTTCCTGATCGCATTCTTTCCGATCGTCGTAGACGCGATCATCGGATTCAAATCGGTTCCGATCGCAAAAGTTCAGCTTGCACAGACGATGGGGGCGGCGAGCTGGCAGATTTTCAAGAATATCAGACTGCCGAGTGCGCTTCCCAGCATTATGGGCGGTGTCAAAATCGCCTCCACCTTCGCTGTTGTCGGCGCGGTCGTCGGTGAATTCATCGGCTCAGACGATGGATTGGGACGCGTAATCCTCGTGGCCAACGGCAATTTCGATACCGTCCTGGTCTTCGCCGCCATTACCTACCTGACCATTATCGGTGTGGCGCTCTTCCTCATCGTCGAAGCGGCCGAGCGGTTCCTTATTCCATGGCACGTATCGCGTCGTGCCGATCATTCAACTGCAAAAGTCTAAAGGGTAAGGTCAATGAATATTCGACCAACCACCAACTGGATCGCCCAACTGCTCGAGAGAGACGTAAAGCTTTCCCCCCGGCAATCTCCTGATGAAATACCGGCAGCACGAGAGCTTTGGGATCTTTCTCACCTGAATCAGGACCTACCCGAGCTTGCCCAGGTCCACGAACGTGTCGTTCTGCGAACGCGGGAACAAACCGATCTTACGGCCGAGATCTATGTACCGCACGGACAAGGCCCGTTTCCGGTGCTTCTCTATATCCACGGCGGAAGCTGGTGCCTTTGGAGCGCCGCTCACGTCAGAAAACTCACGATGCAGATTGCCGCGGCGGGTTTCGTCGTTGTCAATCTGGACTACGGATTGGCTCCTGAACATCGTTTTCCGTGGGCGCTTGAAGACTCGATTTTTGCGGCCCATTGGGCGATGGCAAATGTCGGCCAATATAATGGCCTGTCCAACGGACTTCTGATCGGGGGAGATTCCGCCGGCGCCAATCTAGCCGCGGCCGCCGTGGTCGCTTTGGCCGAGCAATCGATAAAGCCTGGCTATCCGTATGATGCTCAGGCGGTGAAAATCGCTGGTGCGCTACTGCTTTATGGAATTTTCGATTTTCCGTTGTTGTTTTCCGAGCCCGGCCGTAATGCTGGTTCGGGGACTATAGAGACGACCTGGAACCTCGCATATCTCGGCCCGAACTTCGTCGGCGTCCACCGCAATCCTCTCGTGAGTCCCGCCTATTGGGCCGGGATCAGCGCCTTTCCTCCGAGCTATCTGAGCTGCGGCGCTCGTGATGCGCTTCTCCCGCAAACGATCAGAATGACGAGCGTTCTGACCGCAGCCGAAGTTCCGACCACTGCATCGATTGTCGGCGAAGCGGATCACGGATTCCTCATGCTGACTGGCAAAGCCGAGGCAGCAACGCGCGAACTGAACAATATTACACGCTGGCTGGTCGAGACGGCGAATTCTCAGCTGGCTCGGTACTAATCACCGTAGCAGGCGACAAACCACAAAATTCTGGCAATAGGAGAGGAAAGATGCGGTTCGCACTTATCCAAGAGGGTGATTTTCCGCCCGATAGCGACACTTCCAAGCGCTATGGCGAGATGGTCAAGGAAGCGGTCTTCGCAGAAAAGATGGGCTTCGACACATACTGCCTGTCCGAGCAGCATTTTCTTAAAGAGACCTGCACGGTATCTGCGCCGGAGGTCTTCTTTCCGTATGTTGCTGCCCAAACCGAGCGTCTGCGGTTTCGTACCACGTCGGCGGTGCTCCTGTCGTTCAATCACCCGATCCGCGTGGCTGAGCGACTGACAACACTCGACGTTCTTTCCGACGGAAGGGCCGAGCTGGGAACTGCCCGATCCAACAACCTGAACACGCTTGAAGGTTTTGGGGTGTCGCCCGATGTGTCGCGAGCTCAGTGGGCGGAGTCGATCGATATCATTCTGCGTGCACTCACTCAGGACACCTTCGAGTACGATGGCACGTTCTGGAAGGTACCACCGCGGACCCTATCTCCCAAGGCGATCCAGACACCACATCCCCCTGTCTATGTCTCGGCTACAAGCTTTGAGACGCATACAAACGCCGGAGAGCGTGGCATTGGGGTCATGACCGGCAATAGTATTCTGGGATGGGAATATGCACAAAAGTGCATCGATGCGTATCGGGACGGCCTGACGCGAGCAAAGCCCGCCTCCGGATCGTACGTCAACGACCAGGTGAGCTTCTTTGTGGCCGTTGCCCATTGCTCCGACACTATGTCGAAAGCGATCAACGAGGCTGCACGGGTGAGCAAGACATTCATCGATCTCGTCATATGGCTTTACAGTCGCCTCGGCTCGAGCTCTCCCGATTATGCCTACCTTAGCGCGATCAAAACGATCGAGGCGCGAAAGGAAGATCTTGAGTACGTCTTGAATTCAGCCCCATATTTTATGGTGGGGACCCCGGACTATCTGATTGAGCGGTTCCGCCGGTTGGAAGAGATGGGCGTCGATGAAGTCATGCTCCGCATCGATGGAATGGGTCACGAGACCAACCTTCAAGCCATCGAGGCGTTCGGAACGAAGGTCATTCCGCACTTTCAGAAGACGCGTGCCAGATCGAAAACGGATGGAGCAGCCTGATGGACGTCCAGGGTTATGGTTGGGCCGGCCGTGTCGGCCTGATCGTTCCACCGGCGAACACGACCATTGAGCCGGAGATAGTTGCCGCACTTCCCGCGGGTGTCTCCTTACATGCGACCCGCCTGCCGGGCCGCGTTGTCAGCGATACAAGCATTGGCCTCCGCGAGCGCTTTATTGGCTATAACGCAAGCTTGGCGCAGACAGCCGATTCATTCGGCGGCGCGGATCTGTCTGCCCTTTGCTTCGGTGTCACGGGCTCCTGTTATCTTGTCGGTCATAAAGGCGAGGAAGCCCTGTTAAGGGATTTGCGCGCCGGTGGCGTTCAGAATGTCGTGACTGCCGCCCGTGCACTCGGCGAGCTAATAAACAAGATCGGTGCGCGACGTATAGCACTGGTCGTCCCATATCCCGATTGGCTGACAGAGCTGGCAATCCGTTATTGGAACGAGATCGATTTGGACGTGGTTCAGGTCGAAGCCTTAAGCAATGTTGTTTCGATCTATTCGGTCGATACGCAAAACGTCGTGACAACCTCCGAAAAAATCCGAGGCTCAAATGCGGAAATTGTTGTCCTGAGCGGCACGGGGGTCGCAACTTTGCCGGCGATCGAGAGGCTCGCTAGCTCGATGAATATTCCAGTGATCTCGTCAAATCTGAGCCTGGCGTGGTGGAGCATCGATAGACTCCGAAAGGATCACCCTGTTTCGGTCAGTCATCCCGCATTGCTGGCATTGGAGCGCTGGATCAAATCACAAGAAGGCTTGGCCGACAGCACGAGAACGAAGTGGGACATGTTGAATGACTTCCGATAATTCCGACGGAGAGCTGGTTTCACACCGCCTAAAGGTTCTTCATGAATTCGCCGACGCCTATAATCGGCACGACGTTGATGCGATCATGGAATTCATGACCGAGGATTGCTCGTTCATTTCCTATTTCGGCCCCGAACCCTTCGGTGAGCGGTTTGAAGGCGCCGAAATGGTCCGCCGGCGCGTCGTCTCCTTCTTGCAGGATGTCCCGGATGCCCGTTGGGAGAATGCCCGTCACTTCGTCAGTGGAGATCGCGGCGTCTCTCAATGGACGTACTCCGGCACGCGTAACGGGACCAAAGAAAAAGTAACGCGAGAAGGCTGTGACCTCTTCACATTTCGCGGCGACAGAATTCTCGTTAAGGATACTTATCAGAAGATCTTGCAGCCGCCGGCGGTCCGTCGTGAGATTCGGGTTCCTTCAATCCACAAGCCTCTTGGACGCTATGCGCACGCCGTCAGACATAAGGATATGGTCTTCATCTCCGGTTGCGGGCCATTCGATGCAGCTGGAGAGCTGGTTGGCGCAGGAGATATCGTCGCGCAGACAACACAAACGCTTCAGAACGTAAAATCGATCCTCGAGGCGGCCGGGCTAAGTTTCGCGAATGTCTTGAAGGAAACGATATTCCTGACTGATATCGGTGAGGGCGTTGCCACCCGAATGGTGCGGGAACAGTTCTATGGTTCAGTCTTGCCTGCCGCAACGTTGCTCGAAATTAGCCGTTGCGTGCATCCAGATATGAAAATTGAGATTGAAGTGATAGCCGGTGCCTAACCGAGCTCGAAATAAGTCGAGGTTATTACAATGAAGCGTGTTCCAATTGCGTTCGGTGGCGTGGATTACCTGGACCGGACGGCTGCGTTGCAAACAGGGCTGGTCTCGCCAGCCGGCGTCGATCTAAACTATATCGTCGTGCCTGGCATCGGCGATCTGTTCCGGCGTGTTGCTCAGCATGCGGAGTTCGACGCATCGGAATTTTCCGCTTCATCCTACTTCATGATGCTTGGCAAGGGTGACCGACGGTTCGTCGCAATCCCCGTCTTTCCCTCGAGGAGCTTCCGTCATAGCCAAGTCTACATCAACACCAAAGCGGGAATAACAAAGCCCGAGGATCTCGCGGGGAGGAACATCGGCATCTTGGACTATCAGATGACCGCTGCGCTTTGGATTCGAGCATTTCTGCAGCATGACCATGGGGTCGCGCCAAAGGACGTTACGTGGTGGACCGGCGGGCTCTACACCCCGGATTTTGCCGAACGTATGCCGATGTCCTTGCCTCCGGGCGTCGAACTGAGGCGAATCCCCGAGCACGAAACCCTGGAGGGTATGCTCAGTTCCGGCAAGCTTGATGCGCTCGTCACCGTTGAACCACCGAGGCCTTTCCTCGCTGGCTCGCCAGAGGTGGCGCGGCTCTTTCCAGACTACCGACGAGTGGAGGCGGACTACTTCAAACGTACCGGTTTCTTCCCGATCATGCATCTGGTGGTAATTCGCCGTGACGTTTACGAGGCAAATCGGTGGGTGGCCGTCTCTTTGCTTCAGGCGTTCGAAGCCGCAAAGCAATATGCCAAGAAAAGGATGCACTATCAGGGTGCCTACGCTGTCGGGCTTCCTTGGCTCAACGCTGAAATGGAGGAAGTGGACACGCTCTTCGGTGGCGATGCCTTCCCCTATGGCGTTACACGAAACCGCGCAATCCTTGAACAAATGACCGTGTACGCTCATGAGCAAGGGTTCACTCCACGCAAACTCGACGTTGAGGAGCTGTTTGCGCCCGAGACCTACCAGGATGACGTCCCCGGCTGATTTGTCCGGAGACAAGATGCCTCAGGCTTGCGCGCTTCCAGAGCGCGCGTTGGCCACATACAAATAGCGGACGATTGGGATGCCAACTCTATGTTACATGCCACGCACATGTGCGATCGGCATTCATATCATTCTTGAGGAAATCGGTAAGCCGTATGACCTGAAGCTTGTTGATCTGCGCAAGCATGCTCATCTTGACGAAGAGTATATTGCTATAAATCCGAAGTCCAAAGTACCCGCTCTCATCCGGGACGACGGAAGTGTTCTGACAGAATTCCCAGCAATTGCGACATGGTTGGCCTTAATGGCGCCCGAGCGCAATCTCTTGCCTCAGGATCCTGAAAAGCTTGCTAGAGCACTTGAGATGGTCGACTACGTCGTCGCTACCCTTCACATGCAAGGTTGGAGTCGCCATTGGCGGCCCCAGCATCATAGCAGCATCGAAAGCGAGCATCCGGCGATACAGGCAAAAGGTCGCGACATAATCCAGAAAGGCCTGGCGTTGCTCGACGGGCGGCTTGAAACAAGCGATTGGCTTATAGGGGCCTTCTCAATTGCAGATTGCGCCTTATTCTATATCGAATACTGGTCCGCGGATGTAGCGAAATGGTCGCTGCCTACGAATATCGCCGTCCATTACTCAAGGATGAAGCAGAGAGCATCCGTCCAGCGGATGGCTTCAGCTGAGGGTATTGCCGAATTATCCCTACAATCGAACTGACCCAACAGCCTGCGGCACTACTAGTCATTAGGCCGTTCGAATATTGCGTTGCCGCATCAATCACGCGACGGAGAACGGAGTTGTGACCAAGACTATGCCAGCATGCTAACGGGATTAAACATCTAAAGCCTGTCGCGTGAAAAGAGATTCATGCGACAGGCTTTAGCTCATTGTTTTTCATGCATGTCGTTGCCGCAAAACCGCTGCACACTTGCGCGACATGCGTTAACGACGTGAGCCCGTTACGAAAATCGATCCCGATTTTCGTAGTTATGCGCCAGCAAGCAAGAAAGGCCGCCCGCAGGCGGCAAGTCGGGAAAATCAACGGATATTCTTCGGCAGTTTGTCCTTGTAGGCAAGTGCCGCCGCCGCCGGCATGCTGCTCCATCCCTGGAGCAGTGAGCCGCGGCCCCAAGGCGGCGAGAAATATTCGACGGCGCCCATCCAGCCTTGCTCGAGGCAGGTCTGCCACCAACGCAGCAGTGGATAGCCGGCACCGTCCAGACCGTAGGCCAGGCGTTGCTCCGCATAGAGACCGGAGAGATAAGGCCAGTCCGATCCGTTGTGGTAGCGATAGGCGAAATAGGACTTTTCGCGTGTGTCCTTCGGGCGCTTGAACGGCGGGAAAGCGCAAAGCACGCCCCAATCGCCATAGGGCTGATCGGCATTGTTGCGGCTTTCCAGGATCTTCTGGACCTTTGCGAGCACCTCCCTTGCCCTCTCGGGCGAAACGGCGCGAAACCGCAGAAGCGTCAGGCTGTCCAAGGTCAAATGATCCTCGACGAAGTCTCTCTTGGTTCCGTAGTCGGCATAGATGCCGCTTGGCTGCAACAGCGCCTCGTCCAGCGATGCCCTTGCCTTCTCTGCGACCGCGGTCGCTCTCGATGCGATCGCCTGATCGACTGCCGCGCCATGCTCTGCGATAACGTCGAGCGCGCCGATCCAAAGGCCGATGTCGTAGGCGACATAGCCGTGACGATAGACATTGTCCGCCCAGTCGCGATCGTTGCGCGGCTTTACCGGCAAGCCGTTTCCAGCCTCGTCAAATCCGCAATAGCGGTTGAAAATCGTCACGACCTTGTCCCAGTAGAGGGACAGGGGCGTTTGGTCCCCGGTTTTGCGAATATAGTCGCCGATCGTCAGGATGAAGAAGAGCGGACTGTCGAAATGATCGCTCCACCAATCGCCGGGGCGCAGGTGTTCGATCTTGATCCTCGGATGCGACTGGCGCACCTTTTCCCACTCCTCGGCCTGCGCAGGACCCGTGAGAATTACGCCGCTCGGCGCTTCACCATCCGGCTGGATGCCGCGGGCAAGAAGATCGATCTGAGCACGCACCGCGTCCGGCTCGCGGTCGAGCAGCGCCTGGAGCGTCCAATAGCCATCACGATAATAGGTGCGTGCAGGCGCGCTATAGGCTTGGCCTGCGGCAAGGCCAGCAAAGGCGCCATGCTCGTCCCGTCTGATACTGGAAAACGCCGCATGCAGGCTCTGCGAAATCATGCTGCGCATCAGCGGCTCTGCCTGCGGCATCGCATCGCAGCGCGCCACATAGCCATGCGCTTCTTCGATCACCTTCGCCGGATCGACAGTGAAGGCCCGCTGTGCCTCGTCCAGCGTCGCACCGGCCGTCACAAGGATCCCGTCCGGCCTCTGCTCCACGATTACGACGCCCCATTCGGTTCGGGCGATCCGACGATTGCCCTGCCGCTCGACCGGCTTGCGTTTTGCGACGCTGCCCCACCACGCGCAACGCTGGGACGGCACGAGTGTGCGAAGCTTTGCGCCCTTCAGAAACAATGCAGGCGCGGATTGCGCGACGTAGAGGCCACCGCCTTCGGCCTCGATGCGGTTCGGGGCATAGATGAAGGGAGCGCCCCATCCGGCAAAAGAAAGATTTGCGAGCTTGCCCGCACCCCAGAGCGAAAGCTCGAGCCTGCCTTCCGGGCGGCAATCGCCTTGCAGGCGTGGGGCCATGAAGGGCAGCAGCACTGGCGTTTCCGAACGAAGTTGCCCGTCGGGAAGCGGTATCAGAACCAGCGGCTTCGGTGGAGTCATATCGGAAGTGGTCATCTGGGGCATGGTCATCTGGCGGCCTCCCGCTGTGCGCATTCTTCAAGGCTTGCAAGGCCATCCAGGCCCAGCATGAGGGCGCCGAGCATACCCGCTTGCGGACCGATTCCGGTCGCTGCGATCTTAACGTCGAAGGGCAGCAGGCCGGCCATATGCCGCATGACGGCGTCGACAAATTCCTCACGCGAGCCGATACCGCCGCCGAGCACGATCAGGGCTGGGTCGAAGAGCGCCTGGACGGACGCTATGCCGACGGAAGCGGATTTTGCCAGTGTTTCGATGACGGCCGCGGCCTCGGGATCGCCGGCCGCCGCACGCGCGAAGATTTCGCTGACAGGCAAAGTACCGTCCTTGTAGAGACGACGGACGGCAGGGGAATCGACCTGATCTTCAAAAAGACCGGCGCGGGCCTTCGGCGCGGCCCGATGCGGATCGGCACCGAGCGGCAACAAGCCAAGCTCGCCCGCCCGGCCATGATGCCCTCGGAAAATAGTTCCGCCGAGAACAAGCCCCATGCCGACACCGGTTCCGAAGGCAATGAACGCCAACGAATCGCTGTTCTGGCCTTTGCCGAGGGTCGCCTCCGCAAAGGCTGCGAGGTTGACATCGTTTTCAATCACGACAGGGCAGGGCAGATTTTCAGCAAGGAGGGCGGCGAGCGGCTGATCCGCAGGAATCGCCAGGTGCGGCGAGAGGGAGGCAAGCCCGGTCGAAGGCGAAACGGCACTCGGTATCCCGACGACGGCCTTGCGCAGAGGGCCACGGTCGCGATGCTGATCCAGCAGGGAAAGAATCATGCGCGGAATCTGTTTCAGAACCGGCGCGCCGGGATCGTGCTCCGTAGGTTCTTCAATTGTCGCAAGAACTTGCCCCTGAAGATCGGCTATGCCCGCAAGAACCTTGGTGCCACCGAGATCCACACCGGCAACGAGGCCCTTGACCATAATCGCCCCGTCTGCTCGGTGGCTGCGATTTGCCCCTCGCAAGCTTGACGCAATGGTTGAAATATTTGACAAAAGCAATCCTTTGCGATATTTGTTCGGCAGGTTGACGAATTTATTATTGCTGCGTCTGCAAGCTGTCAACAAGCAGTTTGAATTCGGCGGGCTTTCATGAAAAAAGCAGAGACACCAGTGTGCAGCGAGAAGATGAATCCGGCGGGATAGCTCGAATATGGCCTTAACCGAAAACGCGCCTCCCGTATTGCGGCAGATCTCTGTTCGCGCCGTCATGGATGTCCTGCTTCACGCGGGGCCAACCTCTCGGGCGGAGCTTTCCAAGATAACCGGCCTTTCCAAGCAAACGATGTCCGAAGTCATCCGGACACTCGAGGAGGGCGGCTGGGTTCGGGAGAAGGGTATCACCAGCGGCCGCATCGGCCGGACGGCCATTACCTATGAGGTGAACGGCAATGCCGGCCACGCCGTCGGTATCGATATGGGGGCGACGACAACGCGTATTGCGGTTGTCAACATCGTCGGAAGCATCATCGGCGAGATCGAATATCCCTCCGACCGGCGAGGCGGCTATCATCTGATCGATCAGCTCGAAACCGCGCTTTCCAGGATGCTTGCCGATATGGGCATCGCCAAAGAACTCGTGCTCGTGGCGGCGATTGCGACCCCGGGCGTGGTGGATCCGGTCACGGGAGCGCTGTCCATGGCGCCGAATCTGGCTGACATCGGCGGCATCGACATCGGCAGGACGCTCAGCGAACGGCTCGGCTGTCCCGTCGTCCTGGAAAACGATGTGAATGCCGCGGTCATCGGCGAATCCTGGCGGGGATGCGCCGTTGCGATAGACACAGTGGCCTTCATCTCACTCGGCACGGGTATCGGCCTGGGTGTTCTCCAGGACGGCAAGCTGATGCGTGGCGCAAGCGGTGCGGCGGGTGAGATCTCGTATATGCCCTTCGGCGCCGATCCCTATGCCGAAGACAGCCTCGAGCGCGGCGCTTTGGAATGCGCGATAGCCGCGCAGGGGATCAGCGATCTCTATGCTCGTTCGGGCGGCGCAAGGAATACGTCCGTACGCGACATCCTGGCTCTTGCGGAGAAGAATGATCCGGTTGCAATCGACGTTATCGGCAAGGTGGCCGACATTGCTGCGCTGCTCGTCGTCTCGGTCAATGCAATCGTCGATCCGAAAATCGTCGTGCTTGGGGGCAGTATCGGCCGCCATCCTTTGGTCGTCGACGGCATCCGCCGCGGGATTGCAAAGGCGAGCCGCCGCGCGATCGATGTCCAGGCGAGCGCTCTCGGCAACCGCGCCACGGTGACAGGCGTCCTCGCCATTGGGCTGAACCACGTTCACAACCTGCTTTTCTCTCCCCAGACCCTGCCGGAGCAGCGGCGCCTCCCGCCGCCGCCGCGCTGACCTTTTCAAGCAGTGGCCCGTCTCGAAATGCCGCGGCCGCGGTACCAATCCGGCACCGCGAGAAGAAGATGTGCGGCGACACGAAACCATGCAGCTCCCCGATGATTTTCCCATTCAATCCAAAAGAGTGAAGCGGTCACTGCCAAGCACAGTTAAATGGAACAGATAGAAGACTGCCCCCGAAAAATGGTCGGTTGCTGCGCTCTCCCTGAACCGCTGTCGTAGAAATTTACGTTCGTCATCTTGACGAACTAATTACTTGCACGCAAACTGCACGGCATCTGAGGAGCGGTGCACGTGCCAATGACGTGTGCCGATGGGATCCCTTGCGGGTAACTGCAGTTGAAGGACAGGTGTATGGCTGGTCTCAAGTTGAACGACGTCAGGAAGAGCTTCGGCCATCACGCGATCCTTCATGGCATCGATCTCGAGGTGAACGAGGGCGAGTTCGTTGTTCTCGTCGGCCCGTCGGGTTGCGGCAAGTCCACCCTGCTTCGCCTGATCGCAGGCCTCGAGAGCGTGAGCTCCGGCCAAATCCTTATCGGCGACAACGATGTCACGACCGCATCTCCAGGGGAGCGCGGGATTGCAATGGTGTTTCAATCCTATGCGCTCTACCCGCATATGACGGTCGCCAGGAATCTTTCCTTCGGCCTCGAGAACCTGCCGATGAGCCGCGCCGAGATCGACGCGCGCGTCCTGGAAGCCGCGCGAATGCTGGCGATCGAGCCACTCCTCGAACGGCGTCCGAAACAGCTCTCCGGCGGTCAGCGCCAGCGTGTGGCGATCGGTCGAGCGATCGTCAGGAACCCGAAGCTTTTCCTGTTTGACGAGCCGCTGTCGAATCTCGACGCCGCGCTTCGCGTACAGACGCGCGGCGAAATCAGCCGCCTGCACAAGCGGCTCGGTGCGACCATGATCTATGTTACCCATGATCAGATCGAGGCCATGACGATGGCCGACCGGATTGTCGTCCTCAACGGGGGCCGCGTCGAACAGGTCGGCACGCCGCTGGAACTCTTCGAAACCCCTGCCAACAAGTTCGTCGCGGGTTTCATCGGCTCGCCGCAAATGAACTTCTTCGAGGGAACGTTGGCAGGCACGGGGCAGGGGAATGTTGCTGTCGACGTGCCAGGGTTCGGCCGCCTGAACATTGCGGCAGAGCTCGAAGGTGCCGCCACCGGTCAGGCGGTCATCCTGGGCGTGCGGCCGAGCCATTTCCAACTGGCCAAGGGTGACAGGGTAGGTGGGCAGCCAATCCGCTTCGACGTCGACTATGCCGAAAGCATCGGCACCGATACCTATATCTACGGCAAGGTCGAAGGCAGCGAGACCGCGACGATCGCTCACCTGCCCGATCATGTGGCGATCGCGGACCGGTCGACCCTAACCCTTGCGGTACAACCCGGACGCTTTCAGCTCTTCGACGCCGAAAGTGGCCGCTCTTTCGCGAAATTAGCGGAGGCAGCTCTTCCTTCGCGCCAGGCTGAAGAACAGATCGGCGGCATCGGTGCGAGCCACCTTGGCGCCTTTTAAGCGGCTGATGCCTTCACTGGATAAAGCAGTTTGCCATGACTGAAGACTGCGTCCCGTTCGTTCCTCGATCGGCTTGATGGAAGGCTTTGTCAGCGAACTAGGTTCTTTGCCATATAATTCTGGAAGACGACGGGCGCGAGCTATTCGCAGTCTATTCTTTTCAGTTCGCTGCTGAGTTCGCTGAGCTGCCATAGCAGCCCGGCAAAACTATCCGCATCTTCTTGCCTTAAGCGACTTGTCTGGCTGATTCTGGTCCAGATTTCTTGGATTTCTTCACATAGCGCTTGGGAGCGACTAAAAAGCGCAAGAATATCGCTACGGTTTTCCCACGTGACGATCGGTCCTGACAGAAAATCGTCCATTGGAAGCAATTCGTTTTCGCAATTCGGGCTGAGCATCTGCGTAAGTCTCCAAAATGACTTCTAGCGGCCACGATGCATCACGGGCCAAGGTGATCTCGCAAGACTACCGAGGATTTCGTGGCGACGAGGTGCAAGGCCAATTCGCAATCGTTATAAGCATTGCGCCATGTGACTAATAATTTGATCTCTAGTAGCTTTTTCGAATGTTGAAACGACATCGGCTTGACCTGGGCCTAGCGGTTGCGGCGTGCTCGTTTACTGAAATTGGAAGCATGGCGAAGGCTCTTCCGCCATGCTTCCAGGAAGACGAGCACCACTGGCTGGGGGCAGAGGCGATCGACGTTTCCGCCACGGGAAGATTGATATACCTCCCGCATAACCGGAATCGCAGGATCAAATAAATGGGAAATTTTCCCATTTGTCAATCTATGTCAGACGATCACGGCCGTTCGGGCCTTCCTCTGTTGGGCCTATTCGCTCCCGGCGGGGGACCCCTGGGCGGATCGCCCGGAGGCCCCCCATCCGGTCTGTCAGGCATGCCTCGATCACCTGGGAATCCAGGAGGTGGACCGCCGTTCCAATCATCGGGCGGGCCGCGGTCTGGCGAGCGCGGCGGCGGGCGATTTCCAGGCCTTTCAGTTCCGCTGCGCGGTTCGCCAAACCGGTTGGCCCCTCGAATGGAGAGGTCGACAAACATGTGCGCGTCCCTTCTGGGGACGCCTGTCATCCCGACGGTGGTCTGGATTCCCACCCCCAGTCGAACACGTGCGTTTTCTCGGCGGCCGTAGGTCTCGACATTGACCAGACCTCTGCGCAGCCCCGGCACCACATCTTCGGCTGCAACATCGGCTATGAAGGGACCATTGCGCGTCGATTTAACGCGAACGAGCACTTGTTTGCCGACGAAGCGAGCGTATCGGTCTTCCAATTGAAGACCGCCGATGAGCACCCGCCCTCGAACGCGCGATGGGACACCGCGCACATGGAAAACATTGCTCACCGCCCGACTTTCGATCCGACGTGCAACGATCGTGCCGTCAGGCTTGCGAATCCCGAAAACCGCAACCACCTGACCTTTTCGCAAGCCTGCCGGCCCCACTTCGCGCAGGTCGATCGACTGCGATAGAATAGTCATTTCGGACCGGTTCAGGCGATCGATTTTGCCCACGACTTCGCTGGTGATCGAAATCGACTGTGCTGCCTTTCCTTTCAGGAGGATACGCGCTATCTGCCCAACGCGCATCGCGCTTGCCTGCACGCGACGACCATCGATGAAAATTGGCGTCGTGTCGGTATAAGGCACGTGAACATCATTGACGATGACGCTTCCAAAACCCTGTATCGTACCGAAAATGCCGGTTCCGCCGATGCCATGGTCCTCTCCGCCGCCTTTGCCCACGCGACCGGAATGCCCCGTTCCGCCAATACCGTGATCGTGAGGAGACGAATTCCGTGCCAACGCGCCGGTCGCGGCTGTAAACTGGAACGCGGCGATTTGCAGCAGAAACTTCCGTCGAGACAGAGACGATGTCATCAAGGCGCCTCCTTATCGGGAGGCGAAGGCGGAACGGCATCCGTCTTTTCGTTCAACACATATATGCCGGCGATCCAGCGGCGGGCTCCCCCGGGATCTTCCTGCACGGCCTGATGTGCAATGCGATTGAGCTTGACCAGCATCGCCATTGCTTCTTGCCGGCTAAGCTCTTCCATCTTTGCTGCAAGCTCTTCCGATATCCCGTCATAATGCACCGCCCGCTCGAAATGCGGCGGAGGATCACTGAGTATGTTCATAACGGCGACAAAGGCATGGTCATGCAGATTTCGCGTAAAATAATGCCAGCGGGCGTCGTCGGACGACAGGGGAACGAAGCGGGAGACGTCGAAATGGACGAGATCATGCTCGTCAACTCTGACAATGCCCCTGTCTATCCAGTCGTCCAATACGGCGCGGGGATGAAAATCCCGTGTGACGTCGCTGACCAATCCTTCAAAAGAAGGCTCATCCTTTGCACTTCGGGGAAGCGGCCTCGGCTGTCCGTCCACATCGCTGTAGCGCTCGTCACCCAGCCAATGGGCAATGATGCGCCCGCTTTGCGACACACTTGCCGGCAGTGAAACCGCGGAAAGCGGCTGCCCGCGCAGTTTGCTTACATCTTTGCGATGAATACCGGTCAGGAGAGATAGGCGACTATCGGTCTGCTGCTTGTCGGAAAGCGCAAAATCCTTCTCTGCGACCTCGATAAACAGCCGCCGCACGATCGCCGAGAAGGCGGGAAAACTCAACCCGCTCGCGAGTGCCAGCTTAATGAGCGGCCTGAGGACGCGGATGAGTGTGGCCTGCAGCGCCTCTTGGGAGAAAGGTAGTTTCGGACGCTGTGTCGCCATCAATATTGCTCGGATGTCCCGGCCATCGTCATCGATAATAATGACTGCCGCGCCCTGTCCTACGTCAAGATGACATCCGTCGCAACGCACTGACAGTTTGAACATTGCACGGCGTGTGCAGACCGGACGATGCATGGGCAAATGGCACCGTTCCGCGAAGCCTCGCTGCTGAGCAGCGGAGTCGGATTAAGGCCGAAGGCAGCCGGGAAATTTGCCTTCGGCCCTCCACCGCATAATTTCCTTAAACCGGGGGCGATGTAAGATTAAATTATGCAGCAGATTCAAAGCGCTACAGTGTCCATGCGCGTCATGCTTGAGGGGGTCACAGATAGTTCACCAGGCTAAGCTCCTGCAGCTTGGCAACCAGGGTATAGGCCGTTTCGAGCTGGGTTTGTAAGGCGGTGACTTGTGTTGAGGCTTGGTAAACGTCGACACCCGTGAGATCCACAAGTTTGTTTTCCAGCAGGGTCGATAGCGCGTCGAGGGTGTCGTTTGCTTTCTCCACGCGTTCCTGCGAAAGTCCGAGTTGGCTCTGTTCGGTGACGAGGCTTGAGGAGGCCTGTGATGCGTAGCCGATCGCGGCAGAGGTGACGGTGCTCTGCGCCTCCTCGCCGAGATCCTGGCCCGAGAGCGCTGTCACGAGCACCGACGCCAGAGCGAGATAGCGCATGCCTTCAGAATTTGCGTTGGTCGACGATGTGATCGTCTCCGAGGCGCTAATGCGGCTTGTCATGTTCGTGCTGGATGCGCTTGACCAGCCGTCTGTCGGATCGGTCCACGCCGCCTCCGAGAACATCGGCTCGACCGTGTCGGAAATGAAGGTCGACATCTCGTCTCCGCTGAGCTCGCTGACGGACTTGCCGAGACTGGTTGCATAGGTTTGGAGGGCATCGGTGATTTTCGTCGAGACGGGTTCCGTCCGATCGGTCAGTGGAGTGTCATCGAGGTTGATACCGCCGAAAATATACTCGCCGTTCACCATGGTGTTGGCGACTGACAGAAGCTGTGACACCGTGTCCGCCGCCGACTGCTGCGCGACTGCCTCGGCCGAGCTGTCTTCATTGCCTTGCAGCGCGGTCAGGTTTGACACCAGGGAATCTGCTGCGTCCTGGAGGCTTGATAGTCCGGTCTGGGATGCCTCAAGGCGAAGAGCGACGACGGCGTTGCTGTTCGTCAAAGAGGATGTCTGTGCGATCGCTGCGGTCAGGTTGACGCTCGTGGCGGCACCCGAGCCAAGAGAGAGGCCAAGGTCTGCATAGGTGCCGGTTGTCGCCTCGGTGGATGCCTTCGTCAGAAGTGTCTGCGACTGGCTGATCGTCAGCCGCAGGGTGTTTTGCATTGCACTGCTTGAGATAAATGATGATTTCATGGCTTAGCTCGCAATGTCGAGCAGCGACTGAAGCATCTCGTCGATAACGTTCAGGATCTTCGTCGCCGCTTTGTAAGACTGTTCGATGTCGAGAAGCAGCGACAATTCCTCGTCGAGATTGACGCCGGTCTCGTTGGAGTAGGCTTCGTCGGAACGCGACAATGCAGCGGACGTATTTTCCGCCGCGGTCGATGCATCGCTTCTGTACTGTTCAAGCCATCCAATGGAGTCACTTGCGTAGTCGATCAGGCTGGCGTTTTGGCTGATGCCGGCATCCGACGAGAACTCTCTTTGGGTGCTGAGGGCTTCGTAGAGAGCGTTCAGATTGTCGGAGAAACCGCTGTTGTCGTCGGTGTTCAGGTCAGTGATGCCGCTGATGCTCCCGTCACGAAGCGCCATGGGATCGCCGCCTTCACTGGTGATGACGGCTGTATTGACGGAGATGGTCGCGGCAATGCCGCTTATGACGCCATCCAAAGTTGAAGGTGTCCCGCCTGCATTACCCGACGATGTGCTCCAGACGAAGAGCCCCGGGACCGTCGTGCTGCCATCGGTCTCGGAGAAGATCTGCACGAGCGACTTTGCGATCTCGTCCAATTGCGACTGGAACGTCGGCGCGATTTCGTCCCGAATCTGCAAGAGGGCCTGCAGACTGCCTTCACCGGTCGTGGTCGACCCCTCTCCTGCGGAAAGGGCAACGCCATCGATATAGACAGCATTGCCTTCAGTGCCCGCGACATAGGTGCTGGTCGGCTCGAAAGTAACGGTGCGCGGGACAGTTTCAAAGAGAACCGTACCGTCCGAGGTATAGAGCGCCATGTCGTTGTTGTCGCGAACGACCGCCGAGACGCCGACCAGGGACGATATCTGTTTAAGGATCGCCTCCCGTTCATCCAGTGCTGAGGATGTATCGGCTCCGGTTGCAGTTGCGAGCTTCACCGCATTGTTCGCATCTTCGAACTGCGAAAGCAGGGTATTCAGCGTATCGACCTGCGTTGCGATTTCAGCGTCGGCATTTTCGCGGACGGACTGCACGGCATCGCTGGCACTGTTCAACGAGTTTGCCACATCCTGCGCTGCAGTGACGGCCGACCGTGCGGCGATGCTGCTGTTCGGCGACGTACTAAATGTCTGAAGCGCCTCCTGGAAAGCTGAAAGATATGTGCTTGGCGACGTTTCGTAGTCATTGCCGCCGAGGATGGATTTCAAGTCTTCCAGGCCGCTCAGCAATGTCTGCTGAGCGCTGTCTTCGGAATTCGACTGCAGATACTGGGCGAGCAGTGCGTCTTCCTGCGCGCGGCTGATTTTGACGACCTGCGCGCCGTTGAGCGATGTCGTGATCGAGGCCTCGCGACGCACATAGTCGGAATTTCCCGCGTTCGCGATATTCGTCGAGACGACACTGCTTTGACTGCCCGTGCTGTTGAAGATGCCCTGCACGGTATTGAGTGTTAACGAGAGGGACATGGCTGTTCACCCGTCAGCGCTTGAGGTTGACGAGGACATCCATGATGTCGGAGCCGGTCTGGAACACCTTCGAATTTGCCGTGTAGCTCCGCTGTGCCTCGATCATTTCCGTCAGTTCGCTGGCGAGATCGACGTTGGAGCTTTCGAGCGCGCCGGATTGGATCGAGCCGAGACCATTGGTCTCCGGAAAGCCGGTGACGGTGACGCCGGACTCGCCATTCGCGGAGTAGACGTTGCCGCTGAGAAGCGTGAGGTTGTCGGGGCTTGCGACGGTCGCCAGAGGGATCTGGTAGAGAGCTTTGGTGGTGCCGTTCGCATAGCTGACAGACACAGTGCCATCCGTGCCGATGGAAACCGAACTAACGGAGCTTGCGGCCTGCCCGTCGGCACTGCCGGTGGCGGAGAAATCCGAGGCAAGCTGCGTGAAGTCGGAATAGTCCATCGTGATTGTCTTGCCCGTCGTCGGATCGACGATGTCGGTATCCGTCGCGGAGGTCAGATTGCCGTCCGCATCGAAGGACAGTGTCGCAACGCTGACGGCGTCGGAGGAATAAGGGAAGGACGTCGTTCCGCCGCTGGCGGCATCCGCATTGCGGTAAACGGCCACCTCCCAGGTACTTCCGGTCACTGCGCCACTCGCATCCGTCGTCACACCGGTCTTGGTGAAGTAATAGTCGTACTGTACGGTGCTGCCGAGGCTGTCATAGGCAACCAGCGACATCTTCTTCGTATCATCCGTCACCGTCGCCGATGCCTGATTGGCGCTCGGCAGCACATCAGGGTCGCTGACGACTTCCGCATCGGAGTCGAGGTTGCCGCTGAAATAGGCGCTCGTCGAAGCTATGGCGCTCAGCCCCGACTGGTTCACATTCACCGGCACGAGGCCATCGAATCCATTCACGACCACGGAAGGCGCGCCGGAATCGTAGGAATAGCCCATCAGCGTGAAGCCGGCGCTATTGACAAGATTGCCTTCGTCATCGACCGAAAAATCGCCTGCACGGGTCAGGACCGGCGTGCCGTCAGCGCCCTGCACAATGAAGAAGCCATCGCCGGAGATTGCCAGGTCATATTCCGAGGTCGTGTAGGAGATATCGCCCTGCTGGGAAATTGCCTGGCGGACGGTCGTCTGCACGCCACCGGAATTGTAGTTGCCGGATGAGGAAGACAGGACCAGCGACGAAAAGCTTGTCGACACAGCCTTGTAACCTGTCGTGTTCGAGTTTGCGATGTTGTCGGAGACGGTACTGAGACGGTTTGCCTGCGCACTCATTCCGGAGACTGCCGTCTTCATGCTGCCAAAAATGCTCATTGTTCGGTTCCCTGTTTTGGATAAATCACGACATGCTCTTTTCCCGGGAATTGAGTCCAAGAATACGCAATCATGGATTGCGAATGCGGACGCGGTGCTGCGACTGTTTGCATGAAGAGTTCGCTAGTCGGCAGGAATCCTGGAAATGGCGATTTTGCTTGGGGTCATCCCAGCAACGGCTGAGGCTTCGGACGGCGCCATTTTACGCGGCGCCTGCAAAGCTGTTAAAGCGACGGGTAAACCGCCACACTGGTTGCACAAACACATTGATCAACAAGTATATGGCGGCCAGCGCTTGCCTTCGCGCCCGAAACGATATTAGACAAAATTGATCGCTTTGCAGAAGATTCGACCGTCGGCCTCAGGTGCCGATAATCGTATGTTGAAGGTACTGCGGCGATGGTCGCCATGAAGCGCTCCTTTATTGGAGTGTTATGAGCGACGCATTACGGTACTGGTGAGTTCTCTAAATCGAAACGCCGGTTCGCTCAACTAAAGTAAATTGTCGGCGAGAAGTCAGTATTGACCCGCGCCGGCGGTTGCTCGTGGCGATTCGCTGCGCACAGACCAGGGTGCAAGATACCGTAGCATGAGATCACAAACAGAACAGACGATACAGGTTGCGCGTAAGCGCGGGCGTCCCAAGGTCTCGACCGATGAAGACAGGCGATCTCATATTGTAAGCTGCGCACGCGAGATATTCATCGAGTTCGGCTATGCCGGAACGACGACGGCTGTGGTGGCAACACGGGCTGCAGTATCGAAACAAACGCTCTACAGGCTTTTTGAAAGCAAGGAAGAGTTGTTTGCTGCCGTTGTCAGAGCGCATCGCCGATCGATGCTCGATCTTCCGCGTGATCCTGAAGACATCTCGGTCGCCGAAAGCCTCGAGCGCATCTTCATGATCGATATAGACGAGGAGACGGACGCAGAGCGGGCGAGGTTCTTGCATCTCGTTTTTCGCGAGTCGAGCCAGTTTCCTGAACTCATCGACATCCTGCACGAAGAGGGCCTGCTTGCCGCGCGGCAACAGCTTGCCGACTGGCTTGCACAGCGCCAAGAGGAGGGCCGATTGAAGATCGGCGATGCGATGAGTGGCGCTCGCATGCTTATGGACATGCTCTTTGCCGGTATGGGACCGCCGGAGGGCAGGGCGCTGGCCTGGCCGGATCGGGCGAAACGACTCGAGCACCTGCGTCGTTGCATTGCGATCTTTACGGCTGGTGTCGACGCAAAATAAGGCTTCGGTCGCAATCTCTATGTGAGCGCGCTCGCGCGCTAGCTCGTCGTCGGCCAATCCGCACTCTCGCAACGCACGCTATCATGCTGCATCTGAACCAGTTAGGTCACGCCAGGACAGCACGTGTTTTGCGCCAGGCCTCGTAACGCTCGAGAGTCTCGGCATTCGGCGGATAGACGCCGAGCGTCGACCTGCCGGATTCGATCTCGGATTTCAAGAACTCTTCCTGCTCTTCCATCACGACGGCCTCATCGGCGATCTCGTGCACATATTCGCGCGGGATCACGATGACGGCTTCGCTGTCGCCGAAAATGATGTCGTCGGGATACACGGCGACGCCGCCGCAGGCGATTGGCTGGTTCATGTCCGAAGCGTGATGGGCGACGAGATTGGCGGGGGCTGCGGGTCCCATGCAATAGGTTTTCAAACCAAGTTGCGCAATATCCGCCGTGTCGCGGACACCACCATCCAATACAAGGCCGGCCGCCTTGCGATAGATGAGACGGCGGGCGAGCATGGCGCCGATGCCGGCGACGTCAGGCAGGGAACGGCAATCGAATACCAGCACATGCCCTTCCGGAATCGTGTCGATCGCCTTGCGCTGATGGTTCGATGGATCGGAACTGTAGGTCGAGCCATCGATGTCTTCGCGGGCGGGAATATAGCGTACCGTAACGGCTGGGCCGATCATCGGCTTGTCGACGCTCGCAAGTGGCCTCACGCCGCGAATTGCGGTGTTCCTCAATCCGCGCTTCAAAAGCAGCGTGCTGAGACTTGCCGAATTCGTCCGCAGGAGCTTCGCGTAAATCGATGGGTCCAACGCTGTCATGAATTCCTCCATTGTCTGTGGCTCAGACTTACCACAGCAAACGGAGAGTTCAATATAGATATTTGTGCTTCTTATTTGGATAATGGATGGACTCCATTGATTGCCTTGGTCAATGCGGCTGCTCCCTCCAGGACCTCCCGCCTTATCGACTGGCCTCGCTCCGGCGCTGCCTCGCCGATAAACGGGACGCTGACTGCGGCGACCAGCCGGCCCGCCGAATCGAAAGCCGGCGCCGAAAAGGCTCTGAGCCCAAGGTTGGATTCCTGATTGTCCTCGGCGTAGCCGTTACGGCGAATTTCGACCAGCGCCTCCTTGAGTACATCGGGATTGGTGATTGTATAGGGCGTCTTGGCCTCAAGGCCGGTGGCGCAGTAGGCCTCGATTTCGCTGTAATCAGAATAGGCCAGTGCAAGCTTGCCGGCGGCGCCCACGTGCTTGCGGGAGCGCCCGCCAACCTTAATGAATATCGCGTAATCTCCGGGGCTTGGCGCCGCAAAGATCGTCATCATTTCATTGCCGTCGGGGGTTGCGAGCTTGAAGGATTCGAGAATCCTGTCGGCGGCTGCCATAAGGATTGGCTTCGCCGCCTCGACGAGTAGTGCTTTGTCCGCGCCCGGCGATATACGGCGCGCCAACTCGATGAATTTGGGACCGAGCTCGTAGGATGCGCCGCCATTGATGCGCGCGACAAGGCCGTGTGCCATCAGTGAATTCAGGATGCGGTAAACAGTTGAGCGAGGCACGCCGAGCTGGTTCACCAGCGCGGCCAGCGAGATGCCCGTCCTTGCATCGGCGACAGCCTCCAGCAGATGCGCGGTCTTCTCCACCACAGGGGAGCCATGTTTAAGTTCATTCATGAACCGTAAATTCCATATCTGGATCAATCCATATTGACATCTCGGCAGCATCTGAGCATTCTCACGCTGCAAGTGTCATATTTGACACTACGCCGTTGCAGGAGGAAGTAAAGCCATTTGGATGGTCCGCATGGATGGCGGGCGGGACAGGGGGCTTTCGACAGGGCGGCACCGCAGAGCGCAGGTATCACCGCTCGAACTTGGAGGAGGCATCCATGAAGAAGATGACATTGATCAATGCTGCGACAATCGGGTTTGCTGCGCTTTCGCTGGCCGCAAGCACCGCGATTCCCGCGCATGCCGCATCGGACAAGTTAACTGTGGTGGTCACGGATGAGCCCAAGTCGCTCGATCCGTGCGACACCGACCTTTCGGGTAATTCTCGCATTCTGCGCAACAACATTACCGAGACCCTCGTCAACCTCAGCCCCGCGGACGGATCTGTCTTGCCGAGTCTCGCCACCAGCTGGCGGCAGGTGGATGACCTGACCTGGGAGTTCAACCTGCGCGAAGGGGTCGCCTTTCATGACGGAAAGCCTTTCGACGCGAGCGCCGTCGTCGCCTCGCTCAAGCGGGCGCAAGATCCGGCTCTTGCCTGTGAAGTTGGCCTTGCCACGCTGAAGGGCGTCAAATTCACCGCCGAAGCTCTTAATCCGGCAACGCTGCTGATCCGTACGGATAGCGTCGAGCCGATCCTGCCGAACAAGATGTCTTCCGTGGATATCGGTTCGCCAGCGACCCCGAATGACAGCAAGACGCGAACGCCTGCAGGCACCGGACCGTACAAGCTGGCCGCGTGGGCGCCCGGTCAATCGGTAACCCTGACGGCCTATGACGGTTACTGGGGCGAGAAGCCGGCCATCAAGAACGCAACGATTATCTGGCGCGCCGAGTCCGCCGTCCGTGCTGCGATGGTTGAGACCCGCGAAGCCCAGATCGCCTATGAGATCGCCCCTCAGGACGGCACGACGGAACAGGACCACGCATTTCCGAACGCGGAAACCTCCCTGCTCAGGATCGACCAGCAGATCGCCCCCCTGAACGACAAACGCGTCCGCGAGGCGCTCAACCTGGCGATCGACCGGGACGGCTTGATCGGCACCATCTTCCATGAGGAAGCTAGGAAGGCGATGCAGGTTGTGCCGCCGTCCGTATTCGGCTTCAATCCCGATATTCCCGTTTGGACGTACGATCCGGAGAAAGCGAAGTCGCTGCTCGCGGCGGCCGAAGCAGACGGGGTTCCGGTCGACCGGGAAATCGTCATTTACGGGCGCATCGGCATCTATCCCAATTCATCGGAAAGCATGGAAGCGATTCAGGCCATGCTCGCAGATGCGGGTTTCAAGGTTAGGCTGGAAATGCTCGAGACCAGCCCGTGGCTGAAGAGACTGCTGAAGCCCTGGGACAAGGAGCGCCAGCCGTCGATCCTGCAGACACAGATCGACAATACCGAAGGCGATGCCGTGTTTACCCTGCCGAACCGTTTCACCACAGACGGCAACCAGTCGACGATCGCCGAGGCAAGCCTCGACAGGCTTATTGCCGATGCCTCCAAGGCGACCGGCGACAATCGCATGCGGCTGTTCCAGGAGGCCTTCAGATACATCGCCGTCGACGCGGTCAATATCGCGCCTCTCTTCCACATGGTCACGATCGCCCGCGTCGCGAAGGATGTGAACTACAAACCCGACGTACAGGCCGGAAACGAGATCAAGCTCAGGACGATCAGCTATCGCTGATGCCGAAGCCTGTTGATACGCCTGAGTATCGCTTGAGGAGAGCGGATGTCCTTCACCTATTTCCTGAGACGCGCGGCTTTTGCTGCGCTCGCACTCGCGGCGCTGATGACATCCGCGTTCTTCCTGGTTCGATTGACCGGTGATCCAGTCAATCTTTACTTGCCGGTCGACGCCTCGGACGCCGCACGTGAAGCCATGCGGGTCCGCCTCGGGCTCGATCGTTCTCTCCCGGCTCAATTTCTCGATTGGGCAGGTGACATGCTGCGCCTCGATTTCGGAATATCGCTCTGGCACAACCGCCCCGCCATGGATGTGGTTCTCGAGGCACTGCCGAACACGCTCGGGCTCGGCGCGATCGCCCTCGCCCTGGCCTTCACTGCAGCTATCGTTGTTGGATCGATCGCCGCGGTCAATGCCGGAGGCTGGGTCGACCGGGGGATCAATGTATTGTCGCAGGCAGCCGCCAGTGTTCCCGATTTCTGGTTGGGCTTGATGGGAGTTCTGCTCTTCGCCGTGACATTCCGCCTTCTGCCGACATCCGGCTTCGGCGGTCCGATCTATTGGGTGCTTCCGATAGCCTGTCTCTTCGCCAGACCTTTCGGGACACTGGTGCAGATCGTCCGAGGCTCCATGATCGAGGCGTTGAATGCCACCTTTGTCCGCACGGCGCGGGCCAAGGGGGCCCGGTCCGGCCGCGTCACCTTCGTGCATGCCTTGCGCAACGCCCTGCTGCCCGCTGTGACGGTCACGGGCGATCTCGCCGCGCAGTTCGCCGGGGGTGGTGGCGTCGTCGAAGTCGTCTTCGGATTCCCCGGCATAGGAAAGCTTCTGATCGACGGCATCCTGAAGCGGGATTTTGCGATCGTGCAGGCTTCGATCTTCGCCGTCGCGGTCGTCATCTTCTTCATCAACATCCTGGTCGATATGCTCTACGCATCGATCGATCCGCGCGTGAGGGTCGAATGACCGAGACCTCAGCCGAGTTCCTCCCCGCCCGCGAGCGTCGTAGCAGCCGCATCCTGTGGCTCGTGCGCGCGCTCGCGGGCGATCCGATGGCGGTTGTTGCCGCGATCTGGTTGCTGATCGTTCTCCTGGCAATTCTTGCTGACGCCTCTTCTCTTCTGGGTGACAATCGCATTTCGCTGAAGGCACGCAACCTGCCGCCCTTCGACTTCAGCCAGACCTGGACGTTGTGGATCGGAGCCGATGCGCTCGGCCGCCCACTTCTTGTCCGCCTCATCCAGGCGGCATCGACGACGATCGGCATCGCCCTCGTCACCGTGCTGACGAGCCTTGTCGGCGGAACGCTGCTCGGCGTTGTCGCCGGTTATTTCGGTGGCATCATCGGCAATATCATTATGCGGATCTGCGACATTATCCTCGGCTTCCCGACGCTGCTCGTCGCCCTTTTCGGCCTTTATCTGTTCGGCCCGAGCGTCGGCAATCTCGTTATCGTGCTCGCTGTCACCCGCATGCCAGCCTATATCCGCGTCGCGCGCGCCGAAACGCTGGAAGTGCGTGAACGCCTGTTCGTGGATGCAGCGCGCGTCTTCGGTGGCGGGCCGATCTGGATCCTTCGCTATCACATCCTGCCGAGTGTCGCCCCCACCATGCTGACGCTGGCATCTGTCAACCTCGCGATGGTCATGCTGTTCGAGTCCGGGCTGAGCTACCTTGGCCTTGGCATCCAGCCGCCGGCGGTTAGCTGGGGCCTCATGGTCGCGCAGGGCCAGGGATATCTGTCTTCAGCCTGGTGGCTCGGCTTCTTTCCAGGTCTCGCCGTGATGTTTACCACCATGTCCTTCAATCTCCTCGCCAACTGGTTCCGGATTGTCAACGACCCGTCGCAACACTGGCGTCTCGTCAGCCGGAGACGATGATGGCTCTCCTTGAAGTCGAAAACCTGCAGGTCAGCTTCGATACGGCCGCCGGCCGCATCCTGGCGCTCAATGGGGTATCCTTTTCACTGGAGCGTGGCGAAGTCCTGGCACTGCTCGGCGAAAGCGGATCCGGCAAGTCGGTGACCGCATCGGCCATCATGGATCTCATTCCTGATCCGCCGGGCGCCATTAATGGGGGATCGATCCGTTTTGAGGGCGCGGATCTGCTGAGGCTATCGCAGAACAACCGACGCGACCTGTGCGGAGACCGGATCTCCCTGATCTTTCAGGATGCCCTGGCAGCGCTCAATCCGGTCTACCCTGTCGGTTGGCAGATTGCAGAGATGTTCCGGATTCATGGCCGAAACCCAGCCGCCGGCATCGACCAGGCGGTCCTCGACCTTCTGACGGCCGTCGGCATTCCCGATCCGGCGCGGCGCGCCAGGCAATATCCTCACGAGTTTTCCGGTGGGATGCGCCAGCGCATCATGATCGCCATGGCCGTGGCGCTGGAGCCGGATATCATCATCGCTGATGAACCGACAACAGCGCTCGATGTTACCATCCAGGCGCAGGTGGTCGATCTTCTGAACCTGGTGCGCAAGCATAGCGGCGCTGGCATGATCTTCATCACCCACGATCTTGGCGTCGTCGCCGAACTCGCGGACCGCGTCGCCGTCATGTATGCCGGGCGGATCGTCGAGACGGCGAGTGTCTTCGAACTGTTCGAGGATGCGCGGCATCCCTACAGCGTGGGGCTTCTCGCATCTCAGCCGCGCATGAACAGCGACGGAGACGAACTGGTACCCATCCCCGGCTCCGCGCCCAATCCCGCCGCGCTTCCTTCGGGCTGCGCCTTCCGAACGCGCTGTCCGAGGGCCGAAGACCTTTGCTCTAGGGTTGTGCCTCCCCTTGAAACCGTGGGGCCTGGCCGTCAGGCCGCCTGCCATTTCCCGGTGTCGCCAGCATGAACGAGCCTCTCCTCAAGGTCGAAAACCTCTCCCGCCACTTCGGCAATGCATCTACGCCCGTCCGTGCCGTGGATGACGTCAGCTTCGAGATCGCTCGCGGTGAAACGCTAGGCCTTGTCGGCGAAAGCGGCTGCGGTAAGACTTCACTGGTCAGGACTCTGTTGAAGCTCGGGCCGGCAACCGGTGGCAGTGTGCGGCTCGACGGCGTCGATATCACGAAGGCGAATGGCAAGCAGCTGCATGAATTGCGCCGCAAAATGCAGGTCGTTTTCCAAGACCCCTATCAATCGCTCAATCCGCGTATGCGGGTCGACCGCCTGATAGCGGAGCCATGGGCGCTCCATCCCGGAACCCACCCCAGAAGCCACTGGCATGAAGAAACGGTCCGGCTGCTCGAAGCCGTGGGACTGCGGGCCGAACACGCAGATCGCTATCCCGCCGAGTTTTCCGGCGGTCAGCGACAGCGCTTGGGGATAGCGCGAGCACTCGCGCTGAATCCTGCCCTGCTGGTCTGTGACGAACCGGTCTCGGCCCTTGACGTATCCGTCCAGGCGCAGGTGGTCAACCTGCTGGCCAAGCTCCGACGGGAACGCAATCTTGCCATGCTGTTCGTCGCGCATGACCTTGCCGTGGTGCGGCACGTCTCGGATCGGGTCATGGTCATGTATCTTGGCAAGATCATCGAAACCGGCCCCAGGCAATCGATCTTCGGTGCCCCGGCCCATCCCTACACACAAGCTCTGCTTTCAGCCGTTCCCATACCGGACCCGAGGCTCCGTGGACACCGTAAGCGGATTGTCCTGCAGGGAGATTTGCCGAGCCCGGCCAAGCCCCCGAGCGGCTGCCGCTTCCGGACCCGCTGCTGGAAGGCGACGTCGATTTGCGCGGAGCAAGAACCGGCACTGACCGCAAGGACTTCGGCTCCGGGTCTGCTGACCGCTTGCCACCATGCAGATGTGGACATGGCAACAACAGCCGTATGAGCTTTCATGGAAGCGCAGAACCGCTACTGGCCTTTTGTTTTCACGCAATTCCGGACAGAAAGCCGCTTCGCATTTTTCCTGGGATTGCTTTAACAGGCGATCCTCGATTCCACGGCGCAGGTTCGACCGCTAGGGATTTTCGCGGGGGCCGGAGCACTGCTCTCGAAGGATCACGCGGAGATGGATCTACCGTTTTCCAATTTGCTTTAGCACGCGAATCAATTATAGAACCACCTAGTTCTGCAATTAAAGCTGAACCGGCAAAGCTCGGTCTTCCTGCCGTTTTCGCCATGACTGGCGTCCCCTGTACTGAAAACGTCGCGTGATGTGAACAGTCGATGCGATCGCGCCGGCGATCGCAATTGATTGCGCATGTCTACGTGCAAGAGGGCAGTAAGCATGGTTTCGACATATCTCAGCTATCTCTCGGTTACGCGTAATCTGAGCGCAAGCCTCGACAGCGTTGCCTCAAAGGCGACAGTCTCGCGCGATACGGCGTACTACAAAGAGAACATCGACAAGGTGACGTCGGTCGATGAGTTTATGAGCGATTACAGGCTCTACTCATACGCCATGAAGGCTTATGGGCTGGAGGATATGATCTATGCCCGCGCGTTCATGCAGAAGGTCCTGGAAAGCGATCTCAGTGACTCCTCGAGCTTTGCCAACAGCCTCAGCGACAGTCGCTACGCGGAGTTTACGGCAGCGTTCAAGTTTTCTGGCGAAACGGCCACGGCTCAGTCCGATGCGCAACAGACGAGCCTGCTGGATGCTTACGATGCTTCCTTCGACGAGGAGACCGACTCCATTGCCGGGGAAGGGGACTATTATGAGAATGCGATCGCAGAAGTAACATCGGTCGACGATCTTCTGGGCAGCACACGCTTGCGAAATTATGTGCTGGCGGCCTTTGGCCTCAGCACGGATTACACATCCACCAGCTTTCTGAAGAACGTCCTGACCAGCGATGTGGATGACCCCGACAGCTTCGTCAATCAGCTCGACGACAGTACCTTTGTCAGCCTTGCCAAAGCCTTCAATTTCGCAAGCGACGGCAGCGTCGATGGCGACGCCGCGCAGTCCGACGAGCAGATGTCGCTGGTGACGGGCGGCTATACGCTGGCCATGGCGACATTTGCTTCGAGCGGGACCGGTGACGCCTATTCGGCGTACTTCGCCGCACAGATTGGCAATGTCACTTCCGTCAGTGATCTCATGGAGGACGACAAGCTTGTCGCCTATATTCGAACAGCATATGGCGTATCCGAAGACGATCCGGACAACTATATTTCGGCAGCCCTCAAAAATGGGGATATTGCAGAGGCCATCGGTCTCGGCAGCGTGCATGACGCCTTCAATTTTGACGAGGACGGAAACCTCGCCGACGGAACCGCTGCTCAGACCGACGAGCAGACGGAGGCCGCGGCGGAGAGCTTTGCGGTGAATTACCAGACAGAGATCGCCGATTTCAGCACGGAAGATGCGATCGACAACTACAAGACCAGGATAGCCGCGGTCACCTCCATTGACGACTTCCTGACCTCCAACGCCGATGATGATGACGATACGAACGACGGCGATCCCGAACTCTGGGAAATGGCCCTGCGTTCGTTTGGCATCGATCCTTCGAGCGTATCGAAGACTGAATTGCGCAAAATTCTGGAAAGCGATCCGAACGATCCCAAGAGCTACGTCAACGAGTTGAATGACGACCGATTCGTCGCCTTCCGGGAGGCATTCAATTTTGACTCCGATGGCAATACGACGGTCCCGCTTCAGGCGATGTCCGGGTCCGTGATCGACGATGTCGCGGCCGACTACAAGCAGAACAAGATCCGTTATCTTGACGGTACAGAGCAATCGGACGCAAGTGACGCGGCCGACACCGAAATAACCTACTTCCGCGAACAGATGGGGAGCATCAAGACGGTCTCCGAATTTCTGGCGGACGATCGGCTCGTGGACTTCGTCCTTGAAGCCAAAGGGATTGACCCCGAGGATGTCAGCACCGACGACCTTGAGAAAATGTTCTCTTCCGATCTCGAAGACGACAAAAGCTACGTAAACAAGCTGTCGGACAACCGGTTCGCCGAGATCGTTGCCTCTTTCAATTTTGATAGTGATGGAAATCTTTCCGAGGAAGCCACCGGATCGATACAGCAACGCGGCGACGTCGTGGAAACGGTCAACGCTTATTTACGTCAGACACTCGAAAGCGAACAGGGAGACAGCAATACCGGCGTTCGGCTGGCCCTTTATTTCGAGCGCAAGGCCTCAACCATCTCAAGTGCTTACGACATCATCGGCGATACCGCGCTCTTCGAGTTCTTCACGACAACCTTCAACCTGTCGAGCTACGTGTCCAACATGGATGTCGACAAGCAGGCTGAAATGATCAGCAATTATATCGATCTTGAGGATCTCTCCGATCCCGACAAGGTCGCTTCTCTCATCAGCCGCTTTACAGCGATGTACGATGTCGAAAACGGAACGACGGGCGACTCGAGTGCGCTTTCAATCTTGACCGGTTCATCCACGATCAGTGCTGATACTCTTCTTGCCGTAGCCCAGCTCAAGACAGGTTGACCACATGAACGCGATGCTCTCGCATGACTATCTGCCGGTGACCGAATGCCAGGAGGAACTGGCCTACCGGCTCGCCTGCAATCTTATTGACATGCTTCCTTTCGTGGGAGAACCACGTGTGCCGGGGCAGTCAATGGCATGGCCTCGTCGCGGTGTCTATGATCGTGAAGGCATCGAATTGGAAGAGGTGCCGCCCGAGATTGAACAGTTCTGCGATCGCATTGCGTCGCACCTTCTTGCCCATTCTGCGTTCGATCTCTGGGTCGAGGCACTTGGCGCGCTCAAGTCTTATCTTCGGCTGCACTCCTGAACCTGAGAGCGGCCGCAGCGGCATTATTCCGTGAGTTCAATTTCACGCCGCAGGGCAGAAGCCTATGCCCCGGCTAGACCCACAATTCGCGTTTGCCGAAGGGATCTTCGTCCGTGAAGTTCTTCTGGCCAATGCGCGATGTTTGCGTCTGCTCTGAAGTCGAGGTGCCCGATTGCGATTTGGCCTGTGTTTCCTGCTTTTCCTTCGCTTGGACCGCTTCGAGCTGCGCTTTCAGATCCGCGATCTCATCGTTGATCTCGGTTCGCTCCTCCTCCGTCTTAGCATTGGAAAGCTCGCTTTGCTTGGCAGCGATCTGCTGCTGCAGTTGCGCTTTCTGTGAACTGGTATTCCCTGTCGAACTGCTGGTCGACGTGGCGGATGTTGAGACCAGGGATATGCTTGAAGTGGCTCCGACCATGGCTTACTCATTTGGTTGCTGCAATTAACAGTACTATAAAGTACAATAATTAACGATTGATGAGTTCGATCGACCAAAGCGACATGTTCGCTTTTCCGACGCATGCCGTGGGCACACGGTGGGTCAGGTCGGCACCCCTTGAAAGCCTTCGCCATATGGTTCAGACAGCCAAAAGCAGCGAGGGTTCATCCGTGAAGCATCTTTATATCGTCGGCATTGGCACCGGTAATCCGGAGCATATTACGATCCAGGCCGTGAACGTCCTCAACAAGGCCGATGTGTTGTTCCTTCCGACCAAGGGCGCAAAGAAGGCAGAGCTTGCGGAAGTGCGTCGCGACATATGCGAGCGCTATGTCACGCGCGCAGACGGCCGCATTGTCGAATATGCCGTACCGGTCCGGCAGACGGCGAACCGGACCTATGTTCAAAGCGTGGACGACTGGCATGCGGAGATTGCAGCCACCTATGAGAGACTGCTGAGCGAGGAGCTCGGGGATGACGCCAGTGGCGCCTTTCTCGTCTGGGGTGATCCAAGCCTTTACGACAGCACGATCCGTATCGTCGAACGGGTCAAGGCGCGCGGCAATATCGCCTTTGACTACAGCGTCATTCCCGGCATCACCAGCATCCAGGCCCTGACGGCGAGCCATCGCATCCCTCTCAATCTCGTCGGTAAGCCGGTTGAAATAACGACGGGCCGGCGCCTAGGTGAAAGCCTCCCGCGCTCTATCGAAAGCGCAGTCGTGATGCTGGACGGCGAACAGGCCTTCAGCAAGGTCGATGACCCGGATGTTCACATCTTCTGGGGCGCCTATCTCGGCACCATGGACGAGATCACCGTTTCCGGTCGGCTGGGTGATGTCACCGATGAAATTCTCAAACGACGGGCCGCGGCGCGAGAACGGCACGGCTGGATCATGGATATCTATCTTCTGCGCAAGGGCGAGGATTTCGACGATCGAGACGACTGAGCCCGCATCCACACGCGATACCTGTCAAATTGTTTGCCTGCCCGCCTGGATCATGTAAGGACATCTTCCCGGAAGGATATTCTCATGACCGGAACGGACGGACAGTCTGTCGAAATGCAGGGCGCCAGGCGTGCAATGCCGTCCTGCGTGCCGCCCACATCTCCCGATCGCAATGGAAGACGTCGCGCCGCCTGCCCTTCCCTGGCCGTGCCGATGGCAACCGGTGACGGTCTCCTCGCCCGATTGCGTCCCACAATACCGGATCTGACTATCGCACAATGTCGAATGCTCGCTGTCGCCGCAGTGACCCACGGCAACGGCATTCTGGAGGTTACAGCCCGGGGCAGTCTGCAGATCCGGGGTTTGCGCCCGGAAACGGTGGAACCACTGAGAGCAGCGATCGATGCTGCGGAGATTGTGCCGCAGGCCGGCGTGGCAATCGAGATCCCGCCGTTGGCCGGGCTTGATGCGAGTGAGGTCGCCGATGCCCGGGCAATGGCATCCGCCCTTCGTGCCTCGATCAACGCACTGAGGCCCGTTCTTGCGCCGAAATTGTCAATCATCATCGACGGGGGCGGTCGCTTCAATCTCTCAGCTTTTTCAGCGGATATTCGGCTGAAAGCGATCGCGAACGCCTCAGCACCGCTATGGGCGGTCTCCATCGGCGGCGACGAGCGCACCGCTCGCCCGCTTGCGATCCTGCCTGCGGCTTCCGCATGTCGCGCCGTCACCGATCTTCTGCGGCTTCTATCCGACCTCGGAGCGGCCGCCCGCGGCCGCGATATCGAAGATTTTCCCTCCCTGCCCTGGGTACAACAGGGAGTGTTGTCGCCAATGTCGGCACCTGCTCCACCCATCGCCGGTTTGCATGATGTCGATGGGATCGGGCGTGTTCTGGGCCTGGGCCTCGCCTATGGGCAGATATATTCCGCCGAGCTGGTCCGTTTTCTCGATATCGCGGAGGCGCATGGCGCCGAGAAAATCCGGCTGGCCCCGGAACGTGGCCTGTTCGTTCTTGGTCTCGGCGACAAGGCGTTTGCCCCGGTTCGAGAGGCCGCCCGTGCTTGCGGATTGCGAACAGAAGGCGACGACCCGGCAAACCATGTCGCGACCTGCGCCGGGGCTGGGGGCTGCGCGTCCGCCTTCTATGCCACGCGCGATATGGCTGGCGCAGTGCTGGAGCTCGCACCGGAGCTTCTCGATGGCTCTTTGACGGTGCATCTTTCGGGCTGCCCAAAGGGCTGCGCTCATCCCCGCAGCGCGGCGATCACACTGGTCGGTGCGCCGATAGGCTACGGACTTGTCGTAAATGGTTCCGCATATGATGAGCCGCTGGCGTACATCGAGAGAGACAACATTCGCTCCGTGCTCCGGACGCTCTCCGGGCTTGTGCGCGACAATAAGGATGCTGGCGAATCGGCGCGGGCCTGCCTAACACGGCTCGGCGCAGAAGAAATCGCCAAAGCAGTGCAACAGGGATAGGAAATGCCAGACTACGATTACATCCGCGATGGTAACGCAATCTATCAGCGTTCCTTCGCGATTATCCGCGAAGAGGCGGATCTGTCCCGCTTTTCGGAGGCAGAGGCCGATGTTGCGGTGCGGATGGTTCATGCCTGCGGTCTGGTGGATGCCGCCCCGCATTTTGCCTTCTCTCCGAATTTCGTCATGGCCGCGCGTACGGCGCTCGGCAAAGGGGCACCGATCTTCTGCGACGCCGAAATGGTTGCCCATGGCATCACCCG
This sequence comes from Sinorhizobium sp. CB7, assembly GCF_041357635.1. Lineage (NCBI taxonomy): Bacteria > Pseudomonadati > Pseudomonadota > Alphaproteobacteria > Hyphomicrobiales > Rhizobiaceae > Sinorhizobium > Sinorhizobium sp. CB7. The sequence continues at coordinate 565,279 of NZ_JAULLL010000001.1, forward strand.
CGCGCGCTTGCCTGCCGGCAACGAGGTAATCTGCAGCCTGCATGATCCCCGCACGCCCGATATCGCTAAAACCATCGGCAACACACGCTCGGCTGCGGCGATGCATCTGTGGGGCGATCGCATGGCGGGCGCCATCATCGCCATCGGCAACGCACCGACGGCGCTTTTTCACCTTCTCGAAATGCTGCGGGACGGCGCGCCGAAGCCTGCCGCAATCGTCGGTATGCCGGTCGGCTTCGTCGGCGCGGCGGAATCGAAAGATGCTCTCGCGGAAAATTCCTATGGCGTTCCATATGGCATCGTGCGCGGCAGGCTGGGGGGTAGCGCCATGACCGCCGCGGCGGTAAATGCGCTGGCGAGGCCGGGCCTATGACGACGGTCGGTATGGGCAGGCTGATCGGCGTCGGAACTGGTCCCGGTGATCCGGATCTGCTGACGGTCAAGGCCGTGAAGGCTATAGAATCAGCTGATATTATTGCCTTTTTTGCCAAGGAGGGCAGAAGCGGCAATGGCCTGGCGGTGGTGGAGCACCTCCTGCCTGCGGATGTGGAATTGCTGCCGCTTTATTATCCGGTCACGACGGAAATCGACAAGAACGAGGACGCCTACAAGAGCCGGATCACGGCCTTCTATGATGCCTCAGCGGAAGCGATCGCGCATCATCTCGATGCAGGTCGTACAGTCGCGGTCTTAAGCGAAGGCGATCCGCTTTTTTACGGCTCCTATATGCATCTGCATGTCCGCCTCGCCGGTCGTTATGACGCCGAGGTCATTCCTGGTGTCACCGCCATGTCCGGTTGCTGGTCGCTCGCAGGAGTCCCGATCGTCCAGGGCGATGATGTCCTTTCAGTGCTGCCGGGAACGCTGGCGGAGGGGGAATTGAGCCGCCGCCTTGCCGATGCCGAAGCTGCCGTCATCATGAAGGTCGGGCGCAATCTGCCGAAGATACGTCGTGCTCTCGAGGCGGCCGGATGCCTGGACAAGGCGATCTACGTCGAGCGTGGCACGATGTCGAACGCCGCGATGACACCGCTTGCGGCAAAGCTTGACGGCGAGGCTCCCTACTTTTCCCTGATCCTCGTTCCCGGGTGGCGGAGCAGGCCATGAGCGGCAAGCTTTTCGTGATCGGAACCGGTCCGGGCAAGCCGGAGCAGATGACGCCCGAAGCGCGGGCGGCAGTCAGCGAGGCGACCGAGTTCTATGGCTACGGCCCCTATCTCGATCGTCTTTCGCTCCGATCCGATCAGCTGCGCATCGCTTCCGACAATCGCGAGGAGCTTGACCGGGCGAGGGCGGCGCTCGACCGCGCCAGCAGCGGTGTAAACGTCTGCGTCGTTTCCGGCGGGGATCCAGGTGTCTTCGCCATGGCCGCCGCTATCTGCGAGGCGATCGACAGCGGGCCGAGCGTATGGCGCGATCTGGATCTCGTCGTCGTGCCGGGCATTACGGCGATGCTCGCCGTTGCTGCTCGCATCGGCGCGCCGCTCGGCCACGATTTCTGCGCCATCTCCCTTTCCGACAATCTAAAGCCCTGGGATATAATTGAAAACCGCCTGAGATTGACCGCCGAGGCCGGTCTGGTCATCGCCCTTTACAATCCGATCAGCAAGGCACGCCCCTGGCAGCTCGGCAAGGCTTTCGACATTCTTCGCAGCATCCTGCCTCAGCAAACACCTGTCATCTTCGGCCGTGCTGCCGGGCGGCCTGACGAGCGGATCATTGTCTCGCCGCTTACAAGCGCGGATGCGGCGCTTGCCGATATGGCGACCTGTGTCATCATCGGTTCCGCTGAAACCCGCGTCATCGCGCGCGGCGACCGCCCCGATCTGGTCTATACGCCGCGCTTCATCGCCGGAGAGAACAGATGATCGATTTCATCGAGCGCAGCTTCGATGCTGGCTACGGCCGGCAATCCTGCTCTCGTCCCTCGCTCGACCATGACGATGTCGATTCCGAGGAGGCGCGCCGCCTCGATCTTTGCATAGGCGGCAGTGCCACCGCTGTTCTTCGAAACAATCACGTCAATCCTTTCCGCCTGCAGGAGGCGGCTCTCGCCCTCCAGTGTAAAGGGACCGGCGGAAAGGATATACGTAGCCTGCGGAACCCGCAGCGGCGGCTCGACCGGATCGATGCTGCGCACGAAATAGCGATGCTGCGGCGCCGCGTTGAAATGATACGCCTCCTGCCGGCCGATCGTCAGAAAGACGCGGCGAGGAGAGGGGCCGAGCGCCTCGACCGCAGCCGCTATGCTGGAGACGGAAATCCACCGGTCGCCATCGCCCGGCTCCCAGCCGGGACGACGCAGCGAGAAGGCAGGCACGTCGGCAAGCCGCGCGGCCTCAGTGGCATTGGCGGAGATGCGTTCGGCGAAGGGATGGGTGGCGTCGATCATCAGGCCGATGTCTTCCAGCCGCAGGAACTGCGCCAGCCCCTCGGGACCACCGAATCCGCCGCTTCGAACCGGGACGGGAAGGGGCAACGGTTCGGCCGTCCGGCCGGCGAGCGAAAGGACGATATCGAGGTCCGTGCGGGTCGCCAGCCTTTCGGCCAGTTTGCGAGCTTCCGTGGTTCCGCCCAGGATCAGAATGCGGACCTTGCCCATGCCTGAAATGCCTTCCCCTTCAATTCGCTGGCTCACTCTTATCGGCCTCGGCGAAGACGGTCCAGACGGTTTGGGAGATGCGGCAAAGAAGCTGATTGCGGCGGCACCCATCGTCTTCGGCGGCGCCCGGCATCTGGAACTGGCGGCACCGTTGATTGCCGGCGAGACCCACGCCTGGCTTAGCCCTTTCGAGCGATCGATTGAGACAATCCTGGCACGGCGCGGCAGCCCGGTGGTCGTTCTGGCTTCGGGTGATCCCTTCTTTTTCGGTGTCGGTGCGACCCTGTCGCGAAGCATTCCGGCTTCGGAGATGAACGTTATCCCCGCGCCCTCCGCCTTCAGCCTCGCCGCCTCTCGGCTCGGCTGGCCGTTGCAGGAGGTCGCGACGATCTCGCTGCACGGGCGGCCGCTCGCGCTCATCCGCGCGCACCTGCACCATGGGCGAAGAATCCTTGCCCTGACATCGGACGGGGAGGGGCCCGCGCAACTGGCAACCCTCCTCACGGAGAGCGGCTTCGGTCAGTCAAGCCTTACCGTTCTCGAAGCCTTGGGGGGCACTCGCGAGCGCATCACTTTCCAGATCGCGAAAGACTTCGATCTGGGGAGTGCCGATCCTCTGAATGTCTGCGGCATTGAGGTCGCGGCAGGTGAGGGGGCACGCATCGTTCCCTTCGTAGCCGGTATCGATGACAGCCTGTTCGAGCATGACGGCCAGATCACCAAGCGTGAAATCCGCGCCCTGACGCTCTCGGCGCTGGCGCCGCGCCATGGTGAGTTGCTGTGGGATATCGGCGCCGGCTCCGGCTCCATCGGCATTGAATGGATGCTCGCCGATCGGTCATTGCGCACGATCGCCATCGAGGCCTCGCCCGAACGCGCGGTTCGTATCGGCCATAACGCTGAAATGCTCGGCGTGCCAGAGCTGACCGTCGTTGAGGGACGTGCGCCTGAAGTGCTTGCCGGTCTTCCGCAACCCGATGCGATCTTTGTCGGAGGTGGTGGCAGTGACGCCGGTGTAATGGATGCGGCGATCGCCGGCCTGAAGAGGGGCGGCCGCCTTGTCGCAAATGCCGTGACCACGGAAATGGAGGCGATCCTTCTTCGCCTCAGTGCAGAGCTTGGCGGCAGCCTGACACGCATCGACATCGCCCGCGCCGCGCCCCTCGGCAGCATGACGGGATGGCGCCCGGCCATGCCAGTCATGCAATGGGCATGGACGAAACCCTAATCCGGAAAAACGAGGAGACGACATGACCGTACATTTCATCGGAGCAGGCCCGGGCGCGGCGGATCTCATCACCGTGCGGGGCAGGGATCTCATCGCCCGGTGCCCGGTCTGCCTCTATGCCGGCTCCATCGTCTCGCCGGAGCTGCTGAGCTATTGTCCTCCAGATGCTCGCATTATCGATACCGCCCCGATGTCACTCGATGAGATCGAGGCGGAATATCTGCGCGCCGCCAATGCGGGGGAAGACGTCGCGCGGCTTCACTCCGGCGACCTTTCGGTCTGGAGCGCGGTCGCCGAGCAGGTACGGCGGCTCGAAAGGCATGGCATTGCCTATACGATGACGCCGGGTGTTCCGGCCTTTGCCGCCGCCGCATCCGCGCTCGGGCGCGAGCTCACCATTCCCGAGGTGGCGCAAAGCCTGGTGCTGACACGGGTTTCGGGAAGGGCATCGCCGATGCCCAACGACGAAACGCTGGAAAAATTCGGCGCGACGGGCTCGACGCTCGCGATCCATCTCGCCATCCATGCCTTGGAAAGGGTCGTGCGGGAACTGACGCCGCTTTATGGTGCCGAATGCCCGGTGGCGATCGTCGTCAAGGCATCCTGGCCGGACGAAAGGATCGTGCATGGCACGCTTGCCGACATCGAGCAAAAGGTCGCCGCAGAGCCGATAGAGCGCACCGCCATCATCTTTGTCGGCCCCTCGCTGGCAGCCAGCAATTTCCGTGAGAGCTCGCTTTATGATCCGGCCTATCAGCGGCGCTTCCGAGGGAGGGAATAACGCTGAGATTTACCCCAAATAAGGCGCCATCGTAACGACTTCGTAAGGCTGTTTTGGGAACCTTTGCGAGATAAATCCTCACGATGAATCGGCTGGGCAAATTCATGGACAACATCAAGGAAGAGTGGATCGGCCGGCGGGCCTATGCCCTATGGGAGGCGGAAGGCCGGCCTGAGGGGCGCAGTGGCGAACACTGGCGCCAGGCAACGGAAGAATACGAACGGCGGGAGCGGACAAAAGCCTCGCCCGACGGCAGCGAACTGATTGCCGCGTTGAAGGCCGCGGGCCGACAGATGAAAGCCCGCGGCGCTGCAGCGGACCAGACACCTGGCCCGAGGAAATCGGCAACTCGCGTCTAGATCCGGAAGGATGTGAAGTAGTTTTCCTTCAGAACGCTGAACTGCTTCTTGGGTGCTCGCTACAGTCCCGACGATTAGACTGCTCGCGCCAGATAATCCATGCTCGCCTTCAGCGCAGTCGCCGGATCCCTGAGTGCATGCACGTCCGGTGCAAATGGCTCGAAGGAGAAGGGTCCCTTGTAACCCTCCTTCAACAGGGCGCCCATCTGTCCGGTATTATCCAGCCGGTCGGTTTCGTCGACCAGGACCCGATGGGGATCGCGCATATCGGCAACGGAAACCATCCGGTCGCTGACGCCGGAAATATGAACAAGGCCTGTCAGCTCCGGGAAAAGCCGCGGCTCGCCCGCCAGATGATGGTGGAACGTGTCGTGCACCAGCTTGAAGCTTGACTGCGCGCCAAGTTGCGCGATGGCGTTCGCCGCTTCCGTCTTCGAACGTAGCGAGCAGATCTCGAAACCAAGCGGCTCGACCAGGCCAATAATGCCTGCCGCCTCGAGCATCGGCTTCAAAGCTTTGAGTGCCGTCAGCAGGTTCTCCTGGCGCACGCCATCTTCCGTGCCCGTGCCGTCATTCTTCGGAACCAGAACTAGCGCCTTGGCGCCGCAGTCGCGCGCATAGCCGATGAGCTCAGCTGCCTCCTTTGCGCGCGCCTCGTTCCATTCATTGAAGCGTTGCAGGGCATTGATCGAAATAATGGTAAGCCCATGCTTTTCCGCGGTTGCCTTGATCACTGAGGCCGGCGTGCCGTCAAGAATGGCGTTTCCGGCAAGATCATTGCGGATCTCCACGGAGGTGAGGCCGAGCGATCTCGTCAGGGCAAAAAAGTCGTCGATCGGGAGAGAGGGAGCGCACATGTGGTTAAGTGCGAACGGAACGGGATACATGTCGAAAATCCTCCTCTGGGGCTGCGCATCGGCAGGACGCGCATTCATCGGCTCAATGCCTAAAGAAAAATGCCGTCCCGATCCATCACCTCGGAGTGCCACAGTTCCATCATCCCTGATAGAAACGCCTTGGAAATGATAGAATTCCATCAATCAGATATTCTCTGAAATGAAGATATCGAAGGGCAGGAAGGATTGGCCGGGCAGAACGGCCTGACCGCGGTCGATCGCGCCAATCATGAGGTTGATAGCTTCATTGCAGAGGGCGGCAAGCGGCGTTGCGATGACCATGGTTACGATGTCCTCGGCAAGTGCCGCCTTCGATTCCGGTGTCAACTCATTGACGACGACCACCAGCTTGCCGGCGAGGTTTTCCTCCCGGATTGCCGAGATGGCGCCTTCCATTCCTCCGCCGGCGACATAGAAGCCGATGAGATCGGGATGCTTCTGCAGAAGGTTCAGTGTCGCTTCGTGTGTGATCTCGGCGGTTTCGAGATTGATGAGCGTGTCGACCACTTCGAAATCCGGCGCGTTCTCCCGGAAATAGGAGCGGAATCCGATCTCCCTCAGTTCGTGCCCGTGGAAACGGTGGCTACCGACGAAACAGGCGATTTTTCCAGGCTTTCGCGCCGCCTTTGCGATCATCCATGCAGCCGTGCGCCCTGCCTTGCGATTGTTGAGGCCGACATAGCCATCGCGCACGCCGGTCGCGAGATCAGAAAGCAGCGAAAAAACCGGCACACCTCTTTCCTTCAATTCCTCGACTGCCGCCGTTAGCGCGGGATAATCCGGCCCGACAAGTGCTACCGCCTGATTGCGCGCCGCCATTGTCTTCAGCTTCTCGATGATCGCCGCAGGCGTGGCCGCCGTGGCAAAATCGATCTGCACGTGAACGCGTGCCTTGTCGACCGATTGCGCCGCCGTTTCGATTTCCCGGGCGAGCGCCTGGTAGAAGGCCTGGGTCGGCTTTTGCAGGAGAAAGCCGAGCCTGTATTGCGGCAGGTCCTCGAAGACGCGTTGCCGCAGTAACGCGACCGCATGGTAGCCAATCGCCTGCGCCGCGTCATAGACCCGTCGCGCCGTCTCCTCGCGCACGCGATGACGTCCATTCAGAACACGGTCGACCGTGGCGACACTGACACCCGAGGCTTTTGCAAGATCGGAAATGGTAGGGCGTCCCATGGTGGCTCCTGATGCGATGCTGTCATGAATGACGTTATGTTGTGATGGTTTTTGATAGATTATAGCAAGACTGCATTGAGGCCGGTCGAAAGTCAACTTATCCTGATTTTCGTCGAGAGCGTGCGGGGAGGTGATTATGACGGCGCGGTCGGAAAAACGTGACTACAGCCTGCTCGGGCCGACGGGCCGTGCTGCGGTGGAGAGAGGCCTTGCGGCAGCTGAGTGGTATCATACCGACATACCGCGCAAGGAGATGAAGGCGCTGATGCAGCGCTCCGATGCGCCCGCCATCCGCGATACGCTTCTCTGGCTCGGAAGCATGATCGTCTTTGCCGGCCTCGGCATCTATTTCTGGGGAACGTGGCTCTGCGTACCCTTCTTTCTCGCCTATGGCGTTCTCTACGGCTCGGCCTCCGACAGCCGTTGGCATGAATGCGGCCACGGCACCGCCTTCAGAACCCGCTGGATGAACGATGCTGTCTATGAGATCGCCTGCTTCATGATCATGCGCAACCCCGTAACCTGGCGTTGGAGCCACACACGCCACCATACCGACACCGTCATCGTCGGCCGTGATCCGGAAATCGCCGTCATGCGTCCGCCGGACCTCCTTCGCCTGATCCTCAACTTTTTCGGCATCATCGACGTCTGGTATGCAATGATCGACATGGTCCGGAATGCCTTCGGCGTCATCAGCGCCGAGGAAAAGACCTTCATCCCGGAGATGGAGCAACCGAAGGCAATCCGCGTCGCCCGTATCTGGCTCGCGATCTATGTCGTAACGATCGCGCTGGCGCTCGCCACCAGCTCGATACTGCCGCTCGTTCTCATCGGCCTGCCCCGGCTTTACGGCGCTTGGCACCATGTTCTGACGGGCCTGCTGCAGCATGGCGGCCTCGCTGACAACGTCATCGATCACCGGCTGAACAGCCGCACTGTGTACATGAATCCGATCAGCCGCTTCATCTACTGGAACATGAACTATCACGTAGAGCACCATATGTTCCCGATGGTGCCCTATCACGCGCTGCCGCGCCTGCATGCCATGATCAAGCACGATCTGCCGGCGGCCAATCCGTCGATTTGGTCGGGTTACCGCGAGATGATCCCGGCCTTCCTGCGCCAGCTCCGCAACGAGGACTACTTCCTGAAGCGCGAACTGCCGGCGACGGCCAAACCCTATCGCGAAGAATTTCACAACGAATTGCCTCAGGCCGCACAATGAGTGCGATTGCCCGCAAAGCATATAGGGAGGAAAGCATGAGCGGAAACTGGATCGAAGTCTGTGCAGCGGACGAGATCGATGAGGAGGATGTCATCCGCTTCGACCACGAAGGCCGCACTTTCGCCGTCTACCGCAGCCCGGACGATGAATATTTCGCGACCGATGGCCTTTGCACGCATGAGCAGGTTCATCTCGCCGACGGTCTCGTCATGGACGAGATCATCGAATGTCCCAAGCACAACGGCCGCTTCAACTACCGAACCGGTGAGGCAAAGGGCGCTCCTGTCTGCGTCAATCTGAAGACCTATCCGGTCAAGGTCGAAGACGGCACGGTTTTCATCTCGCTCTGAAAAGGATTGGCCATGACGCATTTCGTCATCATTGGAGCAGGGGAGTGCGGTGCGCGCGCAGCCTTTGCGCTCCGTGAGAAAGGGTTCGACGGCAAGGTCACCCTGATCGGCACGGAGCCTGTCGCCCCCTATGAACGGCCGCCACTTTCGAAGGCGAGCCTTCTGGAGGCCCTTGAACCGAAATTCATCGCAAGCATGGACCGCTACGCCGAAGGCCGCATTGACCTGCTGACGGCAACCACCGCCGCGGCGTTAGACCCTGCCAGCAAGACGGTAACGCTTTCCGACGGACGCCTGCTCCATTACGACAAGCTGCTTCTGGCAACCGGCGCCCGGCCGCGCTCTTTCCCCGGCATCACGGATGGCAGCGGCCGCATCCGCACGCTTAGAACGCATGCTGACGCCGAAGCCTTGCGCGAGATCCTTGAACCGGGCAGGCACATCGCCATCATCGGCGGCGGCTTCATCGGCCTCGAGCTCGCTGCCAGCGCGCGGGCGAGGGGTGCGGCGGTCACCGTCATCGAAGGCCTGCCACGCGTGCTGATGCGCGGCGTACCGGAGAAGATTGCCACCGTCATTGCGGCGCGTCATCGTGAGGAAGGCGTGGAGTTGCGTTGTGGCCAAGCGATTGCTGCGTTGGAGGAGGGGTCGCAGAGCGCCGTCGTCCGACTGGCGAATGGTGAGGTGATCGCTGCCGATCTCGTTCTCGTCGGAATCGGCGCCATACCGAACACCGCGCTTGCCGAAAGAGCCGGGCTCGCGATCGAGAACGGCATTGCCGTCGATGAGCGGCTCCAGACTTCGGCGCCGAATATCTATGCAGCAGGCGACTGCTGCTCCTTTCCGCTGGCGCTCTACAGCGGACGTCGGGTGCGACTGGAATCCTGGCGCAATGCCCAGGAGCAGGGTGCATTGGCCGCGGCCAACATGCTCGGCGCCGGTCTATCCCAGACGGCAGTGCCCTGGTTTTGGTCGGATCAATATGATTTGACGTTGCAGGTGACAGGCCTTGCCGACGGGGCAGTGACGCATCTGCACCGGGATCTGGGGGAACACGCCTTCCTTCTTTTCCACCTGGACGAGACAGGCCGGCTGGTTGCCGCAAGCGGTATCGGGCGCGGCAATGCCGTTGCGCGCGACATCCGGCTCGCCGAAATGCTGATTGCCGCTCACGCCCGCCCCGATCCCGCAGCACTGACGGCAAGCCACGTCAAGCTCAAGGCCCTTCTCGCGGCCTGACCGGCCGTCTTCCGTTTCAACCGCCGACCAAACGAGGAACTGGCTATGAAGAAGAACAATCGTCCGACGGTTGCCGACCTGCTCGCATTGAAGGGTAAGCGCCAGTTGACGATGCTCCGCGTGATGACGCTCGAAGAAGCGGCGGCGGCTGAAAAGGCGGGGATCGATATGGTTTCCGTGCCGCCTTCCCTGCTTGGTCCGGAATTTCGCGAGGCCGCGCCCTCGACCTTCGCTATCCCCGGCCTGGAGTATGGCGATTTCATCACCGCAGAAGAGTATCTGCGCGCTGCCTTCAAGACTCTGAAGGCAGGAGGAGATGCCGTTTATTGCGCGGCCAGCCTGTAGACCATCCGCCGCATGCGCGAGGAGGGCATCCCGGTCTGCAGTCATGTCGGGCTGATTCCTTCGAACGCGACCTGGACCGGTGGATTTCGCGCGGTCGGCAAGACCGCCGCGAGCGCACTCGAAATTTGGCGTCAGACGAAGGCCCTGGAGGAGGCAGGCGCCTTCGCCGCTGAGATCGAAGTTGTGCCGGGCGAGGTTGCCGCCGCAATCAGCGAGCGGACTTCCATGATGATGATTTCCATGGGAGCCGGCAGCGGCTGCGATGCGCAATATCTCTTTGCCGAAGATGTGCTCGGTTCCAACCGCGAGCATTATCCACGCCACGCGAAGGTTTACCGCAATTTCGCGGCCGAATACGACCGGCTGCAGCAGGAGCGCATTGCCGCCTTCGCCGAATTCGCCGCCGATGTAAAATCCGGTGCCTACCCCGAACGGCGTCACCTGGTCGGCATCGACCCGGCGGAGTTGCAGTCGTTCCTTGATCGCCTTGAATTGAAAAGGAACCACTCTTGACGAAAGGCGGATTGCGATAGAAGTCTTGCCGAAACTCTGAACGGAGGAATCGGGATGAAACTTGTCGGGCTATCTGGAAGCCTTCGCCAGCGATCCTACAATACGGCACTCCTGCATGCCGCAGCCGCTATGGCGCCGGAAGGCGTCGAATTCGTCAAGGCCACCATCCACGGCATTCCGCTCTATGATGCCGACCTCGAAGAGGCGGAGGGCAATCCCCCGAAAGTGGCCGAATTGAAGGATCTGATCGCCGGCGCCGACGGCCTCATCATGTTTACGCCGGAATACAACAATTCGATGCCGGGCGTCTTCAAGAACGCGATCGACTGGCTGAGCTCGGGCGCTGATGCCCACCGCGTTTTCCGCGGTAAGCCCGTCGCTCTTGCCGGCGCCTCTCCCAGCGGGTTCGGCACGATCCTCAGCCAGAACGCCTGGCTCTCCGTGCTGCGCACGCTTCGCACGCGGCCCTGGCTGGAAGGTCGGCTGATGATCTCCCATGCCGGCTCGGTCTTCGATGCCAATGGAATGTTGGCCGACGAGAAGGTGAAGAAGCAGCTTTCGGAATTTCTGCAGGGCTTTGCTGCCTTCGTCGCCGCCGGGAAATGATCAGCGATAGCCGCGCTAATTTTTAGAGCCGGTTCAGATACGCTTCAGCAAGTTCCGTCCAGAATGCGGCGCCGATCGGCAGCAGATCGTCGTTGAAATTATAGGCCGGATGGTGGAGCGGCTTCTCGTCGCCGGTCACCCTGCTGCCGAGGAAAAAATAGGTTCCGGGTTTTTCCTGGAGCATATAGGCGAAATCCTCGCTGCCCATATAGGGACGTTCCAGGTCGACAATCTTGTCGGCGCCCGCGAACCGCGTGGCGAGGTCGCGCACGAAATCGGTTTCGGCCTTGTGATTGATCGTCGCATCATAGCTGCGCAGGTAACGCACGGTCGCCGTCATGCCGAAGCTTTCCGCCTGGCTTTCGGCGACAAGCGTGATGCGCCGCTCCAGCTCGTCGCGCACCTTCGGATCGAAGGAACGGATGCCGACAACGATCTCAGCCCGTTCGGGAATGATGTTGCTTGCCGAACCGCTGTGAAAGGACCCGACGGTCACCACCGTCGGGTCCATCGGATGGATGTTGCGCGACACGATGGTTTGAAGGGCCATGACGATACTCGCGCCGCAGACGATCGGGTCCGCCGTCTCCTGGGGTTCGGCACCATGGCCACCACGACCATTGATCGTGACGCGGCATTCATCGACCGCGGCCATCACCGGGCCTTCGCGAAATGCGAACTGGCCGAAAGGCAAAGCCGGTTCGTTGTGCAGCGCGAAGACGGCATCGCATGGGAATTTTTCGAAAAGCCCATCATCCATCATCAGCTTGGCGCCGCCGAAATTTTCCTCGGCCGGCTGGAAGATGAGATGGATCGTGCCGTCAAATTTTTTTCGCTCCGCGAGCGCCCTGGCGGCGCCAAGCAACATGGTCGTATGTCCGTCGTGACCGCAGGCATGCATCAGTCCCGGCGTCTTGCTGGCATAATCGAGGCCTGTCTCCTCGAGGATCGGCAGCGCATCCATATCGGCGCGGATGCCGATCGTCCTTTTGCCTGTCCCGTTCGAAAGCGTGGCGACGAGGCCGGTCGTGGCCAGCCCGCGGGTGACCGTATAGCCGAGTTTTTCCAGATAGCCGGCTACAAAGTCGGAGGTACGAAACTCAGAAAGCCCCAGTTCCGGATGGGCATGCAGATCGCGGCGGATGGCGACGAGTTCCGGCATGGAATTGGCAAGCGAAACGTTGATGGACATATCAGGCACCACGGGTGGGAATGCGGTTTTCGAAATAGCGGAAGCCGACGACCAGCAAGCCGGTCAGGCACATATAGACGAGTGCCAGCAGAAGTAAGGGCTCATAGGTGACATAGGTCTCCTGGCGCACCTTGGAGATGACCGAATAGACGTCGATGACGGTGATCGTTGCGACCAGCGGCGTCGACTTGAGCTGCAGCACGGTCTCGCCGGTCAGTGTCGGCAATGCGCGATGGACGGCGCGCGGTAACCAGATGCGCCGGAACAGCGTCCAGCGCCCCATGCCATAGGCGCGCGCAGCCTCCAGCTCACCCGCAGGCACGCCGGCAAAGGCGCCGCGCATAACTTCGCCTTCGTAGGCGGCAAACGAAATAGTCAGCGAGGCGACACCATACGGCCAGGCTTCACGCAGATAAGGCCAGAGAAAGGAGTGCCGGATCGCCGGAAATTGCGGGAAGAGCGAACCGAGGCCGTAATAGAGGAGCCAGAGCTGCAGGAGCAGCGGCGTACCGCGGATGATCGTGCAAAAGCCCCACGCGAGCAGCTTCAGCGGCCATGGACCCGTGACCTGCACCAGCCCCAGCGGTACGGCCAGAAGAAAGCCGAGGATGGATGTGCTGGCAAGCATTGCGAGTGTCACGCAGATGCCCCACCCAAGCCGCGGCAGATAGCGTGGCAACCAGTCCCAACGCATGAACCAGATGATGGCGAAAACGGCGAGAGCGAAGAGAGCGATCAGTACGATCCGGTGCGGCTGGAAGAAGCTTTTGGCCTTTGGCAGATCTTCCGGCGTGAACGCCATGGCGTGGGTGATTTCATCGCTCATCACTGCTCCGCCAATCCGCGCCGCGCATGTCGCTCGATGATGTGGACAATGAGATTCGAAACGAGCGTCAGGAGCAGATAGAGGGCCCCGGCGGCGCAGAAGAACAGGAAATAGGCCTTGGTCGCACCGGCTGCTTGCCGGGTGACGAGCGTCAGCTCGCTGAAGCCGACGACGGCAAGCAGCGCGGTATCCTTGGTCGCAATCAGCCAGAGATTAGCCAGACCCGGTATGGCATAGGGCAGCATGGCCGGTAGCGTCACGCGGCGCATAACCTTGAAGGGCGACATGCCGAAGGCACGAGCCGCCTCGATCTGCCCTGCCGGAACAGCCTTGATCGCGCCCCGAAGAACCTCGGTCGAATAGGCACCCTGAACGACGCCGATCACGAAGATCCCTGCAGCCAGGCCGCTGATGTCCACCGCTCCGTAGCCGAAGGCGGTCAATGCCTGATTGATGACATCCGTTCCGGCATAATAGAGCAGAAGGATGAGCACCAGTTCGGGAACCGCGCGCACGATCGTCGTGTAGCATTCAAGAAGGTCACGCAGGATTGGGCCGCCGTAGAGTTTGCCGAAGGCGCCTCCGATGCCCAGCAGAAGTCCAAGCCCGAAGCCGCCAATGGCGATCTGAAGGGAGTTTGCAAAACCTTCGAGCAGCACGCCGCCCCAGCCGGGGGGCGAGAGCGCCAGCAGGCTCCAGTTGATGAGGGAACTGGGATCCGTCGCCATGGGACTTTCGATCTTCGAAGGACATGACCGGCGATCCTTTTATCGCCAGTCATGCGGATTGATTTAGCCGCCGTAGATGTCGAAGTCGAAATACTTCTTGGAGAAGGTGTCGTAGGTGCCGTCGGCGCGGATCGCCTTGATGGCGGCGTTGATCTTGTCCTTCAACGCCGTGTCGCCCTTGCGCAAGCCGACGCCGACGCCGGTTCCGAGGATTGCCGGATCGTCCGCGACATTGCCCTTGAAGTCGCAGCATTCCTTGCCCTGATCGCTCTTCAGGAAGGCATCGAGGGCGATTGCGTCAGCTTGAACCGCATCGAGACGACCGGCCGCCAGATCCTGATTAGCCTCGTCCTGGGTCTGGTATTCCTTAACCGTCGATTTGGCGGCGAAATATTTGTTGGCATAATTCTGATGAACGGTTGCGACCTGAACGCCGATGGTCTTGCCCGCGAGACCCTCCGGAGTGGCGTCGAATTTCTGGTCCTTCGGACCGATGATGCCCGTCGGCGTGTTGTAATATTTGTCGGAGAAGTCGATGGTCTGCTGCCGCTCGGCGGTGATCGTCATCGAGCCGACGATCATGTCGATCTTCTTGGACGTGAGCGCAGGGATGATGCCGTCCCAGGCGACTGGGGTGATGACGCAGTCGAGTTTGGCTTCGGCACAGATCGCCTTCATGAAGTCGACTTCCCATCCAACCCACTGGCCGCTTGCGTCCGGCGAGGTGAACGGAGGGTAGGGCTCGGCCGCGAAGCCGACCTTTACGGTTTCGGCCGCTGCCGCCGTCGCGCCGGCGATGCCGAGTGCGACTGCGAACGCGATTGTCTTCAAAGTCTTCTTCATGCTGTTCCCCTGTTCTGGTGGTTGTTGAGCATTGTCGAAATCAGTGAATGGTGCTGATGAACTTCTTCAGGCGCTCGGATTTCGGTGCGCCGAAGATCTCCTCCGGCTTCCCTTGCTCCTCGATCATTCCGTTATGCAGAAAGACGACATGGCTTGCGACGTTGCGCGCGAACTTCATCTCGTGCGTGACCAGGATCATCGTCCGCTTTTCCTTCGCCAGATCGGCGATAACAGTCAGAACCTCGCCGACCAGTTCGGGGTCGAGCGCCGAGGTCGGTTCGTCGAAGAGCATCACGAGCGGTTGGATCGCAAGCGCCCGCGCGATCGCGGCACGCTGCTGCTGGCCGCCGGAGAGAAAGGCGGGATAGGCGTCGCGCTTATCGTAAAGGCCGACTCGGCGAAGCAGCGCTTCAGCCGTCTCGATCGCCTCCGCCTTGGATTTCCCGAGAACGTGGACCGGCGCCTCGATTATGTTCTGCAGGATCGTCATGTGCTGCCAGAGATTGAAGCTCTGGAACACCATGCCGAGTTGACTGCGGATGCGCTGCACCTGCCTGCGGTCCGACGGCATCAGGCCGCCATGCCCGTCTTTCTTCATGCCGATCGTTTCGCCATGGACCGTGATCGATCCCGCCGTTGGCAGCTCCAGCATGTTGATACAGCGAAGAAAGGTCGATTTTCCCGAGCCGCTGCCGCCGATGATGGCGATGACGTCGCCCTCGTTGGCGGTCAGCGATACACCCTTCAATACTTCCAGTGGCCCGAAACGCTTGTGGAGGCCGGTAACCGCGATAGCCTGAGCCCGGCCGCTCATAAATGATATGCCCTTCCCAGATGGGCACGCGCCTTGATAGGCATGAGCACATTTCCCCTTGTTTTTCATGCGGCATCTTCGGCCGTCATGCTTGTTCCGCGGGGTATCGTTGCACTTGTGCGGAAATTATTCAAGCGTATAATAACGGCAATGCCGCTTTTTCTGGCATGCCCACCACCTGATCAAATATCCAACAGGAGTACGCAATGACTGCTTTCGGTTCGCAGCACATGTCGGCCAGACTCTTGCGTGTCCTGATGCGCCGGCCGGGAGCGAGCCTGAAAGCGGCCGATCCGACGGATTGGCATTACGGACCGACATTCGATGCGGAAAAGGCCGTCCGGCAATATGCCGAGTTCGCGGATCTGATCGAGAGGTCGGGCGCGGAGATCCTCTGGATCGAGGATACCGGCGACGGTCTTGCGGATGCCATGTTCACGCAGGATCCATCCTTGATGACGGATCATGGCGCCGTGCTCCTGCGGATGGGGAAACCGCTCAGGCGTGCCGAGACTGCGCTTCACGAGCAGGCCTACAGACAGGCCGGCATTCCGATTCTCGGGCGCATCGAGGAGCCGGGCACCGTCGAAGGCGGCGACTGCGTCTGGCTGGATTCCAGGACGCTGATCGTCGGCCGCGGCGTCAGGAGCAACGAAGAGGGTATCCGCCAACTGTCGCGAATGCTTTCGCCGCATGGCTTTGAGATTCTTGGCTTCGACCTGCCGCTCTGGCAGGGCGAGGAAGCCTGCCTGCACCTGATGTCGGTCATCAGCCCGCTTGCGTCCGATCTCGCGCTTGTGTTTGCGCCTTTGCTCCCGGCGCCGTTCTATCAGCTTCTGAAGCATCATGGCATCGGCCTCATCGAGGCGCCCGCCGACGAGTTCCACGCGAGCAACGGGCTGAGCCTCAATGTCCTGCCTCTCGGGCCGAGGGACGTCATCATGATCGAAGGCTTCCCCAAGACCAGGGCCGCGATGGAGGCGGTCGGCTGCACGGTCACGACTTTTGAGGGCGATGCGCTCTGCATCGCCTGCGAAGGCGGCCCCACCTGCCTGAACCGGCCCATCCTGCGGCGAGCGTCATGACACGCCGAACGTTTCATCGCGCCCCCGAAGGCGAACGGCGGCAAGAGCTGATCGAAGCAACGCTCAACTGCATCGCCGAAGTCGGCCTGCAGGGCGCGACGGTGCGCGAGATCGCGGTTCGCGCAGATGTGACGGCCGGGCTCGTCCGGCACTATTTCGAATCGAAGGATCAGATGGTCGCCGCCGCCTACCGGCAGGTGCTCGCCACCTTCGCGGCAAGGGCTGAGACGATCGATGGGGATCCGGCGACACGGCTGCGGGAATTCATCACGCGTAACCTGAGTGCGCCGATCGCCAATAGCCGCAGTCTGTCGCTCTGGGCGACCTTCATCAGCCAGGTCCAGGTCGACCCTGCGCTCGCCGCCATTCATCGCGAAGGTTACCTGAACTTCCGCGACGAGTTGCAGGGCTTGATTTCTAATTTCCTGACCTCGATGGGACGGGAAGCGAGTGCCGCGGAATGCCGCCGATTGGCGATCGCCATCAATGGATTGATCGACGGCCTCTGGCTTGAAGAGTGCCTCGCCGGTGACCTCTTCGACCAATCCGAGCTGGTCGGCATCGCCATATCGTCCGTGGAATCGCTGCTCGGATTGCGGCTCGGCAACACCATAAAAAACTAGAAAAGAAGAAGGAAGCACCCATGCGCTACGCATCGATCACGGACCGTCTCGCTGATCTGGGCTCGGGAAAATGGACATTGCATCTGAGGGCGCGGCAGATGAAGCAGGCGGGCGCCCACATTATCGAGCTTACCATCGGCGAGCCGGATCAGCCGATCGATCCCCAGCTCATCATCGAAGCGCAGCGCGCCATGAATGCCGGTCGCTACCGTTATTCAAACGGCCGCGGCGAACCATCCGCCGTTACCGCGATCGCGGAGAAATATCGCAAGCGGCGTCCCGACGTCACCTGGGAGAACGTGCTGTGTTTTCCCGGCACGCAGACGGCACTCTTCGCCGTGATGCTCGGCCTCGTCGAGGCCGGTGACGGCGTGCTTGTCGGCGATCCGCTCTATGCCACCTATGAAGGGGTGATCCGGTCGACCGGCGCCCATCAGGTGACGGTGCCGCTCCGCCCGGAATTCGGCTTTCATATGCAGGCCGCCGATCTCGAAAGAGCCATCACGCCAGAATGCCGCGTCCTGCTCCTCAATACGCCGCACAATCCGACGGGCGCCGTGCTGACGGCCGCCGAAATCGCCGCCATCGGCGATGTCTGCCGTCGCCACGATCTCTGGATCGTCTGCGACGAAGTTTATGAGGAACTGGTGTTCCGAGGATCCTTCGCTTCGCCCTTCGACGATCCCGGTCTGGCGGAGCGCACGATCGTCGTCTCCTCGATCTCGAAGTCCCATGCCGCGCCAGGCTTCCGCAGCGGCTGGGCCGTCGGCCCGGCCGAATTTGCAAATCGGCTGCTCGCGGTGTCCGAGACCATGCTCTTCGGCGTGCAGCCCTTCATTGCCGACATGACGGCCCATGCGTTGACAAATCCGATCGAGACATCGGCCCGCATGCGTGCATCCTACAGTAAGCGCGCCGAGCGTATCGCCGCAGCACTTGCCGGTGCGCCCGGCATTGTTCCCCTGCCGCCGGAAGCCGGCATGTTCATTCTGCTCGACGTCACCGGGACCGGCCTGAGCGGCGAGGAATTCGCCTGGGCATTGCTGGAGGAGGAGGGTGTGGCGACCATGCCAGGATCGTCCTTCGGGCAAGAGGCGCAGTATTTCGTGCGCGTTAGCCTGACGGTGCCGGACCAGGCGATCGACGAGGCCTGCGGCCGCATCGCAGCACTCGCCCGCCGGCTGGCGCTGCGCGAGGAGCGTCGGGCATGACCGCAACGAAGACCGTGGGCGAAGCGCTCATCGATCTCCTTGAAGCCAATGGGGTCGAGACTGTTTTCGGCATTCCAGGTGTTCACACCATCGAGCTCTATCGTGGTCTCGCCGGATCGAACATACGGCATGTGACGGCGCGCCATGAGCAGGGCGCCGGCTTCATGGCCGATGGTTATGCCCGTGTCAGCGGTAAGCCGGGCGTTGCATTGGTGATCACCGGGCCTGGCATTACCAACACGATTACGGCAATGGCGCAGGCGCGCGCCGATTCCATCCCGATGCTGGTGATTTCGGGTGTTAATCGTCGCAATGCGCTGGGACATGTTCGCGGTCTCCTGCATGAGCTTCCCGATCAGCACGGCATGATGAAGACGCTCGCCCTCTATTCCCATACGCTGCTTGAACCGGAGGACCTGCCTGCGGTGATGGCGCGGACCTTTTCGGTGTTGATTTCCGGACGCCCGGGACCCGTCCACATTGAAATTCCAACCGATGTCATGGCGGCGCGGATCGGCCGGCCGCAATCGCGGCAAACGGCGATTACGCGCCCCTATGCGGATGCCGAGAGCCTGGAGAAGGCTGCCGCCCTCTGCGATGTCGCCACCCGTCCGGTGATCGTCTGCGGCGGCGGAGCCGTTCTTGCGGAGGAAGAGATCAGGGCGCTTGCCGAGCGGCTCGGTGCGCCGGTCGTCACGACGGTGAATGCACGGGGCCTGCTGGCCGACCACCCCTTGCGTGTGCCGGCAAGTCCCAGCCTCAAGTCGGTGCGGATGCTGCTCTCCGAGGCTGATCTGGTGCTGGCAATCGGAACGGAGATGGGGCAGACCGACTACGACATGTATGCCAATGGCGCGTTTCCGATGCTTCCCAACCTGGTGCGCATAGATATCGACGCTGCGCAACTCTCACGTGGCCCGCATGCCGTGCTTTCCGTGCTATCCGACGCCGGGGCCGCAACAAGCGGCATCGCCGCGCGCTTGGTAAGCAAGCCGTCCGCGACTGGAAGCCATCGAGCCGAAGCTGCGCGCAAGGCGGCACTCGCCGAACTCACCGCCAAGATGCGCGTGGAAATCGGCATCCTGGACGCGATCTTTGGCGTGTTGCCGGACTGCACGATCGTCGGTGACTCGACCCAAGCAGTCTACGCCGGCAATCTCTATTGCGATGCGCCGCGCCCGAAGAGCTGGTTCAATGCCGCCACCGGCTATGGCGCGCTCGGCTACGCGCCTCCCGCCGCTATCGGTGCTGCGATCGCCGATCCCGCGCGCCCGGTCGTCTGTCTCGTCGGGGATGGCGGGTTCCAGTTCTCGCTGGCGGAAATGGGCTCGGCTGTCGACGCCGGTGCACGCATCATCTTCCTTGTCTGGAACAATGACGGCTATCGGGAGATCGAATCCGCAATGGTGGAGGCCGGCGTGGCGCCGGTAGGTGTAACGCCTTCGGCACCGGATTTCCTGTTGGCTGCAAAAGCCTATGGCATTCCAGGCGTGCGCCTTACCGATATCGGGCAGATGCCTGCAGTGCTGACGGAAGCCGCAGCGCGAATGGGACCCACCCTTGTCGAAATTCATCAAACCTCGACGGCCGGCGCCACCGGGTAAACGACCATTCGCGTTCGGCCCCTGTCGGCAAAATCTTCGTTTTGCGGAACAAACTTCCGCCCGAAGCATTCCTTTTCACCGATTATTTCCTTGAGGGGAACATGAACGCAGCAGAGCAATATGAGATCTCGGATGCAGATGAAGGCCGGATCCGTCTCCTTCTCGATGCCATCATCGACTACGCAATCTACATGCTGAGCCCCGAAGGGATAATCACCAGCTGGAATGCGGGTGCGCAACGCGCCAAAGGATACAGACAAGGAGAAATACTGGGCCAGCATTTTTCGCGCTTTTATCCGGAAGAGGATCGCAGGGCCGGGAAGCCGGCCCAAGCGCTTATGACTGCCGCGACGGAAGGGCGCTTCGAGGGCGAAGGCTGGCGTATCCGCAAGGACGGCAGTCGCTATTGGGCTCATGTCATCATCGATCCGATACGCGACCACTCCGGCAGGCTCATCGGCTTTGCGAAAATTACCCGCGACCTGACTGAGCGCAAGCGGGCGGAAGCCGAACTTGCACGAAGTGAGCAGCAGTTCCGCCTGCTGGTGCAAGGTGTCACGGACTACGCAATCTATATGCTCGACCCGCAGGGCTGCGTCAGTAGCTGGAACGCTGGCGCACAACGCATCAAGGGATATCGGCCCGAGGAAATCATCGGCGAGCATTTTTCGCGATTCTACACGGAAGAGGACCGTGCCGCCGGGGAGCCGCAACACGGGCTTCGGATCGCTGCACGCGAAGGCCGCTGCGAAAAGGAGGGCTGGCGTGTCCGGAAGGACGGTACGCGCTTCTGGGCAAGCATCGTCATCGATGCCATCCGTAATGACCTCGGAGAGATTGTAGGCTTCGCCAAGGTCACCCGTGACATCACCGAGAAATTGGAGGCGCAGCACAAACTGGATCAGGCGCGTGAGGAATTGTTCCAGTCGCAGAAGATGGAAGCGATCGGCCGTCTGACCGGGGGAATCGCGCACGACTTCAACAACCTGCTGATGGCAGTCCTCGGCAGCCTTGAAATCGTTCGCAAACGACTGCCGTACGATCCGGCGATAACGCCGCTGATCGAGAATGCCATTCAAGGCGCACAGCGTGGCTCCGCACTTACCCAGAGAATGCTGACGTTCTCCCGGCGGCAGGACCTCCACCTCGAGCCGGTCAACGTGGCTAAGCTGGTTCGCGGCATGAGTGAGCTGCTGCGGCGTTCACTGGGGCCATCGACACTGCTTGAGACCAATCTCCCGTCCGACATCTCCGCCATCATGATCGATCCCAATCAGCTCGAAACAGGAATCCTCAACCTTGTGGTCAATGCGCGCGATGCGATGCCGCAGGGCGGCTCGATCGTTATTGAAGCGCAAGAGGAAACGCTATCGAAGGAGCTTGGTCAGCGCTTGCCGGCCGGTCGCTATGTCTGTCTTGCGGTGGCCGATCGGGGCGAAGGTATGGACGAAGCGACGCTCTCCCAAGCAACCACACCCTTCTTCACAACCAAAGGTGTCGGCAAAGGGACCGGGCTTGGACTATCGATGGTGCAGGGTCTGGTGGAACAGGCAGGTGGCCGTCTGATCTTGAAAAGTGAAAAGGGCGTAGGAACGAGAGCAGAGCTCTGGTTTCCTGCGACCGACGCGAATACGGCCGTCGCACCTAAGGTCGAGAGGGAAGCGCCAAAAGGTCTCGAAAGAGATCGGCACCCGCTCCGGATTCTAGCGGTCGACGATGACAGCCTTATCCTTATGAACACAACCCTGATGCTGGAGGACCTCGGGCATACGGTATTCGAGGCAACAGCCGGCTCCGATGCCCTCGATATATTGCATCAGGAGACGGTGGATCTTGTGATTTCCGATCATGCCATGCCCCATATGACCGGCTCGCAGCTTGCCGAGGCAATCAGGAAGGAATGGCCTGATATGCCGATCATTCTGGCGACGGGCTATGCAGAATTACCGCAGGGAATGAATGCGAACCTGCCGAAGCTGGGCAAGCCCTTCTCGCAACAGCAGTTGGCCGAAGCGATCCTGAAGGCGTTGCCATAGCGACTGAACATCGCATAATTGTATGCATACAATTATATTTCCTATGCCTTGATATAGCCATTTCGTCGCAGGTCGAATTTCCGGCATACGCAGTTTCCCGGAACTCTATGGCCCGCAACGTGCTGAATTTAAAGAAATATAGATCTGATGGATCACTCTGCGATGCGTCAGCGGCGCCATCGCGCTGCAGGCATGTATGCGGTCAATTCTTGACATTGTTTGCTGTCAATTCCATTTTTGACGCAAACGAGACGGACATCGCCGTCCTGCAGCGCCGCGCGTCTTTTTAGATGCACAAAGATCGCTGCATTTTGAATTGCTGCATGTCTCCTTAAATCGATCCCGATTTGACGATACATGCAGCGGCCTAGAAGGATCGTGAGATGAACTACCAACAGCAATGGCCGGCGCTTCCGCCGCTGCAGACAGGGATCAGGGGACGCTGCCCGCGTTGCGGACAAGGGCATCTTTTCAAGGGTTTTCTTACGCTTCAGCCGCGATGTGAAGTGTGCGGTCTGGATTATTCCTTCGCCGATCCGGCCGACGGTCCCGCCTTCTTTGTGATCTGCTTTGCTTGCATACCGAGTGTGGCTCTCGGCGTCTGGCTCGAGGTCCAGTACAGTGCGCCCTACTGGGTCCATCTGTTCACGACGTTGCCCTTCATGCTTCTGACCTGCATCCCGCCGCTGCGGCCGTTGAAAGGCTGGCTGGTTGCCAGCCAGTATTTCTATAAAGCTGAGGAAGGTCGGCTCGATCGACCGGAGCACAGCGCACATTGATTGCATACATTCCACGGAGAACTGGGGATAAGATTCGTCGACGGCCGCTAGAGCTGCTCAGCTTTTCATCGGGTCGCAGAACCGCTCTAACCCTTTGTTTTCAGCAATTCCGGCCAGACAATCGCTTCGCACTTCTCCTGGAATTTGCTCCAGCATGTAGCCAGGAAAATTAGAATCGACTTCGGAACGCACCCTTGACGGGTTTCATTGACGCGCTGGCTGGTCTTGGAATGTCTCAGTTTCTGCATTCATCCTGTGCTATTTGGCTTGCGGAACTGTGCCGGCGAGGGTAGGTGGGCAACACAGCCCACCACGGCCCATACCGAAAGCCCCCATCATGCATCTATCTATCGCGGAGGCCGAAAGCCTTGTTGCCGGCGCTCTGGAGCGCAGCAAAGTCAGCGCCACAAACGCCCGCTCCGTCTCGCTTGCCCTTGTCGCAGCCGAAGCCGCCGGGCAGGGCGGACATGGTCTACGCCGCGTGCCCGCTTATGCGGCGCAGTCGAAGGCGGGAAAAGTCGATGGATTCGCAGAGCCGTCGCTTTCACGGCCGACCGCGGCAGGGTTGCGGATCGATGCAGCCCACGGCTACGCTTATCCAGCGCTCGATCTTGCGGTCAAGGAATTGCCGGCCATCACCAGAAGCCAGGGCATTGCCTTTGCCGCACTCAACCGCTCCCATCATGCGGGCGTCATGGGCCTGACGGTCGAGCGCCTAGCGGATGAAGGGCTGGTGGCGATGATGTTTGCCAATGCACCGGCCTCGATGGCACCCTGGGGCGGCAAGGTGCCTCTCTACGGCACGAACCCGATCGCCTTCGCCACGCCTTTGCCCGATGCGGACCCGCTTGTCATCGATCTGGCGCTCTCGAAGGTCGCGCGCGGCAAGATCATGGCCGCACATCAGAAGGGTGCGGCAATTCCGGCCGACTGGGCTTTTGACCGGGACGGCCGGCCAACGACGGACGCGGGTGAAGCATTGGAGGGGACGATGATGCCCGCGGGCGAAGCCAAGGGTGCTGCGCTGGCACTGATGGTGGAAATCCTCGCTGCGAGCCTCACGGGTGCCAATCACGCTTTCGAGGCGACATCGCTGTTCGACGACAACGGCCCGCCTCCGGGACTTGGCCAGTTGATCATCACGATCGATCCGGCCGCTGTGAGCGGCAGAAACACGGCAGCAAGGCTCAATCTGCTGGCCTCTCAGATCACGTCCGATCCTGGCGCGCGTCTCCCCGGCCGCAGAGGCCAGAACGCGCGCAGGGACGCGATTACCAACGGCCTCTCGGTAGAGGACGATGTCATCGAGGCGATCGGAAAACTTTGAGGATTACTGAACGAGTTGCGGCTGTCGGCTGCGCGCCGCCGTCAGTTCGGAGGTCGTGTGGTTCAGGCGATCCGCCAGAACCCTCATGACTTCCACGGCCATTTCGGGGAAATCGCTGAGCAGCTTGAGGAAATGCTCCTTGCTGATCCGAAGGACTTCCAGGCGGGAGGTGGCCCTGACGGTTGCGGTCCGCGACACATCACAAAGGATGGCGATCTCGCCGACGAGCGAATTCAATTCGACATCCGCGACCTTGATCTCACCAGCCGGGCTGTCGACGATGACATCCGCCGTTCCGGAAAGAACGACATAGGCGGCGTCGCCCGGATCGCCCTGATGGAACAGATCCTGGCCGGCCTTATAGCTGACGCGATCGGACGTGAAAGCAAGCAGTTTCAGCTTTGCCGGCGCTATGCGAGCAAAGATCGGAACCCGCTTCAGCATTTCCACTTCGTCCTTCAGCAGCATGGCTGTCAATCCCCTACAGAATTTTGCCGCGCATATAGAATATTACGATAACAGTTCCTTGAACATACCGTTATTTTCCAAAAGTTCCGTATAGTTTCCGGCCTCGACCAGCGTCCCGCGGTCAAACAGGAGCACACGGTCAAAGATTTCTGAGAGTGCGGCATTCGACAGAACCCAGATGATGGCGGGGCGATGTCCCTCCTCATGCAGGTCCAGAATGACGTTTCGCGTTATCTGGTCCTGGACGCGCTGATCCAGCGCCGGAAGCGGCCTGTTGAAGATGAAATAGTCTGAACGCTTGAGCAGGGCACGCGCCAGATTGAGTTTCTGCCGCTGCACATTCGTCAGTCGCCTGCCGCCCGCACCGACATCGAAATCGAGCCCGATCGAAAGCACGCTGTCGTAAAGGTCAAGCGCGTCGAAAAGCTCGCGGATAATGCCGCGGATACGTTCGAAGGCATCGGCCTGCTGGAAGGCGATCCTGCCGAACAGCACATTGTCCATAAGGGTCGCCGACGAGGTGAAGCGCTCGGCGTCGTAGCGCTCGATCACCAGCTTGAGATCAGCCGGCATGTTTTCGTGGAAGGCCTTGCGCGCCTGGACGATCTTCGCCTTAAGCGCGTCGGTCAGAAGACCAAAACGATGCCGTGGTTCGATATAGGAAAAGGTGAGCCGGATGATGCTGGCGCGGTCTTCTGGTGACGCCTCGGCGAAGCTGCGGCCCTGCAGCTTCTGCAGCAGCGCCTGATAGGCCGGGATATCGTCCGCAGTCATGAAGGTGAGCTGCTGGAAGAAGGGATGGTCCGGCGGCAGGTCATGGAACAGCTCGACGGTGTTTTCCGCGATTTCGAGACCCATTGCATAGAGGTCCGTGCTGAGGTCGGACTCTCCGAAGAGCTTCTGGAAATAGGGATGGGCAGCGAGCTTCCTGTTGGTCATCATCGGCCGTCTCATCGTACCGAAGAGCAGGTTCTCACCAACGGTTGCCTGTTCGTTATAGGCATCGAACTCGAACGGAACCACGACGCCGTCGAGATCCTCCTCACGCAGCTTCTCGCGCAGCGCCGTGCGCAGTTCGACGATGCGGGCCGTCAGCGTCGTATGCGAAGCCGTGTCGACTGTGGAGCGCAGAGCGAGCTCGAGAATATCGTGGGAGATGAGCACGGCATCGAGCACCGGCCGGATGGCCTTCAGAAGATCGTCGGGGCCGCTTGCACCTGCCGAGGCGTAGTCGACCCAATCGCTGTTCAGATCCAGAGCAGGGTTTCCCGCCTTGCGAGCCTCGATGAGGTTCCACTTGTTTTTCAATGCCTGAGCGTCGTCGTATTCGGCGGCGATCAGCGGAGCATGCTTGAGCCCATAGAGAAGATTGTTCCTGAGCGTCCCATGGAAGAAATAAGCGTCGGAGGAGGCATAGGAGATGCGCCGGCCGGTGATCGATTCCGGCAATTCCAGGATATCCCTTCCGTCGATGGTGATCCTTCCGCCTGGTTGGGGCCAGACCAGCCGGCCGAACGCCTCCGCCAACGCCTCGACGCCGCTGCTGTTCGTTCCAATGATGGCAACCGTCTCCTGCGGCTTGATCTCGACGGAGACATGATCGACTATCCGCGCGCCGCTGTCGTCGATCAAGGTGACATTGGTCGCGACCAGTGCATGCGTCAGCGGTCCGACAGCGGCCGGCGCGACCTCCTGGATACGCGCATCGATCAGCGGTTCGACATTGAACTGCTCAACGACCTGCTGATATTTGACCTGCACGTCCTGGCGCATCTGATCCCAGTCGATCAGTTCCTTGAGCGGCCCCGGCAGATCCTTGTAGGCATTGATGACGGCGACGAGCTGGCCGATGTCGAGCCGGCCCTGCAGCGCCAGCAGACCGCCGATTGCATAGAAGAGGAACGGGGTCACCTGCGCCAGGAAATTATTGATGAACTTGACCAGGAATTTCCACTGGTAGAGGTCGTAGCGGATCGAGAAGATCCTCCCCAGCCGGGCGGCGATATCGGCACGTTCGAGGTTCGAGGTATCGTTGGCATGAATGGTGCTGATCCCGTCGACGATTTCGCCGACCCGGCCGGAAAGCTCGCGGGCCGTCAGTTGCCGCTGCCTGCCCAACTCCAGTAGCCTTTTGCGCATGCGGGGAATGATGATCGCCTGCACGCCGACGATGGCGGCCGCAATTGTGCCGAGCCAGAAATTCTGCAGGATGATGAAGCCGAGCGCGGTCGCCGCCTGACCGCCGAGGAGGGCCGGCTGCACGAAGGCATCCCCGGTGAAGCCGCCGAGTGGCTCCACCTCGTCCTTGATCATGGTCGCGATCTCGGCAGACTTCACCCGCTTGAAATGAAGCGGTGGAAAGCGCAGCACCCGGTCGACCAGCTCGAAGCGGATACGCCTCAGCATCCGCTCACCGAGACGGCCCTTATAGGTGTTGATATAGAACTTGAAGAGGCCGTTGAGGACGACGAGCGCAAGAAAGACCAGGCTCAGCGCCATCAGCATCTGCAGGCGGTTGAGCTGGAGCCCCTCGAATATTTCCACGTGACCTATAAGGGGAAGATCGTAGGCGATATGCATGAAGGTCTGCGTTGCGCCTTCACCTTCGAATCCCTGGCCCTGAATGGGACCGTTGACGATCTGCTTCGGCAGATCGAAAGACAGGAAATAGGGAATCATCGAGACGGCGACCACCAGCAGAATCCAGAGCTGCTGGAGGCGAGTATTCGACCAGATATAGCGCGCTAGGCTCTTTTCCATCATCTACCGTGAAGTTTCCGGATCAGCTCAGTCAGTGAATCCATCCGCAGAGCCAAATATGAAAGGCATGAAGAGGACTTCAACGCAACCGGGCCCACCAGTGCCAGGCAAGAGAAGAAACGGGCGAAGCGAGATACCATACCCAGCTCGCATCTGATTCTCCTTGAAGACTGTTCTTATAGCACAAAATCCTACAAAAGAGCGATATACCGATACCGTCTCAGTCGCCCCTTTGTGCCATAGCGATCAGAGTAACTCGCGGATCATTCGCGCGGTGGCCTGCGCACCATTGATGTCCAGTCCGTGGCTCTGCGGCTTCGGACTCGCAAGGCTTTCCTCAATGGCGGCGGCGAGCATACCGGCTGTCAGCCCGGTTTCCGGAAGGGTGGCCGCAAGACCCAGCCTTTCGAGGCGATCCGCCCGCACGGACTGTTCGGTTTCGCCTCCCGTCGTGAAAGGCACGAGGATCGCTCGGCATCGGGCACTTAAGATATCGCAGACCGTATTGTAGCCGGCTTGCGAAACCGACAATTCCGCTCCACGCAGCAGGGATGGAAAATCCTTGCGGAAACGGACGAGATCGACATTTGCCGGCACGTCCATCGCAAGAGTCCGGAAATCATTTTCCGGCAAATTTGGACCTGCGATCAGACACCAGCGACGATCGGTTGCGACCATCTTCGCCGCACTGATCGCCGCGCCGATCAGATCCCGCCCGACCGCTCCGCCGCCTGCTGAAACGACTATATCGAAGATTTCGGAAGGCTCCGGTGCCGGCGGTGCGGCGACAAGCCCGGTATAGGCGATCTTATCTTCGATCTCGGCTGCCAGCGGAAATGTTTCATCGAGCCTGACGAAATGCGGATCGCCGTGCACCAGGATACGATCGAAATGATCCTTCAAAAGGGCAACAGTCTCCTCGTCTCGCCCCGGCTTCCTGTTCTGCTGCAGAATATCGCGCACAGAGGTCATCAGCCTCGGCCTCGGACTTGCGGCTTTGATTGCATCGAGCAGCGGCAGGAGTTCGAAGCGCATCTGGCGGCGGCCGAAGGGAAATGCCTCGATGATCACTACATCCGGAGCTATGGCAGCAAAGGCTTGCAGCAGCAGATCCCGGCGATTGTCGAGGAATTGCTGATTCACCGCTTTTCCGTTCTCGTCCGCAAGGCCGGCGAAGCCGACGTTGCTTGCAACGACCGGCGGCAGCACGACGGATTTCACGCCTTCGCCCGGAAAACCCGGGACCGATATGCCGCCCGTGACAGTCGTCACGTCGAAGCCGTCCTCGACAAACGCATCGGCGACGCGGCTTGCGCGCGCGAGATGGCCGATGCCGAGAAGGTGCTGCACGTAAAAGAAGACGCGCGCCGCGCTCATGATGCCCCCTGCCACTCCTGTTCGAAGAGTCGCGTCAACTGATGGATGCTCGAATGATGATCGAAATGCTCGCGTACCCGCTTTTCGGCGGCAACGCCGAGGCGGCTGCGCAGCGCCGGATCACGAAGCGCCTTTTCCAAAGCGTCGGCGAGCTGTCTTGGATCCTCCGGCGGCACGACAAGGCCATTCTCGCCGTCGATCAACAGCTCCGGTACGCCCGAAACGTTTGTCGAGACGCAGACGAGCCCCTGGCTCGACGCTTCGACCAGCACGTTGGGCAGGCCGTCGCGGTCGCCATTGGTGGCGATGCGGCAGGCAAGCACGAAAAGATCAGCGCGTCGATAGTGATCGAGCACATCCTCCTGGGCGAGAGCGCCCTTCCAGAAGATCCGGTCCGATATGCCAAGTTCGACCGACAGCGTCTTGAGCTTCTTCAACTCGTCGCCGCCGCCGATATGCTCGAAGCGCCAGTTCAAATCAGAAGGCAGCAGCGCCAAGGAGTTGAGCAGGATGTCATAGCCCTTTTTTTCCACCGCCCGGCCGACGCTCAGGATGAGGATCGGATGGGACGGATCAGACCCATCGCGCTGCGACCGCTGCCCGTCGAAACGACCGAAACGCATAAGGTCCAGCCCATGGTAGCTGAGGTGGATGCGATCCTTCCGGTCCGTTAGCTGCCGCATGTGATCGTAGCCGCTCTGGGTGCAGGTGACCGTCCAGCGCGCATCTTGCAGCTTTTCCGAAAGTTCCCAATCCGCCGATGTCCAGATGTCTTTTGCGTGCGCCGAGCATGTCCAGGGGATACCGGTCATGATGCTCGCATAGTCCGTCACGGAAGCCGGGGTATGGATGAAATGGGCATGCAGCCATTGGCCGCCATCAGGCCATTCACGGGCAAGAACCAGCGCCTGGCCGAAGCGGCGGACCCTGTTCGACGTGAAATCGCGACGCAGATCCGCAAGGAACCGCTTCCATAACGGCCTGAACCCCGGTTTCGAGACGCCCCAGAAAAGCGCCTTCAACACCCGCAGCGGCTCCTGGTACAAATATTCCGGCAGATAGACGACTCGCGCCCTGATCTCGTCATGGATCGGATGGCGCTTCTTGTCGGTCGGCCTGCGCATCGAGATCAGGGTCAGATCGAAGCCGGCCCGCTCGAGCCCCAATAGTTCTTGCGCGATGAAGGTTTCAGAAAGGCGCGGATAACCCTTCAGCACCACAAGGATCTTCTTCCGGACAGGCAAGATGGTGCTCACTGTTACTCGGCAATGGCAAGCGATGCGCGACGCCCGCGGCTTTCCAGCCAATTGCCGACAGTGCGCGATATGTGATCGAGACCCTCGAGGCGCATGTTGCAGCCGCTTTGCGACGGCGGCAGCCGATCGGGAAGCCGCTTCAGGGCCTCCGCAAGCAACAGCGGATCGGCTGACTCCTCAGGCAGAAGCATGTCGATCAGGCGAAGCTCGCTTGCCCGCTGGGCGCGCAGCAACTGCTCCTCCCGCGGCTTGACGCGCGGGATGATCAGGGCCGGCTTGTCGAAGGACAGAATTTCGCAATAGGTATTATAGCCGCCCATGGCGACGACCGCCTTGGCGCCTGCGATCAGTTCCTCCATGCGGCTGTCGAATTCGATGACCTCGATCTGGGGAATGCTTTCAGCCTGCTTCAGGAGCTTCGTTCGTTCCGCCGCCGGCATATAGGGTCCGAGCACGACCAGGGCCTTATGCTGCAGCGTCGAGTCCTGCTGGTAGGCGTTGAGCACATCGTGCACGAGATCGGCGCCATCACCGCCGCCGCCTGGTGTCACGAGAATATAGTCGGCCTTTGGCTTGTGTTCCGATTTCGAGTCCTGCGAAACGCTGCGTTGAAGAAAGCCGACAAAATCCATTTTGCGGCGAACGCCGGCGGGCACGTCAAGCCCCACCAGAGGATCGTAGAAATCGGGCGGGCCATAGATCCAGACCGAATCATAGAACTGGTCTATCTTCTGTAAAACGTTGTTCCTCTGCCACTCGGCTTCGAGAAGATGCGGAGCGTCCATGATATCCCTGAGCCCGAGCACAAGTGTCGTGCCCAGAGCCTTCAGATAGGCAAGCGTGTCTTCGACCTCGCCCTTCAATCCCATCGGCTCCTTGTCGACGATGAAGATGTCGGGCTGGAAGGTTTCCGCCGTGTGCCGGATGATGGACTGACGCATCTTCAGGGTTTCATGCAGGTCGATGTGGCTGGCCATCGACGTATATTCGCCGTTGCGCAGCTTGATCACGCTCGGCACTTTGACGAAATCCACCCGGGCGCGATAGTCGAAGGCGCCAGCAATCGTCGCGCCCGATATGATCAGGATATTCAGGCCCCGGTAATCTTCGACAAGCGCATGCGCGATGGTCCGACAGCGGCGCAGATGACCGAGGCCGAAGGTGTCGTGGCTGTACATCAGGATCCGAGCATCTTCCAAGCGCTTCACCATGGGTATTGTCTCCCGATTGGACGTAACGTCTAAAGCGTCCCGAACAACCGCATAAGTTGATTATTTGTAGGGATCGGCCGCATCACGCAACCCGTCTCCCAGAAAATTGAAAGCCAAAATGACCAGAACCACCGGAATGATCGGAAACAGCAGCCAGGGATAGAAGGCGATGACGCTGACGCTTTTTGCCTCCGTGAGGAGAATGCCCCAGCTCGTGATCGGCGGCCTCAGGCCCAGCCCGAGGAAACTTAGGGCGGTTTCGCCAAGAATCATGCTCGGGATGGAAATAGTTGCTGAGGCGATCAAATGCGACATGAAGCCGGGAATGAGGTGCCGGCCGATGATGCGCGGTGTGCTGGCGCCCATCAGTTGCGCGGCGACGACATAATCCTCTTCGCGCAGCGCCAGCAGCTTGGAGCGTACCGCGCGCGCAAGACCCGTCCAGTCGATGATACCCAGGATGATGGTAATGCCGAAATAGACGAAGATCGGACTCCATGTCACCGGCATGATCGCCGCCAGCGCCATCCAGAGCGGCAGGCTTGGCAGCGACTGCAGCACCTCGATCATCCGCTGGACGACGAGATCGAAGATACCGCCGTGATAGCCGGCAAGGCCGCCGATGACGAGCCCGAGAACAAAGCTTATGGCGATACCGAGAAGCCCGATCGTCAATGAGATGCGCGCGCCGTAGATGATGCGAGAAAGCACGTCTCGTCCGAGCCTGTCGGTTCCGAGCAGGAACATCTGTCCGTCCTTGGCGGGACAGACGAGATGCAGGTCGGAGTCGAAAAGGCCCCAGAAACGATATCCATCGCCACGGCAGAAGAAGCGGATCGGCTGCACATCGTCACGGTTGTTGGCATAGACGCGCCGCAATGATTCCATGTCAAGCGTCATCGTCCGGCCGTAGACGAACGGCCCTATGAATTTGCCATCATGAAACAGACGCACCCTCTGTGGCGGCGAATGGATGAAGTCTACGTTGCGGGTATGCAGATTATAGGGTGCCAGGAACTCGGCGATAAGGATGGCGCCGTAGAGTGCGAGCAGAAATATGCCGGAGGCGAAGGCAAGCCTGTGTTGCCGGAATTTCCACCACATCAGCTGTTTTTGCGAGGCGAGATGATAACGAGACTTCGCCTGCGCGATCGTTTCCGTCTGCATCGGATCGAACGGAGCGGTCGATACGTAGTGCGGTAACGGCGCCCCTGGCTCTGGAAGGAAGGACTTCACTTCGTGCTCCTGCCTTGCAGGCGAATTCGCGGATCGAGGAAGGCGAGCGCAATATCAGATATCAACACGCCGATGACATTCAGGAACGCAAGGAACATCAGGAATGACCCTGCAAGATACATATCCTGACTTTGCAACGCCTTGATGAGCATCGGCCCGGTGGTTTCCAGCGACAGTACGATGGCCACGATCTCGGCGCCGGAAATGATCGAGGGCAGGATCGAGCCGATATCGGCAACGAAGAAGTTAAGCGCCATGCGCAACGGATATTTGACGAGTGCGCGCATGGGATGGAGGCCCTTGGCGCGAGCGGTGATGACATATTGTTTCTGCATCTCGTCGAGCAGATTGGCTCTCAGCCGGCGGATCATCCCGGCGGTACCGGCTGTTCCGACGATAATAACCGGAATCCACAGATGCCCGAGGATCGACTTTGCCTTCTCCCAGCTCATCGGCTCGGATAGATATTTCTGATCCATCAGGTGCCCGATCGATAATCCGAACCAGACATTGGCGAAGTACATCAGGATCAGCGCCAGCATGAAATTGGGAATGGCGATGCCAAGCAGGCCAAACAGCGTCAGACCATAGTCACCCCAGCTATATTGATGGGTGGCCGAGTAAATGCCGATCGGGAACGCAATGAGCCATGTCAACAGAATGGTGCTGAAGGAAACGAGAATGGTGAGCCAGAGCCGGTCGCCCACGACGTCGGAAACGGGCAACTGGTATTCGAAGGAGTAGCCGAAATCGCCCTGGAGCATGCCGCCGACCCAATAAAAGTAGCGAATGACGGCCGGCTTGTCGAAATTATACTGATGGCGCAGTTCCTCGATTTCCTGCAGGTTCGCAGCCTCGCCCTGCGCCCTTAATTCGGCAATCTGGCTTTCGAAGAAATCGCCCGGCGGCAATTCTATGATGGTGAAGACCAGGGCCGAGATCACCAGCAGTGTCGGGATCATTACCGCGATACGCCAGAGAATGTATCTGAGCACGTTAGGCCTCCTCGTACCAGAAAGTGTCCGGCATATAGATGCCGAGATAGGAGGTCGGATCGAAGCCGTAGAGCGCCTTATCGGGAACGTTGCGCAGTTTAGCCGATTTCAGGATGGGTTGCAGCGTTCCGTTTATGAGGCCGATCGAGAAGACGCCTTGGGTATAGACCGACAACATCTTGTGCCAGATCTTCTCTCTTTCGGAATATCGCGAGGTGCCGCCCCAGAGGTTGAGAAGCTCGACCAGTTCAACAGCCTCCTCAAGATCTGGCGCCTTGCCCGCCTGTCCGGCGGAGAGGTAGTGCATGCCCCAAAGCGGCCATTGCAGCTGGTCGTCCATCGTCGGCGCGAGCTGGCTTGGAGACATGTCAGCGGTCGCAACCGCGTTTTCGATGCCGAACCAGACGGACATCATGATGCTGCCGCTCATGGCACGATTGTGAAAGATGTCGCGCTGGGACGTGCGGATATAAAGCGCCAGTCCAATGTCCCGCCAATGGTCGCGGATGAGCTCGAGCACGTCGGTGTCGAGGCTGCTTTCGCCGGCGGTCTCAATCGTGATTTCGGCGCGCCGGCCATCAGGCAACAGGCGGATGCCGTCGTCGGCGCGTTTCATCAGTCCTGCTTCATTGAGCAAGGAATTGGCCTGTTCGGGATCGAATGCGATCCAGGCATCGGCGTATTCCTGCTTGAAGAGCGGGCTTTCCGGCAGCACCGTATCGGCACTCGGCTTGCCGAGGCCGTAGAAGTTGACCATGTTGATTTCGTGACGGTTGATCGCGAGCGACAGTGCGCGCCTGACCCGTACGTCACGGAAAAGATTGCGCCAGACGTCATCGGCGCAATTGAGGTTCGGCAGCAAAGCAAGGCGCGAACCGCGCGCCAGCTTCCAGAGATTGACCCTTACCGGAAAACGCCTCTCGGCATCCTTCAGGAAAGCATAGTCTGTGAAGTCGATACCCGTTGCCTGTAGGTCACTTTCGCCGGCGCCGGTCTTTGCGGCGATGATCGAGGATGAACTGACGCCAAGAACGAAGCGGTCGATATAGGGCAGTTGCAGGCCGTTTTCGTCGATGCGATGGAAAAATGGATTGCGTTCAAAGACGAATTGCTCCGCCGGCGGCGCCGTCGTGTTGCGCCACGGATCAAGCACGGGCAGCTCCGGATTTTCCGGCCGGGAGGCGCGCGACATCTTGATATGAAGGTCAGCCCATTTCTTCACCCGGTTCTGCTTCATCAGCGCAGACAGGCGAAAATCGTCCTGAAACTTCTTATGGAACTGTCTCAGATAATGGCCAGGCCCGTAAATGACGAGCGGCAGCGGTCCGGCAAGCGCGGGCAAGAAGTTGGGATTGGGTTTGTCCCAGCTATAGCGGACGGTAAGGGAATCCACGACCTCGAAGTTCGGCAGGCTTCCGTGCGGGCGCAGCTCCAGCGCGCCGCCGCCCGGCGTCAGATCCCCGTTGAGAATGACGTCCTCCCACCAGTAGCGGAAATCATCCACGGTGAAAGGGTGACCGTCCGACCAGCGGTGACCTTCGCGCAGCGTGAAAGTGAAGACGCGATCGTCCTCGGACTGGAAGCTCGCCAGAATATCCGGCTGGAACCTCAGGTTCTCGTCATAGCCGACGAGCCGCGAATAGCCGTAGACGGTCATGTAACGGATGTCGCGCTGGCTTCCGATGATCGTGCGCACGGTGCCGCCATACTGTCCGGGCTCGCGTCCGAGCTTCTTCATGTTGACGATCCTCGGATGCGCGGGGATACGGTCGACAAGGGGCGGTATACGGCCTGCCCTCAGCCAGGGCTCCAGAAATACGGGCTCGATGTCCCGGTCGGCGGCGGCCCGAGTGGCCGCCGGAAACATTGTTGCTCCGAGAAGACCGAGAAAAGTGCGCCGCGTTACCAAGAGCGTAGTTCCTGTGCGCCGAGGCCGCGACGGGCGCGCACGAAATGTCCGCCGCCGAGATCTGCATAGGAAAGCGCTTCACCGCCTTCCGTCTCGGTGAACTGCTCACCCCAGTTCTGCTTGCCCGAGGAACCGGTCTTGTGCAGCGCCTTGAAATCGAGCGGCCTGTCGAGATCCGGGAAGGGCACAGCGGCAAGAAGCGAACGTGTGTAGGGATGAACCGGATCGCGAAGGATGATTTCGCGCGGCGCGATCTCGACGATTCGACCCTTGCACATGACGGCGATGCGATCCGCCATGTAATCCACGACGGCCAGGTTGTGCGAGATGAAGAGATAGGTAAGCCCCAGTTGCTTCTGCAGGTCCTTGAGCAGATTGAGGATCTGCGCCTGCACAGACACATCGAGCGCCGAAACCGGCTCATCCAGGATCAGGAGCTTCGGACCGAGGGCGAGGGCGCGGGCGATGCCGATGCGCTGACGCTGGCCTCCGGAAAAACTGTGCGGATAACGGCTCAGATAGCGCTGGTCGAGGCCGATTGCGCCCATCAGCGATTGTACCTTTTCCCTGCGATAGGCGCTGTCGCCCCGCCGGTGGATTTCCAGCGGCTCGCTCAGGATGTTTCTCACCGTCATGCGCGGAGAAAGCGAGGAGACGGGGTCCTGGAAGACCATCTGGATATTCGTCCGCAGCTCCTGAAGATCATCGCCGCTCACCGCCAGGACATCGATCACCTCGTCGCCGTCATTGAAGGTGACCGAGCCGTCGTCGGGCGTGACCGCACGCATCAGTATCTTGCTGACCGTCGTTTTGCCGCAACCGCTTTCGCCGACGAGCCCGAGACATTCCCCGCGCCGGATGTCGAAGCTGACATCGTCCACAGCTCGCGTGGCGGTTCCCTGCCCCCTGGCGAAAAAGCCGCCGCCTCGCGTGGAAAAAGTCTTGGTAAGATTGCGGGCGGAAAGAAGGATCTCCGGCCCTGCGGTCTTGCGTTCCTTCTTGTCTTTGCTGAGCAGAGTATCGAGATTAACCGGCACCTCGCGCAATGCTTTCAGCCGCTCGCCCGGTTTCATGTCGAAATGCGGAACCGCCGACATCAGTCCCTTCAAATAGGGATGTCGAGGGCCGCGGAAAAGCGCCTCGACTGGTCCCGCCTCCATGATCTCGCCGTGATAGATCACCACGACCTCGTCGGCCATATTCGCGACAACGCCGAGATCGTGAGTGATCAGCAGCATCGCCATGTTGAAGCGGTGCTGCAGATCGCGCAGCAGTTCAAGAATCTGCGCCTGGATTGTCACGTCCAGCGCCGTGGTCGGCTCGTCCGCGATCAGAAGCGCCGGCTTGCAGATGAGCGCCATCGCGATCATTGCGCGCTGGCGCATGCCGCCCGATAGTTCGAAGGGATACATATCGTAGGTGCGATGGGGATTGGCGAAACCGACAAGGCCCAACATCTCCTCGGTTCTTTCCCGTCTTTCCTTCTTGGGGCAGTCCTCGTGGATCTTCAGAACTTCGCTGATCTGGTTGCCGACCGTATGCAGCGGCGACAGCGACGTCATCGGCTCCTGAAAAATCGTGGCCATGCGGCTGCCGCGCAGTGCGCGCATCTCGATGCCGTCACGGGGGAGCTGCAAGATATCCGTCTCCGTCCCGTCTTTCGGATCGGTGAACAATATGCGACCCGATGGCTGCGCCTGTTGCGGCAGGATACCCATGATGGTTTGGCTGATGACTGATTTCCCCGAGCCGGACTCGCCGACCAGGGCAGTCACTTTTCCCGGCAGAATACGCAGATTGGCGCCTTTGACGACGCGCAACCGCTCTCCGAAGATCGAGAAGACGACGTCGAGATTTTCGATACGCAACAAGTCAGTCCCAGGCGCCATGCCAAAGCCGTTCCCGATCCATGTAAGTGTGGCCCGTTAAGGCACACTATCTTACCGCAGATGGAGTGTCCAGTTGGCGTCAATGCGCAAGAAAACGACCGCGATCCCCGTCCGTTGACGATCGCGGGCGGTCTCGCAGTGCCCCGATTTGGGGGGTCACTGCATGAATTTTTCCTGCGTCGGACGCTTTGCGTGCTTCTTGGCGTCGCGATGCAGCAGAATAACCTGTTCGGCTTCCGAAAGACCGGTTGCAACGGCTTCCTTGAAGGTTCCCTCGACTTGAACCGTCGAGGCAGTTCGCGGCTTGAGCACGGTAACCTTCTGGCGGACGCCGCGCAATTCCTCTTGCCCAAGCGTCAACCATTCGCCACCGCAGTAGCCGGCGAAGGCGTGGCTCGCGACAATCTCGCTTGAATATTTCTTAGTGAGCGACTGCAGTCGCTCCACTTCGTTTACGGCGGAGCCGAAGGCCGAAAAAGTCAGGCGATCCTTGAGCCCGACATTGCCGAACATCACGTTGCCGATGTGCAGGCCGATACCGTATCGGACGGGGCCGAGCCCTCTATTCTGACGCTCGCCGTTGAGCTCCGACATCCTTGCCTGCGCCTGCTGTACGGCGGCGTAGGCGGACTGGCAAGCGACCTTGGAAGGATCCTTGTGGCGACCGCAGGGATAGACCGCAAGAAAGCCGTCGCCAAGGAAGCTCACAATCTCGCCGCCGTTGCGGTTAAACGGAGCAGCGATGGCATCGAAGAACTGGTTGAGCGTGTCGATATAGGCTTGGCGTCCTTCCTTTTCGGCGACCGCAGTCGATTGGCGCATGTCGCCCATGACCAGGGCGGCGCGGATGGTCTCGCCATCGCCGCGCCGGATCTGCCCGTTCAGCACCCGCTTGCCGGCATCACCTCCGAGATAGGTTGTCAGCATGTTGTTTGCGAGCTTGCCGAGAACAGCGATCTTCGCGGCGACCGCCAGATGGTTCTGCATGCGCAGCAGCGCTTCGATCATATCATCGCTGAAGCCGCTGCGGTTGTCGGTCGACCAGGAGCCCATCATGCCCTGCGCCGTATCGTCACCGAAAGGCTGCACGAAGGCGAGATAATCGGTAACGTTTTCCTTAACAAGGTCTTCGAAAATTGGAAATTCCGGGGCCACGTCCGGAGTGAGGCGGCGACGCAGATGCGGAAGATTGTTGTCGAGCAGATGGTAATAAGGGCTTTGCAGGAAGCGGTCCTTGGATGCGGCATGGCGGTAGCCTTCGATCGTCACACCGCTCGAGCGCCGCCAGGTGAAGCCGAGTGCATCATAAAGCGGATGCAGCATCGAAAAGCTAAGATGGATGCGTGCCACCGGCAGCCCGGAAGCAGCGATTCGCTCGCAGAATCCGCGAACAATATTTTCAAGATCTTCGCCCGCCAGCGCCGAATGCGTGAGCCATTCGGCAACCTTGTCCAGAAGTGTGGCGGAAACCCGGGCTTCGAGCGTATTCATTGCTTGTCATTATCCTTGCAGCCGCATTCAAGTCCCGAACCAACGCCAATACCGTCGCACGATGGTCATCATACGAGGCCAAGGCACCAGATCAGGGTGAACGCACAGTAAAATAGTATCAACAATCGCCGGTCACTACCGGCTTGCGGTCCTGCCCGGCGCAAAAAGTCACGCGGCGCCGAACAAGCATCCCTTCTCGTTTTAATTCTCTTGCAAATTGTCACATAGGCACGACACCAGTCGGAAACAATGCCTTTCGATTGATTTTCATCAGGCAAAAATCCGAATCGGACAGTTGTTTCCTGAGGCGCGATGACAACGAATTGCGGCGCGCCGCTGCGGCGGCGCTCTCGCGGGGCGATGTTCAAAGCGTGATGGCGGCGCCGGCTTCGGTCTGATCAGGGGGAGGTTGCATGTCGCCTTGAGTGGCCGTCTGGCTCCTGCCTTTCAGACGGCTCGCCGCCATTGCATAGCCGCCATCGGCGCCATCGATAAAATGAATGTGATCACGTGACAGCGGCGTGGGTACGAAACAGGTCATCAGGGCCGAGGTCTGACAGTGCAGTCCGTAGCGAGCGACTCCCCGGCCTGCGGAATCCTCGAGGAGCGCTTCGATACGCTGCAGTCGTCCGGCATCGACATCGATTGTCATCTTCAATCCGTCGTCAAATTTGCGGAAATCGGAATTCTCGACGAGATCGTGCCGGTAGTTGATGGCGTCAAACCCCAGGAGCTTTGCCCGGAGCTTCAGCAGCACCGCAAGCAAGCCGATCTGGAAGGCGATCCACAAGCCCTGCAGGAACCGCCTTCCCTTGGGAGCGGTTGCACGCACCTCTCTTCTGATCGCAGCAAGGGAAAACCCCACCTCCGGTCCGTCCAAGGGCACCGGGTGGCCGCCACGACCCTGCTCGCTGGCGATCGCGATAACCGATGTCACCAGATCCTGAAATTCGCCCGAAGGACGTCCTCCGTCCGGCACGGCGATGATCGAGACGATCTCGCCGTTATGAGCCTGGATCGGACTCCAGCGGCAGGAGAGCCCCGTCAGATCCGGCCTGGTGCCGGCGGGTGCGGGATCGATATCGTACTTGCCCGCCTTCATCTGTGCTTCCGCCCAACTGGTACCGCCGCCGGTGAACATCGCATAGGAAACGAAGGGACTGGCTGCATAGCGGGCGACGCGCACGTCGAGACCCTGGGCATGAACATCACGCATGGGAACCAGCGCAACGCGCAATGCGAGCCGAAACTCTTCCCACGCCCAGGTCCTGACGGCCGCAAGCGCCTCGCGCGCCTGGCCCGTCAGTGCGGCCGGCAAGGCGATCAGCGCGCCATCGCCGCCGAATACGAAAGGATAGTCGCCCTTGTCGACTGCGTTGAGGACGGCGGAAATGACGCTGGCGCCCGCCATGTTGACATCCTTGTATCGGCCCGCTTCGATCTCCTTGGTGGAGCCGACAATATCGGCAAGCGCCAGAACCCAGCCTTCCGGCAGAGGGCGATAATTATCGCTGTCGGCAACTCCCTCGAATTGCGTGAGAACCGGCAGTGAGTTGAAAAAATTATCGTCGGCAGCATAGTCCATGGCGGCAGTCTATCACAGACCCTCAAGATTGCGGCAACGGCATTTTACCGGTGCCGAGGTCGACTTCACAAGCGGCGGCGTGATAAGCGAAGCGCCGCTATTGCTATTAAGAACGGAATACGTATGAGCCGCCTGGACAGTTTCATTCGTCGCCTGACCGCCCAGCGCGATGTTCTCAATGCGATTCGGGACACCGTGATCAAGATGGAAGGTCCCATACTGGAACTCGGTCTCGGCAACGGGAGGACCTACGATCACCTGCGGGAGCTCTTTCCGGAACGACGAATCATTGCCTTTGACAGGGAGATCCGATCCTTCAGCGCCTCGACGCCGGAACCCGAGAACCTGGTCGTCGGCGAGATCCGTAAAACGGCCGAGGCCTATGTCGGCATCGGCGCAGTACTTGCTCATGCCGATATCGGCACCGGCCATGACGATATCGACGCGGTGACGCTGACATGGCTGCCGCAATTGACGGCCGGCGTTCTTGCCCGAGGCGGCATCGCCGTCAGCGGACTTCCGCTTGTGCGTCCCGAGCTCGATCCTCTGCCACTGCCGCCAACCGTCACTGAAGGGCGCTACTTCCTCTACCGTCGCATCTGAACGCTTTAACGATGGGGTTGCGAATGCTTCAGCGCATGAAAAGGACATCCACCTGATCCTGATCGACCGGGATGTCCTTCACTTTCATGGCGGCTACCCGATCCTCGAAAAAGACCAGGCAATCTTCGTAGAAGCCGG
Organism: Sinorhizobium sp. CB7; assembly: GCF_041357635.1. Lineage (NCBI taxonomy): Bacteria > Pseudomonadati > Pseudomonadota > Alphaproteobacteria > Hyphomicrobiales > Rhizobiaceae > Sinorhizobium > Sinorhizobium sp. CB7. The sequence continues at coordinate 606,582 of NZ_JAULLL010000001.1, forward strand.
CAAGATAAGCAACGAAGGCGGCCGCTTGTTCGGGACCGTAGAAGACCGGCGTGAATTCCATATGGAGAGGGACCTTGCTGGCCATCAGGTCTTCCATCGAGCGACAGGCGATGGGCTCGTAACCCTCGATATCCATCCATACAAGGCCCACGTCCTCGACTGACACGCCGGCCTGTTCGAGGATTCTGTGCACCGGTCGGACCGGGACGCTGATCCTGTGGTCGTTTTTGCTTTGGCGGATAGCGCTGCTCTTGCCGTGATTGTTGCGATTGAGGAAAAAGTCGATCTCGCCATCGCGGTCGCCTGCGGCGCAGTTGATCAGGGTTACGCTTCCATCGAGCTTGTTCTGAGCGATGTTGGTTTCCAGCAGCGTGAAATTGCGCGGGTCCGGTTCGACGGTGACGATTTGCTGATAGGCTCCGTTCAAGGCGAAATAGACGGTCTGCGTGCCGATGTTGCCGCCGATCTCGAGAAGTACGCTTCCCTTTCGGAGGAGCCCCCTTTCGTCGAGGACGGCAAGCAGCCGGTCGACGTGATCGCGCTCGAACTGTCCCTTGCGGAAGACCTTCCTGCCGATGTAGTCGCCGGGCGCAAAGCTCATGATGTGGTCGCCGCAATCGACGGTCATGGTCAGAACGCGTGGTCCGATATTCTCGATCAGCAAACGGCGGCCGAAGCGCGTGTCGAAGAAACGCTCGGCCATCCTGTTCCTGTATTTGCGGAAAAACCGCGTCCAGAATTTCGCCGTCAGCGGCCCTCTTTTTGCGGCCATTCTCATCCCTATGCGAGCATCTCGCTCTTTTCCTTCGGAACCACGTAGACCTTCAGCGGCAAAGCTCGGCCACGGATGGCGATTTCGTGGCTCTCAATGCCGGAAAAATCGGCGCCGGACAATGTCGCCACCGGTTCCGAGATGACCAATGTTGCATTGAATTCCTTCGCAGCCGTTTCCAGGCGACTTGCGACATTAACCGTGTCACCGATCGCGGTCAGGCTGCGGACGCGTCCGTAGCCGAGCGTGCCGACGATTGCCGGACCGGCATGAATGCCCATCGCGATCCTGAGCGGCACGGCGAGTTCGCCTGCGAGTTCGCGCTCGAGCTTGTCGATTTCCGCAGCGATTTGCGCTGCCGCCTGCAGCGCCTGTCGGCAGCCATCGGCAGGCGTGCCGTTCAGCCCGAAGAGTGCCATCGCCCCATCGCCGATGAACTTGTCGATCCTCCCGCCGGCCTGCTCGATCGCCTTGCCGACAATGGCGAAATAGCGGTTGAGGAGGAAGACGATATCGAAGGGAAGCTGGGTTTCGGTCAGTGTGGTGAAGTGGCGGATGTCGCAAAAGAGGACTGCGATTTCCCGTTCCCGGCCGGGGCTTGCTTCCTGGCTATATTCCGGGATCAGACCCTCCGTTACCGGTGTCAGGAGCGGCACGACGCTGAGATTATGTGTTGGACGTAGTTGACAGGCAAGCCGGACCCCAGGCCCCGCGCCAATCCTCTTCAGGGTCGTCTGCTCGATCGGCTTGGCAATCGGAAGAAACGCCGCGCCTTCGATCACCTGAACGCGGCAGGTAGAGCATTGCCCCTTGCCGCCGCAGACGGAGTAGTGGGACAGCCCGCCGAGCCTGCTGGCTTCGAGAACCGTGAAGCCAAGGGGTACGCGTACGGTCTGGCCGCCGGGATAGCTGACGGCGACCTGATGTGCCCGCTCGCTGAAGCTCCGCCGTGCTCGTAGCAGAATGACGCTCAATACGGCCGCCGAAAACCCGCCGTAGAGAACGGCCCGGATTCCGGCGATCTGAGCGATCGACTGGTTCGAGGTCTGCGGATCGTAGTAGCCATAGCTCTGGATTTCGCCGTAGTAACCGCCGGGATAGCGCGCATGTTCGGGCATCGTTGCAAGCATGCGGCCCATTTCAGCAAAGCCGAGCAATGAAAGGACGGGCAGGAGAACGGCTAGAGCGAGCAGCCATGGCGCCGCAGTCGGATACCAGGGGCGATAGCGCAGCCAGAAATGAACGCCGATGCAGCCGTGAAACCAGACCGCCAGCAATGCCACCGCCTGGCGCACACCGTTTAAGGGGGAGGAGACCCATAGCAGGCGGACGATCGTATGGTAACTATCGGAGTAGCGGTACAGCGAGTGGACGATGCGCGTACCGATGACATGATCGATGAGGAGAAGCGGGATGAAGAGGCCGACAACGATCTGAAGGATCTCGTTTGCCGGCATGACGAGACTGCGCCGCAGATAAAGCGAGCGCAGGACCAGAAAGATATGTACGATGATCGCGCCATAGAGGAGGACGGTTCCGACGGGATTGCGCCAGATCATCATGAACCAGCGCCTGCCTTCCTCGGCTGTCGCTATGGAAATCAGGCCCAGTGCATGATTGGACAGGTGCAGGACCACGAAAACGAAGATGACGAGCCCCGACCCCAGCCGCGCCTTGCGGACGAAACGCTCCGAAAAAATTGAAGGGCGAGCCTGTGTTGTCATCAATTCCGGTTCTTGTGATCCATTCACAGATGCGATGAAAGCAATTTGGCGCCGACCACGATAAGATGACAATCACCATTCCTGCGCAATTCATCTATCCGTGAATCGTAATGACATCGACACTATTCGAATTCTCAGGCGAAATCCGCAATCGCAATTGCAAACAGTCTGTTTACCCTGGATCAATTGGTGGTGAGCCAGGAAGATCGTCGGACACCGGATTTGCACCTGGATCGGAAAGACAGGCTTGAGCTTTGATGCGGATCGCATTCTACGCCCCTCTCAAATCACCCTATAATCCCGTCCCTTCGGGCGACCGGCTGATGGCGCGGCTGCTGATGCGGGCGCTGGAGATTGCCGGCCATACTGTCGAAGTGGCTTCGGAATTCCGCAATTTCGCAGGAACGCCGCAGGCGCTCGCAGATCTTGCGACCGCAGCAAACGGGGAGCTGGAGCGGCTCAGGCATCGATGGACGCATGAGCCACCGCCGGATCTCTGGTTCTGCTATCATCCCTATTATAAATCCCCCGATCCGTTCGGTCCCAGGATCAGCGCTGAACTGAACATTCCCTATGTCACGGCTGAGGCCTCGTATTCGAAGCGGCGCAATCAGATTGGATGGTCGGCATCTCAGGCGCTGGTTGCGCAAGCGGTCCATCGGGCGGCGGTCAACATCTGTTTCACGGAGCGCGACCTCGACGGTCTGCGAGAAAACGTTCCACAGGCGCGCTACGCGCGGTTGAAGCCCTTCATCGACACGGAAGCCTTCGCGAAGATTTCTCCCAATCCGCGTCCATCGCGACTGATGACCGTCGCAATGATGCGCTCCGGAGACAAGTTCGAAAGCTACAGGATGCTCGCAGCCGCGCTGCGGCTGATTCCGGACCGCCCCTGGACCCTGAGCCTGATCGGCGATGGCCCGATGCGCAACGAGGTGAGAGCTTTGTTTACCGCTCTAGATCCCGGCCGAATCGAATGGCTGGGCGAAAGGAGTGCGGCGGAGATCGCCTCGCTGCTTTCGCAGGGAGGCATCTATGTCTGGCCAGGCTGCGGCGAGGCCTATGGACTTGCCTATCTGGAAGCGCAGGCGGCGGGGCTGCCCGTTGTTGCGCAGGCGACCGCAGGTGTTCCGGAGGTGGTCGAAGCGGATATGACCGGTGTTCTGACACCGGACGGCGATGTCGGAGCCTATGCCGCGGCAATCGGCGCCTTGCTTGACGAGCCGGCAAGAAGAGACGCAATGGGCAGGGCTGCGCGCCGCTTCGTGCTGGGAGAGCGCTCGCTTGTCGATGCGGCGAAGAAGCTGGACAGGATTTTGCGGGAGCATATGGATTTTAGATATGGAGAATAATCTGGTTTGGGAGCCGGTGCGCCAGGAGCTTGCCCACTGGGCGGAAGCTGGGCGCACGGCGCAGCTCTGGCTGCGCGATGACGATGCCGTGGAGCCGACCGATGCGCTTGAGACGCTGCTCGCCGTCGCGTCAGCGAGCCTCATCCCGGTGACAATCGCCGTCATTCCTGCTTTTACAGGGGAAGCACTCGCCGCAAGGCTTTCGGATGAAAAGGGCGTCTGTGTTGCAGTCCATGGCTGGTCGCATCGGAATTTTGCCGAGCCGGACGAAAAGAAGCAGGAACTCGGCAGCCATCGGCCTGTTGAGATTGTGCATCGCGAGCTTCGTGATGGATATGTTCTGCTCAAACGGCTACATCCGGCCCGCTTTATTCCCATCCTGGTGCCGCCCTGGAACCGTATCGACGGGGGACTTGTTCCCGGATTGCCGGCGCTCGGTTTCGAGATGCTGTCCGCTTACGGGCGGGCGAAAGGCGACGGTCCGCTCCCCCAGTTGAACACCCATCTCGACATTATGGACTGGCATGGGACGGGCGGAGGCCGCGAAACTGCCGACCTCGCAAGCGAGCTGACTAGGCATCTTGCAGAGCGACGCAAAGGCCAGGACGAGCCGATCGGTGTCCTGACCCATCATCTCGTCCATGACGAGAACGCCTGGACATTTCTGGCAGAGCTTTTCGCCCTCACGGCAATCGACCCCGCCGTGCAGTGGATCTCTCCCGCCGATGCCTGGAAACCCCGGAAAAACTGCTCGTCGGACTGATTAATCGCACTTTTCTTGCATAGCGGTCGCAGCAGCGCTTTTGCCGCCATGCTGCTGTGCAACGACGTCCTGGTCAGACGTGGCCTGATTTGGATTCGTGCCCATCGGCATCGTTCCGCCTTCCTTTTGGGGAGCCTTGCTGGTTGTCGTTAAGCCCTTCTGCCCTTCTTTAGGTACAGTGGCTTCCAATGGGGCATGCGTCCCATCCTTGGAGATACCGCTCCCGGCCTCCTTGTTTACGGATCCGGTTATGTCCACGCAGTCTGCAAAGCTCGGTTGGAATGAGAGTGCTGCCATGCCAATGGCAGTCGCGATCAACGAAGTGAGTTTCATGGCATTTCCTCCTTGTAGCACTGCCCTCTTCTCGTGGCTAACGATGCAGCCCCCTTATGGTTCCCGGGGGTGTCCTTTGAGGCCAACCGGACGTTCAGCATGAGATATTTGCATGCCGATTGCTGCCTTGCTTGCAGTCATGCGCAAGGCTTCGCACCCTATGACAGGTCTGTTTGAGCCTGGAACTTAGAGATCGATGACTTGGCCGTCGCGAGCGGCGAAAGCCCCGGGGAAGGCGGCTTGGGCGTCGTTCTCCAGCTGCTCCATCTGTTCATCCGTCCGCGAGGGGGCGTGATGGAACATGGCGAGCCGCTTGGTACGAGCCTTTTCCGCAAGTTGAACGCCACGCGGCCATGTGGAGTGGCCAAAGCCGCGATAGCGCTGCATCTCGTCTTCCGTATAGGTACAGTCATAGACCGCAAGATCGGCGTCGGCCATCAGTTCGAGCGCAACCGGATCGAGCTTGTCGCCCTCGTGCTCGATATCGTAGACGAGCGCAAGGACACGGCCGTTCCATTCTATGCGGTATCCGATGCATCCGCCCGGATGATTGATCGCAAAAGTGCGGATCCGGATTCCTGGTCGGGGAGAGAACTCATCGCCGGCCTTGAAATCCCGGAAATTCAGCTGGGCCTTGCAGGTATCGGTCCTGACCGGAAACCACGGCGGACTGATGAACTGATCCACGATGTCACGGGTGCTCATGCTGCCGTGAAGATGACCGGACCAGATATTGATATTGATCGCCGGGTTGTAGATGACCTTGAAGAAGGGCAGGCCGATAATGTGGTCGTAATGGCAATGCGTGAAGAGAAGATCGATATCGGTTGCGCCTTCCGCAAGCAGCGCAAGACCCGCTTCCCGCAGACCCGAACCGGCATCGAAGATGAGCTTGTGGTCGCCACAGCGTACTTCGATACAGGATGTATTGCCGCCATAACGTTGGAATTCGAGTCCAGAGACGGGTATGCTGCCACGCACACCCCAAAACTTTATCCGAAACAGATCTTCGCTCATAAGCTCTTCAAACTGGTCTTCCCAATCCCGCCGTCGTCATCACTCTTTTTCATTCCGTATGCGAAGCTCTGCATTCTCGATTTTCCAGGCCGTTCGAAGCCCGCCTCTTTTATAGACGTACAGGAAGTATCCTTTACTAAAGCAAGCGGCTTTTCTCGCATAATGCAAGCCGGCGCGGCTTTTTTTGGTAAAGAGCGCTCCTTTGCCCGCCCACCGGCAAGGATTCAGACGATTTATAGGGCAAATTGCCTAAAAAATGTGAAAGGCCAATATTTATGCAAGCGGCCTTGACTCCTGAAGTCAAAGGTTTTTATGTGATCGCATAAACCGAATTCAGGCAGCTAGGCCTCACCGGGGACGAAAATCCCCAGTGGGGCCTTTGTCGTTATAGGTGGTTGTTCGTGACCAGAAATACAATTCCTGTCGGCGTGCTTTTCTCCAGGTCCGGTCCTTATGCCGATCTCGGGGAGCAGGGCTATGCGGGAGCGCTTGCCGGAATTGCGGCCGTGAACCGCCGTGGCGGTATTCCGTTCCGGCTCGAGGCTGTTTCAGCCGATCCGCAGGGGGCGACGGATCGCTATGCGGCGCTGGCGACCGAGCTCGTCTCAATGCACAAGGTTCAGCATATCGTCGGCTGCACAACCTCCTGGAGCCGCAAGGAAGTCATCCCTTCGCTCGAAAAAACCGGTGCGCTGCTGTGGTATCCGTGTGTTTACGAAGGTTTCGAGGCGAGCGAGAGCGTCGTCTATGTCGGCGCCTGCGCCAACCAGCACGTCCTGCCGCTGCTCGACTTCGCGCTGCCGGCGTTCGGCCGTAACGCCTTCCTTCTGGGATCGAACTATATCTGGGGCTGGGAAACCTGCCGCATCGCCCGCGATATTGTCAGCCGTTCCGGCGGGCAGGTGCTCGGCGAGCGCCATGTTCCGCTGGGCGACACCGATATCAGTCGCATCATCGAGGAGATCCGTCGCAAGAAGCCGGATTTCATCCTCAACTCGCTCATCGGCCCGTCCTCCTACGCTTTTCTTGAAGCCTATCATGCCCTCGGCGCCGTGGACCCGGAATTCGCCCCCGGCCGTCGCCCGGTGCTGAGTTGCAATCTCAGTGAAAACGAGATCATGAAGATTGCGCCCGCTGCCGAAGGACACCTGACGACGGCAACCTATTTCGAGGCGCTGCCGGGCGCGGTGAACGCGGCGTTTCTGGCAAGCCTTGGCGAAGACACGAAGGCGGCGGGCATTTCCGCCTTCTTCGCCCAGGCCTATGCGAGTATTCTGCTGATTGCGGCCGGTCTCGAAAGAACTGCGCAGGGAGCGGCTATGGAGGTGCTCGATGCGGTGAAGGACGATGGTATCGAGACGCCGCTCGGTCCTCTGAAGGTCGATGCGCGCAACAACCATATCCACGTGCCCGCCCATATCGCACGGGCGACTGCGGACGGACGCTACGAGATCATTCGCGAGGGGTCCGACGCCATCGTGCCTGACCCTTTCATGACACATGCAGTCCTTGTGGTTCCGGGAACCGGCACCGCGCCGGCAAAGCCCATCTTGAGGATCGTCAAATGAGCAACGGCTTCATGACACCGTCCTTCGAGGGTTTCCGCGCCCTCATCCTGCACCGCGAGCATGCCAATACCGAAGCGCTGGAGCGGCAGTTTGCCCGCATCGGCGTCAAGGCGGCGACCTTCTGGCCGGAGATTGCGCCGGAGTGCAATTTCGCCGACTTCGATATCCTGCTCTTCGACGCCGACATGGGCTATGACGAGCAGTTTCCCTGGTCGGTTGGGGACGCACCGATCCCCACCATCGCATTGATCGGCTCGGAAGCGCCGGGACGCGTTACATGGGCGGTCAGCCACGGAGCGGATGCGCAACTCCTGAAGCCGATCGGCAGCTCCGGTGTCTATTCGGCTCTCGTCATCGCGACCCATGCCTTCAGGCGCCGCAAGGCGCTGGAAGCACAGGTCGCGACCCTTGGCGAACGGCTGGCCAACCGTGAGAATCTTGCGGAGGCAACGGCGCTTCTCATGGTCCGTCACGGTATCTCCGCCGGGAACGCCTATGCCTCCCTCCGCCGCATGGCAATGGAGGAGCGGTGCACGCTCGACGAGATCGCGCGATCGATCCTGAATGAAACGAGAGCCGGGAACGGAGAGCGTCATGGCGGGTGAAGCAGCGATAGCTGGCAACATCTCGCCGGCACGATTCAGTATCTGGCGGCGCCTTGCCAGGCGCAAGCTTGCGCTCTTCGGGCTTTTCATAATCGCCGTGATCGTGGCGCTGGCGGTTCTCGCACCTTGGGTCGTCCCCTATAATCCGGACGAGCAGTTTTTCGACGGGCTGACGCTGGAAGGCGCGCCACTGCCGCCGAATGCCCAATATTGGTTCGGCACCGACCTTGTCGGCCGCGATCTCCTAAGCCGGATGATCTATGGAGCGCGCACCTCGCTTGTCATCGGCGTTGTCGCCAATGGCGTGTCGGTCCTGATCGGCGCGATCATCGGGATAACGGCTGGTTATTTCCGCGGCTGGGTCTCAACTGTTCTGATGCGCTTTACCGACTTGATGATGGCCTTTCCGGCGCTGCTGCTGGCGATCGTGCTCGCTGCGATCTTCCACCCGAGCCTCTTCATCGTCGCGATGGTGATCGCGATGGTGAACTGGGTTCAGGTCGCCCGTGTACTTTACACCGAGACGCGATCGCTCGCTGAACGGGACTTCATCGATGCCGAGCGGGCGCTCGGAGCGGGCGCGTTTCGAATTCTTGTCCGGCACATCTTTCCGCACCTGACCTCGACCATCGTCGTCTATGCGACGCTCGGAATTGCCACGACCGTTCTGCTTGAGGCGACGCTCAGCTACCTCGGGATCGGCGTGCAACCGCCGACTGCCTCCTGGGGCAACATCATCTTCGAGAACCAGACCTATTTCACCTCGGCACCCTGGCTCGTTTTCATTCCCGGTTTCGCGATCATCCTGCTCGCTCTCGCCTTCAACCTGGTCGGCGATGCGCTGCGCGACGTTCTCGATCCGACACAGCGGGGACACCATTGATGCTTGCGTATCTCGCCCGCCGTTTCCTGCAATCGATCCTGATCCTGATCGGCATCAGCATCGTCACCTTCGTCCTTCTCTATCTCCTGCCGGCGGATCCGGCGCGGCAGATTGCCGGCCGCAGCGCGACCGCGGAAACCGTCGCCAATATCCGCCGCCAGCTCGGCCTCGACCTGCCGTTCTATCAGCAATATTTCCGCTATGCCCTCGGTCTGCTGCACGGCGATTTCGGTCGTTCATACCTGCAGAAGACGGAGGTCGCCGAACTCATCGTCTCGCGTCTGCCGGCAAGCCTGTTGCTGATGGCCGGCGCCATCACCTGTGAGCTCATCATCGGGATCGCCATGGGGCTCGTCTCGGCGCTGAAGCGAGGCTCCGCCATCGACAACAGCCTGATGCTGATCTCCTTCGTCGGCGTTTCGGCGCCGCAATTCGTCATCGGCATCATGATGCTTTATGTCTTCGCGGTACTGCTCGGCTGGTTCCCGATCGGCGGCTATGGAAGCTTCAAGCATCTCGTGCTGCCGTCGCTGACGCTCGGAATCCTCGGTGCCGGCTGGTACGCCCGCATGATGCGTTCCTCAATGCTCGATGTGCTGCGCCAGGACTTCATCCGCACCGCGCATTCCAAGGGGCTGGCGCGGGCGACGGTCCTTTTTCGCCACGCGCTGCCGAACGCCATCCTGCCCGTTATCGCCATGATCGGCATCGATATCGGCATGTTCATGTCGGGCATCGTCGTCGTCGAAAGCGTCTTCGGATGGCCGGGTATTGGCCAGCTTGCATGGCAGGCCATCCAGCGCGTCGATATTCCGATCATCATGGGTGTCACGCTGGTGTCGGCCTGCGCCATCGTGATCGGCAACCTCATCGCGGACCTGATCGCCCCCATGATCGATCCGCGCATCAAAGTCCGCTGATCGAAGTGGAGAAGAAATGAAGCAAGAACAGACCAGAGGAGAGAACAAATGCGCAAGAGATTTCTAACCGGAGTGGCCGCCTTGGCCATCGCCGCGGCCAGCTTGGGGCTGGCCCATGCCGAAGACACCATCAAGCAGGGCGGCTCCATGGTCGTCACCTACAAGGACGATGTCTCGACGCTCGACCCGGCGATCGGCTACGACTGGCAGAACTGGTCCATGATCAAGAGCCTGTTCGACAGGCTGATGGACTACGAGCCGGGAACGTCGACGCTGGCGAAGGACCTCGCCGAGGACTATACGATCTCGGAAGATGGCAAGACCTTCACCTTCAAGCTACGCAAGGGTGTGAAGTTCCACAACGGCCGCGAGATGACGGCAGACGACGTCAAATATTCGTTTGACCGCGTCACCAATCCACAGACACAGAGCCCGGGTGCCGGCTTCTTCGGTTCGATCAAAGGCTTCGACAAGATGGCCGACGGTTCTGCCAAGACGCTGGAAGGTGTCACGGTCGTCGATCCCTACACAATCAAAATCGAGCTTTCTCGGCCCGATGCGACCTTCCTGCACGTCATGGCGATCAACTTCGCCTCGATTGTTCCGAAAGAAGAGGTCGAGAAGTCGGGTGCCGATTTCGGCAAGCATCCGGTCGGAACCGGCGCCTTCAAGCTCGCTGAATGGACGCTCGGCCAGAAGCTCGTCTTCGAGCGCAACCAGGATTACTGGCACAAGGGCCTGCCGAAGCTCGATCAGATCACCTTCGAGATCGGCCAGGAGCCGGTGGTCGCACTGCTGCGCCTGCAGAAAGGCGAGGTCGACATTGCGGGCGACGGAATCCCGCCCGCAAAGTTCCTGGAGGTCAAGAACGATCCGAACTATTCCAAGCTGATCATCGAAGGCGGCCAGCTTCATACCGGCTACATCACCATGAAGACGACGATGAAGCCCTTCGACAATGTGAAGGTGCGTGAAGCCGTCAACATGGCGATCAACAAGGAGCGCATCATCCGCATCATCAACGGCCGCGCCGTGCCGGCAAACCAGCCTCTGCCGCCCTCAATGCCGGGATATGCCAAGGACTACGCGGGTTACAAATATGACGTCGAGGGAGCAAAGAAGCTGCTCGCCGACGCAGGCTATCCGGACGGATTTACGACCGAGCTCTATGTCTACAACACCGATCCGCAGCCGCGTATCGCCCAGGCGATCCAGCAGGATCTCGCCGCCGTCGGCATCAAGGCCGAGATCAAGGCGCTTGCCCAGGCGAACGTGATCGCTGCAGGCGGCGAGCCGGATCAGGCGCCGATGATCTGGTCGGGCGGCATGGCCTGGATTGCCGACTTCCCGGATCCGTCCAACTTCTACGGTCCGATCCTCGGCTGCTCGGGCGCGGTCAAGGGTGGCTGGAACTGGTCCTACTACTGCAACAAGGATCTCGATGCCCGTGCTGCGGCGGCCGACTCGATCGTCGATCCGGCCAAGAAGGCGGAGCGTGAGGAAGCCTGGCGCTCGATCTTTACCGACATCATGAAGGATGCGCCCTGGGTGCCGGTCTTCAACGAGCAACGCTTCACGATCCGCTCCGAGCGGCTCGGCGGTCCGGATGCGATCTTCGTCGATCCGGTCCACATCCCCATCCACTACGATCAGGTTTACGCCAAAGATGTGCAATAACTGCAACTATACCATCCACGGCGCGCATCATCATTTCGGGTGGGACCGTTCGATCCCGCCCGTCGAAAAGGTGGCGCCAGGCTCGAAGATCCATTTTGAATGCAGGGACAGCGGCAGCGGTCATTTCAAGCCCGAAAGCACCGTTGCGGACGTCTCCACGCTGGACTTCTCCAAGGTCAACCCGGTGACGGGCCCGATCTATATCGACGGGGCTAAGCCCGGCGATGCGGTGAAGGTGACAATCCATGATTTCGAGCCCTCAGGCTTTGGCTGGACGGCGAACATTCCGGGCTTTGGCCTGCTCGCCGACCAGTTCACCGACCCCGCACTGCTGCTCTGGAAATACAACGCGTCGACCTTGGAGCCGGCGCTATACGGAAAGCACGGCAAAGTACCGCTGAAGCCCTTTGCGGGAACCATCGGTCTTGCGCTTGCGGAGCCCGGCCTGCACTCCGTCGTGCCCCCGCGTCGTGTCGGCGGCAACATGGATATTCGCGATCTGGCGGCCGGTTCGGTGCTTTACCTGCCGGTCGAGGTTGAAGGCGCGCTGTTTTCGATCGGTGATACGCATGCCGCCCAAGGGGACGGCGAAGTTTGCGGAACTGCGATCGAAAGCCAGATGAACGTCACCGTGACGCTCGATCTGGTGAAGGATGCCAATCTCTCCATGCCGCGTTTCACGACGCCCGGACCGGTCACTCGTCATCTCGACGCCAAGGGCTACGAGGTGACGACGGGCATCGGCGCGGATCTCATGGGAGGCGCCAAGGCCGCCGTCTCGAACATGATCGACCTCATCGGCAAGCAGTACAACCTTTCGGCTGAAGACGCCTACATGCTCTGCTCGGTCTGCGGCGATCTGCGCATCAGCGAGATCGTCGATATGCCGAATTGGGTCGTCTCCTTCTATTTCCCGCGCATCGTCTTCGAATGACGCAACCAGGAGGTCGCATCTCGATGCGGCCTCATCATCTTCGCAACTGAAATGTGCCTATGACCGCTATAGCCGAGACATCTTCCGAAGCACTTCTCTCTGTCCGCGATCTCGTCGTCCAGGTCGCGACGCCCTCCGGGGCGAAGGCCGTGGTCGATCGCCTGAGCTTTGATCTCAGGCGCGGCGAGACGCTCTGCATCGCCGGTGAAAGCGGCTCGGGCAAATCGATGACGGCACTGTCGCTGATGCAGCTTCTGCCGAAGCCGAGCGCTCGCGTCGCTTCGGGGAGGGCACTGTTCAAGGGCCGGGATATCTTCACGCTTTCCGGCGAGGCACTGCGCAAGCTGCGCGGCAGGGAGATCGGCATGATCTTCCAGGAGCCGATGACGTCACTGAACCCCGTGCTGACTATCGGCCGCCAACTTACGGAAGCGATCACTGCACAGAAGGCTCTCGGCCATGCGGAGGCAATGGCCGAAGCAAGGCGTCTGCTAGACCAGGTGCAGATCCCTGATGCGGCGCGCCGGCTCAGCCAGTATCCGCACGAGCTGTCAGGCGGAATGCGCCAGCGCGTCATGATCGCGATCGCACTGTCTCAGGGGCCCGATATCCTGATCGCGGACGAGCCGACCACTGCGCTCGACGTGACCGTTCAGGCGCAGATCCTGAGCCTCATCCGCCACCTGCAGAAGGAACGCGGCAGCTCCGTTATCCTGATTACCCACGACATGGGCGTCGTCGCAGAAATGGCCGATCATGTGCTTGTCATGAAGGATGGCAAGGCGATCGAATACGGCGCCGTCGGAGAGATTTTCGCCAACCCGCGTGAGCCCTATACGAAAATGCTGCTCGACGCCGTGCCGAAGCTCGGGGAAATGAACGGTACCTATGCCCCCAAGCGGGCGAGAGCGGCGGTGGTTGCTGCGCCGACGGCAACAGTACCGAAGGATGACATCGTCATCGATGTCGCAGACCTGACAGTGCGCTTCGACATCAAGGGCGGCATCCTGCAGCGCCCCGTGAGCCGTGTGCACGCGGTCGAAGGGCTGACATTTTCGATCCGCAGGGGCGAGACGCTGGCGCTCGTCGGAGAATCGGGCTGCGGCAAGTCGACCACCGGCAAGGCGCTGATGAACCTGATCCCTTGGACGGGTTCCATCCGCGTGGGGGGCCGCGAGACGAGCGGCCTTTCGCGCGCCGCGATGAAGCCGGTCCTGCGCGACGTGCAAATGGTTTTTCAGGATCCCTATGCCTCCCTCGACCCGCGCTACCGTGTCGGCGATCTCGTAGCCGAACCGCTGCTGATCCATGGAATCGCCAAGGGCCGTGAGCTCAAGGACCGGGTCGAATATCTATTTCGCCGCGTCGGGCTTTTGCCGGAACAGGCGGATCGCTATCCGCACGAATTTTCGGGCGGCCAGCGACAGCGCATCTCCATCGCTCGCGCGCTTTCGTTGTCTCCCAAGGTCATCATCGCCGATGAAAGCGTCTCGGCGCTCGATGTCTCGATCCAGGCGCAGGTGCTGGACCTGCTCCAGGAGATCCAGAACGATACCGGCATTGCCTATCTCTTCATCTCGCACGATATGGCAGTGGTCGAGCAGATCAGCCATCGCGTCGCGGTCATGTATAGCGGCCAATTCGTCGAGGTCGGCACGCGCAGGCAGGTCTTCGAGAACCCGCAGCATGATTACACCCGGCAGCTTCTTTCAGCCGTACCCGTACCCGATCCGCGCCGTGAGCGCCGACTCTACAACGAGAACGCACGCGAGATCAGAAGCCCGATCCGGCCGCTGGATTTCGTTCCGATCTATAACAGGCTCGTCAACATCGGTGAGCAGCACTTCGTTGCCGAAGGCGCTTGAAGAGTTTGCACTCCGAGCGCTGCCTTTGCCGCTATTTCAGATCGCCAAGCAGCGTCGGGATCAGCTCCGACACCGTCGGATGGATTGGTACGGCCCATTGCAATACGGGGTAAGGAGCCTTGGCATTCATCACGTCCAGGACGCCGTGGATCGCCTCGTCGCCTTCGACGCCCAGAATTGCGGCGCCCAGGATCTGCTTTGTGTCGGCATCGGCGATCGCCTTCATGAAGCCTTTCGTCTCGCCCTTCTCGACGGCGCGGCCGACACGGCTCATCGGCCGGGTCGAGATAACGATCCTGCGGCCGCTCGCGCGCGCTTCCTTTTCCGTCATTCCGACGCGGCCGAGGGGTGGGTCAATGTAGAGCGCGTAGCCGAGAATGCGGTCGCTCAGGCGACGGTTCTCGCCGTCGAGCAGATTGGCGGCGAGAATCTCGAAATCATTGTAGGACGTGTGGGTGAAGGCGCCGCGGCCGTTGCAGTCGCCCATCGCCCAAATGCCTGCGACATTGGTTGCGAGCGTGTCGTCGACCGTGATGTAGCCCTTCTGGTCGGTCGCAACACCGGCGGCCTCAAGCCCAAGGTCATCAGTATTCGGCTGGCGACCGGTCGCAATCAGCAAATGGCTTGCCTCTATTTCGGCTCTGCCTGCTCCAACCGTGACGGCGATGCCGTCACCCTTTCTGGCGAAGGCGATAGCATCGGCATTTGTGTGTACGGCAATACCTTCAGAACGAAGAATATCCTCGATTGCCGTCGAGATATCCTCGTCCTCACGCGGCGCGAGTTTCGGCCCCCGCTCGACGATGCTCACCTCGGCACCGAAACGGCGATACATCTGTGCGAATTCAAGGCCGATGTAGCTGCCTCCAATGACGGCGAGATGCCGCGGCAGCCGATCAAGCCCTATGATCGAAGTACTGGTGAGATATTCGATGTCGGTAAGCCCCGGCATGTCGGGAATGGAGGGCCGGGCACCCACATTGAGAAAGATGCGCGGGGCAGTGAGTTTATCACCGTTGACGGTGATGGTCCTGGCGTCCTCGAAGCGCGCGTGGCCTTCAATCAGCGTAAGTCCCTTCATTCCTTTTAACCAGTCCGTTAGGCCGTTGCGGGCATTCATGATGACCGTCTCGGCCCGCGCCTTGACCTTTGCCATATCGACCGCGATATCGCCCGCAATCAGTACGCCATAGTCGCCCCCCACCTTCGCGGCGCGCGCCGCGCGGGCGCTGGCGACCAGGGTCTTCGTCGGCATGCAGCCGGCGTTGACGCAGGTGCCGCCGATAAACTTGCGTTCGATCACGGCGACGGTCATGCCGGCTTCGATCAGCCTGCCGGCCAGGGACGGCCCGGCCTGGCCGGCACCGATGACGATTGCGTCAAAGTTCTTCATGTGATTGCCGCGATCAAGATCGCGCCTCCGATTGCAACAACGTCTTCAATGAGCGCGGCGGGTGCATCCTTGCCGAATGCCGCTGCAAGCTGCTTGCGTGCTGCAGCGCCACCATAGGTTCCGGCGACGGCGCCGATGATACCTGCGATAAGGCCGCCGACGAGCGATCCGCCGGATGCGCCGATTGTCCCGCCGGCAAGTGCGCCAAGTACGATGCGTGCGCCGAATTGTATCGGCACCTTGCGGCTTGGCGTGGAGGGAAGCTGATCGGTGATGAGTTCGACGATCGCCAACAGTGTGAAGATCCAGGGCGTCCAGCGATAGCCCATGAAGGCAAGCGGCGTCTGCGAGACATCGAACCAGCCGAGATAGGCAGCCCATGCGACCGCAGCGGGTGCCGTCATCGCCCGCAGACCCGCGATGATACCAATTAGAAATGCGAATAATAATATCATTGTTGCCCCCATAATCACTCAACCCGATTTTCCAGTCGGAATAATTCGCTGGTTTATTCTTCACTATGTCAAGTGCATCCGCACCGGCCGTCGCGAAATCGTAAGAGTTGTGAAATGCCAAAGCCCGAAATCGGCGCAAGCCAGGCGCTATACTGATGGAGGCTACATCGGCTTCAGCCAAACGCGTGCAGGTATCGGCACACCCTTTTATTCTGATGTTCCCGGCTTCAAACCTGCAATCTGGTCGATCTTGCTTTGCAAGCTCATTCGGTCCAGTGCTTCGAAGGGAAGATTGACGAAGATGCCGAGTCGACGCTCAAGTTCAGTCATCACGCGGGCGAAAGCCTGCTTTTTCTCCCAGTCGGCTCCCTCGGCTAAAACCGGATCGGAGGAACGCCAGTGGGCCGTCAATGGCATTCCTGGCCATTCGGGCAACGGCTCGCCGGCGGCCGTATCGCTCAGTGTAAAGACGAAGTCGAGCTCGCGCGCATCGTGTTCCGCAAATTCGCGATAGTGCTTGGGCCGAACATTCTCTGCAGGCAGGCCGTTTATCCGCATGAGATCCAGGACTTCGGGCTCGATCTCATGCGCCGGGTCGACCGCCGCACTGACCGCATGGAAACGCCCTTTTCCGATCTTGTTCAAAATGGCTTCCGCAAGGATGCTTCGGGCGGAATTTCTCCGGGAAAGAAAAAGGACATGATAAACATTCTTGGTCATAGCTATCCCCTTTGATGGGGCTGAACGGTCAGCGTGCCATCAGCTCGCGAATATCTGCGCGTCTGATGCGCGCCTTGCTGCCATGCAATATCGCCGACGGAGATCCTTTCTCTCCATCGAACGGAATATCCTACCTTGCCGCGGCGGACATGAAGCCATGCTGGATAACCGGAATATGCGGATGCTCGATAACGAAACCAAGAGCAATATCAGTAAGATTTGCGTCAAATACATGACAGGCGATTAGAGCGGGATGCCGAAAAGTGTACGCGGTTTTCGGGCGACATCCCGCTCTAACTTTTTAATTTGGAGACGGATTCAGATTTCAGGGCGATTCGACCTGAAATCATCCGGCTGTAATGCCGCCCGGCGCCGTCGAACGCACGGCGACGGTTTGCTAAATTGTCTCAGCCGTGGGTTTAGCTGAGGCGGGAATGCCTGTCATCGCCTCGCGGCCGGTCAACTTTTTGTAGAAAAAAGAAGAGTCTCCCCGAATTCTTTGGAACCGAGCAGTGCTCACGAGCATTATCGTTAATGCGGTTTGTTCGCCTGGAGGGTTCATACCGGCAATGCGCCCCATTCGATTTCTTTCATCTATTCTCACCTTAATACTGATCCTCGGCCTCGCTTTCTTCGCCTTCTCATGGCGCTCGGAGATCGCGCCCGAAGAGCCCAGCCAGCATGCAAGTTTCGATCCACATCTGGTGGCCGAGGGGGCAAGCCTCGCCGCGGTTGGAAACTGTATTGCCTGTCATACGGTCCCCGGAAAAGAGGCGTTTTCCGGAGGCCTTGCAGTGCCGACGCCTTTCGGGACGATTTATTCGACGAACATCACGCCGGATCCCGACACGGGCATCGGGCGCTGGAGTGAGGCGGCTTTCCGGCGCGCGATGCGCGAAGGGGTGGATCGCGAGGGAGACCATCTCTATCCGGCCTTTCCCTATGATCATTTCACCCGCGTGACCGACGAGGACAATCGCGCCCTCTACGCTTTCCTGATGACACGTGCACCGGTCAAAGCCAGTGCACCGGAAAACGAACTGCCGTTCCCGCTCAATGTCCGGCCCATTCTTGCCGGCTGGAAGATGCTGTTCTTGAAGGGTGGCGCCTATCGGGCGGACCCGAACCAAAGTGATGAGTGGAACCGCGGTGCCTATCTCGCCGAGGGCCTCGGCCACTGTGGCGCCTGCCATACGCCCAGGAACGAGCTTGGCGCAGAAGATGGCAGCAAGCATTTTGCAGGTGGTGAGGCGGAAGGCTGGCAGGCTTATGCGATCAACGCGCAATCCGTGTCGCCCGTGCCATGGGACAAGGATGCGCTCGCCTTCTATCTGCGCCACGGCTGGCATGAGCTGCATGGCGTTTCGCGCGGACCGATGGCGGAAGTCACCGGCAATCTCGGCGGCCTCTCCGACGGTGACGTTAATGCCATTGCGACCTATGTCGCCTCCCTCGTGGGCTCGCCGTCGCCCGAGCGTGTGCAGAAGGCGGAAACCCTCAAGGCTCAATACGGAAACGCGAACGTGGTTCCTGTTTCCAATGGCGAGAGCAAGGACTCTGCCGAACTTGCCGCGCTGCCAGGAGCCGCGATCTATAGCGCTGCCTGCGCGAACTGTCATGACAACGGCCGGCCGCCATATGGCGGTATGAACTTTCATCTGAGTACCGCCGTCAATGCGCCCAATCCGCAGAACATCATCAATGTCACGATGTTCGGCCTGCCGCCTGCGGATGGCGCGGCGAGCGCGATCATGCCGGCCTTCGGCAATGCGCTGAACGACCAGCAGATCGCGGACCTGCTTACCTATCTGCGGAAGCGCTTCACCGACCAGGAGCCGTGGGGTGATCTGACCGGCCTCGTCAGCCGAACGCGGTCCGGCGAACATTTCGTCGCCGTCCGCCCATCCGACGGCATTGAAAGGGCGCCGCTCAACGTCGGCGCGAAGGAGCAGAAATGACCATATCGCTCAGTGTCAACGGACAAAGCCACCAGATTGAGGCGGAACCGGATACGCCGCTTCTCTATGTTCTGCGCAACGATCTTGAGCTCAACGGAGCGAAATTCGGCTGCGGCCTCGGACAATGCGGCGCCTGCACCGTCTTGGTCGACGGGGCCGCCGTTCTTTCCTGCGTCACACCTCTTCTTGCTATTCAGGGCAGGGAAGTCACGACCGTGGAAGGTCTCGGCACGATCGATAATCCCGGACCCATTCAGGCAGCCTTCATCGAAAAGCAATCGGCGCAATGCGGCTATTGCATTGCCGGCATGATGATGAGTGCCGCTGCGCTCCTGAAAAAGAGCAGCAAGCCGAGCGACGATGAAATCCGCACGGCGCTGCGTACCAATCTCTGTCGATGCGGCACGCATATGCGCATTATCGCAGCGATCAAGCGTGCGAGCGAGCTCATGCAATCGGCCGAATTGCCGGCTTCGAACAGGAGCGCAGGCTGATGGACAACCTCATGAAAGAAGAGATCACCCGCAGGAGCCTGCTTGTCGGAACAGGCGCCATTGTCGTCGCATTCTCCGCCGCACAAGCCTTCGGACAGGAGGCGACCCAGCCGCCGACGGCGGCCGAACCGCCCAAACTGCCGGGAAGCCTTGATGACGACCGCTTCCTCGATTCCTGGATCAAAATCGATTCCAGTGGCGAGATCACCGTCTTCACCGGCAAGGCGGAACTTGGACAAGGTATCCGCACGGCGCTGATCCAGGTGGCGGCGGAAGAGCTGAAGTTACAGCCGAACGACATCACGCTTGTCACCGCCGATACCGGCAGAACGGCTGATGAAGGCTTTACTGCCGGCAGCCAGTCGATGCAGAACAGCGGCACCGCGATCCGCAACGCCGCAGCCCAGGTCCGCGAGCTGCTGATTGCCGAGGCCGGTCGCCGCTTCGGCCAGCCCGCCGAGAAACTCAGGGCCGAGAAGAAGGCGATCGTCGGTCCCGAAGGAAAATCGGCAAGCTACGGCGAGCTCGTTTCCGGCCAGTTCCTGCATGTCGAGGCCCAGCCGCAATCGAAACTGACGCCGCAGGCGCTGTTCACCGTCATGGGACAACCGGTCCAGCGCGTCGACATCCCGGCCAAGGTCACCGGTGGCGTTGCCTACGTCCAGGATATCAGGCCCGACGGCATGGTCCACGCCCGTGTCGTTCGGCCGCCGAGCCCCGGCGCTACACTGAAATCCCTCGATTCCGCCCGTGTCGAAGCGATGCCCGGCGTCATTTCAGTTATCAAGGACGGCAATTTCCTGGCCGTCGTTGCCGAAGGGGAATTCCAGGCGATCAAAGCCATGCATGCCCTTCAGCGGTCTGCACAATGGGACGAGCACGAAACCCTGCCCGACGAGGCGAACCTTTGGGCGGTACTCCAGAGCTTGGAGCGGGAAGTCGGCACCGTGGCCGAAGCGGGTGCTCCCGCCTTTCCGAACGGCGCCACTTTCGAGGCAATGTTCACGCGGCCCTACACGATGCATGCATCTATCGGTCCTTCCTGCGGCGTCGCCCATATGAAGGATGACGGAACGATCGACGTTTGGACACATACGCAGGGTGTCTTCCCCGACCGCAAGGCGATTGCTCAGATGCTGGCCATGCCGCAGGAGAAGGTGCGACTCATCCACACCGAGGGCTCCGGCTGCTACGGTCATAACGGGGCGGACGATGCCGCCGCGGATGCTGCCCTGATCGCCACGAAAATCCCGGGGCGCCCCGTGCGCGTCCAGTGGATGCGCGACCAGGAGCATGCCTGGGAGCCCTATGGCCCCGGCATGGTAACCAAGGTTCGCGCCTCGCTCGACGCAAACGGCAAGATCGACAACTGGACTTTCGATGTCTGGAGCAATACCCACGCGACGCGACCGGGCAGCGCCGGCGCGCTGCTTGCGGCACAGCTGAAAGAGAATCCATTCCTGCCTGATCCCGCCAAGATGGTCATCACGCCGGTTGGTAATGGCGACCGCAATGCCGATCCGCTCTATGTCATTCCGAACAAGAAGGTCCTGTGGCATTTCCTGCCGGATATGCCGGTGCGGGTTTCCGCGCTCAGAGGGCTCGGCGCCTACGCCAATGTCTTCTCCATTGAAAGCACCATGGACGAACTCGCCATTGCCGCCAAGGCCGATCCGGTGGAATTCCGGCTGCGCCACCTCCAGGACCCGCGGGCGAGCGACGTCGTAAGGATGGCTGCGGAAAAGTTCGGCTGGGGGCAGGGTGAAATGCCTGCGGGTCACGGCCGCGGCTTTGCCTTCGCCCGCTATAAAAACCACGCAGCCTATCTGGCGATTGCGCTCGAACTCAAGATCGAGCAGGAAACCGGACGCGTTCGAGTTCTGCGCGCTGTTTCGGCTATCGACAGTGGCGAAGTAGTCAGCCTGGACGGCATCCGCAACCAGACGGAAGGCGGCATCCTGCAATCGATCAGCTGGACGCTCTATGAAGGCGTGACCTTCGACAAAACGCGGATCACGAGCACCGATTGGGCGAGCTATCCGATCATGCGCTTTGCAAGCGTGCCTGATAGCATCGAGGTTCATGTGATGGATCGGCCAGGCGAGCCTTTCCTTGGCACCGGCGAAGCGGCACAGGGACCGACCTCGGCCGCCGTCGCGAACGCCATTCGAAATGCGATCGGCAAACGACTGGTCGACCTGCCGCTGACGCGGGAACGCGTGAAACAGGCAATCGGCGCCTGAGCAACAGGTAGGGATAACAGCCTGGGCGGCCGCTGAAATTCACAGCGGCCGCAACTATTTTGGCATTTGCGGCTGCGTGACAACCAATGTCACGGAACTGAAATGAAACTGTCGCAAAGCTGTCATGTGGCGTGCCTAAATGTCGCCTTATTTTTTCAGAAAGCGACATCCGGTTTCCCATGGACACCCCCTCCCGTGCTCCCATTGCTGCCGTTGCCGCAGCAGGGCTGGAGCTCAGTTATGGGCGGACGGCGGTGCTGCGCGGCGTTGATTTTTCACTGGAAAAAGGCCGTACGCTTGCCCTTCTCGGTCCCTCCGGCTGCGGCAAGACAACATTGCTGCGACTGGTCGCCGGACTTCTGGCGCCGACCAGGGGAGCGATCGCGATCGCAGGGCAGATGGTCGCGGATGCGAAGCAGGGAACGTTCGTTCCGCCGGAGCGGCGCGGCCTCGGTATGGTCTTCCAGGATTATGCTCTCTGGCCGCATTTAAGTGTCGGCGGCAACGTCTCCTTCCCTCTGGAAATGCGTGGCCTCAACAGGGCGGAACGCGAGAGCCGTACGACCCGCGCGCTCGAGCGTGTTGGCCTTGCCGGCTATGCCGATCGAAGGCCGAGCGAGCTCTCCGGCGGCCAGCAGCAGCGTGTCGCGATCGCCCGCGCCATCGTCGCGGAACCGGACCTGATCCTCTTTGACGAACCGCTCTCCAATCTCGACCGCGAGCTCCGCGAAAACATGGTCGGTGAGCTTGCCACGCTCATCTCCACGCTCGATCTGACTGCGATCTACGTCACGCATGACCACGATGAGGCTTTGACGCTTGCCGACGAGGTGGCTGTGATGCGCGCGGGCATGATCGAACAACTGGCAAGCCCCGATGTCCTGATCAATACGCCGGCGAGCGCGGAGGTCGCCGAATTTCTGCGCCTCGGCCGTGTCGCCGCCATCGAAAGGCGCAACGACCTTTGGGTTTTCAAAGACAGCGACATCACCCTTCTGCCGCATGCCGGCAGCGGCATTCCGGTTGGGACGACGCATGTGTTGCTGCCGATCGATGCCCTTCATCTTGCAGAACCGTCCAATGCGGTTCTCAACGGCACCGTCCTGCGTTCGCAATTTCGCGGAGACGGACACATGGCGACGGTCCGCCTGATATCCACTCGGATACCGATCGAACTTCAGGTGCTGAGCCGCATCAAGCTTCGTGCCGGCGAAACCGTCGGGCTTCGGGTCGACACCCTTCATCTTCGCTGGTTTTCAAATGAGAGCAGTAAATCCAAAATGGAGACAATTGAAAATGTTTAAATCCATTAAGAGCATTACACTGGGCTTGGCAGCGGCCGCCTTCATGGCCGGCGTCGCGCATGCCGACGTCACCGTTTACACCGCTGGTCCGCAGAGTCTGATCGACAAGCTGTCGGCCGGCTTCACAAAGCAGACCGGCATCAAGGTCAACGTCTTCCAGGCAACGACCGGCAAGGTTATGGCTCGCATTGAGGCCGAGGCCGCAAACCCCGTCGTCGACGTCGTGATCTCGGCTTCCTGGGACACGGCGACCGATTTCACGAAGCGCGGCTGGCTCGTTGCCTACACCAGCCCGAATGCGGCCAAGGTTCCTGACTTCCTGAAGACCGACACTGCAGTCGCTCAGGGCATTTCGGCTCTCGGCATCGTCTGGAACACCAAGAGCGGTACGCCCAAGCCTTCTGAATGGGCCGATCTGACGAAGCCGGAATACAAGGACCTCGTCAACATTCCGGACCCGGCTCAGTCCGGCTCGTCCTTCGAACTGACCGCTGCTCTCGCAGGCCAGGATGACTGGAAGCTTTTCAAGGATCTCAAGGCAAACGGCGCCATCATTGCCGGCGCCAATGCCGATGCGCTGAACCCGGTTCTGCAGGGTGCGAAGGCAGCCGTCTTCGGTGCCGTCGATTACATCGCGCTCGCGTCCAAGGCCAAGGGGGAAAATATCGAAGTGGTCTTCCCGGCTTCCGGCACAGTCATCGCGCCGCGCCCGGCCATGATCATGAATTGGTCGAAAAACCAGGACGACGCCAAGAAGTTCATCGACTACATGCTCTCCGACGAAGGTCAGAAGACTGTCGCCGGCGAAATGCTGATGCCATCGCGCACGGACGTCGCGGCAAATCGCCCGCTGATCAGCGATCTCAAGCTGCTGAAGTACGACACGGCTGCCGTCTACGGCAAGCGCAAGGAAACGCTGAAGCAGTTCGCCGACACGCTCGGCGCGAAGTAAGGCACGGCCTATGCGATCGAACGGCATCGGCGGCTCGGTTCCGGCCGCGTGGCTCGCCACAGCAGGTCTCGTCCTCGTCGTTGCCGTTCCTTTCGTGGCCGTGGTGCTTCAGGGCATCTTCCCCGATCTCGGACAGGGCTCGTTCGCGAGCCCTTTCTCCCCGCTCTTTGCGACGCTTGCCGATAACTCGCTCATCCGGATGGGCGGCAACACGATCTTGCTCGGCTGTTGCGTGGTACTCGCCTCGGCGCTGGTCGCAGTGCCGCTGGGTGTTTTCCGGGCACTCTACAGAATTCCGCTCGCGCCGCTCTGGGACGTGCTGCTGCTCGTGCCCTTCATGATCCCGCCCTATATCGCGACCCTCGGCTGGATCATGACGCTGCAGCCGCGGGGCTATCTGCAGCAACTCGCCGGCTTCAATCTCGCGCCCACCCTTTTCTCGCTGTTCGGCATGACGCTTGTCATGGCCTTCAACACCTTTCCGGTCGTCTATTTCGCGGTATCGCGCACGGTCGAGGCTGTCGGCGCACGCTATGCCGACGTCGGCCGCGTCTTCGGGGCAACGCCTGCAAGAGCCTTCTGGCGCATCACGTTGCCGCTTTCGGCACCAGGCCTGACCGCCAGCCTGATGCTGGTCTTTGCCGCCGCGATCGAGGAATATGGCACGCCGGCCGCCCTCGGCCGCCGCGCCGGTTTTCAGGTGCTGGTGACAGGCATCGATCTTCGCGTCACGGATTGGCCGATCGATCTGCCGGGCGCGGCCATCCTCTCCCTGGTGCTTGTCGCCATGTCGCTTGCAACCTTCCTGTTGCAGCACTGGATTCTTTCGCGGCGTTCCTATCAGACCGTCGGCGGCAAGCCGCAGGCAAAGGACAAGCGCCCGCTCGGCGCCCTGAAGGTCCCTGTGCTGATCGCCTTTGCGGTGGTGGCTTTCCTTGCGACCGGCGTGCCGCTGCTGGCTATCCTCGCAACCGCATTATCGCGGACGATTTCGGGCGGGCTGGCGCTCGACAATGTCAGCTTCGCCAATTTCATGTCGGTCTTCGGCAACAGTGCCGGTGCGCTTGGCGCATTGGTGAACAGTTTCTCGCTCGGCATCGGCACGGCGCTGATCACCGGGCTGATCGGCGTCACTGCAGCCTATACAGTGGTGAAGACGAAAATCCGAGGGCGCACGGCGATCGACATCATGACCATCCTGCCGAATGCGCTGCCGGGTATCGTCGTTGCGGTCGGGCTGATTCTTGCCTGGAACATGCCGGGGCTGCCGTTCACGCCCTACAACACCGGCTTCATCCTGCTGCTTGCCTATTGCTGCATCCTCCTGCCGCAGCCGGTGCGCTACACGACGGCGGCCTTCCAGCAGATCGGCGACAATCTGGAGGCGGCCGCGCGCGTCTGCGGCGCAGACAGCCTGACCGCCTTTCGCCGCATCATGCTGCCGCTGGTCCTGCCGAGCCTTGCCTCGTCCATGCTTCTCGTCTTCGCGCTGGCCTCGAGGGAACTTGTCGCCTCCGTCGTCGTTGCTCCTGTCGGCATGCAGACGATCGCGACCTTCATCTGGCGGCAATTCGAGCAGGGTTCGATCGGTCTCGGCATGGCAATGGCCTTTATAGCCATCGTGATTACGACGCTCCTGCCGCTCGGCCTGCTCGGGCTGTTGCGCCGCGGCAGCGTCATCGAAGATTGAGCGCCATGAAAGCAGCGTTATGAAAGTTCAGGCGATTTCCGGTTACGGCGGCAAGACGCCCGCCTGCTTCCTGGTCGAGATTTCCGACCGACGCTTTCTTCTCGATCTCGGAGAGGGTCCGGAAACCGGCGTCTATCCGGATGTCTCAGGGCTGGGCAGGATCGATGCCGTCCTGATCGGCCACAGCCATAAGGACCACGTCGGCGCGCTGCATCTCCTGAAAGAGATCGGCGCGCCTCCCGTCTACGCCACAGCGATGGTCCGACAGATCGTCGGCCATCCGGCACTCGATGCAACCCGCGACCTGCCCTTGCGCGGCACAACAGAGATTCTCGATGTGAAGGTGGAGACGGGTCGCGCTTCGCACGCGCCGGGTGGCATCTGGATGCGGATTGGCGGCGAGGGTGGCGTTCTCTATACCGGCGACTGGACGCTCGAAAGCGAGCTCTACGATTTCGATCCGCCGCCGGCTGCTGTCGTGCTGATCTGCGATGCCTCCTACGGCGATTACGATGCGCCGCTTACGGACGGTGTTCGCCAGATCTTGGATGAGGCCGCCACAGGCCCGTTGCTGCTGCCGATGCCGCCGGCGGGCAGGGGCCTTGACGTCGCCGTTCTGCTCGCAGAAGCGGGAGTCGACATTTCCATCTGCAAGGCTCATCGCGGCATCGCCGCCAGGCTCATCGAGAGCAAGGCAGGAGAGGTGTCCGAGGAAGGCAAGCGGCGGCTCTATGACATGCTTGGTAAGGCCGGCGAGTTGACAGAGACGTCAGTGCAGGGCGGTGTCATGATCGCGGCGACGGCCGATGCCGGCAGCGGCGTTGCCGAGCCCCTTGCATCCCGCTTTGCCGTCGACGGCACTGCCCATATCGTCTTCACCGGCCACGTTGCCGACGACACGCCCGGTAAGAAGCTGTTGTCAGAGAGGAGGGCGAAGTTCATCCGCTGGAACGTGCATCCGCGCGCAAGCGATGTCGCTTGGCTGGTCGACCAGGTCCGGCCAAAGGCGGTTCTTCCCGTCTTCTGTGGGCAACCCGCGCTCGGGGAATTCATCGCGGCCAATCCGGCGATCCCCTTTGCCACTGCTCAGGTCGAAATCGACTGACAGTTTCCCGCAACCAAGATCGGAATGGTTTCTTCAGACGCGTGGTGTCTGACGCAACCATATCGAGCGCAGACATGCTCAAAGCCGAAGCAATTTCAGATGGTCAGTCATCTGATTTTCAGATGCCCTCAAAAAATCTATCTATTTGTTTTATGTCAATTTCACTCCTATTGTCCTTTCAACATCAGATGAGTTCTTTTGGACGAGGACGCGCGGCAAGCTGCGCATTGAAAGAATATCTGGTGATCGTTGGAGGATAATCTGTAGTAAATCGAAGTATGTTCGCACTCGTCGGAATATGATTTCGGCGTCGATACTCTTCTTTTTCAGTTTTATCTGACTGTTCGAATTGAGTGTTTTCCAACTGCCGTTGGAGACGCTTGCGCTTGGACTTTGCCACTTGGCATGTGGTGACGAGATATTGGAGTTGACAATGGAAGTGACGATTGTTGGCGGGGGGATCGGGGGCCTGACGCTCGCCCTCATGCTTCATGAAAAGGGTATTCCCTCCCGTGTTTACGAAGCGGCTCCCGAATTGAAGGGCCTAGGCGTCGGTATCAACCTCCTGCCGCATGCATCCCGCGAAATGTGCCGGCTGGGCCTTGAGGAGGATCTTGCCAAGGTGGCGATCACCACCAAGGAATCCGGTTTTTATAACCGTTACGGCCAGCATATCTTCAGCGAGCCGACCGGCCGCTACGCCGGTTACGAATGGCCGCAATTCTCCATCCACCGCGGCGACCTGCACATGGTGCTGCTGAAGGCTTTCAAAGAGCGCATCGGCGAAGACCGGCTGATGACGGCCTGGCAGTGCACGGGCTTTGACCATGCCGACAATGGCGTGACGCTGCATTTTGTCGATCCGCGCGACGGTTCGGCGCGTCCCTCGCAAACGGTGGAAATGGCGGTCAGCTGCGAAGGCATTCATTCCCGCATTCGCAAGCAGCTCTATCCGAACGAAGGCCCGCCGCGCTATTCCGGCATCAACATGTGGCGGGGTGTCACGCGCTGGAAGCCGTTCCTGACGGGCGCATCGATGGTACGCATCGGTTGGCTGAACACGGCCAAGGTGCTGATCTATCCGATCCGCGACAATATCGATGCCGAAGGCAATCAGCTCATCAACTGGGTGGTAGACATCGAGACCGACAAGTACAAGTCGCAGCGCGACTGGAACAAGCCGGGCCGCCTCGAAGACTTCTTCGATGTGGTCAAGGACTGGAAGTTCGACTGGCTCGATTGCCCCGCCATGTTCAAGGCGGCTGATCAGATCCTCGAATATCCGATGGTTGACCAGGATCCGCTCGACCAGTGGACGTTTGGTCACCTCACCCTGCTTGGCGATGCCGCCCATCCGATGTATCCGCGCGGCGCAAACGGTTCCGCACAGGCGATCCTTGATTGCCGGACGCTCACCGATGCGCTGGAACGCGAAGGCAATGTGCTGAAGGCGATGCATGCCTATGAGGAGATCCGCCGGCCGGCCACCGCCAAGGTCGTCCTGACCAACCGGGCCAATCCACCGGACGCCATCCTGCGTGAAGTCTATCTGCGCACGGATGACAAGCCTTTCGAGGACATCAACGACGTCATCAGCCGCGAAGACCTCGAACAGCTCTCGGCGAACTATCAGAAGATCGCGGGCTACCATAAGGACAATCTTGCCGCTGCAAGATGAGTTTGCCTGATCGGCCGGACCATGATGGCCCGGCCGATATATGCATGGTTGGGAGGCCGGAATGACAGTGCAGGACAGTACTTACGCCAAAATGATTTCGCGGCCCGGAATAGCCGGGAAAGTGAACCTGAAATGGATCATCATCTCCGCGGTCATTCTGATCGTCGGCTGGCTGGCGCTCGTTCCGCTCGTCTTCCTGGTGTGGCAGAGCTTCATGACACCTGCGGCCGGCGACGTGCCGGCCGCGTTCACCTACGAGAACTATGTCAAGGCCTTCACCGACAGCAGCATCATTCCGCTGTTTCGCAATTCGGTGATCTTCGCGACCGGCACGGCGTGTCTCGCGCTCTTCATAGGCACGCTTTTCGCATGGCTGAACGAGCGAACGAACACGCCTTTCAAGATGATGTTCTATGCGGCCTCCATCGTGCCACTCGTCATTCCCTCGATCCTTTTCACGGTGTCGTGGATCATGATGACGAGCCCGCAGATCGGGCTCTTCAACCTCATCCTGAAAAATGCCTTTGGCGTTACTCACCCCATCTTCAACATCTATTCGATGACCGGCATGATCTGGGTCGAAGGGCTGCATTATTCCCCTGTCGCCTTCCTGCTGATGTCGGCCGCATTCCGGGCAATGGATCCCTCGCTCGAGGAGTCCGCCCTGATGTCGGGCGCGTCCGTGGGGCAGATCCTTTTCCGCATCACGCTGAAGCTGGTCTGGCCGGCGCTCGTCGCCGCCTTCTTCATCCTGTTCGTGCGCGCGGTGGAATCCTTTGAGGTGCCGGCGCTGCTCGGCACGCCTGTTGGCATCGATGTCTTCACCTCATCCATCTATGATGCAATCCGCGAATATCCGAGCAATGTCGGATTGGCCTCGGCTTACGCGATCGTGCTGCTGGCGATCGCGTCCTTCGGCATCTATTTCCAGTCGCGGCTGGCCAATCAGGGCAGCAAATATTCGACGGTGACAGGCAAAGGCTTCCGCCCAAGGCCCTTCGACCTCGGAAAATGGCGCGTTCCGGCCGCCTGTCTGATCGTCGTCTACATGTTCCTGGTGATCGTGCTTCCCTTCCTGGTGCTTTTGTGGTCGTCGCTGAACAAATATTACAGCGTGCCGACCTGGAGTGCCCTCAGCAGAGTGTCGCTGAACGCCTATGCAACGGTGCTGAACTATCCGTCCGTTGGCCAGGCCGTCTGGAACAGCGCCATTCTGGCCTTCAGCGCGGCGACCGCGATCATGCTGCTGACGGCGGTGATCTCCTGGATCGTCATTCGCACCAAGCTGCCGGCGCGCTGGCTGATCGACAATCTCGCCTCGTTACCGATGGTCTTTCCCGGCCTCGTGCTCGGCCTCTCGATCATGATCTTCTATCTGTATCTCGACATCGGCGTCTATGGGACGACCTGGATCATCTTCATCGCCTATGTCACGCGCTTCATGCCCTATGGCATCCGCTACAACACCACCTCCATGCTGCAGATTCACAAGGATCTCGAGGAATCGGCCGCCATGAGCGGCGCCTCCTGGGGCCAGAGCTTCGTGCGCATCGTGCTGCCGCTGCTGAAGCCGGGCCTGCTGGCCGGCTGGATCTACATCCTGGTCGTTTCGGTGCGGGAGCTGTCGAGCTCGGTCCTGCTCTACAGCCCCGGCTCGGAAGTGGTTTCCGTAGTCATCTGGGAGATGTGGCAGAACGGGCAATATGTCGAGCTGTCGGCCTTCGGCGTGATGATGATCCTGGTGCTGTTTGTGATCGTCATGCTGGCGCAGGTGGTTGGCAAGCGCTTCGGCGTCAAGGAGGCGTGAGGGGAGGAGGGGGCTCGCGGGCAGCTGTCGGCGAGTTCCATTGGAAGAAAGGAATGGGAGGAAAGGCATGCTGGAATTCATAAGCAGATCATGGCGCTTCTCGCGACGGAGCCTATTCGTGGGCGTCGTTTCCGCGGCTCTTGCAGGCGGCGCGCATGCGCAGTCTACGATCGACGCGATCGCGAGCTACACCGGCCCAGATCGCATGGAGAAGTTGATTGCGGCCGCAAAGCAGGAAGGTGCTTTGCAGCTCTATACCGTTACGCCGGTCGAAGACGTCACCGTGATTACCAAGGCCTTCGAGGCCAAATACGGAATCCCGGTGCAGATCTGGCGCGGAAGCTCCGAAGACGTCCTGCGCCGCGCGGTGACGGAACTGAAAGCCGGCCGGCATGATGTCGATGTGATCGAGACCAATGGTCCGGAGTTGGAAGCCCTCCATCGCGAACATCTGCTGGAGCCAATCCAGTCGCCCCTGATCCCCGATATTTTTCCCGGCGCGGTTCCCGAGCACAGGGAATGGATCGGCAGCCGTCTCAACATTATAACCGCGGCCTATAATCCGGATTCCGTCAGCGAAGCCGATCTGCCGAAGAAGTGGGAGGATCTGCTTGATCCGAAATGGGCCGGCAAACTCGGCATCGAGGCAGTCGCCTATGACTGGCTTGCAACGGCCGCCAAGACCTTTCCTTCCGAGCAGGAGGGCATGGACTTCTTCAAGAAGCTCATGTCGGCAAACCATCCCGGGCTCTACAACGGCCATCCGCTCCTGACCAATGACGTAGCGTCGAGCGAAGTCCCGCTGGCGCTCACCGTCTATCTCTATAAGGTCGCGCAGATGGAGCGCGACGGTGCTCCGATCAAGAGGCTTTCGATCGGTCCGGCGATCGCCCGCATCAACGGTCTCGGTGTCGCGCGCACGGCGCCGCATCCCAATGCCGCGATTCTCTATCAGGATTTCACGCTCACGGATGGTCAGAAGATCCTGGCGGACAGGCAGTTCACGCCCACGAACATCAAGATCGTGCCCTTGCCGGAAGGCATGGAGGTGAGGGTCATCAATCCCGATGACGCCCTCGATAACCTGGCAGCATGGCGCGACAAATTCGAACATACATTCAAATGATTAGCCGAAATGTTCAATCCGAAATTCAACGGGAGGAAAAATGTTGGGATTGTTGAACACTCGCTCGATTGTCGGCCGTTCGGTCGGCGGGCTGGCCTTGATTGCCGCACTCATCGGCGGCCCCGCTTTTGCGCAGTCGAGTATTGATGAACTGGCGGGCTATACGGGCGCGGACCGCACGGAGAAGCTCGTCGCCGCTGCAAAGGAGGAAGGTGCGCTGACCCTCTATACCGCGACGCCGGTCGAGGACGTCACGGCCATTACCCGTGCATTCAGCGCGAAATATGGTATCCCGGTCACCACCTGGCGCGGCAGCTCGGAAGACGTGCTGCGCCGCGCCGTCACGGAAATCAAGGCCGGCCGCTATGACGCCGACGTCATCGAAACCAACGGCCCGGAATTGGAAGCGCTGCATCGCGAGAAGATCTTTCAGCCGATCACCTCGCCGCTGACCGCGAACATCTTCCCGCAGGCCGTTCCCGAGCACAAGGAGTGGATCGGCAGCCGTCTGAATATCATCACGGTTGCCTACAACACCAGCCTTGTCAGCGACGCCGAGGTACCGAAGACCTGGGACGACCTTCTCGATCCGCGTTGGAAGGGAAAGGTTGGTCTGGAAGCGGAAGCCTATGACTGGCTCGCGACTGTCGACGACAGCTTCCCCTCGGAGAAGGAAGGTCTCGACTTCTTCAAAAAGCTTGCCACCACGAACGGCATCTCGCTGCGCAAGGGCCATACGCTGCTCACCAACCTGACCGTCTCCGGTGAAGTGCCGCTGGCGCTGACGACCTATCTCTACAAGGTCGACCAGATGAACAAGGACGGTGCGCCGATCAAGGCGCTTGCGCTCGGTCCTGCCGTTGCCCGTATCAACGGTCTTGGCGTTGCACGCACGGCGGAGCATCCGGCTGCCGCGATTCTGTTTCAGGAATTCACGCTGACCGAGGGACAGAAGATCCTGGCCGACCGCGGCTTCACGCCGACCAACACGGCCGTCGTTCCGCTGCCGGAAGGGCTGAAGATCCAGGTCGTCAACTCTTCAAAGATGCTCGACGACCTCTCTAAGTGGCGCGATACGTTCGAAGCCACGGTGAAGTAGGAATACAAGTCGAGGAGGAGCCTCCCCATTGTGATGGGGAGGCCCGAAATCAGGTTCTGCAAGGTATCCCGTTTTGCCATCGTGCACGGGGATGTGAGGAGAATACCATGCTGAGTGTTCACGGTCTGAGCACCGAATATGCCGATGGCAAAGGCAAGGTCGTCAGGGCGGCACAGGACGTGTCCTTCGAGGTGCCGCAGGGCAAGCTTTTCACGCTTCTCGGGCCAAGCGGCTGCGGCAAGACGACGACGCTGCGTTCGATCGCGGGTCTCGAGCGTCCAGTCAAGGGTTCGATCAGCGTCGAGAACGTGACCGTCTATTCCGCGGGCAAGGGCATATTCATCGCGCCCAACCACAGGAATTTCGGCATGGTCTTCCAGAGCTACGCCATCTGGCCGCATATGAGCGTCTTCGAGAATGCCGCCTTTCCGTTGCGTGTCGCCAAGACGCGCTTCTCCAAGCAGCAGATCGAGCAGAAGGTGGAGCGCGTCCTGAAGGCCGTGGCGCTCGAAGCCTATGCCGGACGCGAGGCGACCCGGCTTTCCGGCGGGCAGCAGCAGCGCCTGGCGCTGGCGCGCGCGCTGATCATGGAACCCCGGCTGCTGCTTCTCGACGAGCCGCTCTCCAATCTCGACGCCAAGCTGCGCGACATGATGCGCTTCGAGCTCAAGCGCCTGCAACGCGAGCTCAACCTGACGACGCTCTACGTCACGCATGACCAGCAGGAGGCGCTGGCCCTCTCCCACCAGATCGCCGTGATGAATGCTGGACAAATCGTTCAGCTCGGTTCGCCGCGCGAGATCTATGAAACACCGAGCGCGCGCTTCGTCGCCGATTTCATAGGTTCCAGCAACTTCCTCGAAGCCAGGGTGCTCGGACGCGGGAAGGAGGCCGGGAACTGGGCGGTCGAAACGCCGGCGGGCCAGATCGAGGTTGCCGCGGAAGAGGCCCTCGATATCAAGGACAAGCTCACCGTCGCGGTGCGACCGGAAAATGTCCATCTCCTCGAAGAGGGGAGCAAGGATGGAGTGACCGGCAATCTCCTGGAGGGGACGGTGGATACCAAGGTCTTCCTGGGTGAATGCGTCGACTACATGGTCAACGTCGGAGGCGCAAAGCTTCTGGCGCGGGCGCATCCGAGCCTCAGGACGCCGATCGGCGGCCGCATCTTCGTGAACATCAAACCGGCCAAGGTCAACGTGATCACGCGCTGACCTGCCCTTCTATATAATTCAATTTCAGGACATCATGATGAGCCGTCTGAAGCTTTCCATCGCCACGACCGACTATGATCATTTTCGCGATTTCCGCACTGGCGCTGTAACCGCTGAAGGCATCGACCTGACCTGGTCGATGCTGTCGCATCACGAGGTTTTCGCGCGCTTCACCTTCAATCGCGAATGGGATATCGCCGAGCTTTCCTTCGCCAAATTCATGGCTCAGGTCAGCCGCCCGGATAGCGACATCATCGGCTTGCCGGTCATCTGCTCGCGTCTGTTTCGCTTCAGCTCGTTCTACGTCAACAAGGCAAGCGGCATCAAAACGGCCCAGGATTTGAAAGGCAAGCGCATCGGCGTGCCGGAATGGGCGCATTCGGCGGCCGTTTACATGCGCGGATGGATGCACAATGATGCGGGCGTCAAACTGCAGGACGTGCACTGGTATCAAGCGGGCGCCAATGCTCCGGGCCGGATCGAGAAGGTCGAGCTTGCGCTGCCCGAGGGGGTGACGCTCACGCGTGTTTCGGATAAATCGCTTTCCGAAATGCTCGCTTCCGGGGAACTCGATTGCGTCATCATCGCCCGTCCGCCGACCTGTTTCCTGGAAGAGGATTCGCGCGTCGAACGACTGTTCCCGGATTTCCTCGAGATGGAAGAAGAATATTACCAGAAGACGGGCATCTGGCCGATCATGCACATTATCGCGATGAAGAAGCGCCTGCTCGAGGACAATCCGTGGATCGCCCGCAATCTCTACAATGCCTTCGACGAATCGAAGCGGAGGAGTCTCGAACGCCTGCTCGATCCCGCCGTTTCACGCTACCCTCTGGCGTGGCTTCCGACCTACGCAAGGCGTATGCGCACCTTCTTCGGCGGCGATCCCTTCCCGTTCGGCATTGACAAGAACCGCCCCACTTTCGAGCAGATGATGCTCTACACATACCAGCAGGGGATCGCCAGCCGCCATATGAAGGTGGATGAGATCTTCCCGGCCGGAATCATGACCAAAGTTGTCGTCTGACAGGATCTCGAAGATGGATGCTGAAGCGATGAGCGATCTCCAAACCGTGTTGGCCGAACTCGTCACCGCCAACCATATTCTCGCAAACGAGGACGTGCTCGACGCCTTCGGCCACGTCAGCATCCGTTCTCCGGAGGCGGCGGGAGAATATTTGATCTCCCGTTCCCGAAGCCCGGAGCTGGTCACCGCGGCAGACATCCAGCGCTATGACCTCGACTCCAATCTTCTCGGATATGATGAGCGTCGCGGCTACATCGAACGCGTGATCCACGGCGGCATCCTCAAGCTTCGCCCGGATGTCATGGCGGTCTGTCATTTCCATTCCCCGGCCATCATGCCGTTCTGCGTGGCTGATATACCCTGGATACCGGTGACCCATCTCGCCGCCACGCTCGGGATCAGTGTACCAGTCTGGGACAGCCAGGACGAATTCGGCGATACCGACATGCTGATCTCGACGCCGGAACAGGCCGCCTCTATGGCGCGAACGCTCGGCAACCAAAATGCGGTCCTGCTGCGGGGCCATGGCGCCGTCGTCGTCGGGCGATCGGTCCGCGAACTGGTGATGCGTAGCATTCAGCTCTGCCGCAATGGCGACGTGCTGATGCGTACCCGCTTGCACGCCAACCCCAAGCCGCTCAGCGAACGCGAGGTCGCGCTGTCGGGTGCAAAGAACCTGGAAGCTCCGGTCCTGGCCCGCGCATGGGACTATTGGGCAGCACGAGCGGCGCAGGCACATTGACGCGGGGTCAGGGAAGTCTCGCCGTTCTGAAAAACCTGCGAGAATTCATTTGGTTGTTGTTCAGCGTTCATCCGGGACCTGGGCAGCAGCACAAATGCCGATAGGACTTGGCCGGGCCACTCGAAAATATTTAAGTTGCGCGCCGCCACTTTCATGCCACAGTGCCCGCTGCGGTGGCGTGATGTGAGCCCCCCGCGGGCTTGCCCTTCCAAAAATCGGAAAACAGGACAGGCCGCTGCGGTTGACGGACTCGATCACCCATGCAGTGTCATCTCGCGCTAGCCCGAAAATCGGAATCGATTCTCGAAAAGGCTCATGCGCAGGTTCAAAGTGATGGAGCGTCCTGAGCGTCCTGTCGGAGGCGCCGCGCTCTATGGCCGGGGAGGATGTGGCCGGTGCGTATCCGCCAGCTCGAATCATTTGTCAGCGTATGTGAAACCGGCAGCATCACCCAGGCCGCGGCCGCTCTAAACATCGTCCAACCCGCACTCGGTGCCCAGATCAGTGCGCTGGAGCAGGAGCTCGGCGTGCAGTTGCTCGAGCGCGGACCGCGCGGCACGACAACGACGCCTGCCGGACAATATTTCCTCGAGGAGGCCAAGGAGATACTCGACCGCCTCTCGACGATCCGACAGACGATCAAGCGCTTCGGCCCAGCCGAGGACAGGCATCTTTCGATCGGCCTGACATCCAGCCTCTCGGCCCTGCTTGCCGGCCCACTCGCACAGGAGCTCGGTCGCCAGAACTGGCCGGTCAAGGTGCAGATCGTCGAGGACATGAGCCATGTGCTGGCCGAACGGGCCGCACGCGGCGAACTCGATTTCGCGCTCGCCTTCAACGCGTTGCCGCACAAGGGAATGAAGCTGACGCCGGTTCTTAGGGAGTCGGTTTTCTTCATCACCGGCCCCACCTCCGAATTCAACCAGGAAGGGCCTATCAATCTGGTCGAGCTTGCCAAGGCGACATTCGTCATTCCGACCGACAAGGGGCAGATCCTGCAGCTGCTCAAGCAGGCGATGGGCTTCTTTAACCTGCCGTTGAATGTCGCTTACCAGATCGAATCAACCGAGGCGATCAAGGGCCTCATAGCGCAAGGAAATGCCTGCGCCGTCCTGCCTTTCGGAACGGTTAAGCGCGAGGTCGAGGCAGGCACCCTGATCGCCCGCAAAATCGCCAACCCGCCGTTGGTCAGGACGCTCTTCCTGCTGCAGCCAAGCGGGCGCCCAAACTCCGCACATATGGGCGAAGCCCTGCGTATCATCGAGAAGTTCGTCGTGCATCTGGCGGAGAGTTCAGCCTTCGAGATAGCCGAACCGCTGCAGCCGCGTTGACGATTGACCAAGCGGCGTCTCTCTACGCCGCTGGATCAACGCAACTGACCGGCTTTGCCTAAGCGCCCGGTCCTCAGACTGTCCGGCACTGCGCATTGCAAATCCGCCGCCTTACTGGACCGCCTCGAAAGCCGGAATCTCAGACATCTCCAACGGTGGCGTTTGAGGAATTGAGGCTAAGGCGAACAAAGCGACCACATAGGCAGCGAATGTTGCCGCGAGAAATGCAAACCGAGCCATCACAACTCTCATTTATGTCATCTAATGACATTTCTAAGATTCTTTGCCATGATGTCAATCCTGAACGCCAGATGAACGGTGTTCAGGAATGGGAAAAATGTGTTTGCATGAGGATGGAATATCGTTGCTTGCGGAATGAACATCCGAAATCGCCATCGAGGGAGCAATATTCTACCTTGAGGCAAATGAGGAATGTCCGGTGAAGGAGAGGGTGATGACCGTGGAGATGATCGCCTTCCGCGGATTGATATGCGCGACATGATTGTAAGATCCAAGCTCTTACGTTACACCGGGATTGCGCTTACTGAGGGCAATTTGCGTTAGGAGCTACCAAGCCGCGCATCCGACAATATCTTGCAGAGGAGTTCGGGATAGCCATTGTTATGGTGACCCGGCAGCGATTGAACAGGCCTCTCGAAGGCGATCGACCTGAGACGGAAACCGGTCAGTCCAGCCGCGATCAAACGCACTTCTCTTTCTCCGTGCGGTCCGAGACGGAAAGCGGGGATTCCGCCGGGGGAACGCTTGAAGTGGGGTTCTAAGAAGGGGCAGTTTGGGGAGAATAAAGGAATGAATGATCGTGCCGAAGTGGTCGAATGGTTGTCGCGCCTGGAGGCATTGTTGCAGGAAAGGGGGCTGTTGGATGGAAAGGGTGAACTCGTATCGGAGAGCGGTGCCCGACTTGCAGTGGACATTGAAGATCTGTTGGATGGGTTTGTCGAAAACATCGGCGAGCTGAATGGCCTGCTGAAAATCGGCAGGGCGGCGCGCGGAGGCGAGCCGTTGTCGGCGGCAGTCCTTGGTGCGGCGAGATTGATGATCAGGGAGGTCTTCCTGGCGCTTCAAGGAGATACTACGACCATTGCGGGGAAGATGTCCTCCTCTGGCGACGAGCCAAACTGATCCTGTCGAAACTGACGAATAGGCTCGCCCAGACTCATTCCAGGCGAGCCTTTGCGCTGGCGGGATATCTTACCGCATCCGGCCAAAGAATGGCGGAAGCACTTGAGCTCGAATGCGCACAATGGGAGACACTGCAGAACCGCTTATCTGGTGCGCGCGAGTGCTAACCCAACTTGGCAAGATGTCGAAGCTGCGCCAGGGATTCAGCGAGCAGCGGTTCGTTTTCGAGCATGCCCTGCAAGTGGGTTCTTGCCAGAGACTCGACCAATTTTTCCCCAGCCGGCGTCAGGCCGATCAGAACGCTGCGCTTGTCTTCCGGGGAAGGAATGCGTTGCACCAAGCCTGCCGCCGCGAGGCGATCGACAAGTTGCACGGCGCCGTTATGCTGCAGAAGCATCTGTTCGGCCAGTTCCCGGATCATGATTTTGCCCGCTGCGCTCGCCTTAATGACCAGCAATGCCTGATATTGCTGGGACGTCACCTCCGCTTGCGTGAGCGCCGCTTCGCTGAAAGCCAAAAAACGGCGCATCGCGAGCCTGACCCCCGCAAGGCTCACATAGATCCCCTGAGCAAGCGTTCCGCCCGTTTCTTGCTCAGCGGATTTGTGAAGAGTCATTTAGATTGTCCTTTTCTTATGTCATGGCGTGATATATTCTCATCTCGCCCACTCAGGGAGGTGGTTCGCGAGCGCGCAACGTGAGACGCAGGGCTGGGTCCACCAAGGCGTCCATCATCCTCCGCTACGCTCGCGAACCATATTTCCAATTCATGACGACAAAAAGGGAATGTTGCTGACGATCTTGATGCCAACGTCGGCAGCTTGATTATATTCGATGACCTTAGAACCTTTGGCGGGATTCCTGCGCCCGAAGCGCGCCTTTCTATGGTGGCCGAGCCGCGAATGAGATGAACGAATTTTAACGTCGACGGTAAGTATTTGATAACGAATTCCGCCGACTTAAGAAGACGTCGCCGGATACTTCCTCCGGCATTTCTCCAATCGAAACTCCAACAGGCAGGGATATGATGTTCATCAGAGCTATCGCTTGTGCTTTTTCGCTTGTGTTGCTGGGCTCGATGTCGGCTCAGGCGGCACCCATGCTCATCCAGCAATATGGGGCTTGGGGCGCCTATTCCTATCAATCTGAAAGCGGGCCGGTCTGCTACGTTTTGTCGGTACCGACATCGCAACTGCCGGCGAATGTTGACCATGGCAAAAATTACTTCATGGTTTCGCGCACCGCCAAGGGCGAAGAGCCGGAAGCCCTGATGGGATATGTCTTAAGGTCCGGCTCCAAGGTCAAAGTCACGATCGGGGACCGGACGTTCTCGA
Source organism: Sinorhizobium sp. CB7 (assembly GCF_041357635.1). Lineage (NCBI taxonomy): Bacteria > Pseudomonadati > Pseudomonadota > Alphaproteobacteria > Hyphomicrobiales > Rhizobiaceae > Sinorhizobium > Sinorhizobium sp. CB7. Next base: position 645,809 of record NZ_JAULLL010000001.1, read on the forward strand.
TGTTCAGTAATGATGACAAAGCCTGGGTGGAAGACGCAACGGATGAGCCGGGAATGGTGGCAGCAATGCGCAGCGGCCATGACATGACCTTGGCAGCGGTATCCAAGAGAGGAACTGCGACCAGTTACACCTACTCGCTCTCAGGCATCACGGACGCGCTTAAAAAGATAGGTCTTTGCAAATAAACCTAGCGCGAAACTGTCCCTTGTTTATGGCGGCGGCTGCTCGGATTGAGCAATGCAAAACGCGAGCAACCGCCGCGCTATAGCTTGAAGGCCTGTTTCAGATGGTCGACAACCAGTTCCATCGCGTATTTTGCCCCAGGTACAAGTTTGCTCATGCCAAAGAACTCGTGGCCGAGACCCTCCATGTTCTGTGCGTTCACAGCTACTCCGGCGGCCCGGAGACGATCCGCGAAGATTTGACCTTCGCTGCGCAAGGGATCCAGGTCCCCTGTGATGATGGTCGTCGCCGGCAAACCGTCCAGGTCGCCGCGTCCGGCAAGGTTTATGCGAGGATCATTTTGCGCTAGCGGATCCGAAAACGCGTGCTTGAAAAACCACATCATGCCGGCCTTGCCCAAAGGTATGCTGTCGGCATTTTCCCGATAGGATGCGCTGTTCATATCGTTGCCGGCGAGCGGATAGAGCAGCAGCTGGATCAAGGGCGCCTCAACGTTTTCCGCAATTGCTCGGATCGCCACATTCGCGGCGAGATTGCCGCCTGCGCTCTCTCCAAGCACTGCGATGCGTTCTTTATCACCGCCCAGCGTTTCGAGTTGATCTCGGGCCCAGAGGTAGGCAGCCCATGCATCCTCATGGGCGGCGGGAAAGGGATGCTCGGGCGCTTTGTAGTAGTCCACGGCAAGAACGATGGCGCCAGCATGGAGAGCCAGTCTTCTCGCGGTCTGATCATAGGCGTCAATATTGCCGATGACGAAGCCGCCGCTATGAAAGTAGATGATGGCCGGATAGGGGCCTTCGCGTCCATCCGGAGTATAGATGCGCACCCGAACAGGCCCGTTCGGTGACGAGATGGCCAAGTCTTTCGTTTGAATTTTGGCTTCGGCAGTCCGATCCAGGCCGCGTAGAAGCTCCAGGGAATTTGCTGCATCCGCTGGACCTAGCTGTGCGCGCGCCTCCTCCACGGAAAGCTCAGAAAGCGGTCTGGCCCCCAGTCGTTTCAATTCGTCAAGGACCTCCCGCATTTCCGGGACAAGCCTGTCGAGCGGATGCTTCGGCTGTTTCGACGCGCCGGAAGGATCCTGGGTGTTTGGAGATGAAGTTGCGTCGATGCCCACCATGGCTGCATGCTCCGGCGATTGAGTAAACATGTGTACAGGCCGATGGTGGCCGTTGGTTGGCTGTCAGGTCGAACCTAGGCGTCTCGGTCAGGCAGAGCCCCCCTCGGCGATCTCAATAAAGGTGCTCCGCGGCAGTAGACCGGGCATGATCTTTCCGCCGACCAGCCATGCCGGAGTGCCACGAACGCCCACTTGCCGACCGAGCATCTCGGTCTCGTCCACCAGCAAGTGAGCTGATCGGCCGGCCAATGCGCGGCCCATGTCATCGACGCTTACGCCGGCTCGACGCGCACGCTCGCTGATGACGTCCGGGCTGCCGATATCGTCTCCTTCGGCGAAATGCGCGGCAAAGAGCGATTTGGAGAATTCGCGGAACGCGTCCGGCTCATTCCGCCTGACCCATTCCGCTGCAGCCAGCGCCATGCGGCTGTTGGGAAGCCGTTCCGGCCAGTTCAGCGGCAGGCTCGCTTCATCGGCTTCTTTCTGAAGCCTGTCATACATTTCGCCGCTCCGTGGGCCGACGAATTTACCGTCAGGCGGGATCTCCGGATGTATTTCAAACGCGAGATCGACGACGGCAAATCCACGATCCTCGAAGATCGCGTCGCGGCTTTGCCCGACGTAGCAGAAAGGACAGATGAAATCGTACCAATGAAGAACCGTGCGCCGATCGATTGGCCGGCCGATGATCGCCGCGATGCCGTCGGATGTCCGTACAGATCCGCGATCGTTCATACCTTGCTCTCCTTACTGCGAGTGACGAAACGGGAGAAGTAGCGTTCTCGTGCAACAGAACGAGACCCGATCGGTAAATTTCTCGGGAAGAGCGGCTAGCGGAGATGCGCAATTCAGTTGCCGACGCTACTTAATGCAGGCCACCGACGCCGAGCAGCCGCTCCACTGCGTCGTGATCATTTGACAAGGCCTCGGGCGTTCCGCTCCAGGCAAGCCGACCTCGTTCGAGGATGATCACCTGGTCGGCGAAATCCAGCGCGCTTTGGATGCGTTGCTCCACCAGCAGGATGGTCATGTCGCCGGTCTTGGCAAGTTCGGCAAAGGCGGCCATCAGTTCCTCGCAGATCACGGGCGCAAGGCCTTCGAGCGGCTCGTCGAGCAACAGCACGGAAGGTCGCCCGAGGATCGTGCGCGCTGTCGAGAGCATTTGCTGTTCGCCGCCGGAAAGCTGATTGCCGAGGTTCTTCCGCCGCTCCTGAAGACGGGGGAACATCTCGTATGCCTCCTGCAGCGCACTCTTGGGACGACCCTTGAGGCCGACGAAAAGATTTTCCTCGACGGTCAAGGTCGGGAAGATGCAGCGCGCCTGCGGCACATAGCCGAGACCGCGATGGGCACGCGATGCGCTTGGCAGGCCGGTGACGTCGGACGAGCCGAGACGGATACGGCCGTCGTAGCGCCGCGTCTGGCCGGCAAGTGTTGCGAGCAGCGTCGTCTTTCCCATTCCGTTGCGGCCGAGGACGGCAAGCCGCGCGCCGGCGGGAACAGAAAAGGTGACGCCTTCCAGAACACGCGTCGGGCCGTAACCGGCCGAAAGATTGTCGACTTCAAGCCGCGTGGCCGGCATTGGCATAGCTCCCGAGATAGGCCTCGCGCACGCGGGCATCCTTGGTGACGTCGATGGGCGAGCCGTCGAAGATGATCGTGCCGGCGGCAAGCACGACGACACGCTTGGCGAAGCGGAAGACGAGATCCATGTCATGCTCGATCATCAGGACAGCGAGATCGGCGGGGAGATCGGCCAGGGCCTGCTCGATACGACCGGTATCGCTCTGCGGTACGCCTGCGGCGGGCTCATCGAGCAACAGAACCTTTGGCTTCAGTGCCAGCGCCACTGCGATCTCCAGCAGGCGCTGCTGACCATAGGCGATCTCGTTGACCTTGCGATGCATCAGCGCGTCGAGGCCAAGCTTTCGCAGCGTATCGGTGACCTCTGCCATCACATCCGGCATGGCGAGGAAATTGCCAAGCATGCGCCCAGACCGGCCGTCGCGCTGCAAGATGGCCAAGGCCACATGCTCGGCCGGTGTCATGTCCTGGAAGAGCCGGGTCACCTGGAAAGAGCGGACGAGACCGCGCCTGACGCGACCGATGGCATCGATCCTGGTAACCATCTCACCCCCAAGCCGGACATCGCCGGAATCGGGACGCAGGTTGCCGGTAACGAGATTGACGAAGGTCGTCTTTCCGGCGCCGTTCGGGCCGATGAGCGCGACACGATCACCTGGTGCCATGGCAATGCTGACATCGTTGGTGACGGCAAGGCCGCCGAAGGCCTTGCAGAGGTTGGTGACTTCGAAGATGGGGTTCACCGGCTGGCCTCCTTGTGACGGGCGAAGAAGGCGGCGGCAGTGCCATAGAGACCCTTTGGCGCGAAGAGCACGACGGCGATCAGGAGCGCACCGACGATGGTCAGCCAGTGGAAGGGATTGGCCGCCGAGACATAATCCTCGAAGAGCATGAAGACGACGGTCCCGGAAAGTGCGCCGAAGAGCGAGCCGGTGCCGCCGAGAACGAGCATGACGAGCGACTCGGCCGACAGCGTGAAGGAGAGACTGTCGAGACCGACCACCTGGGTGGTTATCGCATTCAGCCCGCCTCCGATCCCGGCGATCGCACCGGAAATCACATACATCTTGATAAGCGTAGCCTTGGGCGAGGCGCCCATCGCGCGGATGCGCAGTGGATCTTCCTTGATGCCGCGGCAGAGCATGCCGAAAGGTGAACGGACGAGCAGGCGGAGCAGGACGAAAACGATGAGCAGAAGGACAACGGCAAAGACATAGGCCGTGTGGCCGTAGAGATCGAATTCGAAATATCCAAGCAGCGGATCGGGCGAGATCCCGGAAAGCCCGTCACTGCCGCCTGTCCAGGACGAGGCCTTGTTGGCGAATTCGTGGAAGAGATGGATGAGGGCGATTGACAGCACGAGCTGCGGCAGGCCATGGGCGCGCAGGATGACAACGCCGCAGACTAGGCCCGCAACCGCACCGCCGACGATGCCGGCCACCATCATGAGCAGCGGATCGTTAATGCCGTAATGGGCGGAAAGGATGCCGGCGGCATAAGCGCCGGAGCCGAACAAAGCCGCCTGGCCGAGCGTCGCAACGCCGCAATAGCCGGTGACGAGATCGAGCGAGAGCACGAGCAGAGCGATCGCGATAATGCGCGTCAGTAATGCGAGATTATCAGGAAAGAGGAGGAAGCCGAGCACGGCGATCACGATGATCGCGGTGACGCCGACAAGATCGCGGCCGATTGAACGGCGCTGGCGCGCGGTTGCGGCGATGGTGTCGTGGTTGATGGTCAGTGCCATTACTTCGTCCTCCCGGCCAGTCCTCGGGGGAAGACGCAGATGATCGCGATGACGGCGAGATAGAAGAAGAATTCGCCGAATTCCGGCATCAGGTAGCGGCCGGTCGTATCGATGCCGCCGAGCAGGAGACAGGCAAGCAGTGCGCCGGGAATGGAGCCTGCTCCGCCGACCGAAACCACCACCAGGAACGTCACCATGTAGCGCAGTGCGTAATAGGGCTCGACCGGCAGGAGCTCGGCGCCGACGACACCGCCGAAAGCGGCAAGGGCCACGGCGATCGCGAAGCTGACGGCGTAGACGATCTCGGTTCGCACGCCGAGTGCCGCAGCCATGGCAGCATTGTCGACGGAGGCGCGCAGCTTCACGCCGAAGCTCGTCCTCTCGATCGCGTACCAGAGGACGGCGGCAACAGCGAGACCGCAAAAGATCGCAAAAAGGCGATGAACGGGGATGGTGCGAAAACCGATATCGGCGGCACCCTGAAGCCCTGATGGCAGTGGAATGGTCTTCAGCGTCGGACCGAAGACAAAATTGGCGATGCCGATGACGCAGAAGGTAATGCCGATGGTCATCAGCACCTGGGTCAGTTCCGGCGCGCCATAGATGCGGCGATAAAGGAAGCGCTCGATCGGAACGGCGATTATGACCGTTCCAACGACGGCGATCAGCACCGCCACGGCGTAACCGAGACCCATATCCCGCGCGGCATAGGAGGCGATATAGCCGCCGATCATCGCAAAGGCACCATGGGCGAGATTGACGACGCGCATCAGCCCCATGGTGACCGACAGGCCGATGGAGATCACGAAAAGGACCATGCCATAGGCGAGCGCATCGACGGCTATGCTGAAGACAGTTTGCATGAGATATCCAAGTTTCCTTGTGCCGGGCGTAGAGAAAATCGCCTCTCACCCGAGCCCTCTCTCCGCCAGCGGAGAGAGGGTCTGTTCACGTGCGAAATCAGTTGCTGGCTGCCAGGCCAGGATCGCCCTGCTTCTCGAAGGTCTTGATTTCCTTGTTGAAGTAAGTGCCGTCATCGGCTTTGGCGACCTCGCGCAGATAGATGTTCTGCGTGATGTGACGGCTTTCCGGATCGATCGAAACCGGACCACGCGGGCTCGTCCAGGAAAGACCCTTGACCGCGTCGACGGCCTTCTGAGCATCCTGCTTGCCGCCGGTCGCCTCGATCATCTTGTAGATGACATACATGCCGTCATAGGCTCCGACTGCCGGGAAGGAGAGTTCCGCGGGATTGCCGATCGCTTTGGAGGCAGCTTCGACAAATGCCTTGTTTTCCGGAGAGTCGTGGGAAACGGCATAGTGGAAGCTTGTCTGGATGCCGAGAGCCGCGTCACCGAGGGCCGGTAAGTCCGACTCCTGCGTCAGGTCGCCCGGTGCGAAGAACTTGATGCCGGCCGTCTTCAGGCCGTTTTCGTTGTAGGCCTTGACGAAGCCGAGCGTCGTCGGACCCGACGGCAGGAAGGCGAAGACGCCTTCGGCGCCGGAATCCTTGATGCGTTGCATGATCGGGCTGAAATCATTGGTGGCGAGCGGCATGCGGATCGCCTCGACGACCTGGCCGCCTTCCTTCTCGAAGCCGGTCTTGAAGGCTTTTTCGGCGTCGATGCCCGGGCCGTAATCGCTGACGACGGAAATGACTTTCTTCACCCCGGCGTCATGCGCGACCTTGGCGATCGGAGTGGACGTCTGCCATGTGGTGAAGGAAGTGCGCACGACCAGGGGACTCTTCGTGACGATGGCCGAGGTGGCGGCATTCATAACCACCATGGGAACATTGCCCTGCTTCAGGATCGGTGTGACGGCCATGGCGTCCGGCGTGAAATAGAAGCCGGCGAGATACTGCACGCCTTCCTTGACGACCAGCTCCTGCGCCAGCGACTTCGACTGCGCCGGGTCGGCCTGCGGCACGTCCCGGTAGACGATTTCGACCGTGTCGTTACCGACCTTGTTGCCGTTCAGCGCCATATAGGCATCGATCCCGGCCTTGAAATTCTTGCCCTGCAGCGCGAACGGACCCGAGAATGGGCCGATGACGCCGACCTTGATGGTGTCGGCATAGGCCGCGCTGCCCATGACAAGCGCCGCCATGGCGGCAATGATCATTTTTTTCATATTTCTCTCCCTTAGATGCCGCCCGATCCAAAGCTCCAGCCGACCGGCGTTCCATAACTAATCTGACACGTGAAACGGTGATGTAAAAATGAAATAAAGAGGGGAATTCATGATTGTCTCCTTATGAATACCCCTGTGAAAGCAGTCCTCATATGTCTTATCGCAATTCCTGATAGCCGTCTTGCATTACTTGGAGAGCAGGCTTTCGCCGTCGCCTGATCCTTGTCCGAAATAAATAATCAAAGCTGCATGGGTGCCAATACTCGTCAGCGGCGGAGGCTGAAATCCGGTCAACGAATTTGCAGGCTATTTCCCGAGCCGTTGGATGCTGCCGACCAGCGTCTGGGCAAGCTTCAGCGATGCGCCGCAAGCGGTCGCCATCTGCGGCAGGATCATCCATTCCAGCGTCCAAGCCGCACCCGATCGCTCCTGTTCGTGCACGAGCGATTGATGAATGCCGGACAATTGCACGGCGTTGAAGCGGGCAAGTGAGACAAGCACTTCGGCGGCCACCGGATTCTGCTTGTGCGGCATGGCGGAGGATCCGCCACCGCCGGCAAGCGCGATTTCCGAGCCGGCTTGGGCAAGCAGCGCCACATCCTGTCCGAATTTTCCGAGGCTTCCTGCTATCATCGAGAACAGCCCCGCGATCTCGGCAATCCTTGCGCGCTGGCTTTGCCACTGCGGCTGGTCGGTCAGCCCGAGTTCATTGGCGAGTGAAGCGCGCACGGCGTTTGCCGTGCCTTTCAGCTTATCGAGAGTGCCGGCGGCACCACCGAACTGTACCGGGAAGACGGCCTGGGTGAGCTGATCACGATAGGAGGAGAGCGGCGCGTGCCATGCGGTGATTCTATCCGAGACGGTAATTGGAATTGCCGCCTGCATTCGGGTATGTCCCATGAGAGAATTGCCCCCGAACTGCCGATCAAGCGTTTCGAACGCCGTCATCAAGCCCGAGACCCGGCCGGCAAAAAGGAAGGTGACGCTTTTCAGCCGCAGCATGAGGCTGGTGTCGATCACGTCCTGGCTCGTGACGCCGAAATGCACATGTTGCGCGGCGTCGCCGCCGATAGCCTTGCGCAGTTGTTTGACGAGGTCCGGCACGACGACGCCGTCGGTGGCCGTCGCAGATTTCAATGCTGCGGTGTCCGGCTCGAAACCGGCGCAGACTTCCGCGATGCGATCCGCCGCATCCTGGGGAATCACGCCGTGGTTCGCTTCAGCCCTTGCAAGTGAAGCTTCGAAGGACAGCATGGCGCGGATATCGGCTTGGGCCGAAAACCAGGCGGCAACCTCTTCATCGCCGAGAAGACCGGAAAGGAACGGGTGATCGAAGGGTGATGCGGTCATGGTGTCCTGCGCCTGTTTTTCGCTCATATCCCTGCGAATTGCCCCTCACCCTAACCCTCTCCCCGCAGGCGGGGAGAGGGGACTATGGCGGAGTCTGCCGCAGCTGCGCACCATATCCCAATGGAGAGGAGATGGGCGCCATTCGCGAGGTCGTTCCCTCTCCCCGCGCGCGGGGAGAGGGTTAGGGTGAGGGGCTAGCTGTGCGCCCTCAAATATCGAGAAACACCGTTTCCTTCTCACCCTGAAGATGAACGTCGAAGGTATAAACCGGCGCCTCACCGGTGGCGATCAGGGTCGCGACGCGGTGACGGTGTTCAATCCGAAGAAGCAGCGGATCGATCGCATTGGCGTCTGCCTCGTCGGGGAAGTACATGCGGGTATGCAGGCCGATATTGATGCCGCGAGCGACGATCCAGAAGGTAATGTGCGGCGCCATCTTGCGCCCGTCCTTGAAGGGCACGCTGCCAGGTTTGACCGTCTCGAATGTGAAGACGCCGTCTTCCGCGCTCGTGGGGCAGCGGCCCCAGCCGGTAAAATTCGGGTCAGCCGTGCCGCGCAATTCCGACGGGCTGTTGTAGAGGCCGGCTGCATCCGCCTGCCAGATCTCCACCAGCGCATCCTTGAGCGGCATCCCGGTGCCGTCGAAGATCCTGCCCTTGACCGTGATCCGCTGTCCAAGCGTCTTGTCATTGACCATGGAGATGCCCAGGTCGTTTTCATAGACGCCGCCGATCCCGCAGAAGTTCGGCGTCAGGCCGATATGGACATAGGGCCCTGCCGTCTGCGATGGCGTTTCCTTGAGATATCCGAGTTCCTGGACCATCAGTTGCCCTCCAGCCGATTTTCAAAGAGCGTCGAGCGGCGTCCGCGCAGAACGATGTCGAACTTGTAGGCGCGCGCGTCCATGGGAATCGTGTTGCCCCAGTCGAGAGGCGCGATCAGCTGCTCGATCGCCCGCTTGTCCGGGATCGTGCCGACGATCGGACATTTCCAGATCATCGGGTCGCCTTCGAAATACATCTGGGTAATCAGGCGCTGCGCGAAGCCGTGGCCGAAAATCGAGAAATGGATATGCGCCGGGCGCCAGTCGTTGACGCCGTTCGGCCAGGGATAGGCGCCGGGCCTGATCGTGCGGAACGCGTAATGACCGTTCTCATCGGTGATCGCGCGACCGCAGCCGCCGAAATTCGGGTCAATCGCGGCGAGATAGGTTTCCTTCTTATGGCGATAGCGTCCGCCCGCATTGGCCTGCCAGAATTCCACCAATGCTCCCGGAACCGGCCGGGCGCGCTCATCCAGCACACGGCCGTGCACGATGATGCGTTCGCCGATGGCACTCTCACCCGGCTTGGCGAAATTATGGATCAGATCGTTGTCGAGTTCACCGAGTATCGAATGGCCGAAGACAGGACCGGTGATCTCGGAAATCGTTCCGTCGAGGGACAACAAGGCTTTCTGCGGCGAGCGGAGAACAGAGGTTTTGTAGCCGGGGGTGAAAGCGGGCGCGTGCCAGTCGCGATCCCGGGGGAAGAAGGCGCCCGTTTCCGGTTTCCTGTTGGGAATGTCAGACATGTTTCACCTCGATTCACGCCGCATGCCCGGCGTCCATCTGTTCGAAAACCCTCTTGGCGATCTTGATCGCGTGATTGGCGGCCGGAACGCCGGCATAGATCGCCACATGCATCAGCGCTTCCAGGACGTCGTCGCGCGTTGCGCCGGTATTGGCCGTCGCCCGCACATGCATAGCCACCTCGTCGTCCTGGCCGAGCGCGGCGAGGAGGGCGATCGTCACCATCGAGCGCTCGCGCTTGGTCCAGCCGGAACGTGACCAGAGATGGCCCCAGGCCGCTTCGGTGATCAATTCCTGAAACGGTCGATCGAAGTCGGTCGTGGTGGCCTGAGCGCGATCCACATGGGCATCGCCCAGGACCGAGCGGCGGGTCGCCATGCCCTGTCGGTAGCGCTCGGACGGTGCGTGGGCGTCATTCATGGGCTTTTTCTCCGGACTGGACGACATCGATGAAGGCGCGGATGACGGCGGTCAATGCTTCCGGCTGTTCAACGCAGGAAATGTGGCCGGCGTCGCGAATGACTTCATAACGCGCACCGGGGATGAGTTTTGCGGTCGACAGGACGAGATCCGGCGGCGTCGAACCGTCCTGATCACCGACGATGCAGATCGTCGGCACCGCGATCCTTTTTGCAGCCTCCGTCAAATCGGCATCGCGGATGGCAGCGCAAGTCGCAGTATAACCTGCGACAGGCTGGCGCTCGAGCATGTTGCAATAGCCGGCAAAGGCAGCGTTTTCCGGACGCCGGAAGGCCGGAGTGAACCAGCGCTCCATGATGGGATCAACGATGCTCGCAATGCTGTTCGCCTCGACTGCTGCGATGCGGGCATTCCACATCTCGGTTGTACCGATCTTATGCGCCGTATCGCAGAGGATCAGCGCACGCACGAGATCCGGCCGGCGCTGGTAGAGCGATTGAGCGATGAGACCACCGACGGAAATACCGCAGATGAAGGCGCTTCGAACGGAAAGGAAATCGAGGAGGCCCGCGAGATCCGTGGCGTGGTCCTCAATGGCATAGGGAACCTGGCCGACATCGGAAAGGCCGTGACCGCGCTTGTCGTAGACAAGAATGGCGAAATCGCCGGCAAGACGGACAATGACGTCGCGCCAGATGCGGAAATCGGTTCCAAGTGAATTGGCGAAGACCAGCACCGGCTTATCAGCGGTCGCGCCGATGATCTGGTAGTGGATCGTGACATCGTTAATACGGACAAACTGCACGGCTCTCTCCCTCTATTGCCTAAATTGGTTATTTAATTTGGTTAGGTAAAATGATATTTTCCGGCGTTCCAATAACCAGGAGATTATGTATTGGCGATCAGCCCACGCGTTAAGTTCCGGCATTTACAGACCTTTGTCGAGGTCGCGCGTCAAAAGAGCGTCATGAAGGCGGCCGAGCTTCTCAATGTCAGCCAGCCGGCTGTCACCAAAACGATTGGCGAACTCGAGGAGGCTCTTGGTGTCGACGTCTTCGAAAGAGAAGGACGCGGCATCAAGATCACGCGCTATGGCGAGGTCTTTCTGCGTTATGCCGGAGCCGCATTGACGGCGCTTCGCCAGGGGATTGATTCGGTCTCCCAGGCCCGTTCCGGCGAAGCGCCGCCGATTCGCATCGGAGCCTTGCCGACGGTCTCGACGCGTATCATGCCACGCGCCATGGAACTCTTCCTCAAGGAAGAGACATGGAGCCGCATCAAGATCGTCACCGGCGAGAATGCGGTGTTGCTTGAGCAGCTGCGGGTCGGTGATCTCGATCTCGTCGTCGGGCGCCTCGCAGCACCCGACAAAATGACGGGCTTTTCCTTCGAGCATCTCTATTCTGAGCAGGTCGTCTTCGCCGTCAGGCGCGGGCACCCGCTGCTCAAGGCGAAGCAGTCGCTCTTTGCCAATCTCGGCGAGTACACGATCCTGATGCCGACGCGCGGTTCGATCATCCGCCCCTTCGTCGAACAGTTCCTGATCGTCAATGGTGTCGCCAGCCTGCCGAACCAGATCGAAACCGTATCCGATTCCTTTGGGCGTGCATTCATTCGCATGACCGACGCCGTCTGGATCATTTCGCGCGGGGTCGTTGCCCAGGATATACAGGATGGGTTCCTCGCCACGCTGCCGATCGACACGAGCGAGACGAAGGGGCCGGTCGGGCTGACGATGCGCACCGATGCCATTCCCTCCATGCCGCTTTCGATCCTGATCCAGACGATCCGGGAAGCGGCTGCGGAAGTGTCGAAGAGACAGGCCGGATGAGTGGCGGGCAGACGCAGACCCACCACCCATCCCAGAACCCTCCGTGGATGGCGGAGGGGATGTTGCCGCAAAACCGCTGCATGCTCTTGCGCGATATGCCTTAGAGCGGGATGCCGAAAAGTGTGCGCGGTTTTCGGGCGACATCCCGCTCTAACTTTTAGATTTAAAGGCGGATTCAGATTTCAGGTCGATTCGACCTGAAATCATCCGGCTCTAGTAAGGAAGCCCGACATAATTTTCCGCAAGCGCCGTCGAAGCGGCGCGGGAATGGGTGAGATAGTCGAGTTCGGCTTCCTGGATTCGCTGGCCGAAATCACCGGTGTCCGGAAAACGATGCAACATCGTCGTCATCCACCAGGAGAAACGGACGGCCTTCCACACCCGAGACAGCGCCCGGGTCGAATAGGCATCGATGCCGGCATTCGATCGATCCTGATAATGCTCGGCAAGGCCCGAGAAGAGATAATGCACGTCACTGGCGGCAAGATTAAGGCCTTTGGCGCCGGTCGGCGGCACGATATGGGCGGCGTCGCCAACCAGGAACAGCCGGCCGAAACGCATCGGTTCGGCGACGAAGGAACGCAGCGGCGCGATCGATTTCTCGAACGAAGGTGCCGTCACCAGGGCCTCGGCATGATGAGCGGGCAGGCGGCGGCGCAGTTCGTCCCAGAAGCGATCGTCGCTCCAATCGTCGATCTTCTCATCGACGGAACACTGGACGTAGTAACGGCTGCGCGTTGCCGAGCGCATGGAACAGAGAGCGAAGCCGCGTGGATGATTGGCATAGATCAGCTCGTGGCTGACCGGCGGGACGTCGGCGAGGATGCCGAGCCAACCGAAGGGATAGACCTTCTCGAATGTATGGATCGATTTCTCTGGTACGGATTTCCGGCTGGCGCCATGAAAGCCGTCGCAGCCGGCGATGAAGTCGCAGTCGATGCGATGTGTGGCGCCATTCTTCTCATAGGTCACGAAGGGTGCGCTGCCGTCGAAATCATGCGGTTGGGCGTTGCCTGCGTCGTAGATCGTCACGCCGCCGCTTGCTTCGCGATGTTCCATCAGGTCACGGGTCAGTTCGGTCTGACCATAGACCAGGACGCGCTTGCCGCCGGTCAGACCGTGGAGGTCGATGCGATGGTCGCGGCCGTCAAAAGCGAGCGAGAAGCCGTCGTGGGGCAGGCCCTCGGCATGCATGCGGGCGCTGGATTTCGCCTCGTCCATGAGCCCGGCCGTGCCCTCTTCGAGGACGCCGGCGCGCACCCGGCCGAGAATATAGTCCTTGCTGACCCTGTCGAGAATGATGTTGTCGATGCCAGCCTCGATGAGCAACTGGCCGAGCAGAAGGCCGGACGGACCGGAACCGATGATGACCACCTGGGTACGCATGATCTCCTCCTGCGCTTGTCTTTTCGCAAGATTCTGACTGGACGTGAGGTAAGCGGCAATGGACATTTCGGCCAAGAAATTGCACAAATCGAACATTGTGGAAAAGGCAGGCTATGACGAGAGCGGTCCCGACATATGAGCTCTACGGCGAAGATCGTGCAGCAACGCACGATTTTTGGCTGCATTGCGAGACAATTCCTTCCCGAAGCAGCCTGCATCATTGGGAAATCCGGCTGCACCGCCACGAGCGCTTCTTTCAGATATTGTACATTGAGGCCGGCTCGGGCGATGCGATCTTTGGCAAGGAGAGCCATCCCATCCGGCCGCCAGCCGTCATCACGGTTCCGCCGGGCCTCCATCACGGATTTCGCTTCTCCAAGGATATCGACGGCTTCGTCTTTACCGTCCTGATCTCGCATCTGAAGGCTGCGCCCGGCGACCGCAGCCGGCTTGGCGAATGGCTTGCAAAACCCCACCTCACCCTGCTGAGCCGTGACAGTGAGGAGGCGGTCTTCCTTGGGCAGACGCTGCGCCGTCTGGGCGAGGAATTCGGCAACCGGCGCAGCGGCCGCAGCGATCTCCTGGACGCCTATCTGACGTCTGCCTTGACCTTGACCGCCCGGCTTTCCGAACAGGAGGATGGCAGGAGCGGTGCGACAAACGAAAACCAGCGTCGAATGGAGATGTTGAACGGTCTCGTGCAACGGCATTTCCGCTCCCAGAGGCCGGCGGCCTTCTATGCCGAGGAGCTTGGCATCTCGACGACGCATCTCAATCGTATTGTCCGTTCCATGACCGGGCATGGGACGCATGAGCTGATCGCCCGCAAACTGGTCGACGAGGCCAAGCGCGAGCTCGTCTTCACTTTCGGCAGCGTCCAGGAAATCGCCTATCGGCTGGGTTTTGCCGACCCGGCTTACTTCTCGCGCTTCTTCCTGAAGCAGACCGGTGAAACGCCGCGTGCCTGGCGGATCGCGGAGCGGGCGAAGCTTGGAATGTGATTATCGCAGCACGAGCCGCAGCGCCTTTTGCGTGTCCTTCAGCAGCGGCAGATAGCGGTCCGCCATCTCGGAAGCAGGCACATGGGCGGCCGGCGCACCGATATTGAGGGCGGCGACGATCAGCCCGCGGTCGTTTTCCACGGGAACCGCGATCGAGCAAAGGCCGATCTCAAGCTCCTGGTCGATGATAGCATAGCCTTGCGCGCGGACGCGGCGGAACTCCATCATCAATTCCTCGGGATCGGTTTTCGTATTCGGGGTATTGGCTTTGAGTTCCGTTCGGGCCAGGATGTCGCGTGCCTCGCTTTCGGGAAGTGTGGCAAGCAGGACCCGACCCATGGATGCGCAAAAGGCGGGAAGACGGCTGCCGGGCGTCAGGTTGATCGACATGACGCGGCGCTGCGAGGCTCGGGCGATATAAACGATCTCCGTGCCATCGAGCACCGAGGCCGACGCGCTCTGCCCCGCCTTTTCCGAAAGCTGATCGAGATAGGGCTGGATGATCGAGGGCAGGGGCGTTGCGGAGAGATAAGCGTGGCCAAGGCGCAGGATCTTGGGTGTCAGCGTGAAGAACTTACCGTCGTAGTCGGCATAGCCAAGCTCGGCAAGCGTCAGCAGCGAGCGGCGGACAGTGGCGCGGTCGAGGCCGGTCAGTTTCGAGGCCTCAGCGATGGCGAGGCGCTGATGCGTTTCGCCAAAGGCCTCAATGACCTTCAAACCTCTGGCAAAGCCGCTGACAAAATCCGTTTCACGCATCATCTGATCTGCTCTTTTGGTTCGTGTCTACAGCAGGTATCAAGAACAGTATTTATTGAGAAAATTCCACCAAGCACTTATTTGATCTGGTCGTTTTGCGCCAATAGATTTGTAGGATCGCGAGCGGCGCCTTGGGGCGCATCAAGTCCAGCGCCTCGTCGATAAGGAGGTAGACGACGCCATGTTCGCGAAGCATCGTCTTGATAGGCTCAGGCGAAATCGGGCTTCATGCTTCTCGGGCAGTCCCAAAGCGCGGAAGATGCGATTGCAAAGTGCACCACACCGCCTTCCTCGGCTTCGACGGTGAGGAGCGGGCGAACGGTGTCACCGAACTCGTTCTCATAGGCTTTGAAAAAACCTGACATGCATGAAGGTGCTCACCGCCTAACTACCTACTTCCACACCGGAATTTTGTTGAGTCAGCCGCAATTCGACTGATATCTTTATTTAAAAAAGAGAAAGTGCATATCGGCGGAACTGTAAGCAGATCGATGAATGTGAACAAAGGAAAACCGTTGCCGTTTACATCGGGCCAGGTAACGTTCCTTTTGTGAACAGTCGAAGCGCAGCCGCCCCGAGATCGCCGGTTGGGGAGTAGGACGCTCTTGCGTCTTCCTACACGCCAATCAGACTATTCCGTTCGAAGGGCACACAATGAATTCGCGCAGAATTCCGCTCCCTATGGGAATCCCAGCCATCGTTCTGTTCGCAGCCATGGCCGCCGGTTGCGTCTCCGCACAGAGACCTGCAACAACGGCGACTGACGGCGGCTATGGCTCCAATCCGGTGCTTCCGGAACCGAAGCCCACATTGATTCCGACGATCAATGTCGCCGATGCGAAGGGATGGCCTAGCGGCGCAAGCCCGAAACCGGCAAAGGGCCTGAAGGTGAACGCCTTCGCTGTGGGTCTCGATCACCCCCGCTGGATGTATCTTCTGCCGAACGGCGACGTGCTCGTTGCCGAGACAAATGCGCCAGCCAAGAAGGACAGCGGATTCAGTCTGCGCAAGCTCGTCATGGCGCAGGTTATGAAGCGGGCAGGTGCCGCGACGAAGAGTGCAAACCGCGTCACGCTCCTGCGCGACACGAACCACGATGGCGTCGCCGACCTGCGCACCCCCTTGATCGAAGGGCTCAATTCGCCCTTCGGCATGGCTCTCGTCAACGGAAAGCTCTATATCGCCAACACCGATGCGGTCGTCGCCTATCCCTATTTCCCCGGCCGTACCCGAATAACGGCACGGCCGCAAAAGATCGTCGACCTGCCGGCCGGGGATATCAATCACCACTGGACCAAGGACCTGATCGCCAGTCGCGACGGTCGGCAGCTCTACGTCACCGTCGGATCGAACAGCAATGTCGGCGAGAACGGGATGGCGGTGGAGAAAGACCGCGCATTGGTGCTGGAGGTTGATCTCGCCGACCGCAGAACGCGGGTTTTTGCTTCGGGCCTGCGAAATCCGAATGGACTCGCCTGGAATCCGGAGAGCGGCCGACTCTGGGTGGCTGTCAACGAGCGCGATGAGATTGGCGACGATCTCGTGCCGGATTATATGACTTCGTTGCGCGAAGGCGGCTTTTACGGATGGCCTTATAGCTATTTCGGCCAGAATGTCGACGTTCGCGCCAAGCCACCGCGGCCGGACCTAGTCGCCAAGGCAATCAAGCCTGATTATGCGCTAGGCTCGCATACCGCGTCGCTGGGACTCACATTCGATGAGGGCTCTTCACTGCGGCCGCCGTACCGCGGCGGCGCGTTCATTGGGCAGCACGGTTCATGGAACCGAAGCGTGCACAGCGGCTACAAAGTCATCTTCGTGCCTTTCCGCAACGGCAAGCCCGCAGGCCGACCGAAAGACATCCTCACCGGCTTCATCGGCGCTGGCGACAGGGCCATGGGCCGCCCGGTCGGCGTGATTTTCGACCAGACGGGCGCCCTGCTGGTCGCCGACGATGTCGGCAATATGATCTGGCGCGTGACGCCGGCCGTGCGACATTGATCTCGATGACTGCTGTTGGCGCAGAGCGATGGCCGCTTTTGGCCTTCGCCGTTCGCACTTCCGGAAAATACCGGCACCGAACCTAATCCTTTTCCGCTTCCGCGCAGGTCTCGTATTGAAGTTTGCCAAGATCGGCTTCGATCTCCACGACGACGCCCGCCGGCCGGTAGTCCAAGGTTACGTGGCCGAAGGCTCGAAGGCTCGATGCGATCAGACGGCTGCCGAAGCCCTTCCGCTTGGGGGGCCTTACCTCGGGACCGCCGCTCTCCCGCCACCAAAACTGCAGTCTAATCGGCCTGTCCTTATCTTTAATGTCCCATGAGACATCGACCGTGCCGGCCTCGCCAGAGAGCGCGCCGTACTTGCTGGCGTTGGTGGCTAGCTCGTGCAGCACAAGCGCGAAGGTAAGCGCTGCCTGAGGGCCAAGCTCGACGGATGGGCCGTGCATACGAAGGCGTTCCGACGCTTCCACGCCGATGTTCGCCGCGGTCGCCTCGACGATTGAAGCCATCGTCGTGCTTACCCAGTCGCGCTGCAGGAGGATGTCGTGCGCCTTTGAATAGGCGGTCAGTCGCGCCGTGATGGCGGATTTCGCGTCCTCGAGCGTCGCCGCGCTTCTGAAGGACTGGCTCGTGATTGCCTGCACCACGGTGAGCGTGTTCTTCATGCGATGGCTGAGTTCGTGCATCAGCATGCGCTGCCGCTCCTCGGCCTCGCGCTGGTCCGTCCGATCGCGGAGGATCTTCAGGAAGCCCTCCACAATACCGTCCTCCGAGCGGAGCGCCATCATCTGGCCCGAGGCCCAGAACAGAGTGCCGTCGCCCCGTCGATGCCAGCGTTCGTCATTGCCGCTCTCCCGGTCAAGCGACGCGGTCATCTCCCGCTGCGGAATGCCCTCCCGCTTGTCATCGTCGGTGAATATGATGGAGATCGGGCTGCCGATGATCTCCTCCGCCATCCATCCAAAGATCCGGGTGGCGCCTTCGTTCCAGCTCGTGATCAGCCCGTCGAGATCGAGGGATATGATCGCATATTCGATGGCGCTCTGGAGGATTGCGTCGAGAAAACGCTCCCGCGCGATCGTGTTCTTGGTCCTCGCGTCATTCATCGATGGCTACTCTGGTTGGTGACGGCATCCGGTTGATATGGCGCTTTCCGTTCAGCCAGCAAGCTTACGGCGCTTAGCCTTGCACTCGGTCCGCTCCTCAGGAGCCGCGAGCATTCCGACGAGGACCTCGAAGTCGTAGGAAGATGGAACATTCCTGCGCGGCAAAGGTTCACGGCTCAGGAGGTGGCATGAGCCACAACCCCATAACGTATCCGCCATTGGACGTTTTGAAGCCCGCCGGCGATGGCCTTTGGGTTGTCGATAGCGGTCCGCTTCACGCCCTAGGCATCATTCCACTGCCGGTCCGTATGACCGTGATGCGGCTGGAGAGTGGCGGCATTATTCTGCACTCGCCGACCCGCTATAACGGCCAACTCCGCGGGCAGATCGAGCAACATGGGCCGATTTCGCATCTGGTGGCGCCAAACAGCGCCCATTGGAGCTTTCTAAAGGAGTGGAAGGATCAAGTTCC
The DNA here is from genome assembly GCF_041357635.1 of Sinorhizobium sp. CB7. Taxonomy (NCBI): domain Bacteria; kingdom Pseudomonadati; phylum Pseudomonadota; class Alphaproteobacteria; order Hyphomicrobiales; family Rhizobiaceae; genus Sinorhizobium; species Sinorhizobium sp. CB7. The sequence continues at coordinate 664,471 of NZ_JAULLL010000001.1, forward strand.
GCAAGCTCTTGCTTGGGCGGCGCCGGGTCTGCGTGCACGAAGGCCGGTTAGAAAATCTGGCATAGAGTGGCACGACGATCTCGGCCTATCCTCCAGCGCCCTTTGGTCTCCAGACATCGAGCAGATCGAAGTGCCGGGACTTGGAGGATTTTGTGAAATCTGTTTCTTCCACCGCCGAAGTGATAGCCTTATCTTAACGGACCTGATGCAGAACCTCGACAACAGCACAATGTCCCCGCCACTGCGGATATTTTCGACGTTGACAGGTGCGCAAGGTCGAGCTCCCATCTATCTCAGGGCGATCATCAAGCTCAAAGGTGCGGCAGCGCGAACAGCCGCCGAGAGATTGGTGGCGCTCGACCCGAAAAGGGTCGTCTTCAGCCATGGGCAGTGGTTCGAAACTGATGCAAGCTTCAGGCTGCGGAAAGCTCTTGACTGGTTGCTTTAAAAGACACTTGCCGTCCAGCTGTTCTTTGTTGGCGACGGTCTTGCCGCGCGGGAATTCTCTGCGACAGAGTTCAGCCGTCGAACCGTTTCTGGGCGGATTGGCGATAGCCGACACCTAGTCTTCGCCGAAAGCATTCTCATTAACCTGACGCGTCTGCGGTTAGGAAAGCTGCCTACGAGTTGACGCCGCTGATTTGTGCGATATATGAACAAAAGTCAAATAACGCACAAAATGTTTGACGGGCGAGATTTTGAGGCGCTTATTTTCCGCCATCGAAGCGCCCTTCGAATTTCCCCTGGTGCAAAGGAACGGGAGAAAGGGCAGGTGACAACAATTTGGAAAGGGAGGCCTATGGCGAAGATCGTATCGCTCGCCGAAGCGGTGGCGGAAAATGTCAGGGATGGCGATAGCGTCGCCATGGAGGGGTTTACGCATCTGATCCCCTATGCGGCGGGTCATGAAGTCATCCGGCAGGAGAAGAAGGATCTCTACCTGATCCGCATGACGCCCGACCTCCTTTATGACCAGTTGATTGGCGTCGGCGCCGCCCGCGGCATGAAGTTTTCCTGGGGCGGCAATCCGGGCGTCGGCTCGTTGCACCGCTTCCGCGACGCAGTCGAAAACCAGTGGCCGCGGCCGCTCGAAATCGAAGAACATTCGCATGCCGCCATGGCGAACGCCTATGAGGCGGGTGCCGCGAACCTGCCTTTCGCCATGCTGCGCGGCTATATCGGCGCCGACCTGCCGAAAGTGAATCCGAACATCAAGAGCGTCACCTGTCCGTTTACCGGCGAAGTTCTGGCCGCCGTTCCGGCAATCCGGCCGGATGTCTCGATCATCCATGCGCTGCGAGCCGACCGGCAGGGCAACGTCTTGCTCGAAGGGATCGTCGGTGTACAGAAGGAGGCAGTCCTTGCCGCCAAACGCTCGATCGTCACCGTCGAGGAGGTCGTCGACGAGCTGAACCCGCCGTCGCCGAATTCCGTCGTGCTGCCGAGCTGGGCCGTCACCGCGGTCGCGCATGTCCCTGGCGGGGCATTCCCGTCCTATGCGCAGGGGTACTATCCGCGCTCGAATGCCTTCTATATCGCCTGGGATGAGATCGCCCGCGATCGCGACAGCTTCCAGGCCTGGATCAAGGAAAATGTGATGAATGCGAAGCCGGAAGACTTCGCCAGGCATGCCAAGAAGAAGGCAGCGTGAGGAGGCGACGATGACCGATTTCACACCCACCGAAATGATGACCATCGCGGCTGCCCGTGCACTCACCAATGACGATGTCTGCTTTGTCGGCATTGGCGCGCCTTCGGCAGCCTGTAATGTCGCCCGGCTCACGCACGCGCCGGACATTACCCTGATCTACGAGAGCGGAACGGTCGGTACCAAACCTGACATCCTGCCGCTGTCGATCGGCGACGGCGAGCTCTGCGATACCGCGCTCTTCACCGTCTCCGTGCCGGAGATGTTCCGCTACTGGCTGCAGGGCGGTCGCATCACGACCGGCTTCCTCGGCGGCGCGCAGATCGACCGGTTAGCGAACCTGAACACGACAGTCGTCGGACCCTATGATCATCCGAAGGTTCGCCTTCCGGGCGGCGGCGGCGCACCCGAGATCGCCAGCAATTGCGGCCAGATCTTCATCACCATGGCGCTCTCCAAGCGCGGCTTCGTCGAAAAGCTGCCCTTCATCACGTCGATGGGTCATGGCGAGGGCGGCAATCACCGCGAACGGCTCGGCATGAAGACTAAGGGCCCGACGCGCGTCATCACCGATCTCTGCATCATGGAGCCGGATCCCGTCACCAAGGAACTGACGGTCGTGTCCATCCATCACGGCGTCACCCGCGAGCAGATCATCGAGAATTGCGGCTGGGCCATCAAGTTCGCCGATAAGGTGATCGAGACGCCGGTGCCGACCGAAACCGAGCTCGCGGTTCTGCGCGATATCAACGCGCGCACCAAGAGGGCTCATCAGGGCGACGGCAAGGAGGCCGCGTAATGACCGAAGCCTATATATGCGATTATATCCGCACGCCGATTGGCCGTTTCGGCGGCTCGCTCTCATCCGTGCGCGCCGACGACCTCGGCGCCATTCCGCTGAAGGCCCTGATGGCGCGCAACGTATCCGTCGATTGGGACGCGGTGGATGACGTGATCTTCGGCTGCGCCAACCAGGCGGGCGAGGACAATCGCAACGTCGCGCGCATGTCCCTGCTGCTTGCCGGACTGCCGATCTCGGTGCCCGGTACGACGATCAACCGTCTCTGTGGTTCGGGCATGGACGCCGTAATCACCGCCGCCCGCGCCATTCGAGCGGGTGAAACGGAACTGATGATCGCCGGCGGCGTCGAGAGCATGTCGCGCGCGCCCTTCGTTATGCCTAAGGCGGAAACCGCCTTCTCGCGCAATGCCGAAATCTATGACACCACCATCGGCTGGCGCTTCATAAACCCGTTGATGAAGAAGCAATATGGCGTCGATTCCATGCCGGAAACCGGCGAGAACGTCGCCGAGGACTACAAGGTGAGTCGCGAGGATCAGGATGCCTTCGCCGTGCGTTCGCAGGCAAAGGCTGCTGCCTCGCAGGCAAGCGGCAGGCTCGCCATGGAGATCACCTCTGTGACGATCCCGCAGCGCAAGGGCGATCCGATTGTCGTCGAGAAGGACGAGCATCCGCGCGCCACGACTATGGAAGCGCTGGCGAAACTGCCGACGCCCTTCAAGAAGGAGGGCGGCACGGTGACGGCGGGCAATGCCTCAGGCGTCAACGACGGAGCCGCAGCCCTTATCATCGCTTCGGAAGCCGCCGCGAAAAAGCATGGCCTGACTCCGATCGCCCGTATTCTCGGCGGCGCGGCGGCAGCGGTTCCCCCTCGCGTGATGGGCGTTGGCCCAATTCCGGCCTCGCGCAAGCTCATGGCACGCCTCGGCATGAGCGCCAGCCAGTTCGATGTGATCGAACTCAATGAGGCCTTCGCCTCGCAGGGTCTGGCGGTGCTACGCGAACTCGGCATTGCCGACAACGACCCCCGCGTCAACCGCAACGGCGGGGCGATCGCGCTCGGCCACCCGCTTGGCATGTCAGGCGCCCGGATCACCGGCACTGCCGCGCTGGAGCTCAAGGAGATCGGTGGGGGCTACTCGCTCTCCACCATGTGCATCGGCGTCGGCCAGGGCATTGCCGTGGCGCTTGAACGCGTCTGAAATCTTTCGCGTGCACGTAAACGTAACACCCGGCCCCGGAAAATCCGGCGGCCGGGTTTTCCGTTTCAGGAAAGACCGTCACTGCAGCGGCAAGGATGAGTTCTCTCTAAATTTCGGATTTCATTAAGGAACATTCATACCCCCTCCACGTTTCCGATTGCGGGGTACGGTGAACCAAACACTCCGTGGATCCACGAGGAGAGAAACAGGACTGTGACCATATGAGCTATTCCTTTTCGGAACTCGATTTCCTGAAGCCGGAACTGGGCGCTGAATATGTCGGGACCGGCACTCACTTCGCCGTATTTTCCGCCCATGCAGAAAAGATCGAACTTTGCCTCTTCTCCAACGACGGAAAAAAGGAGATCGCCCGCCTGCCGCTGCCCAAGCGCGAGGGGGACATCTGGTCCGGCTACATCGCCGATCTCGGCCCCGAAACGGTCTATGGCTATCGCGCCCATGGTCCCTATGATCCGGGAAACGGCCACCGCTTCAATCCCAACAAGCTGCTTCTCGATCCCTACGCAAAGGAAGTGATGGGCGAGCTCGAGTGGAACGACGCCCTCTTCGGCTACACGATCGGAGAGGACGGTGACGACCTTTCTTTCGATGAGCGTGATAGCGCCCCCTTCATGGTGAAGGGGGTGGTCCAGGATTCGGCATTCGACTGGTCGGGGGAAGAAGCAATTCGACGTCCCTGGACGGAGACGATCATCTACGAGACGCATGTGCGCGGCATGACGATGACGCATCCCAAGGTGCCGGAAAAGCTGCGTGGTACCTTCCTCGGCATGTGCAGTGATCCGATCATCGATCATTTGACGAAGCTCGGTATTTCGGCGGTAGAGCTGCTGCCGATCCAATACTTCCTTGACGATCGCTATCTGGTGGAGCGCAAGCTCCGCAACTACTGGGGCTATCAGACGCTCGGCTTTTTCGCACCACAGCCGCGCTACATGTCCGGCAGCCGCATCACTGAATTCAAGACAATGGTGAGGAGGTTCCACGCCGCCGGCATCGAAGTGATCATGGACGTGGTCTACAACCATACCGCGGAAGGCTCCCAGCATGGCCCGACGCTCAGCTTCCGCGGGCTCGACAACGCAAGCTACTACATTCTTTCGCCTGAGGATCCGCGTCACACGTTCGATACCACCGGCACGGGTAATGCGCTCAACGTCGCTAATCCCATGGTGATGCGCATGGTGCTCGACAGCCTGCGCTACTGGGTGGGCGTCATGCATATCGACGGCTTTCGCTTCGACCTTGCGAGTACGCTTGGGCGTCAGGATCTGGAATTCGATCGGCAGGGCATCTTCTTTGGTGCGATCCGACAGGACCCGATCCTTGCGGGCGTAAAGCTCATCGCCGAGCCCTGGGATGTCGGCCAGGGCGGCTATCAGGTCGGCGGTTTCCCGCATCCCTTCCGCGAATGGAACGACCAATTCCGGGACGCCGTCCGCCGCTTCTGGAAGGGCGACGGCGGAGTGGTTCCGGAGCTTGCGGCGCGGATTACTGGCTCGGCACAGCAGTTCAACCATTCCGACCGTGGTGCGACTTCATCCATCAATCTGCTGAGCGCCCATGACGGGTTCACGCTGATGGACACGGTTTCCTATGACGGCAAACACAATGAGGCGAATGGCGAAGACAATAATGACGGCCATTCCGACAATCATTCCGACAACATGGGCGCCGAGGGAGATACCGACAATCCGGACATAATCAATGCCCGTACGCGGCGCCGCCGAAACATGATGGCGACGCTCCTCTTGAGCCAGGGCGTCCCGATGATCCTCGCCGGCGATGAAGTCGGCAACAGCCAGGGTGGCAATAACAATGCTTATTGCCAGGACAATGAAATCGGCTGGATCGACTGGTCGGGTCGTGACGATCCGTTCCTCGACTTCTGTCGCAAGGCAGTCGCCTTCCACAAGGCCCATCCGGTGTTGCGGCAGGAACGTTTCCTGACCGGCGAAAGCACGGAAGACGGCCGCGTCGAGATCGCCTGGTACAAGCCCGACGGCAATTTCATGGACGAGGCAGCCTGGAATGACGATGAGCTGCGTATCCTTGGCGTCCTGCTCTCGAAAAGCGTTCATGCGCTCGACAGTGATACGATGGACGACCTCTTTCTTATCTTCAATGCCGGCGGCGACTGCGACTTCAAACTCCCTGAAGCAAACGGCATCAAGCGGTGGGAAAGGGTATTGGAAACCGGCGCAGACGATGCTTTTACGGTTTTTCAACCGGATAATCCGGTAACGATCTACGCGGCGAGCGTTGCGGTTTTCGCCCCAAGGCCCACGACGCCGCCAGCCGAGCCGGAAAGGCAGCGGCGGCGATGGTTCCAGTTCGGTCGCGGCCGTCAGCGATAGGTGGGGGTCCAAAGAAGTACGATATGAACGGCGTATCCATCAGCGAACTGGGCTTGATCTATGTGAGCGATACGGAACCAGGCATCCGCCGCCGCCGACAAGGCCGAGGATTTTGCTACAGGCTGCCGAACGGCAGGCTCCTCAGCGATCCGATCCAGAAGAAGAGGATCGCAGCCCTCGGCCTTCCGCCCGCCTACGAGAATGTCTGGATCTGCCTACAGGAGAACGGCCACTTGCAGGCAACCGGTTACGATGCTCGCGGCCGCAAGCAATATCGTTATCACAAGGACTGGCAGTCGTTCCGAAGCATTGAAAAATTCGACCAGCTCATCGAATTTGGCCAAGCATTGCCGAAGATGCGCCGTACCATGCTGAGGCATCTGGAAGCGGGACCCGAGGACGTCAACGGCGTGCTCGCAGCACTTGCGACCCTGCTCGACGAGGCGCACCTGCGTGTCGGCAGCCCAGCCTACACCAGGGAAAACGGTACCTATGGCGCCACCACGCTGCTCAAGCGGCATCTGAAGATGGCCGATGGGCGGATTGAACTACAATTCGTCGCCAAGGGCGGCAAGCGCGTCAGGCGGAGCCTCAGACATCCGCGGCTGCAGCGCATTCTGGAGGAGATCGCGGATCTTCCAGGCCGACAACTCTTTGTCTGGAAGGACGAAAGCGGCACCCTGAGGTTGATCGACTCGGGCCGTCTGAATGCCTATCTGGCGGACATATCGGGCATGGCCATTTCCGCAAAGACCTTCCGTACCTGGGCGGGAAGCGTGGCGGCCTTCTCCGCCGCACGCGACGCGCTTGCAAAGGGCACCAGGCCGACTGTCAAGGAAATATCCGAGGCCGCGGCTGCGATTTTGCACAATACGCCGGCCATCTCCCGTTCGAGCTATATCCATCCTGCAATCATCGCACTTGCCGACAAGGGCCGTCAGCCGAGCGAAGACGAAATCAAGCCGTTGCTGGAGCCGCTGCGCGGCCTGCGTGCCGAAGAGAACCGGCTACTCGACTTTCTGATACGTGCAGCGGGACAGGTGGAAAAGGCGCCGCTGCTTGTGGCGTCTGGAATGGCAAGTCCGCCATCGGCCAAAGCCAAGGCGGACTTGATATCCTCGTAGGAAAGCTCGCTCACGCCGCACGGCGATAGTGGCGACCTTCCTCGACTTCCTCGACGATCTTGTTGACGAAGGCCTCGAGATCAGAGGGCGAACGCGATGTGATGATACCCTCGTCGGTCACGACCTTCTCGTCCTTCCAGGTCGCACCCGCATTCTTCACGTCGGTCTTGATCGAGTGATAGGATGTTGCCTGGCGGCCGCGCAGCGCATCGGCCTCGACGAGCAGCCAGGGAGCATGGCAGATTGCGGCAACGATCTTTCCCGACTTGAGGAAATCACGAACGATGCGCATCGCATCTTCGTCGACACGCAGCTTGTCGGGATTGATCTGACCGCCGGGAAGGACGATGGCGTCGAAATCATCGACCTTAACGGCCCTGGCGCTAAGATCCACATTCACACTGTCGCCCCAGTCGCCCTTGTCCCAGCTCTTGATGCTGCCATCCTTGATGGAAGCGATCTTGACGTTGGCGCCCCGCTTCCTCAGTTCATCCAAGGGGACACGCAGCTCCGAGCGCTCGTAGCCATCGGTGGCAAGTATCAGGATTCGTGCGGAGTTGATGGAAGGCATGGATTCGTCCTTTCCTGCTTCTGTGGAATTCGGGATGCGATCCTAGAACCGGTAACGCACGCAATCGTTCCGATAAATTTGCAGGCTGCGGGAACCTCCGGAACACGATGATGTTAACGTGGCAGATCAAAGGAGGGAGGGTGCAATGAACCCGCAAATCATCAGATTCGACGCTGGCGACTGGGTGCCGAACAATCCAAATTTTCCCGTTCTTCTCTATCGGGCAGTGCTGGCGGATGCCGACAGGGCAAAAGGCTTCGAGGAGCTTTTCAGAAGGAACGGGTGGGTAGGCCTCTGGCGCAATGGTGTCTATCCTTTCCATCACTATCATTCGAACGCTCATGAAGTGCTTGGGTTTGCTCGAGGAACTGCCCGACTGATGCTTGGCGGACCGACGGGGGCCGAACTGGAAGTATCGGCGGGAGACGTTGCCATTCTTCCTGCCGGCACCGGCCATTGCAGATTGAGCGCCAGCGACGATTTCCTGGTGATCGGCGGCTATCCGCCCGGAGAGGAGTACGACCTGTGCCGACAGGCGGCGACGCCGGAGCAAATGCGGTGCATTCGCGAGCTACCGGCGCCGAAGACCGATCCGGTTACTGGAAATCATGATGGTCTGGTCGCGACCTGGCGGTGATCCCGGGTCAACGACACATCGGAACCTTTGCGCGTCTGGATAGTTGAAAACCTTGAAACCGGACAAGGGCTTGAGGTGTTTTCACTATGGCGAACGTCCGCAAGATCGATCGCGCAAACGGAAAGATGGACGGCCGGGATCGACTGATCGTCGCCCTTTACGCGCAGCTTAAAGCCGAGCGTGAAACCCGTGAGGCCCTGGAATGGGTCATCCGCAATGGCGGTCTTTCGAAGGAGGTGCTGGAGGCGATCGCCAGCGATCCCGTGCCCGTCGTCACGAGCGAAGATATCGCCTCGGTGGAAAAGATCATTGCGCTCGAGGAGCGACGGAAGACGTCGTCTGCCAAGGACGAATAGCAAAGAGGTCGAGGAAGGAATCCCATCATGGTCGACATCGCCTATGAGATCGTGCCGCATGACAATGGCTGGGCTTACAAGCTCGGCGAGACCCTCTCCGAGGTCTATCCAACTCCGGAGCTAGCCATGGATAGCGCCCGCAGCGCCGCTGCACGCCAGAAGATCGGACAAGGCGATGCGAAAATTATCTATCCTGCCCCCGATGGTGGCTGGCAATCGCAATCCGTCAGGACCGACAGCTCCGGCACGTCCTAGGCAATCGGGGAGGAAGGTCGACCATGGCTCTCGAAACCTATGAGGCGAAACGCAACTTCAAGCTCACGCCGGAACCCCGTGGGAAGAAAGGGCGCAGCCAGGGCTTCAGCTTCGTGATCCAGAAGCACGACGCGACGCGTCTGCATTACGATTTTCGCCTGGAAATGGACGGCGTCCTTAAAAGCTGGGCCGTGACTAAGGGGCCGAGCCTTGATCCGGAAGATAAGCGGCTCGCCGTACACGTCGAGGATCATCCGCTCGCTTACGGTGATTTCGAGGGTATCATTCCCAAAGATCAATATGGCGGCGGCACCGTTATTGTTTGGGATCGCGGTACTTGGACGCCTCTCGATGACCCGCGCAAAGGTTACAAGAAAGGCCATCTGGAATTCGAGCTCGACGGCGAGAAGCTGAGGGGCCGCTGGCATCTCGTGCGCATGCATCCCCGCAAGGGTGAGAAGCGGGAAAACTGGCTGTTGATCAAGGGCGACGACGCCGAAGCGCGCCGCAACGGCGAGGCGGATATCCTCGAAGAACGACCGGAATCGGCAAAGACCGGCCGGCTGATCGAGGAGGTCGCGCAGAAACCGGACGACACCTGGAATTCCAAACCGGAGACAGGCGCGAAAGCCACAAGGCGCCCCGCCAGAAAGGCGAGGTCATCTGCCCCCCATGACTGGCCAAAAGGTGCAAGGAAGGGAGCGATGCCGGATTTCATCGCTCCCGCTCTTGCCCTGCTGAAGCCTAAACCACCTCCCGGAGACCGGTGGATCCACGAGATCAAGTTCGATGGCTACCGCCTTCAGGCACGAATTGAGGACGGGGAGGTGAAGCTCCTCACCCGGAGCGGGCTGGATTGGACCACGAAATTCGGCAAGGCGATCATCGATGCTTTCGCTGCGCTTCCGGTCAAAGCGGCGGTAGTCGATGGCGAGATCGTGGTCGAACGCGATATCGGCGCTTCGGATTTTTCGGCACTTCAGCATGACCTCAGTCAGGGGCACGACGATCGCTTCATCTTCTATGCCTTCGATCTTCTCTATCTCGATGGCTACGATCTGAGGAATGTTGCGCTGATCGAGCGGAAAGCCCTGCTGGAGAAACTGCTGCCCACCGGCGACGGGAAACTTCGTTACAGCGTGCATTTCGACGAAAGCGGCGGATTGGTACTTAATCATGCCTGCCGTCTGAGCCTGGAAGGCATCATTTCGAAAGACCGTAACAGTAAATATGTGTCCGGGCGGACAGGACAGTGGATCAAATCCAAATGCTCTCAGAGGCAGGAATTCGTGGTTGGCGGTTATGTGCCATCCACCACGATCAAGAATGCCATCGGGTCACTAGCCTTCGGCGTCTACGAGGACGACAAGCTGAAGCATATCGGTCGTGTCGGCACCGGCTATACGGTTGCGGTGGCGAAGTCTCTCTATGAGCGGCTGTCAAGGATGGAACAGAAGGAGAGTCCTTACGACGACACGCTGTCGGCAGAAGAGCGCCGGGGCCTCGTCTACGTGAAACCGGAACTTGTCGGCGAGGTGGAGTTTCGGGCATGGTCTGCCGATGGTAATCTTCGCCATGCCGCCTTCCGCGGATTGCGTGAGGACAAGCCCGCCAAGGACGTGGTTCGCGAGATGGAAAAGACACCGGCGAAAGCCCTGCCGAAAACGGCCGTGCAACTCACGCATGCCGACCGAATCTATTGGCCGGACGAAGGTGTGACCAAGGAAGGATTGGCCGACTATTATGCGCAGGTCTGGCGCTTCATGGCGCCGTACGTTGTTAACCGGCCGCTTGCCCTGTTGCGCTGTCCCGATGGGATTACAGGTCAACGCTTCTTCCAAAAGCATGCTTGGAAAGGCATCAATCCTCATATCGCGCAGATCACCGATCCAAAGGACAAGGAAGGCGAGAAATTCCTGCGCATCACCGACTTTGACGGCATGATCGCGCTCGTGCAATCAGCTGTGCTGGAAATCCATCCTTGGGGCACGACGACGGATCACTGGGAAAAGCCGGATATAATCATCATGGATCTCGATCCGGCAGAAGACGTGCCCTGGAGCGATGTAACTGCGGCCGCCTACGAGTTGAAGGAACGCCTTGAGGCGGCTGGGCTTGTTCCCTTTGTCAAAACATCCGGCGGCAAGGGGCTGCATGTCGTCGCGCCCCTGAAGCCGAAGGCAAACTGGAACGACGTCAAGGCCTTCGCCAAAGCACTTGCCGACGGCATGTCCGCTGACAATCCTGACAAATATCTGGCGACGGCAACGAAAGCGAAGCGGACCGGCAAGATCTTCATCGACTATCTGCGCAACGGCCGCGGCAACACTGCCGTGGCAGCCTATTCGACGCGTGCGCGCGCAGGAGCATCAGTCTCGATGCCTGTTGAATGGAAGGAACTCGGCGACGGCATAGGTCCGGCCTATTTCACGGTCGACAATACGCCTCCAAGACTGGAGGCGCTTCCAACCGATCCGTGGGAGGGCCTTTTCGCTGCAGCCGAGCCGCTGAGTGCGAAAAGGAAGAAGGCACTCTAAGGCATGTCGCGCAAAAGTGTGCAGCGGTTTTGCGGCAACGACATGCATCAAACAATAAGCTAAAAGCTGTCGCGTGAATCTCCTTTCATGCGACAGGCTTTAGAGTTCAGACAAACGCGCCATGGCCCTCTCCGAATATCACGGTGCCTCCATATCGAGCTCGGGATAATGCCGAAAGATCCCCTGCTCATTGAAAGCAAGGCGACGGTCGGATTTGAGATAGCGAGCGATATTCGGTCGCACTTCGACCGCATCATGCACGCCGGCGATGGCAGGATATTTCCTCTGGTAATCCCTCATGGCCTTTGGGAAGGCGTAGTTAAGCCCTTCCACGATCTGAAAGAGCGACAGATCCACATACGAGAGTGAAGTGCCGACGATATGCGCGGAGCCATTGGGGTTCTGCTGCAGGACCTGCTCGAAATAACCCAGGAATTTCGGAATGCGCTCCTTTATGAACGCGGCCGACCGCGCCTTGGCTTCTCTCTTCTGGTCTTCGTAATAGAGCGACGTCGCGATCGGGTGATGCGTGTCGTGAACCTCCGCGACGAAATCGGTCACGGTGAGCTGCAAACCGTTTGCCACGTAACGCAGATTTTCATCCGTCGGCGCTAGTCCGAGTTTGGGCCCAAGATAGAAGAGGATGTTGGCGACATGGGGAACGATGAGATCGCCATCCTTCAGAAAGGGAGGAGCAAAGGGAATCTGGGGCTCGCTCCTGCTTTCCATCAGCCGCATCATCGCACCGGTGCCACCGCCGTTTTTGGCTGGGCTGCGGGCGACATCGATATAGTCCGCGCCAGCCTCCTCGAGCGCCAGGCGGACAAACTCGCCGCGTCCCTGAATGCCGTCCCAATAGTAAAGCTCATATGCCATGCCGACCTCAATGTTTGGGTTCGCGATCAAAATCCTTGCGCAATTCGTCCTTGGTCCTCTCGAGCGTCGCTTTTTGCTTCTTCGTAAGCTGGTCGCCCGCGCGGTTGATGTAGAAGGTCAGCATGGACATCGCCGAACGGTAGGGACTGGATTTGCGCCTGTGACTGGATTCTGCGGAGTGCTTGAGTGATGCGGCAATCTTCTTCGGATCATCCGACTTGAATACACCTTCCTCGAGATCCAGCGCATCACTGGTTTCCGTGACTTGTTTTGACCATTTCTTCTTGCTTGTGGTTTGCTTGACCATGGCGTTATCCTCGCTGCTTGCCTCCGCCCGCCATCTGCTTTCGGATAAAGCCTGTTTTCCTCGATTGTTCCCCGGCATTTCTTACGAAAGCCGGATAGCGAGCCGATCGGCTAGAGCGAATGCCGAAAAGTGTGTGCGGTTTCGGGCGATGTCCCGCGCTAACTCTTTGATTTAGAGACGGATTCAGATTTAAGGTCGATTCGACCTGAAATCATCCGGCTCTAGTGCCGCAATTATTCCTGAGGGGCCGCAACGGGTCGGCTCACCACTTTGGCTGGAACTGAGGAAGGCCGCGCTTGCGAGGCGGGCGGGGCGCGAAATACGAAGCCAACCATGTAGTCGATGACAGCGACCAGAGCGAGTGCGCAGGCCAGATAGATTGATGCGACGGTAAAAAGTATAGACATGGCTCCCGCCTCAAATCGGGGTAATCATGAGATAGCAGCTTGCGACAAAGAGCGAGACCAGAATGGCTTCCAGATACCCCGAATTCATGGCGGAAACTCCTCGTTTTGGCCATAAACAGCGCTTGTGTGATTTTGTTCCTGCCACCAACGGCAAGTCACAAAACTTTCATGGAAAAAGCCACGACGATTGATGGTTCCGGAAAGCAAGTAACGGCAGGAAATATAAATTGGACACAAGTAAACAGGGCGCGGGACAACCGCACTCTCCATACACTCACTTTAAGACAATTTAATTACTCTGCGGCTTTTCGAGCCGAAACGCGTTTGGAAGCGGTTGCCGCCTTACCGGCTGGCGCTTTACTGGTTGGCGCTTTGCTGGTTGTGGCCTTGGCAGTTTCCGCCTTACCGTTGGCCGCAGGCGCGGGCGCCTTCCGCGGTGATCGCTTCGCTTTGCTCTTCACGTCCTTGCCGTCGGGCGAGGCCGCTGAGCCTTCGAGCGCTTCACGCTCTTTTCTTGCCTGTTCCCAATGAATCGGATCACGTCCGGCGGGACGCCCCTCTTCCTCCCAAAGAGCGTATGCGCGTTTCCTGATCCACTCTTCCCGTGTTTCTGCCATCGCTGATCTCCCGTCATAACATGCCGCTGTTTAACGCTCGACTTCTCCCAGAGTTCCAGAGGTTTGCCTCAGGTTCAAGAGAAAATAACGGGCGGAGGCAAGAATGACTTCAATCGCGCATAAATGCCCTGATTTTCCGCAGATCGCCTATAAATTGCGCTCGTTTTTGCTCTGCATCGGCCTCGTCGCGAACGCGCAAAAGATAGGAAGGATGGACGGTCACCAGCACTGGCGGCAGGGTGGGAAGATGAACGACATTCCCGCGCTCCTTTGTTACCCGGCTTTTGGGACCAAGCAGCGAATAAACCGCGGTGGCGCCAAGCGCGACGACGAGGGAAGGCTTGAGCAAGTCCAGTTCAGCTCCAAGCCACCATGCGCATCGTTGGATCTCGCCGGCATTGGGTTTGGAATGAAGTCGCCGCTTGCCTCGTATCTGATATTTGAAGTGCTTGACTGCATTGGTCACGTAGCAGCGTGACCGGTCCACGCCGGCTTCATCGAGACAAAGGTCAAGCAGCCGGCCCGCTGGTCCGACGAACGGCCTGCCGGCAATATCCTCCCTGTCCCCCGGCTGCTCGCCGACGAAAACGACCTCGGCGTGCGAGGGACCTTCCCCGAAGACCAACTGGGTGGCGTTGCGATAGAGATCACAGCGCGTGCAATGCTCGGCTTGGTGTCTCAGTTCCGCAAGCGTGGGTGCATTGGCCGTTTCGAGTGCGAATGTCGGACCGATTTTTGGTGTGAGATTCATGGACAAATCCCTGCCATGAGCTACGTCGCACGGTGGTCTCTCCGCAGGAAACCAATGAACCAATCGTTTGTTCCTCGCAGGAGAAGTTTCTAAACTTGGAACAACCCGCTGCGACGCGAATTTTCCCTACTTATGCGAGCTGAAAGCGAACTGAAATAAGTTGTGGAAGGGCGATATGTCGGCAGCAGGCAAGACGAACTCGAATTTCATTTTTCCGCGCAGCTGGGGTGCAGAACTCAGCGATAAGGAAATTGCCAGGTTCCGCCTCTGGGCGCCGAATGTAACGGCCATGGCTGTGCGGATCGACGGTGAAGAACAACCGATGACGGCGGTAAAGGACGGATGGTTTGAGCTCACCGTGGCCGACGTCGGACCGGGAACCAAATACATCTACGTTCTCCCTGACGGCATGACCGTCCCCGATCCTGCCTCACGGGCCCAGGTAAAGGAGGTTCACGGACCGTCGCTGTTGGTCGACCCCACGGCTTTTCGATGGAAGAATGCTGATTGGCGCGGAAGGCCATGGGAAGAGGCAGTTCTCTATGAGCTGCACATCGGTACCTTCACGCCTGAGGGGACTTTCCGAGCGGCAATTGCAAAGCTCCCGCACCTTGCAGCCATCGGTATCACTACTCTTGAAATCATGCCGGTCGCGCAGTTCGGAGGGCGACGAGGCTGGGGTTACGATGGGGTGCTGCATTACGCTCCGCACCCAGCCTATGGATCGCCGGACGATATGAAGGCGTTTGTGGACGCCGCGCACGGCTACGGCATCATGGTGCTCCTTGACGTCGTATATAATCACTTCGGTCCGGAAGGAAATTACCTCGATCGCTATGCGTCCGATTTCTTCCGCAGGGATTTAAAGACTCCCTGGGGCGCCGCGATCAATTTCAGTCAAGATGCGGTTCGGCGATATTTCATCGAGAACGCGCTCTACTGGCTCGGCGAGTTCCATCTGGACGGCCTGCGGCTGGATGCTGTCGAGCAGATCTACGACAATTCGAAGAGGCATATTCTGATGGAGCTGGCGGAAACGCTGCGCTCTTCCTTCACGGATCGCCCTATCCATCTCGTTCTCGAGGATCAGAGAAATCTGGTCAGTCTTCTTGAACGCGACGGCGCCGGGAGGACTGCAGCATATACCGCCGAATGGAATGACGATTTTCATCATGTCGCACATGTGCTCGCCACTGGAGAGGCGGGTGGCCACTATCGCCGCTTTGCCAATCCGCCATGGCAGAGATTGTCGCACGCGCTGCGACACGGCTTCATCTTTCCAGACCACAATGCAGAGCATCCGGAGGTTGTGCCGGAAGTCGACTTTTATCTGCCGCCCACGGCCTTCATCGACTTCCTCCAAAATCATGACCAGATCGGCAATCGCGCGTTCGGCGAACGGCTGACAGCCCTGACGTATCCGCCAATGCTGGAGGCTTTGATGGCGATGCTGCTCTTGTCCCCGCACATTCCTTTTCTCTTCATGGGAGAGGAGTTCGGCGAGACACAGCCGTTCCATTTCTTCTGCGACTGGAGCGACGAATTGGGCGAGGTCGTCTACAAGGCTCGGCTCAAGGAGGTCAAAAGCTTCGGCGAACTGCCCGCTGGCAAGGCCGCAAACGATATGCCTGCGCCGAATGCGCGTTCGACCTTTGAGGATTCAAAACTCCGCTGGAATAAGGCCGATTCCGATGAGGGGCGCAAATGGCTCGATTTCATAGCGAAGCTGATCCATCTGCGGCAGAAGTTCGTGGTCCCGCTCCTTGGCACGGCCAGGATCGTCGAAACCGAAGCACCCGATGCAGAAGAGGGGGTAGTCGCGGTTTCCTGGCTATTTGAGGACGGCAAGCTCGAATTAAGGGCCAATCTGGCCGACAGGCCATTGCCGGCGCCGCCTTTCGAGGGTGCGGCCATATTTTCGCACTTGGGGCCGGCCGATGACGAGCCGGGGGACGGCAGGCTGCCCGCATATTCCGTGGTCGTCGCCGTCGACCCCAAGCATGCAAGCAGAGCCACCATGGCATAGGCTTGTGCCTGGCCTTTTGACGATAGCAGGAGCCAGATTTTAGAGGTACACGCTTTCCGGGTATGCTGCGGCGATTGAAAGCTTTGATTCCGCAGTTATATTCGTGGCTATGCTTGTACTCATATTCACCTATTGGCCGCATATCCTTGCCGTGCTTTCGATTGCAATGGGCGCGGTTGCGGCCATTCATGCGACGATGACCAAGGAGGAAGTGCGCGCCGCGATCGGATGGGTCGGCGTCATCATCCTTTCCCCAATCGTTGGCGCCCTTCTATACGCCATTGCCGGAATCAACCGGATCCGAAGAGCCTCGCTTAGCCTTCAGCGCGACGCACTTTTTGCAAAAGGCGATTCGGATAGGCTTGCAGCCTTCATTGCAGAGCCTGATACAGTGATCAGTCAGTTCGGCCGCCGTTTTGCGGCCCTGCAGACGCTCGGCGACCGGGTCACGCGCTATCCGCTCACCACCGGCAACACCATCGACATGCTGGAATCCGGTGACGATGCCTATGCTGCCATGAAGACGGCTATCGACGGGGCCAAGCGCAGTATTCTGCTCGAAACCTACATATTCGACCGTGATGAGATCGGGCTCAGAATGGCCGATGCGCTCATCGCCGCGGTCAAGCGGGGCGTCGAGGTGCGCGTACTGATCGATGCTGTCGGCGCCCGTTATTCCGTCCCGAGCATCATCGGCTATCTGCGCGAGGGCGATGTTACGGTCGATGTGTTCAACGGCAATGTCATCATGGGACTGCGCCTGCCCTATGCCAATCTCAGAACCCACCGGAAGATCCTGCTTGTTGACGGTAACATCGCTTTCACCGGCGGCATGAACATCCGCAAGGGTTTCACGAACGAGTTTGCCAGTGGGGTCTGCGCGCTGGATACGCATTTCTGCGTGACGGGGCCGGCGGTCGCCGATCTCTTCGACGTTGCGGCGGAGGATTGGCGGTTCACGACAACCGAGTTGCTGCGCGCCGACGCTTGGGGAATCGAACCCCCACAACGGCAGCCCGGAGATCCCGTGATGATGCGCGTTGTTTCGTCCGGGCCGGACCGGAGTGTTGAAACCAACCATAAGGTGCTGATGGGTGCATTCTCCGTCGCGCGCAGTACGATCAGGATCATGTCGCCCTATTTTCTGCCGGACCGCGAGCTCATCAGCGCCCTGGTGACAGCGGCGCGGCGTGGAGTCGAGGTCGACATCGTCGTGCCAGCCGCCAACAACCTTCTGATGGTCGACCGCGCCATGACCGCCCAATTCGACCAGATGGTGAAGAACTATTGCCGCATCTGGCGGGCTACCGGGCCTTTCAATCATTCGAAACTGCTGACGGTCGATGGAGCCTGGGCCTATGTCGGCTCTTCCAATATCGATCCCCGTTCGCTGAGGCTCAATTTCGAGGTCGACATGGAGGTGATGAACGAAGGCTTTGCCGGCGAGATTGACGCTCATATCGAAGAAACGATCAAAACGGCGACCCCTGTGACGCTCCACAGCCTGCGCACGCGGCCCTTCGTCGTCCGGCTGTTCGAGAAGATAGTGTGGCTCGGCTCTCCTTACCTATAGGCGCTTTCAACCGCTTTCGCGGCGACCTGCCATGGCAAGTTCACCACGCGTGGCTATACTGGCTCAGAATACCCATATGGTTTGACATCGGCAGCATAAACGGCAGAACGGATGCACGCGAAGAAAGACAGCCTCCCCGCAAATATTCTGGCCTCGATCAGGAACAGGAAAAATCGCGGAAAGGCTCTAAACACAGCGCGGCCGACCGGCACGCTGATTGCTTCCTACAACGTCCACAAGTGCATCGGCACTGACAGGCGATTCGATCCAGAACGCACCACCAGGGTCATCCACGAAATCGATGCCGACGTGATTGCGCTGCAGGAGGCAGACACCCGCTTCGGAGAGCGCACCGGCATCCTCGATCTCGGCCGGTTGGAACGGGAAACCGGCCTCATCCCGGTGCCGGTCGCCGGCGTCAATAAGGCGCATGGATGGCACGGCAATGTGGTGCTCTTCAAGAAGGGCAAGGTTCGGGACGTGCACCAGATCAAACTGCCAGGCCTGGAACCGCGCGGGGCTCTGGTCGCCGAGATAGACCTTGAGAACGGAAGTTCACTTCGGGTGATCGCCGCCCATTTCGGCCTGCTCCACCGCTCGCGCGCGCAACAGGCGCGCCTGATCGTCGACGTGATGAACAGCAGGCGAGAGACCCCGACCGTGCTGCTCGGCGACCTCAACGAATGGCGCCTGGGCGACCGCTCCTCATTGAACACATTCCAAGCCGTATTCGGCCCGCTCCCACCGGCCGTGCCAAGCTTTCCCTCAGGCCTTCCGATCCTTGCGCTCGACCGCATCGTCGCGAACCGCAAAGGCCTGATTTCAACGGTTCAGGTGCACGACACTCCGCTGGCGCGCGTCGCCTCCGACCATCTGCCGATCAAAGCCGTGGTCGACTTGCAGAAGGTGCGCGAAGCGGCAGAGGCGTCGTAACGTCTCTTCAAGGGGCCTCGCGAAAGAGCCTCCACCGCGTCGGTCGGAAGGCTATGCGGTTCCTGTCGAGCGTGTCGGCCCGGTCGGGCGGCACCTCGATCTCGATATTTGGATAGTTCCGGCCGATATCCACTTCGATATGGCGTGTCCCGGCGACGCGTCGGCTCGCCGTCAGCAGACCGGCAATGCATCCGCCGCAGCCATCGAGCAGCTCGATATCGTGCGGCCGGAAATAGAGCTGTGCCTCGCCGTCCGGCTCGTCACGGATCATGAGCCCGAGCGGCCGGTCCTCGAACCAGATCTCGCCGCCTGCAACACGGACCTTCAAACAGTTGGACTGGCCGATAAAGCCGAATACGAAGGGAGAATTCGGCCGGTCATAGATTTCGTCCGGCGTGCCGACCTGCTCGACCTTGCCCTTACTGAGGACGACGACGCGATCGGCAAGTTCCAGGGCCTCTTCCTGATCGTGGGTGACGAAAACGGTCGTGTGGCCGGTACGATCGTGAATCTCGCGCAGCCACTTGCGCAGATCCTTTCTGACCTGCGCGTCAAGGGCGCCGAACGGTTCATCGAGCAGCAGCACATTCGGTTCAACGGCCATGGCGCGAGCAAGTGCTACGCGCTGACGCTGGCCGCCGGAAAGCTGTGCCGGATAGCGCTTTTCCAACCCGGAAAGCTGCACCAGATCGAGCAATTCGAGCGCCCGTTTGCGAATTTCGATCTTGGGAGGGCGGCGACTGGCATCGCGGACCTTGAGCCCGAAGGCGACATTGTCGAGCACCGTCATATGGCGGAACAGCGCATAGTGCTGGAACACGAAACCGATGTTGCGCTCCTGAACGGTTTTTTTTGACGCATCCTCGTTGCCGAAGAAAATCTGGCCGTCAGTCGGGCTTTCGAGGCCGGCGATCAGGCGCAGCAGTGTTGTCTTGCCCGAACCCGAAGGGCCGAGGAGCGCGATCAACTCGCCGGAGCGAATATCAAGGGACACCTCATGCAGCGCCGGAAAGCGGTCGAATTCCTTGCGCAGATTTTGAACGCGAACTTCCATAAACAATTCCTTCAGTGACGCCGGCTGGCAGCGATTTCCGCGCTGTATTTCAGTTCCAGCAGCGTCTTCAAAACAAGTGTTACGAGCGCAAGCAGCGCAAGCAACGAAGCGACCGCAAAAGCACCGGTAAAATTATACTCGTTATAGAGAATTTCCACCTGCAACGGCATGGTATTGGTCTGCCCGCGGATGTGACCGGACACGACCGAAACGGCGCCGAACTCTCCCATGGCACGCGCATTGCAGAGAAGTACGCCGTAGAGCAGGCCCCATTTGATATTCGGCAGGGTCACATGCCAGAACGTCTGCCAGCCGCTTGCGCCAAGCGAAAGGGCAGCCTCCTCATCGGCGGTGCCCTGTTCCTGCATGAGCGGGATGAGCTCGCGGGCAACGAACGGGAAGGTCACGAACATCGTCGCCAGCACAAGTCCCGGCACGGCAAAGAGGATCTTGATGCCGTGGCTCTGCAGCCAAGGGCCGAGCATAGTATTCGATCCGAAAAGCAGCACGAAAACGAGACCTGACACGACCGGCGAGACCGAAAAGGGCAGGTCGATCAGTGTGGTAAGAAACGCCTTGCCCTTGAATTCGAACTTGGCGATTGCCCAGGCGGCCGCAATCCCGAAGACGAGATTGAGCGGCACGCTGATTCCGGCGACGATCAGGGTCAGCCGGATTGCGGAGAGTGTTTCGGGATCCTGCAGCGCGGTGAAGAACTCAGTCGCACCCTTGCGGAATGCCTCGACGAAGACGGCTGCGAGCGGCAGAAGCAGGATCAGGGCAAGGAATGTCAGCGACAGGACGATCAGGGTCCAGCGCGCGATCCTTTTCTCAGTGACGGCCGAGTGAACCTTGACGGTAGCGGGAGCGGTTGCCTCATGTGCCATAGCCATACCTCCGCCTGCTCCAGGACTGTATGAGATTGATGACGAGCAGCATGATGAATGAGATGACGAGCATTATCGCCGCGATTGCCGTGGCCGCCGGATAGTTGAACTCCTCCAGCCGGATGACGATCAGAAGCGGCGCTATTTCCGAGACATAGGGAAGATTGCCGGCGATGAAGATGACTGAGCCATATTCGCCGACGGCCCGCGCAAAAGCCAAGGCGAAGCCGGTCAGCACCGCAGGGGCGAGCCCCGGCAGCAATACCCGCGTGATCGTCTGCAGGCGCGTGGCGCCGAGGGTCGCCGCGGCCTCCTCGACTTCCTTGTCGATCTCTTCCATCACAGGCTGCACCGTCCGCACGATGAAAGGCAGGCCGACGAAGATCAGCGCGACCACGATCCCCGCCGGGGTGAAGGCGATCTTGATGCCGAGCGGTGTCAGGAACTGGCCGATCCAGCCGTTCGGTGCGTAGAGTGTCGTCAGCGCAATGCCGGCAACAGCCGTGGGAAGCGCGAAGGGCAGATCCACCATGGCATCGATGACGCGCTTGCCAAAGAAGCGATAGCGTACGAGGACCCAGGCAAGCATCACGCCGAAGACGGCATTGATGCAGGCGGCGATAAAAGCTGCGCCAAAGCTGATGCGGAGCGCATTCAATGTGCGCGGATCGAGCGCAATCGACCAGAATTTCTCCCAGCCAAGTGCGCTCGACCGCCAGGCAAGGCCTGAAAGCGGGATCAGGATAAGAAGGGTGAGCCAGGTCAAGGTAAGGCCGAGCGCCATTCCGAAGCCCGGAATGACGCTCGGCTGCCTGAACCGCCACCGCGTGCGGCTATCGGTGCTCATAAGGAGATTATTGGCCCGGCTTGTAGATCTGGTCAAATATGCCGCCGTCATTGAAGAACTTCGGCTGCGCCTGGCTCCAGCCGCCGAAATCGTCGATGGTTGCGAGCTTCAGGTTCTGGAAGCGGGCGATATCGGCCTTTTCGGCCGCTTCGGGCTTGAACGGCCGGTAATAGTGCTTGGCCGCGATCTTCTGGCCTTCGTCGGAATAGAGGTATTGCAGGTAGGCTTCCGCCACCTTGCGCGTTCCCTTAGCATCGACGTTGCCATCGACGACGGCAACCGGGGGATCGGCCCTGATCGAAACGGAGGGCGTTACGATCTCGAAGCTGTCGGGACCGAGTTCCTCGAGCGAAAGATAGGCTTCGTTTTCCCAGGCGAGTAGGACGTCGCCGAGGCCGCGTTGGACGAAAGTGGTGGTCGCGCCGCGTGCGCCGGTATCGAGTACGGGAACATGCTTGAAGAGCTTTGCCACGTAATCCTGCGCCTTGGCATCGTCACCGCCATTGGCCTGTTTCGCCCAGGCCCACGCTGCCAGGACGTTCCAGCGCGCCCCGCCGGAGGTCTTCGGGTTCGGCGTGATGACCTGGACATCATCCTTGATCAGGTCGCCCCAGTCCTTGATGCCCTTGGGATTGCCCTTCCGGACAAGGAAAACGATGGTGGAGGTATATGGCGTGCTATTGTTTGGGAGTTTGCTCTTCCAGTCGGCCGGGATCTTGCCCGTGGCCTTTGCAATCGCATTGATGTCGCCTTCCAGCGCCAATGTGACAACATCCGCATCAAGACCGTCGATGACCGAGCGGGCCTGCGCTCCGGAACCGCCGTGGGAGGTCTGGATCGTTACCGTTTCACCGGTGTCCTGTTTCCATTTCGCTGCAAACGCAGCGTTGAAATCCTTGTATAATTCCCTCGTTGGGTCATAGGACACGTTAAGAAGCGTGGAATCCGCAAGGGCCGGGGCCAGGCTTGCGAGATGAAAACTTCCCGCAAGCAGGGCTGCTGCCAGCAGCCTCGAGATGCGAATTGATTGCATGGTGACCTCCTTCGTTTATACTTTAACTCTATCAAGTTGGTCGTATAATGTAACGAAGATCGTTCCGGTTCCACGCAGCCTCTTAGAATCTCATTCCATAGAATCGACGAAATTGAAATCGCGTTGCCGGTCGTTGGCCGCCGTTAAATACGCAGGCGCCGAACTTGTCTATCGAAGCTGGTCTGCGATGAAGGTCGAATAAAGCTCGTCGGCGCTTTTCGCCTGCCGCATGGCGGCAAGAACGCCTTCCGCCTGCAGCCGCCGTGCGATCGCCGCAAGCACGTTCAGGTATTCGCTGCGGCTGTTCTCGCCGAAAAGGAGGACGAAGGCGAGGTCCGTCGGGACGTCGTCAATTGCGTCGAAATCAAGCGGCTGGGCGAAACGGATCAGCAAGCCTTGCGGGCTTTCCAGCCCAGGCATCGCGGCATGCGGGACGGCAATGCCGTTGCCGATTCCGGTCGAGCCGAGCTTTTCACGCGCTTCCAGGACGCCGAAGACGATATTTTCATCCAGACCGAAGGAATGCGCCGCCCTGGATGCGATCTGGTGAAGAGCGCGCCACTTACTGGGCGCGGATATGTCGATAAAGACATGCTCGGGCAAAATGATCTTCGAAAGGTCCATTGTCTTGCTCGCTTGGTTTGATCAGCGGGACGCACCAGCAATCCGGCGCTTGAGGCGCAGGTCCAATGCCGCGACCTGACCCGAACTGATGTCAGTCCGGTTCACGTAACCGATAGCCGACACCGGTTTCCGTCGTGATATATTGCGGCTGGTCCGGTATCTGCTCGACCTTCTGGCGAAGCTGGCGGACATAGACGCGCAGATACTGCACGTCTGCCGCCGCACCCCAAACCTGTTTCAGCAGGAATTGGTGGGTGAGAACCTTTCCCGCATGCTGGGCAAGCACGCGCAGAATGTCATACTCCTTGGGCGACAGCTTGATCTCCTTGCCGTCGACCTTGACGATTCGCTTGACAAGGTCGATCGAGAGCCCGCCGGTCTGGAAGATCGGTTTCTCACCCTGCTGCTGCAACCGGTGGCGCAACGCCACGCGAATGCGCGCGCCGAGTTCGTTTATGCCGAAAGGCTTGGTGACGTAATCATCGGCGCCAGTTTCGAGCGCCTTGACGATCCCCGCCTCATCCGTGCGGCTCGACAGGATGACAACCGGCATCTGCAGGCCATCCTCGCGCCATTCCTGCAGCAGGTCATGGCCCGGCTTGTCCGGCAAGCCAAGGTCGAGAACGATGAGATCGGGCTGCTCGCCCTTGACCGCCTCTCGGGCAACGGCGGCATTCGGCGCTTCGCTGACGGCATAGCCTTGGGCACTCAGCCCCACGCGAAGGAGCTTGCGGATTGGGGGCTCGTCGTCGACGACAAGTATTTTCACGGCTGAACCGATCATTTGAGTTCATCCAATTTTGGAACATCGTTGGGTTTTGGCAGGCGTATGGTGAAGACTGCGCCTGAACCTCCGACCCGGTTTCCCGCTGCAATCGTTCCGCCCATGGCTTCGATGAAGCCGCGGCAGATCGATAGTCCAAGGCCAGTCCCGGCACGAACCTGGTCTCCCTTGCGTACGCGGTAGAACGTATCGAAGATGCGACCGAGGTCGGCGGCCGGAATCCCGGGGCCTTCGTCGGAGACCTCGAAGATCACCTGTTCGGCATCGGCCCAACCTTCAATGCGGATGGTGGATCCTTCGGGGGAATATTTTGCGGCATTGTCGAGCAGATTGAAGAATACCTGTTCGAAAAGAACCGGATCGACGCGCACCATCGGCAGATCGAGAGGGATCGTCACCTCCGTCTTATGGTGAGCGAGAATTTTGGCGCCGCGGCGCAAAGCGCTGCCGACGATGTCGCCGGCATAATGCAGTGCATAGTTCGGTTCCATCGCGCCGGACTCGATCTTCGTCATGTCGAGCAAATTGGCGATGAACCGGTTGAGCCGCTCGGATTCGTCGATGACAGTCGAAAGCAGGTCGACACGATCCTCCTCCGGCATGGAATCGATATAATCCCTCAGCGTTCCCGCCGCGCCGAGGATGGCTGCAAGCGGCGTCTTGAGGTCATGGGAGATCGAGGTGAGCAGGGCGGATCGCAACCGGTCGGCTTCGACGGCCAATTTGGCACGGTCGACATCGGCGACGAGCTGCACGCGTTCGATCGCAAGTGCCGCCTGATCTGCCAGCGCGTCGAGCAGCCGCTGCTGTTCGGGTGTGAGCAAGGGGCCTTCCCTGCGATCGCTGTCCAGTCCTATGACGCCGACGGCGGTGCGGCCGGTGCGCAGCGGCACATAGAGGCGCTTGGCGCCAGGCAAAGTGTCTGCACCCCGGCCGGCGGCATGATTGTGCTCCCATGCCCAGCGGGCGGCGGCGATGTCGGCATCATCGAGTGTGTCGTCCGGCGGATAGCCCGCCTTGACGGCAATGGTATCGCCCTCGGGCAGAAGCAGGACGACGCGCACCTTGAGCATGGAAGCGAGCTGGAAGGCGGTTGCCCAGAGAACATCGTCGAGCGTGCCGGTACCGGCGAGTTTTTTCGAGAAGAGGTAAAGATCTTCCGTCGTGCGGGCACGCTGGCGCGCGGCGGCGGCCTGCCGCTGCACGGTTGCCGTCAGGTTGCTGGCGATCACGGCGACGCCAAGGAAGAAGAGGAGCGCAAGCACACTTTCCGGATCGCTGATCGTCAATGTGTAGCGCGGCGGCAAAAAGAAGAAATTGAAGGAGAGCGCGCTCAGGATGCAGGCATAGAGCGCCGGACGCAGGCCGTGAATGACGGCCGAAGTCAGCACTGCCATCAGGAAGACAAGCGCAAGATTGCGGACGTCCAGCACCTGATCGAGCACGATGCCTGCGGCAAGGCCGACGGCCACATAGAGCGTTGAGAGCAGATAGGCGCGAAGCCGGAACGGCGGGGGAGTGGCCGCGGTCTTCACGCCCCGGACAACAGATGTGGGATCCTTCTCGTTTCCGGAAATGACATGGACGCTGATTTCGCCCGCCCTGCGGATCAGTTCATCGGGGATCGAACGTTGGAACCATTGCCGCCAGTCGTGGCTCTTCGGCGAGCCAATCACGATATGTGTGACGTTGTTTGCGATCGCATGCCGCAGCAGCTCTTCCGACACGTCGCGCCCCGGAATGGTGATCGCTTCGCCACCGAGCTGCTCCGCCAGCCTCAAGGTCGCCGCGATCGTGTCGCGCTGCGCCTCCGTCAGATTGATGGAGCGATTTGTCTCGACATAGACGGCGGCCCAGGGGCCGCGAAGTCTCGACGCCATGCGGGAGGCATAGCGCACGAGGGACGCACAGCGCGCATGGTGATCGATCGAGACCAGAACGCGGTCGCCCGCGGCCCAAGGCCCTGGGATCGCATGGGCCTGCATATGCGTCAGCAACTGGTCGTCGACGCGCTGGGCGGTCTTGCGCAGCGCCAGCTCGCGCAGCGCCGTCAGATTGCCGGGTGTGAAATAGTTGGTAAGCGCCCGCTCCGCGGTCTTCGGCACATAGACCTTGCCGTCGTGAAGGCGCTTGATGAGATCGTCCGGCGTGAGGTCGATGATCTCGACATCATCAGCCAGGTCGATGATGGAATCGGGCACCGTCTCGCGCACGCGAATGCGGGTGATCTGCGAGACCACGTCGTTGAGACTTTCGACATGCTGGATATTCAGCGTCGTATAGACATCGATGCCGCGATCAAGCAGTTCCCTGACATCGAGGTAGCGCTTCGGATGGCGGCTGCCTTCCGCATTGGTATGGGCAAGTTCGTCGACCAGCACCAGATCCGGCCTGCGGGCGAGAATGGCGTCGATATCCATCTCTTCAAGAAGGCGGCCCTTGTAGTGCACCTGCTTGCGCGGAATGATCTCGAAACCATCGAGCAGGGCCTGGGTTTCACGACGGCCGTGCGTCTCGACGACGCCGACCACGACGTCGAAGCCATCGGCCATCTTCGCCCGCCCGGAAACAAGCATTTCGTAGGTTTTTCCGACGCCGGGCGCGGCGCCGAGAAAGATCTTCAGACGGCCGCGCATTTCCTGCCGGGCTTTCTCGAGCAGTGCGTCCGGCGAGGGTCTGCCGGTCGGTTCGCGGCTATCGTCTGACATCCACACGATCTTTCTTCATCGGCCAGCCCCGAAACCGATTGCGGGATTCCGGGGCTGCAACCTTATTCAGTCATAGAAGCATCGAGGCTCTGGTTCAACGCGAGAACGTTGACGACAGGTTCCCCAAGGATGCCCAGTTCGCGCCCTTCGACCGCGGCATCGACAAGGGCGCGCACCTTGGCCTCATCCATACCGCGCGCCTTGGCGACGCGCGGAACCTGGAAATAGGCAGCTTCCGGCGAAATATCCGGATCGAGACCGCTGCCCGACGCCGTGACGAGGTCGACCGGAACTTCGGCGGTCGGGTTCGTAGCCTTTGCGGCATCGTAATCGGTCTTCACCCGGTCGATCAGCTTCTGGCTGGTCGGACCAAGGTTGGAGCCGCTGGAGCTGGCGGCATTATAGCCATCGCCGGCAGCCGACGGGCGACCGTGGAAATAGCGGTCACTGGTGAAGGCCTGGCCGATCAGCTTCGAGCCGATCACCTGACCGTCCTTTTCGACGAGGCTGCCGTTTGCCTGATAGGGGAAGATGGCCTGTGCGATGCCGGTCATTCCGATGGGATAGATCAGGCCGGTGATGGCAGTAGTGGCAACGATCATGACGATTGCCGGGCGTATTTGGTTCAACATGGAATGTCTCCTTAAGCGAGGCCGATCGCCGTGATGACGACGTCTATCGCCTTGATGCCGATGAAGGGCACGATGATGCCGCCAACGCCGTAGATCAGCAGGTTGCGGCTCAGAAGTGCGCCGGCGCCGATCGGACGATACCGCACACCTTTCAGCGAGAGCGGAATGAGGGCGATGATGATCAGCGCATTGAAGATGATCGCCGACAGGATAGCGCTTTGCGGCGTTGCAAGGCCCATGATGTTCAGCGCGCTGAGCTGCGGGTAGAAGGTCAGGAACATCGCCGGGATGATGGCGAAGTATTTCGCGATATCGTTGGCGATTGAGAAGGTCGTCAACGCGCCGCGTGTCATCAGCAACTGCTTGCCGATTTCCACAATCTCGATGAGCTTCGTCGGGTCGCTGTCGAGATCGACCATGTTGCCGGCTTCGCGGGCCGCGACCGTGCCGGTGTTCATGGCGACACCGACATCGGCCTGGGCAAGAGCGGGAGCGTCGTTCGTGCCATCGCCGCACATGGCAACAAGCTTCCCCTTGGCCTGTTCCTCGCGGATCAGCGACAGCTTGTTTTCCGGCGTCGCCTGGGCAAGGAAGTCGTCGACCCCCGCTTCGGCGGCGATTGCGGCCGCGGTCATCGGGTTGTCGCCGGTGATCATGACAGTACGGATACCCATGCGGCGCAATTCGGCGAAACGCTCGCGAATGCCGCCTTTGACGATGTCCTTGAGCTGGATGACACCGAGCAGGCGTCCATCGCGGGCAACCGCAAGCGGCGTGCCGCCCGACTTGGCGATCTCGTCGGCGATCGCCTGCAGTTCGCGCACGGTCTCGCTGCTGGTCCGCGCCATGACCGTCGAGCCTGCGCCCGAGTTCGCGATTGTGCCGGCATTGACATAGGCAAGCACCGCATCGACGGCACCCTTGCGGATCGACGAGCCTTCAAGGTCGACGCCGCTCATGCGGGTCTGGGCGGTGAAGGGCACGAAGGTGGCCTTCAGGCTTGCCATGTCGCGGCCACGGATCGAATATCTTTCCTTGGCGAGAACGACGATGGAACGACCTTCGGGTGTTTCGTCGGCAAGCGAGGCGAGCTGCGCGGCATCCGCCAGTTCCTGTTCGGATACGCCCTTGGCCGGAAGGAACGCCGTTGCCTGACGGTTGCCGAGCGTGATCGTGCCGGTCTTGTCGAGCAGCAGCGTATCGACGTCGCCTGCCGCTTCCACGGCGCGGCCGGACATTGCGAGCACGTTGAAGCGCACGAGGCGGTCCATGCCGGCAATACCGATTGCGGAAAGAAGGGCGCCGATGGTGGTCGGGATCAGCGTCACGAAAAGTGCGACGAGGACGATGATCGGGATCGCGCCGCCGGCATAGGTCGCAAAGCTCGGGATCGTCGCGGTGGCCAGCACGAATATCAGCGTCATGCCGGCAAGCAGGATGTTGAGCGCGATCTCGTTCGGCGTCTTCTGGCGTTCGGCACCTTCGACGAGTGCGATCATGCGATCGAGGAAGGTCGAGCCGGCGGCCGCCGTGATGCGGACGCGGATCCAATCGGAGAGCACCTGGGTGCCCCCGGTCACAGCCGAGCGGTCACCGCCGGATTCACGAATGACAGGGGCGGATTCGCCGGTGATCGCAGCTTCGTTGACTGAAGCGATGCCTTCCACAACTTCGCCGTCGGACGGGATGATGTCACCTGCTTCGACGAGGACGAGATCGCCGACCTTCAGGCTTGTGCCGGGGACGAGCTTGTAGCCCGTGCCGTTATTGGCGGAAAGCAGCTTGGCCTGGGTTTCCGAACGCGCCTTGCGCAGCGAGTCCGCCTGGGCCTTGCCGCGGCCCTCGGCCACGGCTTCCGCGAAGTTGGCAAAAAGGACGGTAAACCAGAGCCAGATGTTGATCTGGAAGGAGAAACCGAGATTGCCGCCGCCCGTCGCGAGATCGCGGAGGAACAGGATGGTCGTGAGTGCCGAAACCGTGGCTACGACGAACATGACCGGGTTTCTGGCGAGAGTCCGAGGGTTCAGCTTCTTGAAGGCGGCGCCCACGGCCGGAATGAGAATGCGAGAATCCATGATGCTCGCGGATTTTGCCTGGCTCATAAGAGAACTCCAGCTTGAAAAAGAGGACGGCGAAACCGGGAGCTCCGGTCAGCCATGTAAAATTCGAAAGACGGCGTGAGCGACGAGAAGCACGATCATCATCACGAGGACGATATCGGAGGCACGAGCCATCCGTCCCGTCTCACGCCCCGGATATCCGGGGCGTGGATTGAGAAGCCTTCGAAGCCTGGTAACGATAGGCCGCGACATGGCAGTCACTCCTAGAAAGTCTGGCCCGCGATTGCGACCAGGTGTTCGACGACCGGGCCGAGCGCGAGCGCGGGGAAGAAGGTGAGACCGCCAACGATCAGGATCGTGCCCACCAGCAGGCCGACGAAGAGCGGACCATCGGTCGGGAACGTACCGGCCGAGGCGGGGACTGTCTTCTTGGCAACCAGCGAGCCCGCAATGGCGAGCGCCGGGATGATGACCAGGAAGCGTCCCATCAGCATGCCGATGCCGAGCGTGATGTTGTACCAGGGCGTGTTACCGGTGAGGCCGCCGAAAGCCGAGCCGTTGTTCGCAGCAGCGGACGTGTAGGCATAGAGGATTTCGGAGAAACCGTGCGGACCGGCCGTGCCGATCGAGGCGACGGCAGACGGCAGCACGGTGGCGATCGCCGTGAAGACCAGCATGGCGAGCGGCAGGCAGAGAATGGCGAGCACGGCCATCTTCATCTCTTTTGCCTCGATCTTCTTGCCGAGATACTCCGGCGTGCGGCCGACCATCAGACCGGCAACGAAGACGGCGACGATGATGAACAGCAGGATGCCGTAGAAACCTGCGCCGACGCCACCGATGATGACTTCGCCGAGCTGCATGTTGATCAGCGGAATTAGGCCGCCAAGCGCCGTGAAGCTGCCATGCATCGCGTTGACCGCGCCGCAGGAGGCCGCCGTCGTGACGACCGCAAACAACGAGGACAAGACGATGCCGAAGCGGACTTCCTTGCCTTCCATGTTGCCGCCGTTGAGGCCAAAGGCATGCATCAGCGGATTGCCCGCCGCTTCAGCCCAGTAGGTGACGATGACACCGGCGACGAAAAGCACGCCCATCGCGGCAAGAATCGTCCAGCCTTGGCGCTGATTGCCGACCATACGACCGAATACGTTGGTCATTGCTGCGCCGATCGCGAAGATCGAAACCATCTGGATGAGGTTGGAGATCGCATCCGGATTTTCGAAGGGATGGGCGGAGTTGGCGTTGAAGAAGCCGCCGCCGTTCGTGCCGAGCATCTTGATTGCAAGCTGCGATGCAACCGGACCGACGGCAATCGTCTGCTGTGCGCCTTCGAGCGTCGTGGCGTTAACGTAAGGGCCGAGCGTCTGCGGCACGCCAAGATAGACGTAGACCAGCGTCAGCACGATGCAGATCGGCAGGAGAACGTAGAAGGTTGCACGGGTCAAATCGACCCAGAAATTGCCGACCGCCCTGGCCGACGCGCGTGAAAAGGCACGAATGAAGGCGACCGCGATCGCTATGCCGGTCGCGGCCGACACGAAATTCTGGACGGTGAAGCCAGCCATCTGCGTCAGATAGGACATCGAGCTTTCGCCGCCGTAGTTCTGCCAATTGGTGTTGCTGACGAAGCTGACGGCAGTGTTGAAGGAAAGCTCTGGGCCGACCGCGGCCATGCCCGCTGGATTGTACGGCAGAACCGCTTGGAATCGCATGAGCAGGTAAAGGACGATAACGCCAGCCAGATTGAACATCAGTAGCGCGAAGGCATAGGTCGTCCAGTGCTGTTCCTCGCGTTCATTGGTGCCGGCAAGAGCGTAAAGTCCGCGTTCCAGGGGAACGAGGACCGGCGATAGAAAGGTGCGCTCGCCATTGAAGACACGCGTCATGTAGCCGCCGAGCGGTTTGACGAGCGCAATTACGATCCCGCAGAAAATCAGGATCTGAAGCCATCCGTTGAGGGTCATGGGGGTAACTTTCAGTACCCGGCAAGTTCTTGTTCCGGCGCCTTTGCCTTAGGCTGGGAGGAGCTAAGGCGTTGTGCGCGAGATCAGAAGCGCTCGGGGCGAATGAGAGCGTAAGTGAGGTAAACGGTCAGAAACACGGTCACTGCACCGCTGAGAATATAATCGAGCAGCATGGCGGGTATCTCCTTTAGAGACTGTCGCAGGCTTTCGTGTAGGCAAAGCAAAGCACGAAAAACAAAGCACTGATCCCGATGAGAATAATGTCCATCATCGATCGTGACTCCTTGGTTGTTATTTGTCCAGAAGTCAGACAAGACAAAGGGCGCCTTCAGTGAAAGCGCCTTTCATTCTTCCTGGCCTCAGAGATAATCTTGGCGATATCTCGGCATTAATATGCGGCGGAAGCGCATAAAGGTTCGAGAGGATGAATTCTGGAAAGATATAAAAATCCTATAAATGCCAATAAGGACGATCTATCGCCGCACTCTTCCATATAAGGCGCTAGGCGAGGCGTTCCGCCATGCGATCCTCGCGGAACGGTTACGACTTGCAAGCGAGTACGCTTGCCCCTCAAGATCCGACCCAAAGTGACGGCTGTAGCTCACTGAAATCGCTACTGAACATAGCTAAGACCTCGCGTATTGCGGGCATAAACAGCCTCGCGCAAGGACCGCGGTTTTTTATGCCAGCCAAGCATGAAGCGGCTGATGACGCCTCCTCTGGTCGCGCATCATAAATCATCAGCGTCCGACGGTTGAATAAGATCTTTTTCAACGCGAATCGAATTGCCTAACTAAAACTTTACCGTGTTCTAACGGCAAAGTTGCATCAAAATGGGATCGTATGGTTTATGGCAAAATCAAGAACAAGAACTTCCTCAAGTTGCATTTCAGAATAACTATGTTTGCAGCGAGATTCCTTACCACGCCAACGGCGGCATTGCTTTGCCAGGCCATCTTCCTGATGCCCGGCCAATCGCAAGCCCAGGTGCCCGCCGCTGCAAGCCCTGCTGCAACAGCTGACATTCAATCCGAGAAGTTTGACGACTGGTATTATCGTTGCGGTGGCGAGGCCAACGCTCGCACCTGTGAGGTCGCGCAGATCGCGCAGGTCCCCGAGAACGGCAAACCGGTGAATGTCCTGACCTTGGCATTCGCCTTGCCGCCAAACGCTGCCACCGGTCAGTCGCCGAAGAAGGGCAAGGCGGCTCTCACTCTTACTGCCTTGCTGCCGCTCAACGTCTTTCTTCCCAATGGCTTCGCTATCAAGGCCAACGGGAAGACGCTCACCAAACTGGAATACCGCAATTGCAATCAGGCCGGATGCTGGGCGCAACAAAGCCTTGACCAACGCATGCTGACCTCGCTCGCCAAGGGCGGTTCGGCGGAAGGCCTTGTGCGGCTGATGAACGGACAGGATGTCAACATCCGCTTCTCGCTCAAAGGCCTGAAACCCGCATTGGACAAGCTCCAAGGCACACGTAGCAGATAATCGGGTCATATCATGACGATAGTGACTCGACACGCCCCGCTGGCGGGCGTCGCCCTTCTATTGGGCTTCGTCGCCGGCAATCCCACGAAAGCGCAATCACCGGCTGACGAGTTTTCTCGACGGCAGGATCAACAGACGGAAATCCGTAGATTGGACGCACTGAGACGCATAACGCCTGAGGACAAGGCGACAGCTGCCGACGCGCAGGCACCTTCGCCCGCGGCCGGTGATGGCCGTTGCTTCGACATCGAGCATGTCGCGGTCGAGGGTGCCGTGCACGTTCCGGCAGCAAGGATCGCAGCGATCACCAGCCGTTATGAAAACCGTTGCATCGGGCTTGCCGATATCAACGAAATCCTTCGCAGCCTGACGCATCTGTACCTGGACCACGGCTATGTGACATCGCGCGCCTACGTTCCCCAGCAGGACATCAAGGCATCGAAGATGCTGCGGCTGGTCATAGTGGAAGGGACGCTTGCCGACATCTACCTCAACGGCAAGCCCGCGCCCGCGAAGGGCTCGCTGAAGACGGCCTTTCCTGGTCTGAAGGGAAGGATCGCCAATATTCGTGATATCGAGCAGGGCATCGACCAGATCAATCGGCTGTCTTCCAACGACGCCAAGACATCGATGCTTCCAGGCCCCAGGGATGGCACGTCCATCCTCGATGTCAAGAACGAGCCGACGAAACGCTGGCATCTTTCCGTTGCAAACGACAATCTCGGACAGGAAAGCACCGGCTATGCGGAAAGCTCGATCCGGCTTGCGCTCGATGATCTTCTCGACATCAACGACCAGCTTGCATTTTCCTATCAGCGCACCGGTCCCGACTATCCCTGGTCCAGGGACGGCAGGGGAAACAGCAACAGCTACGCGGTCAACGCCAGCATCCCTTACGGCTACTGGACCATCTCGGCGAATGGCTCATGGTATGATTACAGAAGCTCGGTTCCCGGCAATTTCGGGCCGATCGAGACGTCGGGCGATTCCGGACAGTTCGGCATGGGAATCGATCGGGTCCTGCTGCGCGACAAGAACTCCATCACCACAATCAGAACCGGGCTGACCTACAAGCAGACCGACAACTTTCTTCTGGGCAATCGCATCGAAGTCGGCAGCCGCCAGTATAGCGTCGGCAGCATCGGTGTGTCGCATTCGAGACGGATGCTTGGCGGCATCTGGGTCTTTGACGGGACCTACGATCAGGGCCTTGATCTTTTCGACGCCGTCGATGCCGGTGATCCGGGTGCGGGCACCGCCGATCCGCGATTTGCGAAGTTCAGCGCCAACATCAGCGTGACCCAACCGTTCGAGCTTGGCGGCCAGCATTTCGAGGCGGTCTCCCTCGTAAGCGGACAATATTCTCCGGACAACCTCTTCGGCGCCGAGCAAATATCGCTGGGCAGCTACAGCAATGTCCGTGGTTTGCGGGAAAGCGTGCTGTTCGGCAACAACGGCCTCTTTACCCGTAACGAGCTCGTCTGGCGGACGATGCCCTGGGAAAACGACGGCCCTGTCGCGAAGGTTCTCGGAGAACTGCGCCCCTATGTGGGTCTCGACTACGGCCATGTCTATTCCCAGCAGCGTTTCGACATCAGCGGCGGCGATCTCTCCAGCTGGACGATCGGCGCCCGCCTGGTCGGCGGCAACCTCAATCTTGATCTCGGCTATTCCGGCATTCTGGCCAGCAGCGTCGATAGTGACGGTGATGGCCTCTTCTTTGTAACCACTTCGCTTCATTGGTGAATTCAACATGTCAATTGATAGAATGACCATCCAAACCAAAAATCCGCTTCTGCCGCTGCGCTCCGTCGCAGCCGTGATGATCTGCTGTTCGCTGGCGCTCTCGGGCTGCGGCGGGCGGGAGGCTCACCCGATCGCAGCGACGAATGTCGCCGATACTTCTCTGGATTGCGGTGCAATCAAGCGCGAGTTCGATGCGAACGAACGGCAGATCCTGTCGACGGTCAAGGAGCGATCCCAGGCGCAGGGAAAGAACATCATCCTCGGTGCGACAGGCGCTCTGATCTTCTTCCCCGCTCTGTTCTTCATGGACCCGAAGTCCCCCGAGAAGATCGAAATCGATGCCTTGCGCAACAGAAACAACGTGCTGATCGATCTGGCGAAATCGAAGAAATGCCCGGTGCCGCAGTCGCAGCTGGTAGACCTCTACAAGCACCTGGATGGCAAGGTCAGTAAGCCGTCTCCAGACAAGTGATTGATTCCTCAACTGTATGCCGATTGTAACGCGTAGGAAGGCGAAACAGCGATGGACCGGACAACAGCACGTGCGCCCATGGGCATGAAGGACGGCAGGAGCAGCCGCTTCTCCGCCATATCCCGCAGGGCATCTCGCCTCGCGCGCAAGTTCATCGCGTTTGGCCTGAGCGGCCTTATCGCCTTCCAGCCGATATTGGCGCAAGCCCAGCAGGTCGCGCCCGACGCCAGCGCGTTGGCCGGCAACCGGCCGGAGGTCGGCGCCGCCCCGAACGGCGTACCGCTCGTCGACATCGTCACGCCGAACAGCCAGGGGCTGTCTCACAACAAATATAACGATTTCAACGTCGGCGCACCGGGGCTCATTCTCAACAACTTCAATGGAGAGACCGGGACCTCGAAGCTCGGCGGCATCACGCCGGGCAATCCGAACCTGCGCAATTCGGGTCCTGCCAGTGTCATCCTCAACGAGGTCACCAGCGGAAATCGCAGTGCCCTAAACGGTCCGACCGAGGTCTTCGGCGGTCGGGCCGACGTCATCGTCGCCAATCCGAACGGCATCACCTGCGATGGCTGCGGCTTCATCAACACGCCGCGTGCCACGCTCACCACAGGCGTACCCGATGTTGGCGCGGACGGCCGTCTGAACGGCTTCACGGTCAATGGCGGCGACGTCACCTTCGGCGCCCGCGGCGGCAATTTTGCGTCTGGAGACGGCGCGGCCGATCTCTTCGACATCGTCTCGCGCAGCATAACCGTCAATGGTCCTGTCTACGGCAAGGATCTGCGCCTGACGGCCGGACGCAACAGCTTCGACTATGCGACCGGGCAGGCGACCGCACTGCAAGCCACCTCCGGCACACCCGAATTCGCGATCGACGGCTCCGCTCTCGGCGCCATGCAGGCGGGTCGCATAAAGATGGTGGTCACGGAAAAGGGTGCCGGCGTGCGCATGCGCGGCGACATGGCCGCCAACGCCGGCGAGCTGACCCTTTCAGCGGACGGGCGCATTTCGATCGGCAATGCCTCGGGTGCACACGGCGTCGATATCAGCTCGCGCGGCCGCGTCGAGGCGAGCAAGGTCACGTCGAAAGCGCGTGTTGCCGTAAAGGCCGATGCGGGCATCACCCTGCAGTCCGTCGCGGCCGACGGTGACGTGGCGCTCGATGGCGGCTCGGGGCTGATCTCGATTGCGGGCGATACATCGAGCCTCGGCAACATCAGGTTCTCGGCGGGCAGCATATCCGCCGGCGGCATAAGCGCGGGCGCAGCAGCATCCCTGACGGGCACGTCCGGCAATATCAGTCTCAATGGTGTCGCCAGTTCCCGCCAGGACCTGACGCTGTCTGCAATGAGCGGAGCAATCTCTGCCGGAACGCTCATCAGTTTCGATAATATTTCGTTGAAGGCCGGGCTCGATATCGCGCTCTCCGGTGACGCCACTGCGGCGGGCGATGTCACCATCAGCGGCAAGAGCTTCAAGGCGGGAGCGGTTACAGCCGGCGTCGATATCGCCGCGACCAGCGCCTCGCCAACCGGAGACGTGATTTTCTCGGCTCCGGGCAACCTCTCCATCGGCACGCCATCGGGCGCCGTCACGGTCAAGAGCCTCGGCGCCTCCGGCGACATCGACACGATCGCCTCCCGCATCCAGGCGCAGACGATCATCGCTCATCGGTCGATCGCGATTGCTGGTTCCCTCGACGTTGCCGGCCAGCTCCTTGGCGGTTCGGACGTATCGGTCACCGGCGGCGACATCGCAGCCGGAGCCGCGGTGGCAGGCGTCGATTTCGCCGCGACAGCCGCATCCGCATCGGGTGAGGTCGTCCTGACAAACACAGGCAATCTGACGCTCTCGGCAACCTCCGGGGATGTCGATGTCGCCAGCCTCCTCTCTGCCGGAGACCTTAGGGCGACAGCCGGCCGTGACATCAGCGCCAACGCCGTCAGTCACGGATCCATGTTGCTCACCGCCGGCCGCACGGTCACGCTTGCGGGTCAGTCGCTCGCAGGTTCGGCTGTCTCCATCACCGCAGGCAACGTGACGATCGACACGCTCATTTCCGGCGTCGATTTCGAGGCGACCGCGGCCTCCTCTCAGGGCAGATCATGCTCGGAAACGACGGGAGCCTGCTGGTGGATGCGTCCCAGGGCTCCATCAACGCGGACGATCTGCTGAGCGCAGGCGACCTGACGGCTCAGGCCACTCAGAATATCGCCTATCTGAGCCTTCAAAGCGGTGGTGCGGCCGCACTGACAGCGGATCAAGGCACGATCAGCCTCGACAAAAGGACGCATGCCGACGGCGACATAACTGTTTCCGCCCAATTGATCGATCTCAGCAATGGCCGCAGCGGCATCGACACGGCCGGCACGCTGAAGATCACGGCTGACAACGCCAACTTCTCCGGCAGCACGCTTACCTTTGGCGGCCTCGATCTCAATCTGACTGGCGCGGCGAACGTCGCCAATGCCAGGATCAACACGCTCTCCGCATCGGGCGGCACGGGCGATCTGCTGATCTCCGCATCGACGCTGAGCGGCAATGCGAACACCGCGCTCCTTGCCCAGGACGATTTGGCCCTGACGCTCGCAAGCCTCGGCAATGCCGGTCAGATCGCCGCCGGCAACAATCTGACACTGAACGTCTCCGGCAATCTGACCAACAGCTCCACCGGTCTCGTCTATGCGGGAGGCGACGTGAAGCTGTTCGTCCTGGGAGACCTCGTCAACGACCAGGGCGCCATCCTTGCCGGAACCGACCTGACCATCGCAGGCAATGCCGGGGGCGTCCGCAACCGGTCTCTGACCAATATCGGCGGGCTGCTGCAGTCCGGAAACGATCTCTCGGTCCTGACCAACAACCTGACGAACAGGCGCGTATCGACGCCGACCATCAGTAATTCGCTGGTCTCCTCCGGCATCGCGTCGTACTTCGCGCTCAATCCCGACGTAGCCGGCAAACCCTTTGCCTATCTCGAATCCCGAGAGCAGGATATATTCGAACTCTATCCCGGCGCCGGCACGCCGCTCTTTTCCGAGTACGAACCGCAACTCTGGTCGGTCGCAACCCTCTCCGACGGCACATCCTATCGCGCCTGGACATGGATCAGCGGCGACGGACCTGAGGCGGTCAGGCCGATCTTCGACTGGATCAAGGATCGCGTTCCCAAGGACGCGAACGGAAATCCCGTGCTCGATCCGAGCAATCCCTCCCGCTACTTCATCGTCGATCACGTGATTTCCGGCGGAAACCCGGATACCAGCACCACCTACAGCTGGGACGGCAGCGCCAATCTCAGCCAGAGCGTCTATCAGGACCATTTCGACGCGCCTTTGACGGCGCAAGGGCTGATCCACGCCAGCGGTGATCTCTCGATCGACGCCACCAATCTGACCAACGCCTACAGCGCGATCGAAGCGGGCGGCAATGCCACCCTCAAGGGCTCGGTCCTCGACAACCAGGGCGTGACGCTCACCCGCACGACGATGACGACCTGTCATGCCGACGGCGCATGCTCGGCCTATGATGCGTCGGGCAACCGCAACCCGTCCAAGGACATAGCCAATGGCACGTCGATCATAAGCAAGGTCGAGTCCATCGGCGGCGCTTCCGCCACGATCAAGGCCGGCGGAAACGTCAATATCTCCGGCTTCGCCACGGTCAACAACAGCGCGGCTGCGGGATCGATTGCAGGTGCGACAAGCACGTCGGCCACCGGCCGCGCAGACCCTACATCAGCCCTCAGCGGAATGACGGCAGGCGGAGCGCTCTTTGCGATCAATGCCGCCGCGAACGGTCTCGCCGGCGCCAGCCTCCAGGCCGCCGTCGCCGCTTCCACCCCAAAACCGCAGTCTGGCGGATTTGGCGGCACGATTCCCGGTCAAACCTTCCTCTACGAGACGCGCGCCGCGTTTCTCGACGTCGACAGGTATTACGGCTCCGGCTATTTCGTCAGCCACATCGGCTACCAGCCGGACAACGACGTCCCCTTCCTTGGCGACGCCTACTTCGAGAACCAGTACATCGATCAGCAGCTCCGGCAGAACACGGGCGAAGGGCTTGGAACATCACGCTTCATTCCCGGCAGCGATATTGTCGAGCAGGTCAAGACGCTGCTCGACAATGGCCTGCAATATGCCGAGGATCATAATATCAAGCTCGGCCAAACGCTATCGCCCGAACAAATCGCCG
This sequence comes from Sinorhizobium sp. CB7, assembly GCF_041357635.1. Taxonomy (NCBI): domain Bacteria; kingdom Pseudomonadati; phylum Pseudomonadota; class Alphaproteobacteria; order Hyphomicrobiales; family Rhizobiaceae; genus Sinorhizobium; species Sinorhizobium sp. CB7. Next base: position 703,970 of record NZ_JAULLL010000001.1, read on the forward strand.
CGCTGACGCAACCGCTCGTCTGGTATGAGCACAAGACCGTCGACGGCGTCGAAGTCCTTGCACCGGTCGTCTACGTGCCGAGCACGGAGATGGCGCAGCTGACGGCGGCGGGTGCCCTGATTTCGGGCAGTTCCGTTACGGTCGAGGGCGGCGCGATCAACAATTCCGGAGCCATGGTCGCGAGCAACGATCTGTCCGTCTCGGGCAAATCGATCGCGACCAACGGCGGCAGCTTCAAGGCAGGCGGCGACCTGGCGCTGGCCTCTTCGGGAACGATAACGCTCAATGCGCAATCGCTTGACCTCGGCGGACAGAAAGTCGTCAATCCGAACGCCGCCGTAAGCGCCGGCGGACATGCGACGCTTACGGCCACATCCGATATCAACCTCAAGGGTGCGGCGGTCGAAGCGGGCGGCAACCTGTCGCTCAGCGGCAGCAACGTCACGCTCGATACCGTGAAGGTCGAGAACGGCAGTCAGCAGAACGCGACGGGGGCGCAGCTGTCGAGCGGCGGTACCCTGACGATTACCGCAAATGACAATGTCAATGTGATCGGCAGTTCCGCCAAGGCCGGGACATCGTTGGATGTGACCGCGCAGAACGGCTCCGTCAATGTCGTGACGACCGATCTGGCACGGCAGACCGACGATGGATACAGCAAGATAACCTCCACCGATCAGCAGGAATCACTGCTTTCGGCCGGTGGCGACGCGACCATCAAGTCGGGCAAGGACATTCTGCTGTCGGGCTCGTCTCTCAGCGCCGGCAACGACGTATCGCTCCAGGCGGCCGACAGCATCGATATTTCGGTCTCCCAGAGCCAGTCGGCTGCGAATTTCGGCAAGAATTCGTCCTCCAACACTACGCATACGGGATCCGAGATCACGGCCGGCGGCGCCGTTTCCGCGACGGCCGGCGATGATATCAACATCATCGGCAGCAAGCTTGCGGCCGATGACACCGTCAGGCTCAAGGCCGGCGACGACGTCACCATTGCCGAGGCAACCGATTCCGGCACGCTCGATGTTCAATCCTCGACAAAATCGGGCGGCTGGTTCGGGTCCAAGACGACGGCGACCGGCCATCTCGAGACGGAATCGGTGGTCGGATCCTCGATCAGCGGCAAGGGCGGCATCGACATCACCTCGGGTGGGAATACCACCATCTCCGCCTCCAAGGTCCAGGCCGGCGACGAAGAAAACAAGGCGAACCTGAACGTCAGTGCGGGCGGCGACCTCGTCATTGCCTCCGGCACGGATACCGTCTCCCAGGACGATCACGGCAAGAAGAAAGGCTTCCTCAGCAAGGGAAGCTCGCACTATCAGCGCTATGACGAAGCCACGATCGGCTCCGAGATCGGCGCTTCCGGCAATATCAGCCTGAATGCGGGCAATGCCGCCGTCATCGAAGGTTCGAAAGTCACCGCCGAAGGCGCGATCTCGGCAAGCGGCGACAGCCTCTCCATCATCGGCGCCCAGGAAAAGCACGAGCTCGAGGACCAACGCAAGAAATCCGGCCTCTTCGTCGGCTCCGGCGACGGCTTCTTCTCGATCTGGGGCAACAAGCAGAACTCCGGCAAGCAGTCCTCCACCCTCAACATCGGCTCTGAGCTATCGGCCGGAACCGATGTGACGCTGACGGCGCGCGACACGGACCTTAATATCATCGGTTCGGGCATCGAGGCCGGCCGGGATATCGCGCTCAGCGCGACGCGCGACGTCAATATCACGCCCGGCGCTGAAAGCTTCTCCTCCGAGGAGAAGGAAAAGCGCTCCGGCTTTGGCATTTCCTTCGGATCGGGCGGTGGCGGCGTGTCGATCGGCATCGGTGTCGCCAAGGCGAGCGACAAGACGACGCAAGGATCGAACACCAACGCTGCCTCGACGCTGACGGCCGGACGGGACCTGACCATCACAGCTGGCCGCGACGCCAACTTGCAGGCAGCACAGGTCGAGGCCGAACGCGATGTTGCCGTTACAGCGGCACGCGACGTCAACCTGCTTTCGGCTCAGGACGCCACCAATTACGAGCACATTCACAAGGAGCTCTTCGCCGGCATCACGGCGCAGGTGTCGAGCGGGCTGGTCAGCGCCGCGCAGGGCGTGGCTGAGAGCATGGAGGCGGCAGGTTCGGCAAGCGGCGGGGCGCAGGCGCTCGCCAACGCCGCCATGGCCGCGCTTTACGCCAACAAGCTGAAGCAGGGCCTGGACCAGATCAGCCAGAACGGCAATACCGGGATTTCCGCCTCCGTCTCGATCGGCTTCCAGTCATCGAAGACCGAGGAGCGCTCGCAAAGCTCCACGCCGGTGGTAACGAATATCCGCGCCGGCGACAGCGTCACGATCGACGCCAATTCCGGCGATATCAACAGCCATGGCGCGCAAATCATCGCGGGCTACAATCAATATGGCCTGCCCACTGGCGGCTCCGGCGACATCACGCTCGATGCCGGCAATGACATCAATCTCGAGAGCGCCGTCGCCACGGGCAATTCGTCGTCGCAGAACAGCTCGTTCGGCGCGAGCGTCGGCATCGGCGGTGGCTTCACCGTCGGAGCGGGTGGAATAAAGCCAATCGAAGGCAGCTCCACCGGCATCTCCGTCAGCGCCAATGGCAGCAAGGGGTCTGCAAACCAGAACACGACCACGCATGTCAACACCCATGTGGCAGGGGCTGGCACCGTCTCGCTCAATTCGAACAACGACACCAACCTGAAGGGCGCCGTCGTTTCCGGCGAGAGCGTCAAGGTCGATGCCGGCGGCGATCTGAACATCGAAAGCCAGGTCGATACGGCTTCGAGCAAGGCGCAGCAGACATCAGTCGGTGGCTCCATCGGCAATGGCGGCTTCAACGTCTCGGGCAGCTATCAGAACGCGAAGGGTGATGCAGCCGTCGTCTCCGAGCAGTCCGGCATTCACGCGGGCTCTGGCGGGTTCGACATCAATGTTGAAGGCAACACCTCGCTCAAGGGCGGCCTCATCACCAGCGAGGCGCCAGCCAAGGACAATCGTCTCGAAACCGGGACGCTGGAATTCTCCGACCTCGACACCCATTCGAAGTGGAAGGCCGAGACCTGGGGCGGCTCGATCGGCTCGGGTGGCATCAGCATGGCTCCACCGATCAAGCAGGGCGAGAGCGAGACCGGCAAGGCCCTCTCCGCCGTCTCGCCAGCGGAAATCGTCATCACCAACCCTGCTGCCCAGCAGCAGAACATCGACGATCTGCGCCGCGATACCACGAACACCAACACTTCGCTTCCCGGCCTGCCGGACCTGCAGAAGATTCTTGGCGAGCAGTACAAGACGCAACAGCGCTATCAGGAAGCCGCCCAGATGATGGCGGAGTTCGTGGCCGAACAGGCGGATAAGCTGGCAAAAGCAGCCCCGGACGAAGAAACCCGGAAATGCTGGGAAGCAGGCGGCGTCTGCCGTGCTGCGCTCCATGCCGTGGGCGGCGGCATCCTCGGCGGCGTCAACGATGTCTCCGGCATGATCAAGGCAGCCTTCGGTGGTGCTGCTGCGACGATGATCGGGCCGTACATTGATGGACTGGTGAACCAGCTCATCAACGATGCCGGTCTTGGTGGCACGGAGGCCGGGCGTTCTCTCGCAAAGATCGTGTCCGGTGGCATCGTCATGGGGCTGACCTCCGTCGTCGGCGGTGGCGATGCAGCGGCCTATGCCGGGGCGGAGTTCCGGTACAATTATCTTATGCATAGCGAGTGGGCCAAGTTTGAGGCCGAGCTCAAAGCTTGCCTGGCGCGAGGCGAAACCTGCGTCGATGTTATCGCCAAGTACAAGGCGATAAGCGAGGCGCATGAGGCGGAATTCGCCGCATGCGGCCGCGATCAAGCCTGCATTGACCTGCACATGACTCGGATTGCCGCAGCAGAGCTTTCGCACAAAACGTTCGATGTTCTCGAGCTCCTGAAGCCGACCGGCTGGTCGGCCACCTTCGATCGGCTGCAGTACGAAAACGCTGAAAAAATTGGCGCCGGCAGCGACATGAACCAGGTTTGGCATGATGCCGGAGCTGAATTCCGCAAGGAATTCGGAAAGGCGTCATGCTCAGGGCTGAGTGCCGCAGCATGCCAGAAGGCTTTTGACGAAGAAGTCATGCGCATTGCTGCCGTGGAAGCCCATAGCAAGGCTGTTGGCGAAGGCATTGTGTCCTTCTTCTCGGCCATGGGCATCGGCATCGATATGACTCCGATTGGCGATGCCGTCGCGGTTGTCGACTGCGCCTCATCTCCCAGCATGGGCACTTGCGTTGCTGCCGTGGCAGGCTTGCTTCCTGCTTTGGGGGATGGCGCAAAAATCCTGCTGAAGCGCGGGGATACCGTTCTGGAAGTCGCGCTGGATGCGAAGGGGGCTGCGAAGGTTGAAAATGCCGGCAGTTTGGCTACAGAGACGATTGGCGGTAAAACCTGTATTTATAGCTGTGTCGTGGATGGAGTTACACGGTATGTTGGGATCACGGATGACATTGCTCGAAGAGGCGTTGAACATCTCCGCGAAAAAGGAATAAAAATTGCGGAGATTCGTGGTTTATCAAATCTATCTCGCGATGACGCGAGGGCGGTCGAGCAAGTACTGATAAATTACTACGGATTGGGAAATAAAGGTGGAGATTTACTTAATAAGATTAATTCAATATCTTCGAGCAAAAATCCGACGGTTTATGAGCAAGCACTTGTACGCGGGAAAGAACTCCTTGATAGCGTCAATTATCAATGGACAAAATGAATATGCTTAAGCGTAAAACTGTTAAGGTGGGCGATATCTTCCAGATCCTAACATCGGAGGGTGTCTGCTATGGACAAGTGACGCACACACACCCAAAGTGGAAGTTTGTAGTAGCTATTTTCAGAGAGTTTTTTTCAAAAGAACCAGAGGATTTTAATGCGGTTGTATCAAAAGACCCACAGATTATTACGACATTTCTTATCCAAGATGCCATCCGCCAAGGGCTTTTCACGTTAGTTGCTAACGTTCCGGTTTTCGACCACCTCAGGAAATTTCCAACATTCCGTGGAACAAATCATTTAAATGGCGATAAAACGGTGTGGTTTTTTTGGGATGGCGATAAAGAATGGAAGGTAAATCGTCCCCTTACAGACAGGGAGAAGAGATATCCAGAGGGCCCATCTTTTCCTAGCGCGCCTTTGCTAATCGAAATGATTGAAAAAAACTATCGTGTGGAGAGGGATTACATTTGATTGTGAAATTTTGCATTCAACGTTTCACGCTGTCAAAGGAGGTAGCTGATGCAGGCTCTTCCCAAAAAACAATGGACCGAATTTCAAAGAGCGGTCGTAACTTTAAGTGAAAAATCGTTACCGAAAGAGGTGCTTGAAATAATTCTTGGCTGGTTGAGACGCAATAGAGCATTATTTCGGAAGAGCCATTCTCCACATATGGCTTCGAACGTTTCATCCAGATGAATGAGAAGCAATTGCCGGTTGCCTCTTCTGCAATGACTTCCGGAGACATTCTGCACTTTCGAACGGTCATTCTAAAATACAAGGAAGGCGACCTCGACGCGATTGCCAGGTTTCTGAGAGATAGTTTCGAGGAAATTGCCATTCTTGAGATTGACAAAGAGTGTCGTAACTGTGGGTCCTGGGGTATGAAGGTATATGTAGGACACAGCAACGAACTCTTGGCCTATGAGTGCAAAGTATGTGGATACTCCGAATACTCCGACGGGACAAAAGTCAAAGGCGAGCGCCTCGATTTCGCGGACATTGATAGATTGGAAAAATCTGGCCTGATCCAAGGAATTCGTTCGGATTGAGCCAATGAGGAGGATGGCCTCGCACTCAGGCCGATGAACTCGTTCCCACAGCAGGTCAAAGCCTGGCCGACGCAAAAGTAAATCCCACGGCTGATCGAAGCACAGCCGCTGACCGCGACAACAGACCAAGATTTCGGCAGGCTCGCTCGCGCCCATTTCGCGGCAATGTGAAATTCGCGTCACGGCTTTCCATGCGCGTGGCCACCCATCAGATAGACGCTCGAATCCGGCCGCGATACGAATCTCAAGGGTGCGGTCGTCTCCGGGGAGACTGTGACGGCTGACGTCGGGCGTGATCTCAATATCGTCTCCGTTCCCGATACCGGTTCCAGCTCCAACTCCTCGGCGTCGATCGGTGCAAGCTTTAGCGGGCCCCTTGGGGGAATGCCTTCGCTCACCGGCGTCTCGCCCGGCGGCGGTCTCGGCTCCGGCGACACCAACTGGATCAGCGAACAGTCCGGCCTCGTCTCTTCCGGCCAAATGGACGTAACGGTCGGCGGCAACACACATCTCGGAGCAGGCAAGATCATCTCCGAAAGCGGAGACCTGACGCTCGATACGGGCACACTGACCTTTGAGAACGTCCAAGGCTCGAAGCAATATGAGGGCTTCGATGTCACACTCAACATCGACCTGACAGACAGAGGGCCGCAGCAGCCCGGCGAGATTTCGCAGCCGCGCACGACGGGCGAGGGCAGCTGGCAGCTCGACGACACGCGCCAGGAGGTCCGGGCAACCGTCGGTCCGGGCGAGATCATCATCCGCGATGAGGAGAAGCAGGCGGCTCTGGAAGCTGGGGGTGTCACTGCGCCGCTAGAAGACCTTAACCGTGATCCCGACAAGGCCTATGAGATCACCAAGGACAAGCATGTCGGCATTGAGTTTTATCTCTCCGATACCAGCCTGAATGCAGCATTCGAGGCAGGTAAGACCATTGCCGAAATATTTGGGGATGTACTCGACCGTATGGTTGCCGATGGCGTGAGAACGCCGGAACAGGCTGCGTTGTCAAAGGAGATATTTCCATATCTGGATGACCCGGATGTCCTAGCGCAACTTGAGCAATGCGGCCAGCGACAAGGCGCGATCGATTTCAACATCTTCAACTGGATAGTCACTCCTGCATACGCCCAGACCGGCTGCTTGGTTGCACTGCCAAATGGACAGACAAAACAATTCACGCCCGTGCAGGCCATGGATTGCCTGTCAGACTATGCAAGAATGACGGGCATTGTACGTAGAGTGATTGGTCTGACGGGTACAACGGTCGTTGCATTGGCCGGTGTCTTCCTTCTGGCATCTGCGAACTCGATTGGACAAGATATCAACCAGAAATTTTCCAGTGCCGATGGCAGCACGGTTCTGGTGACTGGCAAAAGCGATCAACCCATCAGGCAAATCCTGGTGACCTATCCCGACGGCACCAGGGCAAGCCTTACCATTGAGGTCTACAACGACGGTGGGGTCGTTTATCTGACCAGTGGCATGATTGGTACTCAACCAATGACGCCGAATATGCTGCAGGATATGCAAATTACACTCAGCAACTCTGGCATGCCGAACGTGGTATTGAGCCAGAATGCAAATGGTGGGAGCGATCAAAAGTATTTTCCGCCTCCAAAAACTGGAGAGATTACCGGAATACCAGGATTGCGACCAGTTAAGGCGTTGGGTGGTCGGGCACGTTGGGTAGATAGCAAGGGACAAATATACGAGTGGGATAAGCAGCACGGGACGCTAGAGAAGTATGATAAGACTGGTAAGAAACATCTTGGCGAGTATGATCCCAAGACGGGCAAGCAGACCAAACCGCCTAAACCGGGACGAACGACGCCAACCTAAGGATGAGGCATCGCTATGCCACGCACAATAAGCTTATATCAACTGCACGGTAACGAGCTCGTAAATAGGCTGGAAATACTGAATGATGATCTTGAATTTTTTAGGAAATTATTCAATGAGCCAACTGGAGATCCTCTGATGTATGATAGCTATTTGATAAACACCGGAATTAACGAGAAGATATTTGAGAGGTTTGGCTTCTTTCTTGATGTGACGAAGTATAGCTGCTATGTAGAATTTTTTGAATAAAAAATAATATAAATAAGCTGAAGTTAATGAAATAATAAACAAGAATGCGATGACCCAAGCGATCAATACGCAATTCGCAAACCTGAATTAAGGCAAAGGCGGCAGGATTGCATCTGTCTGCACCCCTGTCGTCGCAAGCTTAAGCGGGCCCCTTGGGGGAATGCCCTCGCTCACCGGCGTCTCGCCCGGCGGCCTTGGCTCCGGCGAAACCAACTGGATCGGCGAACAGTCCGGCCTCGTCTCTTCCGGCCAAATGGACGTCACCGTCGGCGGCAACACCCATCTCGCGCAGGCAAGATCATCTCCGACAGCGGCGACCTGACGCTCGATACGGGGACGCTGACCTTTGAGAACTTCCAAGGCTCGAAGCAATATGAGGGCTTCGATGTCACGCTCAACATCGACCTGACAGACAGAGGTCCGCGGCAGCCCGGCGAGACTTCGCAGCCGCGCACGACGGGCGAGGGAAGCTGGCAGCTCGACGACACGCGCCAGGAGGTGCGGGCAACCGTCGGTCCGGGCCAGATCATCATCCGCGACGAGGAGAAGCAGGCGGCACTCGAAGCCGAAGGTGCCACTGCGCCGGTGGAGAACCTCAACCGTGATCCCGACAAGGCCTATGAGATCACCAAGGACAAGCATGTCGGCATTGAGTTTTATCTCTCCGATACCTCAGTAAAGAAGGCGCTCGAAGCGGGCGCGGCGATAACGGAGGTCATTGGCGATGCGCTCCGCAAAATGACCGCTGACGGCCTTATGACACCGGAGGATTTGGCGAAGGCGAACAAGGTCGCAGCCTACGCCGTCAACGATCCCAAGGTATTAGCGGCCTTGGCGGAGTGCAATAATCACGCATCGGTTCCGTTCAGCATCTTCGATTGGATCGTGCCGTCCGCCCATGCGGCCGCTAGCGCGTGCTCAATCTCGACACCGAATGGTCCGATAGAATTGTCCGTGACGGCCGCGAAGAACTGCTACGATGTTGTGAGACAAGCTATCAGTGTCCGGTCCGCTTTGGCCGTTGCGGGACAAATGGCCACAGTGGCGGCAGCCACGGCCGGCTTCTATTTTTGGATGACTGGCTCGATCGGTGACGACATCAATGAAACGACAAAGCTTTCGGATGGAACTGTCGTTCGTCTGACGGGGAATTCCGAGGCCCTCCGACGCGGCATTGAAATAACCACACCGAATGGCGACAAGGTTTCGCTGGTTCTTACCGAAGATCCCCTCACACATCAGCTTGAGCTGCAGTCCGGCAATGTCAATGGCGGCGCTATGTCTCGCCCGCTGTTGCAGGAGATGGTGAAGGGGCTGCAGAGCGGGGGCAAAAATGTCGTCTTGAGCCAGAAAGCCGGAGGTGGCGGTAAAACCGAGTGAAAGTCGAAGGCGAGGTGCGATTTGAAGATCCCAAATCTGGATATCAAATTGTTAAAGATCGTGCTGGTGGAAATGCTCACGGTGGCAGTGCGTGGAAATTACTCGACCGCGCAGGCAATAGAATTGGAACGTTGAATTCGGATGGCGTTTTTCTGCGTGGATGAGGGTTGAGATTATGAAAAAAGTGAATTTGGCAAAAATGTACGCGTATGTATTTACGCAAATCGAGACAATCGATGACGTAGGTAAGGCTAAAACACCATATTTGAATGTTTCAGTTTTTGATCATTGGCTGAATGAGAAGGAAGCTGATGATTGCGACATTCTAGCTTATAAAATCGCCGTTAATCGCGGAAGAGAAAACGCTTATTTATCGGGCGAACAGCAGTTTTTACAGCTTTACCGAAAATTAGGAGAAGGCGGTATTGTTATCAATGTTCCGGGGCCTTTACGAGAAATTTATAACAACTGTAGCGAAGTGGATGAAATATTTAAGAATAGCTTAAGAGAAAAGAAGCTTATGGACGTATTTTTCCCGATTTATTCGGTGAGAGTTCTTGGGGGATACGATCGGACTGACCTATTTGTTCTGCATGATTGGAAAAAATACACTCAACTGATTAACATTGTGGAGGAGGTAGGACTTTATGCAATTTAACGAATTATGCAGCGGGCACTGTCGTTGAGCTGAAGAAAGGTATGACTGACGCCCGTTAGCCAGCTCGTCGTCCGGCAGCTCCTCAATAGAAGCCAGCATCGGCGTCTCGGCCGGGGTGACATTGAGCGGCATTGGGGTCGGCATCAGTGGTGGTGCCCATGCGGGTACCGGCAAGTCGAACGGCGAGAGCACGACGCAGGTCAACAGCCATGTGACCGGCACGGGCGATATCGCGCTCGAATCCGGCCGCGATACGAATCTCAAAGGGGCGGTCGTCTCCGGGGAGACCGTGACGGCTGACGTCGGGCGCGACCTCAATATCATCTCCGTTCCCGATACCGGCTCCAGCTCCAACTCCTCGGCGTCGATCGGCGCAAGCTTTAGCGGGCCTCTGGGGGGAATGCCCTCGCTCACCGGCGTCTCGCCCGGCGGCGGCCTTGGCTCCGGCGACACCAACTGGATCAGCGAGCAGTCCGGCCTCGTCTCTTCCGGCCAAATGGACGTGACCGTCGGCGGCAACACGCATCTCGGAGCAGGCAAGATCATCTCCGAAAGCGGCGACCTGATGCTTGATACGGGCACGCTGACCTTTGAGAACTTCCAAGGCTCGAAGCAATATGAGGGCTTCGATGTCACGCTCAACATCGACCTGACAGACAGAGGTCCGCAGCAGCCCGGCGAGATTTCGCAGCCGCGCACGACGGGCGAGGGAAGCTGGCAGCTCGACGACACGCGTCAGGAGGTGCGGGCAACCGTCGGTCCGGGTGAGATCATCATCCGCGACGAGGAGAAGCAGGCAGCACTTGAAGCAGGAGGTGCCACTGCACCGCTGGAGGACCTTAACCGTGATCCTGATCAGGCCTATGAGATCACCAAGGACAAGCATGTCGGCATCGAGTTTTATCTGTCCGATACCTCAGTAAAGAAAGCGCTCGAAGCGGGCGCGGCGATAACAGAGGTCATTGGCGATGCGCTCCGCAAAATGACCGCTGATGGCCTTATGACACCGGAGGATTTGGCAAAGGCGAACAAGATCGCAGCCTACGCCGTCAACGATCCCAAGGTATTAGCGGCCTTGGCGGAGTGCAATAATCACGCATCGGTTCCGTTCAGCATCTTCGATTGGATCGTGCCGTCCGCCCATGCAGCGGCCAGCGCGTGCTCAATCTCGACGCCGGATGGCCCGATAGAATTGTCCGTGACGGCGGCGAAGAACTGCTACGATGTTGTGCGGCAGGCTATAAGTATCCGCTCCGCTTTGGCCGTTGCCGGAAAAATGGCCACAGTGGCGGCAGCCACGGCCGGCTTCTATTTTTGGATGACTGGCTCGATCGGTGACGACATCAATGAAACGACGAAACTTTCGGATGGAACTGTCGTTCGTCTGACCGGGAATTCGGAGGCCCTCCGGCGCAGCATTGAAATAACCACACCGAATGGCGACAAGGTTTCGCTGATTCTTACCGAAGATCCGCTTACACACCAGCTTGAACTGCAGTCCGGCAATGTCAATGGCGCCGCCATGTCTCGCCCGCTGTTGCAGGAAATTGTGACGGGGCTGCAGAGCGGGGGCAAAAATGTCGTCTTGAGCCAAAATGCGGGCATCGGTCATAATGGCGGGCCGCCGTTGAATGATGGTGGGTCCAACGGCAATAATCAAAATCCGAATGGAACACCGCCTCTCGTTCCCCCGCCCGTCCCCGGATACAATATCGATTATGATAAGATATCGACGGCCAAACCGGGGCAGGCAACGCAACCTAGGACCTTGGCTGAACAAGTGCTGTGGAATCAGGTGCTTCAGGACCCGGCTGGCGGACAAAAGCTCAATCTCAACAACGACCCACGGTTTCCTCCCGCGAATGGATGGCAGAAGATGGAGGTTACGCATACGCAGCCAGATGGGTCCAAGATATCGATCCACTACCAATATAATGCTATTACCGGCAAAGCATATGACATGAAGCTCACGAATTAGAATGGGTGCAACAATGAAAATAGTCGAAAAAGATGGATTCAACAGAATTGTTGAAGTATATGCACTATATTGGGTCGACGGAATTAGACATCATTTGGTAATTCCGTATGAAGGTTACGATGGTTTTATTGTGGTTAATGAGGATCAATGTGACGTGGTAGATTCGTCAATAAATGGGTTTATTTTGAAAAAAGATGATTATGGAGGAGATATGTTGATTCACTGGGCCGCAGAAAAGGGGGGGTTAATATATAAATTGACAGACCCCCCGGATGCCGATGCAGTAGCAGAATTGAAGCGTCGCCTTGCTGAAGAAAAACCACCCTTTTAAATCCGGCAGAATATTTCCTGAAAGGCTTTTACTGCCTTTTTAAGCGGACCTTGTAGCCTTCAAACCACTGGCGGCCAATGCAGCGTTCGCCGGTTTGAAAGCTTACGACGCGATCGCGGACTTGCGGGCGATCGGGCAAGGGAATCGTGATCGCTCTGGCCTGTTGGCATGTTCAATTGAGCTGCTAAAAAATACGAATATCACATTGGAGTATCAGGAGCGCCTTAAGCAACCAAATACCAGTACCGTCACGATTGTGCGATTGGAAGGCAATGAATATATGCCTTTCATCGGGATGAGTTCGCTTCAAGGTTTGATAGCGAGAGCATGGGCTATCGACGGTGGATCCGATCACGTAGCCGGTCTCCACCGCTCAATAGCGGTTCGCAGCTATCGACCGGAACCGATGTGACGTTGACGGCGCGCGACACCTACGTGAACCTCATCGGCTCCGGCATAAACGCTAGCAGCGCTTGCTACCGATAAAGAGATCGCGCTGAATATCATGGCCGATCTGCAAAAGGCATTGAGAGGGCAGAAATGAGCGCATTGACCGTTTCCTTCGCGTGTCACCTAGCGTTTCGGTTCCGAGAGCTGCTTCCTGTTCTTGCGGAGCATATCCAAGACAATAGCGGCGAAATTCTCCCGCATATTCTGATGTATGATTATTGTCGTTTCGTATGCGGCGGCCCTGATGGAGAACACAAGTGGCAGCGGGAGCTACTTGGCTATCTCGAAAACAATTTCTCAGAAAGCGACGATGAAATAAGCAATTTGATTGCTGTCTCTTTTATTGAAAATATCCCGGATCCACTCACGTCCAGACATTGGTCCGTTCAGCTTCTAGGAGAGAAGATGGCGGAGCAATATAGCGCCATTTATGGCACCTGATTTCCTTGTTCCTCTGAAGACTAGTCGCAAAGCAAAGTCAGGGGCGAACGAGGCTGACTCTGTAAAAGAGCCGTTTCATGCTCATATCGAGACGGTTATCACGCAACCCACAGGCGTCAGATACTACGCGGATGGACGCGTAGTTTTCCCAGACGCAAAGACGAGGACGGTAGTCATAAAGAACCCTAACAGCGGGGAAGGCACAGCCTTCCGGCCGGATTTCCAAGGTGGCTGGGACGACTATATCAGCCAGCTTCCGAAGAGGACTCAACCATATTGAGGTTACACCCATGGATGCTATTCGACTAGACAAAGAAGCTGTTATCCTTGCGCTCGATGTCGCGGACTTTAATTTTACCCGCGAGATTTTTCGCGAGTTTCGTCGTGTTGTTGATCCGCGCGAACTGCCGGCATTGACTGGGCGGACAAAGGCGGAATTGGACAGAATGATTGACGATCTCTCCGCTATCGCCGATCGTTTGGGAATTGATCTTTAAGATCTTTAAATAAGCAATCTAACTAGACAGGCTTACCACAGCAGCGAACATCGCCGCAGCAGGCGGGAAGCTGACCCGAACGTCGGAAACTTGTCTATAACTCTCCCGCTAAGCCTCCGGCTATGCTGGAGCGGCGGGAATGAAAAAACGAGTAGCCAGAGCTGGCGACAAAATCATCAAAAGCGAATTTTCATCAATCGAGAAAATTTACCATCATACCGAACTGACGTTGACTCTACGCTGGATTGCATAAATAGCGTTGCCGATCCGCACGCGGGCGATGATTAAGTCCGCGATCTGCAAGTTGAATCTAATCACATGACGAGGATTAGGGTCGGCGCGGCCAAGGCGTTCTGCCCGGTCGTCACAATAAGAATTTTGGAGTCCGATTTATGCCCGCGTTGCGGCTTTTGATTGCCTTCATCATGACCGTCGCCCTGTCCTCCTGCGTCACGACCGATCCACGACTGGTTGCAGCCCTTCAGCGGACTTCGGTCTCGCAGATCCGCGTTGAGACCGCACCCGATGTCACCATGGGCGGCCTGATCGACAGGACGAAGCCGGATCCTCAGCTGCCTGCCGTTGTTCGCACGATGCAGAGCGTCATGGCTCGCGAGCTCACCGGTCTGCCGGGAGGGCCGGTGCAGGGGCGTTTGGTCGTCACTTTGCACATGGTCGACGTTTCCAGCAAGGCAGGTCGGATTATTGCGGGAAATGACAGTTACATCGCGGGAACGGTCCGGCTGGAAGATGTCAAAACCGGTCAGTTGATCGCTCAGGCCCAGAATATCCGTGCCGAGGATCGCGGAATGAGGGGTGAAGGTTTGGGGATCGTCGTCGCCATGGCGGTCAACGCTGCCCAGGCTCAAAAGGAAGATGCTCTCGCACTCAGGTTGTCGAACTCGTTCACGCAGCAGGTCAAAGCCTGGCTGACGCAAAAGTAAATCCTATGGCGGATCGAAGCACCGCCGCTGGCGACGCGATGATAGCCCGGTTAATTCGGCAGGCTCGCTCGCGATTATTCCGCCGCGATGTGAAACTCACGCGGCACATTCCCATGCGCGTTGCCGCCCATCAGATAGATGAGACAGCTCGTGCGCAGCATGGAGGCAAAGTTGGAAACCGAGCCGTTGATCTCGAGCGCTTCGTCATAGAGGGTCGAGAGAAAGCGGGACGTTGACATGCGCTGGCTGTCTGCGATCTCGTCGATCAGATCCCAGAAGGCGGTTTCGAGCTGGATGCTGGTGGAATGACCACCGATCCTGACCGATCGGTTCACGGCGCGATAGCGCTGCGGATCCTGACCTGCGAAAACTCCACACATGGCATTGTCCTCCGCTCTTGTTTTTATAAGCCGATTATGGAACGGCCGATCGCAGTGGTCAATTTCCCTTTGCGCCGCCGGCGTCGAAGCACGCCGTCTTATCTTTCGCTTGATCAAGCAAAATTCCGCTTGCGGTAACCGGCTGCTACCTGCTGATGCCTGCTTTGATGCATCCTCGACCCAGATATCAGAGGGTGGCCGCGGGGGCGAAAGTGGCGAAAACGATACATTCGATGATCCGTGTTCTGGATGAGCAGCGGTCGGTGGATTTCTATGGCAAAGCCTTCGGCCTCGATGTGGCGGATCGGCTGGATTTCGAAACCTTCACGCTTGTCTATCTCAGCAATCCGCAAAGCGAGTTCGAGCTGGAGCTCACCATCAACAAGGGCAGGAAGGAGCCCTACAGCTTGGGCGACGGCTATGGGCATCTAGCCGTTTCGGTCGACGACCTCGACGCCGTGCATGCAAGCGTCAGCGACGCGGGACTAAACCCCAACAAGATCGTTGAATTCAGCCGCGATGGCGGCCTGATTGCCCGCTTCTTCTTCATCGCCGATCCCGATGGATACAAGATCGAGGTGCTGCAGAGGCACGGGCGCTTCAAATAGCAATTCTGCCGACGATCCTGAGGAGAGATCGCCGGCATGCGCATGGTCCCGAGGGGCATGCGCCAAGCAAGGGAGGAAACAGGAATGGTAACGATCTACGAAAGGCAATCGGGAATATCGCGCCGCGAACTCCTGAAACGTGGAGGCGCGGGCGCGGTGCTCCTGATCAGCGGCAATGCGGTGCTCTGTCCCACCTCGGCGTGGGGGCTCGAAACCACCGCGCTCAAGCCGGAAACGATGGCGACGCTGATCGTGCTCGCCCGCGACATCTATCCGCATGACCGACTTGCCGACCGTTACTATGCGGTCGCGGTCAAGGGCCAGGATACCAAGGCGGGCAGCGATGCCGCGCACAAGGAACTGATCGAAAACGGTGTGGCCGATCTCGACAAGCGCGCCGGCCCCGGCGGCTATCGCGGTCTTGCCTGGGAGGACGATCGCGTGGCGATCCTCAGGGACATCGAGACGACGCCCTTTTTCCAGGCCGTGCGCGGCGATCTCGTGGTCAGCCTCTACAACCAGAAGGAAGTCTGGCCGATCTTCGGCTACGAAGGCGAATCCTATTCCAAAGGCGGCTACATCAATCGCGGCTTCAACGACATCGAGTGGCTTTGACGGTTCCTGCGCGCCCGCACGGGCGCACCGCATGATCCGTCAATCTGGGAGGATAAAATGGCAGCCCCTTATGATCTCACCGACGACAGCGTGGTCGTCATCATCGGTTCCGGCGCGGGCGGTGGAACGCTCGGCAACGAGCTCGCGCAGAAAGGCGTGGACGTCGTCGTCCTGGAAGCCGGCAAACGCATCGAACACGAGGATTTCATCAACGACGAATGGGATAGCTTCACCCAGCTCTCCTGGCTCGACAAGCGCACGACCGGCGGTGGCTGGCGGGTGCACAAGGACTTCCCAAACCTGCCGGCCTGGATCGTCAAGGCGGTCGGCGGCACCACGACGCATTGGGCCGGCGCCTCGCTCCGCTTCCAGGAACATGAGTTCAAGACGGCGACGCATTACGGCAAGATCGAGGGCGCCAACCTGCTCGACTGGCCGATTACGCTTGCCGAACTCGAGCCCTATTACGCCAGGGCCGAGGACAAGATGGGCGTCACCCGGACGAACGGCATCGAGGGCCTTCCCGGCAACAGCAATTTTAGGGTGTTCAAGGCCGGTGCGGACAAGCTCGGCTACAAGGAATGCCATACCGGCAACATGGCGATCAATTCCGTCGACCGCGACGGCCGCATGGCCTGCCAGCAGACCGGCTTCTGCTTCCAGGGATGCAAGTGGGGAGCAAAATGGTCGACCCTCTATACCGAGATCCCGAAGGGTGAAGCGACGGGCAAGATGGAGGTCCGGCCGAATTCGCAGGTGGTCAAGATCGAGCACGACAAGACCGGCAAAGTGACGGGTGTGGTCTATGCGGACAAGGACGGCAAGCTGCACGAGCAGAAGGCGCGCATCGTGGCCGTCGCCGGCAACTCGATCGAAAGCCCACGGCTGCTTCTGAATTCCGCTTCTTCGATGTTCCCGGACGGGCTTGCCAACTCCTCCGGGCAGGTCGGCAAGAACTATATGCGCCACACCACTGGATCGGTCTATGGCGTCTTCGACAAGCCGGTTCACATGTACCGTGGCACGGTCATGGCCGGGATCATCCGCGACGAGGCCCGCCATGATCCCTCACGCGGCTTCGTCGGCGGCTACGAAATGGAGACCCTGTCGCTGGGGCTGCCCTTCATGGCTGCGTTCCTCGATCCGGGTGGATGGGGGCGCTCCTTCACGTCGGCGATGGACGACTATGTCAACATGGCCGGCATGTGGATCGTCGGCGAGGACATGCCGCAGGAACAGAATGCGGTCAAATTGCATGGCGAACTCAAGGACGAGTACGGCATGCCGATCCCGGACGTCTGGTTTACAGACCATTCGAACGATGACGCCATGCGCAACCATGCCTACAAGCAGGGCCAGGCGCTCTATGCGGCGGTAGGAGCCGTACGTTCCTTCCCGACGCCGCCCTATCCCTCGACGCATAATCTCGGCACCAACCGGATGAGCGAAAAGCCGCAGAACGGCGTGGTCAACAAATGGGGCCAGACCCACGACATCAAGAACCTGTTCATCTCGGACGGCAGCCAGTTTACGACCGGCGGCGCGGAAAACCCGACATTGACGATCGTCTCGCTGGCCATCCGTCAGGCCGACCATATCGCGTCCGAGATGTCGGCGGGCACGATTTAAGCAATTCCGGGAAAGTGCGAAGCGGTTTTCCATTCGGAATTGCGCATAAGAGATTAAGGCTCCGCCCCGGCCGCGCTTTGCGGCCGGAGTCCGCGCGCGGACGAGCCCCCAAGACGCGTCCGCGCTACTTCTGGCCGGCTCAAGCCGGCCATTCTTTTGCGTGATCGACAATTTCCGAGGAAGAGCGCACCGTCAATTGCGCCGGAGATCTATCCGGCTTGTCACGACCTTGTTGCCGGAGTTTGGATCGACGTCCATGGTCGTGAGCCTCATGCCGTTGTCGCTGACTTTCTGAACGGTGAGATCGGCCTTTCGATCGCCATTGACCAGCTTAGGCCAGAGGATGGTCAGGTTGATCGCGTTGCCGCTTCGGCTGCCGGCAAGGCCAGCCTTGCCGCCATTCGGCCCGAGATAGGTGCCGTTATACTTCGCGCCGTTGAATTTCAGATCCGCGCCGACCGGGCGGGATATCAGGATCATGCCGCGGCAGCGTCCCGTCATCGACAGCTCCGTATCACTCGCGCGGGAATCGAAGTTGCAGGTGACATTGATCGGCGATGAGTCGGCACGGATCCTGACCACGCCCTGGCCTGCCCATTTTCCCTGTAGCGATCTCAGGAAGTCCGATTCGCTTGCAATGGCGGTGTCGGCGATCAGAACCAGTATGGTTGTCGTCAACAGGAGCAAGCCGATCTTCATATCAGCCTCCAGCTTTGTGGACACGGGGTTGACGGCCGGCCGTTGTCCGTACCGGGAAAACGCGTCATGCCGAACGGGGTTCCGGGCGCACGGCGTCAAACATATCACATTTCCCTAAATAAAGCGGGATGCCGAGCCGATCGAAGATGCCTATACGAGACCAGCGAATCAGCCGGTTGTAGAGCGTCTTGCGGGGGCTATAGACTTCGGGGGCATCCCGCCATCGCAAACCATTGCGGGTGACGCGGTTTATCCTACTGATCACACGCAGGTCGTCCGCGCGCGGGACGCCACGCGATTGGGACGTGGTGTTCAAGACGCTTGAGCTGCGTCTCGGTGAGCCAGAATTGATCAGACATCGGCAAATCCTCCTGCCGCACTTGAATCATGATGGCTTGCCCGATGGAATTTTAAGGTTCGCGACGCCCGTTGCGCCTCAGAAGCGGACGTAAATGAAGGCCATCACGGAACGACGGCATATGCCCAAGCTGACATCCGCCGGCCACCGCGATCGAACTAGACTACCGCGCGCCGGCTCTTAGTCGACCCCTCCGCATTTCGATAGAATTTCGTCGACAACGGAGGCGAGCGGCGCAGTGGCGTCAATGGTCGCCGCGTTCTTGGGAATGTCTTCTTTCGTTGCATGCAGTCGCACAACCAGTTCTCGTTCGGCTGGTTTTCCGCCAAACTCGTCTTCAGGTCTGCTGGCAAGCCGCCTCTTCAACGTGTCCAAATCGACGTCGAGAACGAAAACCCCGTCAAACAGATCAATAAAGTGATGGAAATTCCTCAAGCCGCCGCAGAAGAAGGAGATCGGGTGGCTTTGATCGGCCATCAGGGATTTGACTTTGTCGACATCCCAAAGGTGGTGCTCGTGTACAAAGGCCACATCCAGATTGTTCTGCTTATGCGCAGAACCATCCAGCGGCTCGCCCGTCTGGGGATCGCCTCGATAAGCCAACTCACGGTCACCGTGGATGGCGTGGTAACCGCGCTGCTGCAGTTCGGTGGCGACTGAGGTCTTGCCAGTCCCGGAAACGCCTTCGATCAAATAGTTCCTGACGCCCATTTCGCTCTCGTTCGATGAACCGCACGCTCTTTGGCAATGGCCAAGTCCCCCTGTCGCCTTATGGCGCAGAGCGGATACGGTGTACCAATCGAGGATGACAAACAGATTTCCGGTGCTTCAATTCCAACGGCTTGCACGGTGCAGAAGTCTGGAACGTTAGAGTCCGCTTTGGGCCTGGAAGCCACCATCCGGCCCTTTGCTCAGCTTATAGGTCCTGACCCTAGTTCCGACTGAGATGAATTTCGCTTATGACGACTTTGTCGCCGGAGGTTGGATCGACGTCGACAGTGACCAGCCTCATCCCATTATTGCCGAGTTTCTGCAGCGTCAGATCCGCGCTGCGATCTCCATTGACCAGGTTCGGCCAATGAATGGTCAGGTTAATCGCATTGCCTGTCCGGCTTCCGGCTAGGCCGGCCGTGCCGCCGGTCGGCCGCAAATAGCTGCCGGTATATTGCGCACCATTGAATTTCAAATCCGCACCGACGGGACGGGAAATCACGATCAGTCCCTTGCAGCGTCCCGTCATTAACAGCTCTGTATCAGTTGCACGGGAATCGACGTTGCAGACGACATTTATCGGCGATGAGTCGATATCGAGCCTTACCATGCCCTGGCCCGTCCATTTCCCGTGCAGAGATTTGAGAAATTCCGCCTCGCTTGCCATAGTGGTGTCGGCGAGCAAGACCGGTATCGTCGCAGTTGCGATGAGCAGCCGACCGACCTTCATGTCAGCCTCCAGTTTTGCGGATAGGTGTGATTCCCTCTGTAGCCGGAAAACGCGTCATGCCGGACAGGGTTCCGGCGCAAGGCGCAGAACATATCGCATTTTGCTAAAATAATAGGCGGTGGGCGTAGATCTTCTAGAGCCGGATGATGCAGGTCGAACCAAATCATCCGGCTCTACATCAAAAAGTTAGCGGGATGTCGCCCGAAAACCGCACGCACTTTTCGGCATCCCGCTAGCGGCTGCAGCTGAGGCCGATCTCCGGGTCGAACAGATGAATCGTCTCTTCGTCGAAGGACAGTGCCAGCATCTCGCCATCGGCCAATCGCGTTCGCGGCGGGAGGCAGGCCATCAAACGCTGCTGACCGGCGATTGCCGTGACAACCAGTTCGGGGCCTGTCAGTTCGGCGACCTCGGACTTTGCCGCGATCGATGGACCTCTGCCGTCATCGAGCCTGAGCGCCTCGGGGCGGATGCCCAGAACGAGGCGCTGGCCCGCGCGCAGCTTTCCTTGGAAGCGGGCGGGAATGGGCAGCACGCGGTTCGTGCCGGCGATTTCCAGGCCGTCTCCAACGACGGCAACGTCAAGCAGGTTCATGGGCGGCGCACCGACAAAGGTCGCGACATATAGCGTTGCGGGATGATTGTAGATCTCCTCCGGCGTGCCGAGCTGTTCGATCCGGCCGTCGCGCATGACGGCGATCCGGGTCGCCAGCGTCATCGCCTCGATCTGGTCATGGGTGACATAGACGACGGTCGTCTTCAGCATCTGATGCAGGCGCTTGAGCTCGGTTCGCATCTCCATGCGCAGCTTCGCATCGAGATTGGAAAGCGGTTCGTCGAAGAGGAAGACTTCGGGCTTTCGTACCAGAGCCCGCCCGATCGCCACGCGCTGGCGCTGTCCGCCGGAAAGCTGGCTCGGCTTGCGGTCGAGCAGGTTTTCGATCTGCAGCAACCTGGCGGCCTCTCGCACGGCCCGATTGCGCACATCCACTGGGATCTTGCGCATTTCCAGGCCGAAGCCGATGTTGCGGTGAACTGTCAGGTTCGGATAGAGCGCATAGGACTGAAACACCATGGCGATGTCGCGATCCTTCGGATGGACGCCCAGAACCGAGCGTCCGCCGATCCTGACATCGCCGCTGGTGGCCTCGGCAAGGCCGGCAATGATATTGAGAAGGGTGGATTTGCCGCAGCCTGAGGGACCGAGCAGCACCAGAAACTCGCCGCTTTCGAGCGCGATGTCGATGCCCTTGAGGGTTTCGAGCGCGCCGTATGTCTTTCGGACATTCTGGATTTCCAGCGTGCTCATGGCAGGACCTCCTCGGAAGATGACGGTCCGTCATAGCTGCGGGGGAGGGTCGAAATTGCATGCGAGGCTATCCGCGTTCCGGCTGCAAGGCAGGCGGGGAGCGGCTGGTCCTCGGCAAGTGCGGCGAGGAAAGCGGCATTGAAGACATCGCCGGCGCCGATCGTATCGACCACTTTGACGGGGGGCGCGGCGGCCGAGACGAGAGCGCCGTCGGCGCCGATCGCAATCGCGCCGTCCGGTCCGCGCTTGACGACGACGATGGCTCCTTCCGGCATCAGAGATTTGATTTCATGGGCTGCATCGAAGGGGCTTTCGAGCCCGGCCAATGTCGTTGCCTCGACCTCGTTCAGCAGCGCGCAGCGGCAGCGGGAAAGCCAGCTCCGCGCCGCATCGCGGTTTGCATCGGTCCAGCCATCGAGCGGCCAGCCGGTGTCAAGCGCGATGGCTATGCCATGCGCCTCTGCCCAATTGAAAAAGGCGCCGTAATCTCGCGTCAGATCGTCCGTCAGGAAAGATCCGCAAAGCAGGGCATAGCCGCCCGAAAGTCTCTTTCCGTTGAGGACGGACAGTACGTCGGCAAGACTAAGGCGAGGCAGATGCCCGCGCGTCGTGAAGAAGGTGCGTTCTCCGTCCGGATGTGTAATGCCGACCGAGAGCGTCGTGCCTTCCGAAGAGACCGGCCACTTGTCCGCACGGCTACCGAAGGCCTCGTGCAGCCACCGTCCGAACTGATCGTCGCCGACATTGGCGGCGATCTCAAAATTGATGCCGAACGCCATCCAGACAAGGGCGCTGTTTCCGGCAGATCCGCCGACGCGCAATTCGTCGTGATCGACAATGATCTCCGTGCCCGCCTTCGGCCATGGTTCTGCCGGCCCGAGGATCAGATCGACATTGACATTGCCGATGACTGCAAGAGGCCGCATTCACTCGCTCCGCGTAATCTTGGTGGAGCGCAGCGGCGTACCGGCGTTGTCGACCCGGGCATCGGCAAAGGCGATCATCAGCCGTTGGGCAACCGGAAGCATCGCGAAGATCGCTGCCATCCCCGTTGCGGATTTGAAACGGATCATGACCGTCCCGGCGACCGGCTCCTCACCCGAGGAATCGAAGACGATGACAGGGGCACCGGTCTCAACTGCCGAAACCGCCATTGCGGTCATAAGGCCGGCAGTCGGATCCTTTCCGCGAAAGAGGACGACGCCGATCTCAGGCCCCAGCATTTCCATCGGCCCATGACGCAACTGGCCGCCTTCGAGCGAAAAGCAGGGCCGGCGTGAAAGTTCGGTGAGCCCCAGCGCCAGCGCTTCCGCGACACCCTGCAGGCGGCGGCCGGAGGTGACGACGGTGGTAACGCCTTTTAGTGCAGCAAGTGCTGCTTCGATCGCCGGCTCTTCTGGGGCATTCAGGGCAACAAGGGCGGCCGCAGGATCTTCACCGGCAGCGGCCAGAACGGCGAGGTGAAGAGCAAAGCTCACCGTCAGGCTGCGCGTGGCGGCAAAGGCGAGTTCCGTACCGCCGGCGCCCACGAGCGAAGGCGCGGTTCTCGCAAGGAAGGATGTCCCTTCGAGCGTCAGGCCGAAGGTGTCGGGCGTTCCTCCTGTCTCGTCGAACCAGCGCAGGACCTCCGCGCTTTCACCGGACTGCGAGGTCATGATGATCGTTCGATCTTCGATGGGAAGCGGTTGGCCGAGCTGTTCGGAAAGGGGGATTGCTATGGCGTCGATACCGAGGCCACGATAAATCGGTTCCACCGCACGGTTGACGGCGTGCGAGCCGCCCATGCCGAGCAGCAGCAGCTGGCCGGTTCTCTCCAGCGAGGCCGCTGCCCTTGCCGCCATTTCGGCTGCCCCCTGAATGGACGCGATGGCATCGGCATGCTGGCGCGCCATTTCGCGGTCGATTGCGGCAAGCCCGGCCGGGCGGGTTTTCTCTCCGGTCATGATCATCCCTTGACGCCGCCGCTGGTGAGCCCCGAGATCAGGGCGCGCTGCATGAGGAGACCGATCAGCACCGGTGGCAGGGCGGCAAGCACACCGGCGGTGGCGATCAGTCCGTAATCGGAAACGCGGCCGCCGGCGAGATCGGCGATGGCGACCGTGAGTGTCTTGGCGCGCTGGTCGGACGTGAACAGCAACGCATAGAAGAATTCGTCCCAGGCAAGCAGGAAGGCGAATAGCGCCGATGTGGTCACGATCGGTGCCGCCAGCGGCAATATGATGATCCTCAGCGTCTGGAAAAGGCCTGCGCCATCGATCATTGCCGCGCGTTCGATCTCGTGGGGAATGGAATCGAAGCCGGATTTCATCAGCCAGGTGGTGAAGGGCGCAAGGATCGTCAGGTAGACGAGCGCCAGGCCGAAGACATTGTTGAGCATGCCGAAATGCGAAAGGTCCATATAGAGCGGCACGGCAAGCGCCACCGGCGGCAGCATGTAGGTGGCGATAACCATGGAAAGCGACCAGCCGACCGAGGGCGTGCGCGAGACCGCCCAGCCGGCCGGTATGGCGAGCGCAATCGCTGCGATCGTCGCCATGCCGGCAACCTCGATGCTGTTGCGCAGCGAAGCGGTGAAGGCCGCACCCGCGCTGTTTTCAATGGTGGAAAGCAGCATCCGATAGCGTGAGAAATCGGCCGATTGCGGCCACCAGTGCAGAGGCTTGGCGGCAAGGTCGGCAGCCGGCGAAATGCTCATTACGAAGAGCCAAAGCAACGGCGCCAGAATGACTGCGGCGAGAAGCAGAGCTGCCGTATGGACGAAGATCGTGAAGATCAGGCTTTTGCGCTCCATCAGGCGGCACTCCCAGCGGCCTTTCGCACAAGCCCAGCATAGGCGACCGCAAGCACCGTGACGAGCAGCGTCACGATCAGCGCCAGCGATGCGCCGGAACCGGCGCGCTGGAACGAAAAGGCTTCCTGATAGACGAGGATCGACAGTGTGCGGGTGCTGTTTGCCGGCCCGCCCCGCGTCATCACCCAGATGATGTCGAAAACCTTGAAGGCCTCTATCGTGCGAAGCACGAGCGCCACCATGAGAGGCCCGGCGAGATAGGGAAGGATGACGAAGCGGAAGCGGGCGAGGGGACCGGCGCCGTCGACCAGCGAGGCCGCGGTGATCTCGCGAGGAACGGCCTGCAATGCGGCGAGCGCGATCAGTGCCACGAGCGGAAAATTCTTCCAGCAGTCGGCAATGATCAGCGCTGCTAGCGCCGTTCCCGGTTCTCCGAGCCAGGAGCGGTAGGCCTCGATGAGGCCGATCTGCGTCAGTGCCGCGTTCAACGCGCCATATTCCGGATTGTAGATCAGTCGCCAGAGCGTGGCATTGACCACTGTCGGAAGCGCCCAGGGCAGGATCATCAGCGCCCGAAGCACGGTGCGTCCGCGAAATTCCTGGTTGAGGAGCAGGGCGGCCAGAACGCCAAGCACCATTTCAGCAGCAACCGAGATGACGGCAAACCAGGTGGTCGTGACAAGCGTACGCTGGAAGTTCGAGCCGGAAATCATCTTCACGTAATTATCGATACCGACGAAATTCCCCGCCGTGCCAACGAGCTTCGCGTCGGTGAAGGAAAGACCGACGGTGTCGACCAGCGGCCAGCCGATGACGGCAATCATGACCACGAGGAGCGGCAGCATCAGAAGCCAGGCGCGGGTTGTCATCCAGGTGCCGGACATCGGCGGCCTTCTCGATCATTGGAATGGATATGAGGACCAGGCGGCAAGGATGCCGCCTGGAAAATCGCTCCGTCAGAGGCCGCTGTTTTCCGCAGCCGATTTCAGCGCGTCTTCGGGAGTGGACTGGCCGAGCAGGGATTCCTGGATTGCCTGCTGCAGCGCGGTCGACAGTTCCTGATATTTCGGCGTCGTCGGGCGCGGATACATGGCAGCGAGACCCTGCTTGGCGGCCGCGATCAGCTCTTCCTGACCCTTGGTGACGGCGGGATCCTCATAGGATGAAGCCCAGATCGGCAGGCTCAGCTTGGCGAACTGGTTCTGCGTCGGCTGCGAGGTCATGAAGGCAATATATTTCCAGGCTTCCTCCGGATGCTTGCTGGCCGAAGTAATGCCGAGACCCATCGAGCCGTTGACGGCTGACACTTCGCTCTTGCCGGAAACGCCCGGGGCGGGAACGACACCCACTTTGCCCGCAACCTTGCTGTCCTTCGGATCGTTGGCCATGTTGTACATGTAGGTCCAGTTCAGCGCGAAGGCTGCATCGCCATTCTGGAAGACCTTTCGAACATCCTCTTCGAGGAATTCCTTGGAATTCGGATTCGTCACTCCGGACGCGTAGCTGGAGACCATGTATTTCAGCGCGTCGAGACCGCCACCATTCTGGAAATCAGGCTTTCCGTCCTTCAGGAAGTCGCCGCCATAGGCGCTGACGAGCGTCGTGTAATCGCAGATGGCGGCCTCGGCTTGCGACCAGCTCCAGGCGATCGGTGTGGCGAGCAGCCCCTTGTCCTTGATCATCTTTGCCTGTTCGCTCAGCTCGTCCCAGGTCTTTGGCGGGTTCTTGATGCCGGCCTTTTCCAGGATCTCCTTGTTGTAGAACAGGTACTTGGTATCGAGGATCCAGGGCATGCCGTAATATTTGCCGTCATACTGAACGGTCGTCCAGGCGCCCGGCAGAACCCCCTTCTTCATCTCATCGGTGATGCGGGAAGTGACATCGATGAGAACGTTGTTGGTTGCGTATTCGGCCGGCCAGATGACGTCGAAGAGCACGACGTCGTAACCACCGCCCGAGCCCTGCGCCAGCACCGTCTTATCGTGCAGGCCCTCATAGGGAACGAATTCGAGATTGATCTTGATATCGGGGTTCGCCTTGGTGAAGGCGTCCGTCATGGAGCGGACATCGGCTTCGCTATAGGCGGCCTGCGCCATGAAAAGCGCATTCAGCGTCGTCTCCGCGAATGCATGCGGGACAATGGACGCGCCAACGAGCGCTGCACCGAGCAGCGTCTTGCTTAAGGATTTCAACATTCCAGCCTCCAGTTTTTTGACATTGCGCGCTTGCGATGCCGGCGCGATGCGCCGCCATCGGCAATTCGAAGGCGCCCGAAAAAAGCGGGAGCCGAGTCTGTCTTGGAGCGTTGTCGCGGCCATTATGCGTGGTCGCCCGCGTTCCCCGAAACTCTCTGGTTTCTTATTAAGTCAATTGGCTTGACTAATTTTTTGTTCAACATTCTATTGAAGTCAAGGGGGAATTGCACATGAGCGATGTCCGCCCCATCCGGGCAAAGAGCGGCACCAATCAGGAAGGCACGAGCGCCCATAACCGGCGCGTGATGATGGATGCACTCAGGATCAACGGGGCGCTATCGCGTGCCGATCTTGCCCGGGCGACGAGGCTCACGAAGCAGACCGTCTCGAACATTATCGAAGAATTGGAAGGCGATGGTCTCGTGGTCCGTCAGGAGGCGGTGAAAAAGGGCAGGGGTCAGCCTTCCACCCCCTACTGCCTTGTCCCGGAAGGTGCATTCGCAATTGGTCTGCAGATCGACCGTCACGTGACGCGGGCGATCGCGGTAGATCTCGTCGGCAGCGTTCTGGCACGGGCCGAAGCGAACCTGCCGGCAGGCGGTCCCTCCAAGGGAACGGAGGTCATCCTCGACCTGATCGCAGATGTCCGCAGCCGCCTTGCCGCTGTTGCCGTGCACGCGGAAAAGCGGCTCGTCGGCCTCGGCGCCGCAATGCCCGGCCCGTTCGGCATCGATGACAGCGACAATCCGTGGATGATGGCGGCCTGGCAGCAGTTTCCATTGCTCGAGACACTGACTGCAGGCACCGGCCTCAGGGTCAGCCTGCAGAACGATGCCGCGGCAAGTGCAACGGCCGAGCGTCTGGTCGGCGCCGCCCATGGCCTCGATCACGCCGTCTGCCTGTATCTCGGCTATGGTATTGGTGCCGGCCTGATCCTGAACGGCGAGCTTTATCGCGGTGCGAACGGTAATGGCGGCGAAATCGGAATGGCGCTGCTTGGCACGGCCGACGGCGAGCGCACGCCGCTCGAGCACCGCGCTTCGCTCGCTTCCCTTTATCAGCATCTGGACATCGACCCGGCCGACGCAACGGTCTATGCAAAGGTGAGCCAATTCGCTTCGGCGGGCGATCCCAAAATTCTGGCCTGGATCGAGGCCGCCGCTTCAGACCTGCGGTGGAGCGTACATCTGATCGAAACGATCTTCGATCCGCAGACGGTCATCCTTTGCGGCGGCGCGCCTGAGGCACTGGTGAGCCGCCTCATCACCGCCATGCAGCCGCTTCTGCCGTCGATCGCGGAGCGCCCGGACCGCGTGCTGCCACGCCTGCAACTCGGCATGACGGATCCCTGGTCGGTCGCGCTTGGCGCCGCGGCGGAGCCGATCAGCAGCGCTTTCGATCCGCGCTTCTCAGCGATCCTGAAGGAATCGCTGTAGTGAATTGTTATTTATAGTCCATTTTTGATTTGGTGTTCTTGCGCGATCAACCGAACTGCGCCAAGTCCTACAGCCGGCAATCACCCGAGGACCGCTGGCTTCAGCGCCTCCTCACACCATTGCCGGAAGCTGGTCGGGGTCGTGTTCTCGGGCGTACGCGGTTCGGCATTGTCGAGGCCTTGGTCCTTGGCGAAGGCCATATCGGTCATGCCTTGCGCCATGGCCTCGGACATGCCTAAATCGACGAACCGCGCCTTGTAGGCCTCAAAGGAAATGCGGTGAAAGCGTACCGGTTTGCCCAGTACTTGCGACATGATCTCTGCCATTTCATTGAAGGACAGGTCTTCCGGACCAAGGACCGCGACATGTCCGCTGCCGCTCCAGGAGGGGACAAGCATAAGTTGCGCGGCGACGGCGGCGATATCACGCGTGGCGCAGCTCGGCATCCTGCGGTCGCCGGAGATCGGCGAGACGAAGATGCCTTGGCTCTTTATCAGGCCCGCCTGGCGGAGAATATTGTCCATGAACGAGGGCATGGTCAGCGCCCGGTAGCTCACGCCGGTGCCGGCGATCAGGTCGTCCATTGCCAGCGACCCCGTAACGTAGCCGGCCTGTCCGGCGAGCCGCGTGCCTCGGCCGAGCGCCGAGATGCCGACCACGCGCTTGATGCCTCGACTTTTGAATGCCTCGCAGGCTGGCCGGGCAAAGTCCACATAGGCGGCCTCGACGCTTTCTGCTTGCGGGTCCGGCGGAAGCAGCCAGAACACGGTATCGGCCCCTTTGAACGCCTGATCGACGACCTCAGCATCGCCATGCGACCCTCGGACGATCTCGACACGTTCGCGCACTTGCGTTGGAAGACGCGACGGATCACGGACGATCACGCGAACGGCTTCGTCGCTCTTGAGAAGGGTGTCGAGCACTTGACTGCCGATTGTACTGGTCGGCGCGGTTACGATGATCATGGTTGTCTCCAATTAGTGTGAGGACCGGCTCTTTGCGGTCAAGAATTCACGATTGTGCGGATGATCGTGATTTTAGGTCAGCCTTCGACCCAGCGGCGATTGATGGCCTGGCAGGCCCAGCCGGCGAAGCCGCCGATCGCCGTTGCACCACCGAAGTGCAGGAATGTCCCGGGGGAAAGTTCCCAATCTGCCGCGAAAAATGTGACCATGCCGAGAAACCAGGTCAGCATATTGTTGACGATGCTGGTCGTTCGCAGGCCCACGATGAGGATGGCGACGAAGAACACGACCAACGGGAGCGCCAATCGTCCGATGGTCGGGATCAAGGCGCTCGTCGCAATTTCCGAAATCGCCGCCAGACCTATTCCCAGCCACAGGCAGACCATGGCGGACAGGCTTTCGCGCAACGATGTCGGGCGTGTGAACCAGGCGATAAATCCTGCAAACATCACCCAGACCTCCAGCGCCAGAGTAGCGCTCCCCCATGCGGCAAAAGATGCGACGACGGCAGCGACAAGCGTGAATAAGATGAACTGTTTCGGTGTTTGACGATGAACGTTGGCGGTTTCGGTGGTGCTCATGGCAAAAATCCTTTCTGAACACTGACGGCGATGAGGGTGAGCCATACCTTTCCGGAACGACTCCCCGAGATCTTCCACCGGCTGTCGGCCGCTTGGCCAACACCGGGGAGCAAAGCGAAGATGTTTGCGGCAAATGGCCGGAGCGGGCTCAAGCGGCGGATCGACCGCTTCCCTGATCGTGTCTCGGGCGAAGGTGATCTACCGGCCTGCAAGCACTGTGACAAAACGGGCCGCAAATGTGCGCTCGATCCAGAGCAGCAGGTTCATCAACTGCATCCGTGTACCCTCCCATGCAGCCCGCCCGTATAGGAGACAACGTCGCCGTTGGAGAGCTTAATCCATGATCTGCGCAGTTGATGCGGCGGGAGGCAGTTGCGGAGTGCGAGTACTACAACGCGGTCTCCAGCGCGCACTCGGTTGCCAAGATCGAAGAACACTTGGACCGGAGAGAATTCAATCTCGTGGGTCTTATCGACATCCTCCTGGCGCGCAACGATTGGGCCTTTGAACTCATCCGGACGATCGACTTCGACAGACGGAGGGTCTGCTGTTTCGACGCGCACTGAAAGGACCGGATGCGGCGGCGAGAAGCTTGTCCGTGTGACCACCCCCGCAAGCAGAAACGGCTTGCTGGTGTCATACTGGCCGCTAACGCCGTGGTGGGCGAGCACGGTGCTGCCCGACAGTGCCACAGCGATCAGCGTAACAGTTGCGGTGCTCCGGCCGAACATCTTTACCATCATGACGGTTCCTTCCAGGCTTATCGCTGCGTCTGCAGTCTTGATCGTTGGAAGTTAGGCGATTGCCTGAATACGGTCTATGCGTTAACGTCTATATTACTTTCGCGATCGTCCAGGACCTTCGATGGATCCGCTCTCTGATGTGCTCTCATTATTGAAACCGCGCAGCTATGTATCGTCCGGCTTCGATGCAGGCGGAGACTGGTCGATCCAGTTCGCCGACCAGCACGAGCGCATCAAATGCTATGCCGTGGTCTCAGGCGCTTGCTGGTTGTCCGTGGAAGACGTTCCCGATGCGGTGCGGTTGCAGTGTGGCGATTGTTTTGTGCTGCCGAGCGGGCGTCCCTTTCGTCTCGCGAGCGACATGGCTGTGAAGCCTGTGGATGCGGGCATGATCTTTCCACCTGCCCGGGCAGGCGGTGTCGTTTCGGTGAATGGCGGCGGGGAGTTCTTTCTCGTTGGCAGCCGTTTCGCTGTCAGCGGGCAACACGCCGGTTCATTGTTACGGACATTGCCGCCCATTGTGCACATCCGCAAAGAGTCGGATCAGGCGGCGCTGCGTTGGTCGGTGGAACGAATGATGCAGGAATTGCGCGAGCCACAACCCGGCGGTTTTCTGATCGCCCAGCATCTTGCCCATATGATGTTGGTTCAAGCCTTGAGGCTCCATCTGGCGGAAGAGGCGGAAAGTCGGGTCGGGTGGTTCTTCGCGCTTGCCGACAATCAAATGTGCGCGGCGATCTCCGCCATGCATGCCGATCCGGCCCATCGCTGGACATTGCAGGAATTGGCGGAGCGCGCCTCAATGTCACGATCAGCTTTTGCCATGAAGTTCAAGACAAAGGTCGGACAAACGCCAATGGACTATCTCACGCGCTGGCGCATGCTGCTGGCGGCGGACAGGCTGGTAAACTCGAGCGATCCGATCTCGGCCATTTCCCTGTCGTTAGGCTACGAGTCCGAAAGTGCTTTCAGCACCGCGTTCAAGCGGGAGATGGGCTGTTCACCCCGGCAATACTGCTTGGATCGGAAGCATGCCTCTTCGTCCACAGCCCACGCCGTTCCTTATGCCGACGGGCTTCACGCTATCGCGCGCTGATGATCGGGCTCATAGTGGGTCCTGAGACACGACATCTTCGCAAAGATAGCATTCCACCTATCACATTTTGGTGGTTCACGGCCATGTGTGTAACAAAATCGCGTATACTCGCGTAGTTGCATGCAGAGACCAGACTCGGTCAAACGGGGAGGTTTGAACCATGTTGAAGAGGCGATCGTTGCTGGTGGCTGGCAGCGTCGTAGCGCTTGCCGCCCGTTTTGGATTTGAGAGCGAAGCTGCAAATGCGGCCGGGACGTTTCCGGTCATGCACACCGATCAGGAATGGCGAAAGCTTCTCACGGCCGATCAATATGTGGTGCTGCGCCAGGCCGGCACCGAATATCCCAATAGCAGTCCGCTGCTGCATGAGGAACGTGAGGGCAATTTCGCTTGCGCCGGCTGCGACCAGGATGCCTTCTCTTCGAAGACGAAGTTCGAGAGCGGCACGGGCTGGCCGAGTTTCTGGGCGCCGCTCGAAAATGCCGTCGGCACGACGCGCGACACCTCCCATGGCATGGTGCGCACTGCGGTGCATTGCAGCCGCTGCGGCGGTCATCTCGGTCATGTCTTCAATGACGGACCGAAGCCGACCGGTTTACGCTATTGCATCAATGGCCTAGCCCTGGTTTTTCATCCGGCTTCGGCCTGATCGGTTCCGGCGGTGTCCGGGCTTATGCATTCACCTTCGATAAAGGAGAGGTCATCATGGATGGCGCATCGACAGGCAAGTCAAGCAGGATCTGGCGTCGCCCCGTGCGCGCAGCTGCTTTCGGAGCGGCGGCTTTGGTGATTGGCGGTGTGGCGTTTCGCTCCATGCCCTCATCAGCAGATGAAGCTCGCGCCATCCCGGCGCCTGCGACGGATGAAGCGCCGGGAACGGCGAGTGCGGAAACGGCGGTACTGGCCGGAGGCTGCTTCTGGGGCGTGCAGGGCGTGTTCCAGCATGTCAAAGGCGTCACCAGCGCCACGTCCGGCTATGCCGGCGGGGGCAAGGATACCGCCTATTACGAGATGGTCGGCACGGGCTCGACCGGCCACGCCGAATCCGTCCGGGTCGTCTTTGATCCGAGAAAGGTGAGCTATGGCCGTCTGCTGCAGATATATTTCTCGGTCGCCCATGATCCGACGGAACTCAACCGACAGGGTCCCGACGTCGGCACGCAGTACCGCTCGGCGATCTTCCCGGTCAATGCCGAGCAGACGCGCATCGCCAAGGCTTATATCGACCAGCTCAACCAGGCCCGTGTCTTCGATGCGGCGATCGTCACCAGGATCGAGCCCGCGCGCCAGTTCTATGCGGCCGAAGGCTATCATCAGGATTTCCTGACGAACCATCCGGATTATCCCTACATCGTCATCAACGACCTGCCGAAGATTGAGAGCCTGAAGCAGCTTTTCCCGAAAGATTACAGGTCCGATCCGGTTCTGGTCGCAGCTTCGGGTAACTGATCACGCCCAACTCCCTGAACTCGTTCGGAGGTCTTCGCGCGCGGAGGCGACCTTTGCCATCCATGAGGATCGGATAAGATCCGAATTCTGCGCGCTTGACGTTATATGGAGGCGAATATATCGCTTAGAGCGGGATGCCGAAAATTGATCTAGAGCGACAACGATAAGGAATTGACCCATGACCAGTCTGGGATTGAGTATTCCTCGGGAAGTTTCGCTCCGCCAGCAGGTCATCGATGGCCTTCGCGATTCAATCTTGTACGGTGCCTTGGAGCCGGGACAGAAACTTATCGAGCGTGAACTCTGCGAGGAACTGCGGATCAGCCGCACCGTCCTGCGGGAAGCACTGCAGCACCTGGATGCCCAAGGGCTGATCGTCAATACGCCCCGACGGGGCCGGACCGTCGTCGAGATCGGCAAGGAAGAAGCAAGGGAAATCTACGAAGTTCGCCAGGCTTTGGAGACGCTCGTGGGCGAGGGCTTTGCCCGCAACGCGACCGATGAGCAGATCTCCCGCCTGCGCGTTCATTTCGATCAGATGTATGCCGCCGGTCCGGTCAAGAACATGCTGATCGCGGAAAATGAATTCTTCTCGATCATACTGGAGAATTGCGGCAACCGAATCGCTGCGGAATTCTTCAAGCAGCTCAACAATCGCGTGACGATCCTGCGCCGCCTCTCCGTTTTCCAGGGCCGGCGCTCCGGCGAAAAGCTTGCCGAATTGGGTGAGATCGTCGCCGCTATCGAAGCCCGGGACATCAAGCGGACGGGCGAACTCTGTGCGAAACGTGTAGCAAAGGCTGCCGAAGCGGCGGCAAGGCTCTTCTCCGAGACTGCAGTCGAGGCGGGGTAACGAGACTCTGCCTGTGCTGAAGCGTGCTTGCCCGACCCCCTTTCAGCTATATCGACGGCCTTACTAAATGTGATATTTCTAATGTGTTCCGGAACGAGGGCAGGGATGGAGGCACCTTCCGGATAGAAATCCATAAAAGATGAAAGGCGGGCGGCTTTGTTCGCCTCAGGAGGAGGAACACATGCGCAGGATGAAGAATGCAAGGCTGGCTCGGATCGCCGCCCTTTCGGCGCCGTTGCTTGTGGGGCTTTATGGTTCGGTTTACGCGCAGCCTGAAATCGTGCAGGGGCCGGCGACCGATCCGCAGTGCATGACCCCATGGGCGGCGGATACGCAATTCCTAAAGTATCCGAAGAAGGAGGGGCCTTATCGCATCGCGCTCGCCAACGGCTATATCGCCAATACCTGGCGCATACAGATGATACAGACGGCCAAGGCCTATGTGGCGCAGCCTGACGTCAAGGCGAAGCTGAAGGAATTCAAGGTCGTTTCCACCGGCGAGGATGTCCCCGCCCAGATCTCGGCCATCAACAATTTCATCGATGCCGGCTATGACGCGATCGTCGTCAACGCGCAGAACCCGACGGCCTTCGGTCCTGTGATCAAGCGCGCCAAGGAGGCCGGCGTCATTCTCGTCGCATTCGACAATATCCTGGATACGAAGGATGCGATCAACGTCAACGTCGATCAGAAGGGCCTCGGCGTCATCTGGGCGGACTGGCTCGTTAAGCATCTGCCTGATGGCGGCAAGATCCTGGAAGTGCGTGGCGTTGCCGGCACCTCGGTCGATACCGACCGGCACAATGGCATCCATGAAACATTCGCGGCTTCAGGCAAGAAATTCAATGTGACGGAAGTCGTCGGCAAGTGGGATGACGGCACGGCGCAGAAGGCGACGGCCGATGCGATCGCGACCAATGGTCCCTTCGACGGCATCACAGCGCAGGGTGGCGATACCGGCGTCGTGCAGGCGATGATCGACGCCAAGCATCCGTTCGTGCCGTTCGGCGGCGAGACTGAAAACGGCTTCCGGAAGTTCTGCGCCGCCCATGCGGCCGACGGGTTGAAATGCTCGTCCGCCGGCACCGGGCCTGCGCAGGTCGCGGTCGCCATCAAGACCGCCATCGCTGCCCTCGAAGGACAGGTCGTTCCGCAATCGGTGAAGCTGCCGACCGCGCTTGTCTCCGACCCGAATTTCAAGGAAGGGCAGGATT
The DNA here is from genome assembly GCF_041357635.1 of Sinorhizobium sp. CB7. NCBI lineage: Bacteria > Pseudomonadati > Pseudomonadota > Alphaproteobacteria > Hyphomicrobiales > Rhizobiaceae > Sinorhizobium > Sinorhizobium sp. CB7. The sequence continues at coordinate 738,898 of NZ_JAULLL010000001.1, forward strand.
ACTATCCGGACCAATCGGACAACTTCTTTGTCGGTAACTCTTTCCCGACCTGCGGCATCAATTTCACGGCCCAGGAAATCATGGGACAGAGCAAGGAAAACCAGTAAGCGGCTCACTCAAAAAGCTTGACTGCGGGCGTTCACGCCCGCAGCCTGAGTCTTACTGTGACCGGTTGGGAGGCTGGCCGCATGATCGTGTCGGAACCGATCTTCTGCATGGAAGGCATATCGAAGCGCTATGGCGGCGTTCTTGCGCTGAACCATGCCGACCTTGCGGTCAGAACGGGCGCCATTCACGCCGTTCTTGGCGAAAATGGCGCCGGCAAGTCGACGCTGATCAAGGTCATGGCGGGTGTCGTCCAGCCGGATGAGGGACGGATGCTGCTCGATGGCAGGGAGGTGAGCTTCGCGAGCCCGGCGGCTGCGAATATGGCGGGCATCGTCTGCGTCTTTCAGGAGCTTTCGCTTGTTCCCGATCTTTCCGTCGCCGACAACATCATCATCAGCAATCCGCCGCTGCGCTTCGGGATGATCGACCGCCAGAGGCAACGGCAAATCGCGCAGGAGGCTCTGGCGCGTGCGGGCGCATCCGACATTCACCCGCGGTCGCTCGTCAAAGATCTGCCGCTCTCCCGCCGCCAGATGGTCGAGATCGCCAAGGCTCTGGCGCGCAAGCCCCGGATCCTCATCCTCGACGAGGCAACCTCTGCGCTGACCCAATCGGATGTCGAGAAGGTCTTCAGCGTGCTCAAGCGGCTTCGTTCCGAAGGCATGGCACTGATCTACATTTCACACCGCATGCATGAAATCGCCGCCCTGGCCGATGACTGTACAGTCTTTCGCAACGGCCGAAGCATTGAATCTTATCCGGCTGGGACGAAGACGGACCGGGAGGTCGTGGAGCTGATGATCGGGCGCGAATACAAGAATGTATTTCCGCCCAAGCCCATGCCGAAGACGGCTGGAGTACCGGTCCTGTCGTGCGGCAAGTTGTCATGGAGCGATCGGTTGTCCGACATCACCTTCGATATACAGCCTGGCGAAATCGTTGGGGTCGGCGGCCTGGACGGCCAGGGCCAGCGTGAACTTCTTCTGGCATTATTCGGCGTCCTTCGCGACACGAAAGGCGAGGTGAAGATCAACGGCAAGACCGTCACGCTGAACAACCCCCGGCAGGCAAAATCCGACGGAATAGCAATGGCTCTCATTCCCGAGGACAGGAAGACCGAGGGGCTGATGCTGTCGATGACGGTCAGGGAAAATCTGTCCATGGCGGCGCTCGGTCGCGTCTCCCGCCGCGGAGTGATCGACCGCGCCTTGGAAACGCGGCAGATCGACGAGCTGCTTAAGCTGCTCGACATCAAGGCGGCGACCACAGATATGGCCGCCAGCGCGCTTTCCGGCGGCAATCAACAGAAAGTGGTCATCGCCAAATGGCTGATGAACAAGCCACGCATCATCCTGCTCAATGACCCGACACGCGGCATTGATGTCGGAACCAAGCAGGAAATCTATCAGCTGTTGCGTAAGCTTGCTGACAATGGTGCTGCGATCCTCTTCTATTCCACGGATTATGACGAACTGATCGGCTGCTGTGATCGCGTGCTCGTCATGTATGCCGGCCGCGTCAGGCGCGAGCTGGTGGGAGCGGAGATTACCGAACGCGAGCTGGTCGCCGGCGCCCTCAACATTGATTCGGAGAGCGCCGCGCAACGGAGGGTCAACCCGTGACAAGCGGCTCTTCGCGCGAGTGGCGGTTCTGGTACGTCCAGCACAAGGGGACGCTTTTTGCCGCGGCACTCTTTGCGGTGATGTTCCTGATCTATGTGGGAAACCATCCCGCCGGCTTTACCCCGAACGTCGTCCAGACCGCATCGAACAAGGCGGTTCTTCTCGCCTTTGTCGCGATCGCCCAGGCACTGGTGGTCATCACCGCCGGGATTGATCTTTCAGCGGGCATGGTCCTCGTGCTTTGCAACTGCCTTGCTTCCTGGCTTGTTGTAGGAACACCGCTTCAGACCGGACTTGGAGTGATTGCCGTGCTCCTTGCCGGCCTCGGCTGCGGCATGCTCAACGGCCTGATCGTTATCTTCGGTCGTCTTCAGCCGATCGTCGCCACCATTGCCACAAGCGCGATCTTCTACGGTCTGGCCCTGCTGCTGCGTCCGACACCGGGAGGCTCGGTCAACGAAACACTGGCAGACGTCTTCACCTCGAAGCTCTTCGGTCTCGTGCCCATGAGCCTTGTCACGCTGGCGGCAACCATCCTGCTGATCTGGATACCGTTCAGCCGGTCGGTGTATGGCAGAGCCGCCTATGCGGCAGGCTCGGCGGAAAACGCAGCCTACATGTCGGGAATGCCGATCAAGCGCGCCAAGTTTGCGGCCTACGCCCTGTCAGGTCTGTTCTCCTCCTTCGGCGGGCTATATCTCACCTTCTTCTCCTATACGGGGGAAGCCGCGCTTGCCAGCGGCAATGCTTATACGCTCTTTTCGATTGCCGCGGTCGTGCTTGGCGGCGTTTCCCTGGCAGGCGGGCGTGGAAGCGCAGTCGGGGCCGTATTCGGCGCGCTCGCATTCCGAACGATCGGCGACCTGCTGTTCGTTTTTGACCTCGATCCGCTTTGGCAGCCGCTGTTCCAGGGCGTTGTGCTGATGCTTGCCATCAGCATCGGCTGCATCGGTCTTGCCCGTGTTCGCAACAGATTGGAGTGGTTTCAATGAGCAGGGATGCATCCTTCACGCCGCAGTCCCTGGTGCCTGCGAGATTGCGCGGCGTCGATCCGGCCGTCGTGATCGCTTTCGGCTGTATCCTGCTCCTGCTTTTCGGCGGATCGCTCTATTCGCCGAATTTCCTGTCGCCCGATTATCTGCTGCAACAATTGAAGGTCGCATCCTTTCTTGGCGTGATCGCCACCGGCATGATGGCCGTGATCCTGCTCGGACAGATCGATCTCTCCGTCCCCTGGGTCGTCACCACCGGGGCGATGATGGCCTGCGCCACCACCATCTATGGCCCGATAGGATCGTTGTTCGCCATTCCCTTCGGGATTTTCTGCGGCGCGATGATCGGGCTGGTCAATGGCATTGCGGTGGCCTATCTACGCATCCCCTCGATGATCATCACACTCGCGTCCAACGCGGTCGCGCAGGGACTGATGGTCGTCTATACGGGCGGCTTCTCGCCCCAGGATGCGGCAACTCCGGCCATGCGATATCTTGCGACGGGTTATGCCATTCCAGGCATTCCGAACGGCGTCCTCGTCTGGCTTGTCATAGGCGTGGCTGCCGTCTTCGTCCTGACGCGAACGACGTTCGGTCGTTCGCTCTACGCCATCGGAAACCGCGAAAGAGCGGCCTATATGTCGGGCATCAACACGCGCCTCGTGACGATGATCGCCTTTGTCATCTCCGGTGGATTGAGCGCGCTCGGCGGCGTGTTGCTCGCCGGCTATGCCTCCAAGGCGTCGCAATCGATGGGCGATGCCTATCTGCTGCCTTCGATCGCGGCGGTCGTGCTTGGCGGAACGCACGTCCTCGGCGGCAAAGGCTCCTACCTGGGAACGGTTGCCGGCGTGATTCTGATCACACTGCTGCAATCCATTCTTTCTGTCATGCAGATCGAGGAAGCGGGCCGCCAGCTCATCTATGGAGCAGTGATCGTCTGCATGCTGCTGCTCTATGGTCGCCAGGCGAGTTCCTGATCAACACCGACGATGCTGGTCAGATTGATCGGCTCGAGCGGGATGCCGAAAAGTGTGTGCGGTTTTCGGGCGACATCCCGCTCCAGCTTTTTGGTTTAGAGGCGGATTTCAGATTTCAGGTCGATTCGACCTGAAATCATCCGGCTCTAAGGCTGCTTCCTGTTTTCCGTCGTTTGCGTGAACATCGGTCTTGCCTGCGCCAATCTCCGCAGAGCGCTCGTGCGGAGTAGCTTCGTCATCCCGGTCGGATTCGCGTGACCTATGGGAAGCAAGCATCCGCGCCAGCTCCTTGGACGTTATCGTTGCAGCAAGTCCCTTCATGATGTGTCCTCGATCGACATTCCGAATGCTATCGGAGACGTAGCCGATTGGACGGACATTCCGGAATACCGGAGCCATGGTTGTCACCAACTTTGGCGGCTGCCGCGTCAGATTCTCCTTCTGAAGCCCCGGCCCCAAAAAGCCCCAAAAGCTCGGGTAGCTCCCGTATAGTGCTGTTTCGAAACAAAACTCTCCCGGGGTGACGGTTAGCAATGCATTCATATAACCCTGAGGCAAGGCACTGAAATGCAAGAACATGGTTGAAAGAGGCGGATCGGCTGCCATCTTTCGACCTGAGGCTCAATCAGACGAAGAGATGCCGCCGCTCCGGGCGTCATCGATGTGGCTCCAACGATTTGACTTCGCCACTTCTGCGCGGTCATTGCCAACAATCATCACTATAGCGCCGCTTCATTGCGGCAGTTTCAGGAAGGATCCAACCCGCGTGGCTGCTCCCTCGAAAAAACCGCCGCAAACATTTTTCATGGCGGTCCTCTCGTCTCTCCGAAAGGCATTCTTCAGCATCGGACTCACCAGCGCGGTGATAAATATGCTGGCACTGACGGGCTCCTTTTTCATGCTGCAGGTCTATGATCGGGTCATCCCCGGCCGCAGCCTCCCGACGCTCGCCGGCCTTGCCGTGATCGCCGCGACTCTTTTCATCTTTCAGGGTGTTCTCGAACTCCTGCGCTCGATGCTGCTTGCCCGTGTCGGGGTATCTCTCGAGGAGCGAATGGGGCAAAGCGTCTTCGGTTCGCTGCTTCTGCTGCCGACCAGGATGCAGGCGACGGGGGATGGGTTGCAGTCCGTTCGCGACCTCGATCAGGTCAGATCGTTCCTGTCCGGTGTCGGGCCGACGGCGCTGTTCGACCTGCCCTGGATGCCGTTTTACATCGCTCTTTGTTTTCTGTTCCACTTCTGGATAGGCGTCACCGCCCTTAGCGGCGCAATCGTGCTCATTGCCTTGACGGTTGTGGCGGAAATGATGTCGCAGCGTCCCACCCGGGAGGCTGCCCGGCATTCGGCGGCACGTCTCGGCTTTGCCGAAAGCGCCCGAAGAAACTGGGAGGCCGTGGTGGCGATGGGTTTCGGCTCTCGGCTGAACGAGAAGTGGGCGGCGATGAACGACGATTATCTCAAGAGCCAACTTGCAGCCGGCAATGTCATCGGTTCGCTCACCACAGCCTCAAAGATCCTGCGCATGATGCTGCAATCCGGTGTATTGGCCGTCGGCGCGATATTGGTCATCCGGCAGGAGGCGACGGGCGGCATCATGATCGCCAGTTCGATCCTGCTCAGCCGTGCGCTCGCCCCGGTCGAACTTGCGATCGGGCAATGGAAGAGCTTCGTTGCAGCCCGACAAAGCTGGTCGCGCCTCGTCAAGCTTCTGGAGATGATACCCTCCGAACAGTGGAGCATTTCCCTGCCGAAGCCGACAACCAGTTTGAGTGTCGAGAACATCAGTGTCGCGTCTCCGGGCAGTCGCGAGCTCATCGTGAGGAATATTTCGTTCAAGATCCAGGCCGGTACGGTTCTCGCCATCATCGGGCCAAGCGGGTCCGGAAAATCGTCGCTTGCGCGCGCGATCACCGGCGTGTGGCCGGCTCTGATCGGTGCGATCCGTCTCGATCAGGCCGCTCTGTCGCAATGGGAGCCGTCTGAACTCGGACGCCATATCGGCTATCTTCCGCAGGATGTTGGTCTATTCGAGGGTTCGATCTCCGAAAATATCGCGCACTTCGACAAGGATGCTCAGTCGGGTGCAGTCATCGCTGCGGCAAAGGCTGCCGGCGTATACGACATGATCGTGCGGCTGCCGGATGGTTTTGACACGGCTATCGGCGAAGGCGGCTCCAGACTTTCAGCCGGCCAACGGCAGCGCATCGCGCTGGCGCGGGCACTTTATGGCGATCCCTTCCTGGTCGTGCTTGATGAACCCAATTCGAACCTCGATGCCGAGGGAGAAGCCGCGTTGACCGCGGCATTGGCGGGCATTCGGGCGCGCGGCGGCGTTGCCCTCGTCGTCGCCCATAGGCCGAGTGCGTTGGCGGCAGCCGATCAGGTTCTGGTCATGACCAATGGGCAGATGCAGGCATTTGGTCCCAAGGACGACGTTCTCAGGAAATCGACCAGGCAACCCCATGCACCGGGTCCGATCCGGCTGATGATCGCCGGCGAGGAGGTCGGTTCATGATCGGAGAACGCAGATCAGCCACCGATCGCACGATCCGTCGTCTTTCGGTACTCGCGCTTGCGACGATTGTCGTTCTTGCCGGCGTGATGGGCGGCCTTGCGGCGACGACGACGATTTCCGGAGCGGTAATCTCTTCCGGCGCCCTCGTTGTCGATAGCTATGTTAAGCCGGTTCAGCATCTCAAAGGCGGGATCGTCGGCACGATCAATGTCAGGAACGGCGACCACGTCGATGCCGGCGAGGTCCTTATCCATCTCGATGACACGCAAACCAAAGCCAATCTGGCCATTATCAGAAAGCGTCTGAACGAGATTGGCGCGAGAACTGCGCGTCTGGTTGCCGAGCGTGACGGCGCCAGCACGATCACCTTCCCGAAGGATTTGCTTTTCAGGGCGGGGGACGAGGAAGTCGACAGCATCATGACTGGCGAACAGCATCTTTTCAATGATCGCATGGCGTCGCAGAAGGGCCGGAAATCGCAGCTCCGCGAAAGAATTCAGCAGCTCAAGCAGGAGGCGGATGGTCTTGTCGCGCAGGAGAAGGACAAGCGCACCGAGATCGAGCTGATCGAAAAGGAGCTCGCAAGCCTGCAGCCGCTGCTCAACCAGGGCATCATTGCCGCGAGCCGGGTCTATTCACTCCAGCGGGAGGGCGCTCGCCTGACGGGGGAGCTTGGCAATCTGGTTTCGACCATTGCCCAGACCAAAGGCAAGGTGAGTGAAACGGAACTGCAAGTCATCCAGATCGATGACGATCGCAGTGCTGAGATTTCGGATCAATTGCGGCAGGCTCAAAGCGATATGGGCCAGTTCTCGGAACGATTGATCGCTGCCGAGGACGATCTGAAGCGGATCGACATTCGGGCGCCGCAAGCGGGTATCGTCAATCAGTTGAATGTCCACGCGGCCGGCGCCGTAATCGGACCGGGCGAGACCATCATGCAGATCGTACCGGGTAGCGACGCACTTGTCGCCGAACTCAAGCTTGCGCCGCAGGACATTGACCAGGTGACAGTCGGACAGCACGTGACCTTGAGATTTTCCGCCTTCAACCAGCGCAATACGCCGCAGCTCAACGGCCGGATCAGCCGGGTTGCCGCCGACCTTACCACCGATCAGCGCTCGGGCCTCAGCTATTATCTCGTCCGAGCCGAAATTCCCGATCAGGAATGGCAACGGCTGGGCAAGGTTACCGCTGTTCCCGGCATGCCGCTCGAAGCTTTCATTCAGACGGGCGAAAGAACCGTGCTGTCATATCTGACGAAGCCGATGACCGACCAGATGGAGCGGGCGTTCAGAGAAGACTGATGCATGTCGCGCAAAAGCGTGCAGCGGTTTTGCGGCAACGACGTGCATGAAAATAACAGCTTTAGATCGGTCCTCGCAACCCGCATAAATAAAGGCGCGACAGCCACTTGCAGTCGCGCCTTCCTATTCTGATGACGGCTCTCAGATATGCCAGTCGCCGGAGTGTGTTTGTGTGGACTGGGCATGCAAGGTCGCCGCCGGATCATCCAGCGAATAGGCCTTGATGTAGTCGATCTTCATCTCCGACCCCTGATCCAGATTTCCCGGCGTGCCGGCCGGTCCGCCGACTGCAAGGTTGACCAGCATATACATCGGATCGTGCATGTCCGCCGGCGTGTCTGCGCGGGCGACGGCAACGTCGTCGAAATACCAGACGATCTGGTCCTTGTCCCAGAGCACGCCGTAATTGTGAAAGCCATCGGTGCTGGGCACATTGACTGCCGTCGACTCTATGGTGTGCTGACCTGTCGCAGCTGAATGAACGGTCGTGTGGACGGTGTTCTTGTCCTGTCCGCGCATCTCGACCACGTCGAGTTCCGGCGGCCAGGAGCCGTCTTCCGGAAGCAGCCAGAAGGCCGGCCAAACGCCCTGATCGTTTGGCATGTCAGCCCGCATCTCGAAATAGCCGTAGGTCTGCGCGAAGGAGGAATGCGTCGTCAGCATGCCGGACGTATAGTTATGTCCTTCGAGCTGTGGCTTGAGTGCATCCGGAGCCGTCTGCGCCGTGATCGTCAGAACGCCATTCGAGACCGAGAATGGATTGACCGAGGATGTCGGCCCGTAAGCGGGGTTTATGTACCACTGCAGCTCACTATTGCCGGGAAGGTTGGCGCCCTTTTCCGGCGCCCACCAGAACTTCGCATCCCAGGTGCCCGTGGAGCCGTTTCGAAGCGAAAGCGAATTGAAATCGTCCGAAAAGGTCTGCGTGAGGTTTGAACGGTCGAGGCTCAGCTCGAACTGATCGGCATGAAGGTCGGCGACGGTCTTGTTTGCAAAGACCAGGCTTTCGCCACCTCCGAGATCGAGCTTGAGATTGGCCCCGTCCTGCGTCAGGTGGCTTTTCACCTGGTCGAAGGAGGTGAGACCGTACTGATTCAGCCGTACGATGTCATCGCTGCCGAAATCGGTGATGAGATCGCTGCCGTTGCCCTTCGTGAAAATGAAGATGTCGGCGCCGCCGCCACCGGTAAGAACATCATTGCCGCGGCCGCCATCGATCGTCTGGCTTCCGGACGCGCCTGAAATAATGTTGTCGAGATCATTACCGAAGGCGTGACGGTTGTTGCCGGTGACAGCCAGGTTTTCAAAATTAGCTGGCAGCGTGTAACTCATCCACGTGTTGATGGTGTCCACGCCCTGGCCCGGTGCTTCCGATGCGCGATTGATGCTTGAATAAAGATAATAGATGTCGTCTCCGGTGCCGCCGCTCATCGTAACGTTGACGGCGCTGTCTCCCCACATGGAGTCATTGCCCGCCGTGCCCTGAAGTGTTGGGCCGGAGCCCGTGGCGGAAAAGAAACCTGTTGAGCTTCCGCTATAGGGAAGCGCTTGACCTACGGCGTTCAGGATTGTTCTGGTCATCAAAACCTCTTCTGTTGCGTTGCCGGGTCTCCCCCACGGTGACGCTCCTCCACGCCAGACCCTAACACATGGGTCAGGGGCAAGGTGGATCAATAGGTGACGAATACGACCCTACGGAGGCGTCTTCCGGTTAAAGCTGCGGATAGTCCTAACGAGCTCTGAGCTTCGGAAAGGCAATAAACCTTTCGTTGTGTCATCTCGGCGTGGCGAGATGGTTCAAAGTGGACGCGACGACAGGTAATCACAAAAAAGCGATCACAAAAACGATCCCTGTGTCGGGCGATCGCCGTGACCTTCGTCCTTGGCGCATAGAAGAGGATTTCCTCAAGGGAAACCTGGGATCCCGGAGCAGCTCGCGCCGGATCGTACTTCTGACCGACGCAACGTTTATTTGGGAGGATTCAAAATGGCTAAGACGATGGCGATCCTGCTGGCCCGTCTGATCTTCGCTGCTGTCTTCGCGATGGCAGCCAGCTTCAAGTTTATCGATATACAGGCGACCGCGACCTATATCGCGTCCGCCGGCTTTCCCATCCCGCTTTTCCTGGCGTGGATCGCGGCCTTTTTTGAATGTGCACTGGTAATCGCACTCCTCACAGGCGCGTATTTTTCGGAAGCAAGCGTCCTTGCGGGCATTTATGTGGTGTTTCTCGCTTTCGCCTTTCATGGGCCCTCGCACTGGAGTGCAAATCAGGCGGAGTTCGGATTTTTCGTCGACCACTTCACTTTTCTTGCCGGTCTGCTTTTTGCCGCAGTGCATGGTCCCGGTGAGCGGTTTGCCCTTCGGATGAGTTTGCTGCCAGCTCGCTGACGTGACGAGTGCGTTTCCCTTCGGCACGAAACAGGCGAATGACAGGACTGTCAGCGTAGCGCCATCACCAATTCCTGACTTTCAACTTTCCACTTTGTCAGCAGTTGCTATCGCAGAACGGGTGTCAACAGATCTGATGTCGTGATATGGTTGAGATGCGGCATGTGCCGGTGCTGTGCCGCCATCTTGTTGGGAGGATGTCATGGTTAGACTGCTGACTTCAATCTTCGCCATGCTGTGCATTTGCCTCTTTGCGTTCGTCCCGGCCAAGGCTGGCCCGGCCGATGACCAAGTGAAGGCCGCCTACTCTGCATGGGACGAAGCATTCAACAAAGGGGATGCAAAAGCCGTTGCGGCGTTCTACACGGACGACGCTATCTTCCTGCCGGCCACCCATGACGTAATCAAGGGGCCTGACGGAGTTGAGAAATTCTTTGGCTCGCTCTTCGGCATGGGCGTGACAGGCCACAAGCTTGAAGTGATCGAGGTGCAAGAGGACGGCAATCTGCTGGTCGGCACCGCGAAATGGTCGGCCAAAGGCAAGGACGCCAAGGGCGCTGACCAGCCGTGGGCTGGTGTGGCAACCCATGTCTTTGAGAAGCAGGCGGACGGCAGCCTGAAACTCAAGTTGCACACCTTCAACTGAGCCGACGGATTCGCAGACGCTCTCTGCAAGCGGTCGCAATGATTGCCATTGTGGGCAGGGTGCTCGGCAGGACGGTCCAGCACTCTTGAGACAATGTCGTCGCCGTCCTGGCGGGCGCTCCAACCTCAAGCGTCTTGAGGGGCTTTGCCGCGTCGAGACAGTTGCCATCATGGGATACTGGGGGTACTCTTGCTATCTCTCGACGCCCGAACAAGCGAGCATTTTTCGCTTCGTTCCGCGCCTCTAAGACCATCGGTCGGGGGACCGATTAGGAGGCCGCCATGTATGTCGATCGCTCCAAGGCACGTTTTTGTTACTGCAACGCTGAGCCAGGGCGGTTCGTCTGCGATGGCTTTGACCGGCGAGAACTGATCTGCGGCGGGGGCGCTGCGCTTTTAGTCGGATTACTGGCCGGACTGCTCGGCGGGGCTGCTCCGGTAAGGGCCGAGAAGCTCACCGGCGCGGTTCCTGAGTTGGACCGCGTGGCCGTCCGCGTGCTGATCGACAGCTACCAGTTCGCCGTGACCCCGGGCAAGAAAATCGATGGTCTGGATATACAGCATTTCGGATGGGGGATCGGTAATCATCCGCCCGCCAGGACGCTGATCAGCGAGTTTGGCCTTTCGATGCACGTCGAAACGCAGAGTGGCTCCGAGACCCGAAACATCCTGATTGACTTTGGGTTCACGCCCGAAGCGCTGAATAACAACATCGAACTGGTTGGGCTCGACCCCGGCGCATTAGACGCGTTGGTGCTCAGCCATGGCCATTACGACCACTTCGGCGGGCTCGTCGGCTTCCTCCAGCGCGCCAACGGCAGACTGAAGCCCAGGCTTCCGCTGTATGTCGGCGGTGAGGATTGTTTCTGTGCCCGTGAATGGACGGCGCCGCCCGTCGCTGGCGATTTCGGGGTCCTCGACCGCAGGGCATTGGAAAAGGCAGATCTCGTAGTGACCGAATCCGTCGGACCTTCACGGGTGGCGGACCATGGTTTCACGTCAGGTCAAATCAGCCAAAGCAGCTTCGAAAAGTTGCTGTCGCCCAGCGCCATGAAAATCGGAATTGAGAATGGTCTTGGCTGTTTCCCGGAGCGGCTTGCAGAGGAAGATCGGAAGCCGGGACTCGTGCCGGATCAGTTCCGGCATGAGCGCGCTACGGCGTTCAATCTCAAGGGACGCGGGCTAATCGTGCTCACCTCGTGCAGCCACCGCGGCCTGCTGAATGCGATCAAGCAGGTTCAGGCGGTATCCGGCCTCGATAAGGTCCATGCGGTGATCGGCGGCTTTCATCTGGCCCCATATCAGCCGGACTACCTGCGCCAGACCATCGCCGCACTCAAGGAGATCGATCCGACCTATGTCGTTCCGCTTCACTGCTCCGGCGAACCGTTCGTCGATCTGGCGAAGGCCGAACTTCCGATGAAGCTGGTGCGGGCGTACACGGGGACGCGTTTGGTCTTCGACAGTCGAAGTTCTTAAGATACGACCAACGTAAGGCTGCTGCTGATGCCAGGCTTGGATGAGCGCCGTGACCTGCTCGCCGGAGTGCCATTGTGAGAGCAGTAACACTGGCCGCTTACCGGTCTGGCCAAGCGAAGCGTTCCTGTCTGCTGTGGCCTCGCGCCCGACAATTGGTGGAGGAGGGATGTGGATATTGGGACTTGGCTGCGCAGCTTGCAGCTCTCGCAATACGAGCAAGCGTTCCGCGACAATGACATAAGCGCCGACATTCTGCCCGAGTTGACGGCGGAGGACCTGATCGGTCTCGGCGTAATCTCGATCGGCCACCGGCGCAAGCTGCTGGCGGCAATCGCGACCTTGCGCGGCGAAGGCTCGGCCCAGGGCGGGACAGCGGAGCCGGTCCGAGCCGGGGCTGAGCGGCGGCAGCTTACGGTCGTGTTCGTCGATCTGGTCGGATCGACGGCACTGTCGGTCGAGTTCGATCCGGAGGATATGAGCAAGCTTCTCCGGGCCTACCAGAACGCGGTGACCAGTGGATTCGCTCGCTTCGAAGGCCATGTCGCCAAGTTGATGGGCGACGGGGTGCTTGCCTATTTCGGATGGCCGAGGGCGCACGAGGACGAAGCCGAGCGCGCCGTGCGGGCGAGCCTTGAGGCCGTCGAGGCGGTCGGGCGTCTCGCGACGCCGAACGGTGAGCCGCTCGCAGCCCGGGTCGGCATTGCCACAGGCGTGGTCGTCGTCGGTGAGCTTATCGGGGAGGGGGCAGCCCAAGAAGAGGCGGTCGTCGGAGAAACGCCGAATCTTGCCGCCCGCCTGCAGACGCTCGCGCGACCCAACGAGGTCGTGATCGGCGAAGCTACGCGAGAGCTTTTAGGCGCGTTGTTCGAGGTCGAGGATCTCGGGGTCCAGCCGCTGAAGGGCATAACAATGCCGGTCCGCGCGTTCCGTGTGCTCGGACCCGGTCGCGCAGCGAGCCGCTTCGAGGCGCTTCATGTCAAAGAACTGGCGCCCATCGTCGGGCGTGACGCGGAGCTGGCGCTGCTTCTCGATCGCTGGCGACGGGCCAAGGCCGGCGAGGGCCAGGTCGTGCTGCTTTCCGGCGAGCCAGGAATCGGCAAGTCTCGGATCGTTCTGGCACTGCGCGAGGCCCTCGCCCAGGAACCGGTCGCCGTGCTGAACCATTTCTGCTCGCCCTACCATATGAACAGCGCACTCTTTCCGGTGATCGGGCAGCTCGAAAGGGCCGCGGGCTTGGCTCGTGAGGACGGACCGGAGGAGAAGCTCATCAAGCTGGAAATGTTCCTCAAGCCTTATGCCGAACGCCTCGACGAAGACGCGAGGACGCTCATGGCCGCACTGTTATCGCTGCCGGTCGCGACCGGCCACCCGGTCCTGGATCTGCCGCCCGAGCGCCGGAAGCAGCTCACCTTCGAAGTCCTGCTCCAGCTGTTTGACGCCCAGTGCGGCCAGCAGCCGGTCTTGGCGGTCTATGAGGATGTTCACTGGATCGACCCTTCAACAATGGAACACCTGGATATTCTGACCGGACGCGTGGAGGGACTGAGGGCGCTCGCTGTGATCACCTTTCGACCCGAGTTTAGCCCTCCCTGGATCGGTCACTCCCATGTCACCTCCCTTTCGCTCTCCCGGCTCGTGCGTGGCGACGTGGCGATGATTGCCGGACGCGTCGCCGGCGGAAAGGTATTGCCGAAGGCCGTTTTGTCCCAGATCACCAGCAAGACGGACGGCATCCCGCTGTTTGTCGAGGAACTGACCAAGACCGTTCTCGAATCCGGTCTGTTGCAAGACCGTGGTGACCGCCTCGAGCTTATCAAGGTGCCGGCGGCGCTCGCCATTCCCTCGACCTTGCAAGACTCGCTCATGGCCCGGCTGGATCGGCTGGCGCCAGCCAAGGAACTCGCCCAGATCGGCGCCTGCATCGGCCGCGAGTTCGATCACGATCTCTTGGCCGCGGTGTCGCCGCTCCAAGAGCCGACGTTCAGTGAAGCGCTCGCAAGGCTTGTCGGCTCCGATCTGGTCTTCCGGCGCGGCCAGCCGCCGAACGCGACCTACGCCTTCAAGCATGCGCTGATCCAGGACGTCGCCTACGCAACGCTCCTCAAAAGCCGGCGAGTACAGCTTCATGCGCGCATCGCCGCCGCGCTCGAAGCCCAGTTCCCCGCGATCGTCGAGCGCCAGCCCGAGCTCCTGGCTCATCATCTCTCGGAGGCCGGGATTCACGGCCGCGCCATAGATTGGTGGCTGCGCGCCGGCCGATCGGCGCGGCAGCGCTCCGCCAACAAGGAAGCGATAGGTCACCTGACAAAAGCGCTCATCATGCTCAAGGACGCGGCGCCTGGTGAGGCGCGCGAGCGCCAGGAACTCGAGATACAGGTGGCTCTCGGACCGCCGTTGATCGCAACCGAGGGCTTCGCTGCCCCCCAGGTCGAGGCTGCCTATGCCAGAGCCGAGGAGCTCGCCCGCCGGCAAGGGCACGAGAGCTACCGCGCGCGAGCACTGCGCGGCTTGTGTCATGTCTATCACGTACGCGGTCATTTGACGCGTGCGGGCAAACTCAGTGCTGAACTGCTCGAGCTGGTCGCACGCGGCAGCGACCTTGTGCGCCAGGCTGACGCCCATCATGCGCTGGGATTCAACCTGTTCCATCTGGGCGAACATGGGCTCGCCTTGTCCCATTTGGAGGCGGCACGCAGTGAGATCGAGCGTGCCGGTGATCCCGCCGAAGCGTTTGCGGCTGGCGTCAATATCCACGTCCACGGTCGCGCCTATGCTTCCCATGTCAACTGGCATCTCGGGTTCGTGGATCGCGCATTGCTGACCGTCGGCGAAGCGATCGATGTGGCCCGACGGATCGATCACCCGTTCAGTCGTGTCGTCGCGCTCGCCTATGCTGCGATGCTGCACCAGTTTCGTCGCGAACCGGCAATGGTGCGCCTGCATGCTGACACCGCTGGCGCCCTGTGTGCCGAGTATGGGTTCAGCTATTATCTTGCCTGGGCCGCAATCATGGACGGTTGGGCGTCCGCCGAGGAGGGCGACCTCGAGCGAGGTATCGTGCGCCTGCGAGATGGTCTGCGCGATCTGCGTGCGACGGGCGCCGGACTGAGGCTGCCGTACTATCTCGCGATCCTCGGCGATCTCTACGTCAAAGCGCAGCGGCTGGATGAGGCGGGCGCCGCCCTCGGCGAGGCCGACGCCATCGCTGAGCGTCACGGGGAATCGTGGGCCAACGCGCGGCTTCGGCTCCTCGAGGGCGAACTATTGTTCGCCACGCGCCACCCGGCGGCGGCTTGCTTTCGGCGCGCCGTGGAGATCGCGACCGCGCAGGGGGCTTTATCCCTCACGCTCCGGGCGGCCATCCGGCTCGCGCGTCACCTGTGCGCAGAGGGCAAATCCGCGGAAGCGTACAAGGTCCTCGCATCTCCCTACGCCTCGATCAGCGAGGGCTTCGATACGCCTGATCTTCTGGAGGGGCGGGCATTGCTTGAGGAACTGCGATCTGAGCGCCCGTCCGACCATTGACAATAAGTCCAGCGCGGCTTGCCTCAGGACGCGCAAAGCGTAAGTTCCTGCGGACGCCGTCGCCGGCTCAACCGCCAGCTTTTATGTGATCGATCCATTGGCAAATCCGGTCTGCACTTTCTTCAGGCTGGATGCCGCTCGTATCGAGCCTCAACAGGTGATCGGCGCCATCTTCCACGAGAGGATTGAGCTGCTGCGGTAATGCGCTTGGATCGGTGAGCTTGCGAAGATGCCTGCGATCTTCCGACGTTATTCTCCTCAGATGCTCGTCCGGCGAACACGTGATTGTGACAGCGAAGAACTGCGAACTCCGTCGCCGTGCCAGGCTCAGGAGTGCGGTCCAGTTTTCCCGACCCCACTCGGAGGTGCCATAGGCATTCGTCATAATGACCGGAATGTCCGGAGATATGACGGCCACTCGCGCATAGGCGGCGTCCTCACGCTGCGAACCAGCGAAAAGAATTCCTGTGAACGAAATTCGGTAAGGGCAAAGGCGACATTGTAGATAGTATGGTTGTCGAGCAGGTGGCCGCCCAACTTGGCGGAGACAGCACGTGCAATCGTTAACTTTCCAACTCCGGGCCAGCCATTCAAATGGATGATCACGCTAAATCCGTTCGGCAAGATAGGGACATCTTCAAGGTACGGAGCGTGCGCGACAGGACTATGTCATGTGGGATACGTCGCAGACCTGGAACAGACGGTGCTTGCATTCACCCGCTTCCGCTCCAGATTCACGTTAGAGCCGGATGATTTCAGGTCGAATCGACCTGAAATCTGAATCCGTCTCTAGACCAAAAGGTTAGAGCGGGATGTCGCCCGGAAATCGCGCACCTTTTCGGCATCCGCTCTAGTGGATTGATTGATGGAGGTCGGACCATGACGGATGACCGGAAAGCAGTGCGGGTACGCATAGACGGAATGGTGCAGGGAGTGGGCTTTCGCGTCTGGACACGCGGCGAAGCGGAACGGCTCGGGCTGACCGGCTGGGTCTGCAACGAGGATGACGGATCCGTATCTGCCGTGGTCGCAGGTTCCGAAGCAGCAATCTCAACGATGCTGGAGAAATTTCGGAAAGGCCCTCCGGGCGCATCCGTTTCTCACGTCGACACCGAAGATATCTCCGATGTCGAGAGACCCTCGGGGTTTCGCATCACGAACTAGATGCGCGCATCTCGAGGGTTTTGTTGCGTCCAGGTCTTGACCTCAACCCTCGTTGAGGTTGCAAGCTGCCAATGCGGCTACCGAATGGCGGCAAGAGCGGGATGCCAAAAAGTGTGAGCGACTTTCCGGTGACATCCGCCTATAGCGCCCCAGCATTCCGAATTTTTAAGAGAAAGACATGTTTGAACCCGGCAGCAAAATGCCCGGGATACAACATAGCAATTGCCTTTCCGGTCGAAGCATCGCCAAAGTTTGCCGGGCTATGCATACGATGCAGGGGTGAGCTGAGGTTTTGGCTCTGCTCTTTCAGAACATCCGAGATTACATACGCGTCATCGAAGTACGCGAGGCGCCACGGACTGGCTGCCGGCTTCGAAAACCTGAGGAAAGGGGACATCATGAACGTAGCACGCTCTTTCGCCAACTGGCGCAAGTATCGGAAAACAGTAGCGGAACTGGATCGCATGACGACCCGCGAATTGCAGGATCTCGGTATCGACCGCAACGAAATCCGCAATGTTGCACGGGCTGTCATCGGCCGCTAACGGCTGTCTGCATCGGTTCTGTTTTGACATCTGCAAGCGCCTGTCTCACATCGAGCGGGCGCTTTTTGCTGCGTGCAAGTGGCGCTTCTGTGTTCAAGCGAAATCACTTTTGACGCATAAAGATGCCCCGAATTAAAGGGTTAGAGCGTTTCCTTGTGTGTTCGTCAGAACACGCGGGCGCCTTCATGCCGAAGCGGCCCTGTTAGTGCCCCGCCTTTCGCATAGCGCATGGCTGCTCTGCAAAGAAATGCCTACAAACTGAGCAAGAATCGCGGCATATTTATTTCTATCGAAGCGATGCACCTCCTCCCGCATCCCTTCGATTTTGCAGATGGCCTCTCCTCCTCCCATGGCCAGCTGCGGGAATAGCGGCACTCCTCCTCCCAGCCGCTGTTCGGTTCTTTTCGAAAGCCTGTCGCATTTCCTGCGACAGGCTTTTCGTTTTTTGGATACAGGATTTAGCGTCGCAACCAGACATAAGTCGTATCGCCGATAGCCCCATTGCCGGAACACTTACCTGGGCCTAGAGGCGAGGCGAAGAACTTCGCGGTCCGGTGAAAGAACCACGGGCACCGGGTGCCGCGCTTGGAACTTCGGCTCTTCAGCTGCAGACAGCACCGCGGACGCAGCTATCTGCGTATCGAGCCAACTCTTGCGAGCACCTCATTCGGGATGCTGTAGTTTTGAATGACATCGCGATTGTTCCGCAGGCCGCATGTTTCGCGATGAATGAAAAGCGCCCAGACAGCATCGGAGGCATTGTACAAAAGGCTCTCCCGATCGGCGATGCTATGGCGATCAGGATCCCACGCCCGCAGCTTCGCAAGCGCGGCCTCCACCTTAAGCCCCTGGCGTCCGAGAGAACTCGCCCGTTCGGCAATGAGTTCATATTCGAGCGCACTCAACCTGCCCCCGGTTGAGCCGGATTGATTGAGGATTTGGGGTGGGCGGACGCTCATCGATCGATTCCTGCGCAATGGGAACAATACTATCTGATTACGTCCATCAGATCATGACGATTATCTGACCAATGGAAGCGAAAGTTTTCCGAGAAGCGGCAGCCCATCTTGGCTGCCAATATCGAGAACAGCATGCCAGGCTCATAATCCTCTTGAAGCGTTCAGACACCGGATATACATTTTTCTTATTGTATATCAAAGGAGCTTGACCATGCGCATTGCGAAATGGGGTAATAGTCTTGCCATCCGTCTACCCGCCGCCGTTGTCGAAGCATTGGAACTCAAGGAGGGGGACAATATCGAGATCCATGTGACAGGCATGCGTGAACTCGGCATTGCCCGCAAGCCTGATCGTGGCGAACTGCTGAAACGCCTGCGCGACTTTCGCGGCCGACTGCCAGCTGATTTCAAATTCGACCGAGACGAGGCAAATGCCCGGTAGGTTTTTTGACACCAATATCCTGATCTATCTTGCATCGGCTGATTCCGACAGAGCCGATCAGGCCGAAGCTCTCCTGGCTGGCGGCGGGGTGGTCAGCGTGCAGGTGCTCAATGAGATTGCAAATGTCTGCCGTCGGAAGATGCGGCTGTCGTGGCCTGAAACACACATGTTTCTGACAACTATTCGTGATTTAGTGAACGTCGTGCCGGTCACTATCGAAACGCATGAAACGGGTCTTGAACTATCCGAACGATACGGACTGTCGACTTACGATGCCATGATCCTCGCAGCAGCAGTTTTGGAAGGCTGTGAAACGGTTCTGTCTGAGGATATGCAGCGCGGATTTCGCATCGGGAGTCTACGCATTGAAAACCCGTTCGAGGCGACGTAGGTCTGACCGGCAGATATAGCAGCGTTCCAATATTGCGCTCCGGCCCGGGATTGATTGCCCCCAAGGACCCGCCGCCCCGAAGGCGACGGATCAGCATCCGTGTGTCGCTAACGGCATCAGTTCTTGACCGTATCCTCCAGGAAGAAGCGGCCGAGGGGGTTCTGGTAGAAGTTCTCGATGTTCTTGCGCGAAACGTTGATGTAGGGGCTGTAATAGAGATCGATCCAGTTGACGTCGTCCTTCGCCATTTTCTGCAGATCGATATACATCTGTTCGCGCTTGGCGGGATCGAGTTCGAGCCGCGCCGCTGCAACCAGTTCCTTCACCTTGTCGTTCTGATAGCGGGTGTAATAGTTCAGGTTTGTATCATGGCCGAGCACGAAGGTCGTCTTCTGGTCCGGGTCGAGAATATCGTTCGTCCAGTAATTGACCGAGATGTCGTACTCGCCGGCGACGACCATGTCCCATTCCTGACTTGGATCCACCTTTTGCAGATTGGCCGTGATGCCTGCTTTCTGTAGCTGCTGCTGGACAAGAACGGCGGTCTGCTCATCGACCTCGTCGCCTGCTCTGAGTAAGTAATTTAGCGTCAGCCCGGATGCGCCGGCTGCTGCAAGCATCACCTTGGCCTTGTCGGGGTCGTATGGGCGCTGCAGGTTGTCGGCGTAATAGTAAAGGGCACCTTTAGGAACATAGGAATTGGCGACTTCGCCCTGGCCGAAGGTCACCGCGTCGACAATTGCCTTTTTGTCGATCGCCAGATCGATCGCCTGGCGGACCTCCTTCTTGGCGAGGGCGCCGTGTTCGTGATTGATGAGTAGGCTGTCTTCGCGCGTGGAGGCATCGGTGGTGACGTTGAGATTGGGATCCTTCTTGAGTTCTTCGACACGGGAGAAGGGAACGAAGATCGCCGCATCGAGCTGGCCCGCCTGAACGTTCAACATGCGGGTATTGTCGTCAGGCACCGAAATCCACTCGACACCGTCGAGCTTCACGCGGTCAGCCTGCCAGAAATTGGGGTTCTTCTTGAGGATGACGCGGTCGCCGCGCCGCCATTCGTCGATGACAAAGGCACCGGAAGCGATCGGCTTTTCGCCATAGGCATCCGGCCCAAGTTCCTCCATACCCTTCTTGGAGATGACCGAGGCGTTCGGGAGCGCCAGCGTCGCGAGGAAAGGCGCCGACTGGTTCCTGAGTTTGATGGTCAGCGTGTGGGCGTCCGTCGCCTCGGCGGTGTCGATCACCTTGTAGGAATCGCTCCAGAGGGACGCCGGGTCGTCGCGTATACGAAGCAGACTATAGGCGGCATCCTCGGCCGTGAGCGGCGAGCCGTCGGAGAATTTCGCGTCACGGATCTTGAACGTATATGTCAGGCCGTCCTGCGAGGTGGTCCAGCTTTCCGCAAGGCCAGGCTCCAGCTTGGTGCCGGTCTTGTCGACCCGCACGAGCACATCGTAGACGTTCGAAAAGACCCAGTTGTCGATGTTCTGTGCAGTCTTGATCGGATCGAATGTCGTCGAATCCTCGCGCCGTCCGATAGTCAGCACCCCGGCTGCCTCGGCAAAACTCGTGCTGAGCATGAGGCCGGCCACGATGGCTGCAAGCCCCGTTGTTTTCCACCTGTTTGTCATGAGTTCGTTCCCTTCATTGTTATGGCATGCGTTTGATGGACTGAAGCGGCATGAATTGCTGGTCGTCTTGCGGACCGCTGCTGCGAAGAAGTGGCTTGTCAGGATCGATATCGGGAATGGCGGCGATAAGGGCTGCGGTATAGGCATGCTTCGGTCGCGCGAATACGTCCTCGGCGCGGCCTTCCTCGACGATCTTGCCACGATGCATGACGACGACGCGTTCGCAGAGATTGCGCACGATGGCGAGATCGTGCGCAATGAAAAGCAGCGTTAGTTTCATCTTTTCCTTGAGCTCTCGGAAGAGCTCGACGATCTGCGCCTGGATGGTGACATCCAGAGCGGCGACGCATTCGTCAGCGATGATAAGCTTCGGATCGACCGCAAGCGCTCGCGCAATCCCGGCGCGCTGGCATTGGCCGCCGCTCATGCTGCGCGGTTTGCGGTTCGCGAATTCGCGCCCGAGGCCGACAAGATCGAGCAATTCCCCGATGCGGGCTGGTCTGTCGGCAGCATCGACCTTGCCATGCACCCTCAGCACTTCCGCAAGCATCTCTCCGATTGTCAGCCGCGGATTGAGCGCGTTGTAGGGATCCTGGAACACCATGGCGGTTTCACGCCGAAGCTTGGCGAGGCTGGCGTTTCTATGCAGCGCGAGATCGACCCCGTCGAATGTCACATGTCCGGAAGAAAGCGGCGTCAGGCCAAGGATGGCGCGGGCAAGCGTGCTCTTGCCGCTGCCGGATTCGCCGACAATGCCCACCGTCTCACCGGGCATGATCTGCAGGCTGACACCGGACACCGCATTTACAATCTTGGTGCTGTCCTTGAAGAGACTGCCGCCGAGCCTGAAGCTCACATGCAGATCATCGATTTCGAGAAGTGCTTTGGCGATAGAGCCGGTCCTGGCCGTCTCGACCGCAATGAGAGCCGTCTCATCGGGCATGGAGGGATGGCTGTTGATCAGATTGATCGTGTAGGGATGCCGCGGGTTTGCAAGGATCGTTCGTTTCGGTCCCTGCTCGAGCAGTTTGCCCTCGCGCAGCACGGCGATGCGGTCGCAGGTCTGCGCGACGATGCCGAGATCATGCGTGATGAAGATGATGGAGAGGCCGCGCCGATCGCGTATTTCCATCAGCAGACGCAGGATCTGCGCTTGGATGGTGACATCGAGCGCGGTCGTCGGCTCGTCGGCAATCAGGATCTTTGGATTGCAGGAGAGCGCCACGCCGATCATGGCGCGCTGGCGCATGCCGCCCGAAAACTCGTGCGGATAGCTGTCATATTGCCGGGCAGGGTCGGGAAAGCCGACCTGCCCCAGGATCTCCGTTGCCGCGGTCCGGGCATCGCGAGCGTTGAGCCCCTGGTGATAGCGGATGCCTTCGGCAATCTGCTCGCCGATCCGCATGAGGGGATCGAGGTGGCTTGTTGGATTCTGGAAAATCATGCCGATTTCGCCGCCGCGGACCTTGAGCATCTCGGCATCACTGACCTTGGTCAGATCGCGTCCTTCGAGGAGGACCGATCCGCTCTCGATCGCGAGCAGCGAGGAGGGGAGCAGCCGGACGAGCGAACGGCAAAAGAGGCTCTTGCCGGAGCCGCTTTCGCCGACGAGACCAAGAATTTCGCTCTCGCAGAGATCCAGCGATACGGCGTCGATCAAGGTGCGCGTACCGGTATCGAGATGGGCCTTGACGGTCAGGTCCCGAACGGAAAGAACCGGATTGCTCATTCGTGAACTCCGAGCAGTTCACCCAGCCCATCGCCAAGCATGCTGAAGCCGAAAGCGAGGCAGACGATCGAAAGGCCGGGAAAGAGCGTGATCCACCAGCCTGTGGTGATGAAGCTCTGGCCTTCCGCAACCATGACGCCCCATTCGGCGATCGGCGGCTGGACGCCGAGGCCGAGATAGCTGACGGCAGCACCGCTTAAGAGCACGAGCACGGCATCGGACATCGAAAAGACGATCGATCCGGCGATCGCATTCGGCAGCAAATGCCGGAACATGACGCGGAAGCGACTGAAGCCGAGGCTGACGGCCGCAACGGCATAGTCGGCTCCCTTGAGGACGAGCATCTGCGCCCGGATGAGCCGCGCGTAGGACACCCATCCGACCAGCGCCATGGCGATATAGAAGCTGTTCAGCCCCGGACCGAGAATGGCAATGATCGAAAGCATCAGAACCAGAAACGGGAAGGCGAGGATGATATCGACAAGCCGCATGAACAGTGCATCGACGACACCGCCGAAGAAGCCGGCGATGGTGCCGACGGTCGTGCCGATCAGGAATGGAAAGACGACGCCGATGATCGCGATCTGCAGGTCGATGCGCGTGCCCCAGATGACGCGGGAAAGAATATCGCGCCCGAAATTGTCGGTGCCGAAGGGATGCGAGAGCGAAGGAGGCTGAAGGCGGACATCGGCGTTCTGGAGGATCGGATCATAGGGCGCAACAACGGGAGCGCCAATGGCGAGCAGGCAAAAGAACGCCAGGATGCCGATACCGACGACAAGCGTCAGCCGTTTGCCGAAGAACCGACGCCAGCCGAAGGAGGGATTTGCGACAGACTGGACGCTCATAGCTTCACCCTCGGATCGATGGCGACGGTCACGATATCGGCTATGAAATTGACGAGGACGGTGGCGCAGGCAAAGACCATGGCGACACTCTGGACAACCATGTAGTCTCGCGAGAAGATGGCGCGCACCAAAAGCTGGCCCATGCCAGGCAGCGCGAAGACGCTTTCGACGACCACCGTCCCGCCGATCAGCCAGCCGATATTGACGGCAAGCAGGTTGATTGTCGGCACCAGCGAATTCGGCAGCACATGCCGCCAGAAAACGATGCTCTCCGGCATGCCGCGCGCCCGCGCCGCGGTCGCCACGTCCGATTTCAATGCTTCGATCATTGCAGCGCGCAGGCTGCGCGTCAGCACGGTCGAGAGCGAGAGTGCGACGGTGAGGCTCGGCAGGATAAGATGGGCAAGCTTGTCACCGATGGTATTGCCGTAGCCGGAAACCGGCAGCACGCCGAGCTCGACACTGAAGAAGATGATCAGCATCAGCCCCAGCCAGAATGGCGGAAAGCCGATGCCGAAGGTCGAGATTATGCGCACGGCATGATCGGGTACACGGCCGCTGTTGCGGGCGGCAATCGCGGCCATGGGGACGGCGATCACAACCGAGAGGATCACGCTGGAAATCACCAGGGCCACGGTCGGCTCGATGCGCGTGACAATCAGTTTCAGGACGTCGATCTTGTAGAGAATGGACTTGCCCATCTCACCGTTCGCGAGATTTCTGAGGAAATAGAAATATTGCAGCCAGAGGGGCTCATCGAGACCGTACTGGGCGCGGACATTGGCAACCGCAGTCGGTGTCGCGCGTGTGCCGAGAATGACGCGGGCCGGATCGCCGGGAATGAGCCGAACCAGAATGAACGTGATCACGCTGATGCCGAAGATCACCGGCAGGAATTGCAGCGGTCGCGTGAGAACGAATCTATAGCGATGCATGGCGGCGGTCGCCCCCTTGCCTTCGACGGATCTTAATGACTCCCCTTCGCATCAGTGCGCCCTGTGCCGCGACAAGAAATCGAGAAGCGCCGGATAATAGTCTCCCGGATTTTCATAAAACGGCATATGGCTCGCGTTGGCAAATACCTTGAGTTCCGCATTCGGCAGGGCAAGCTTCATGCGCAGCGCGCAGGCGGGCGTCAGCTCGTCATGTTCGCCCGTCGTGATCAGCACCGGCACCGGGATGCGCGGCAGGTCGGGAATGCGGTTCCAGTCCTTCAGATTGCCGATGTAGAGAAATTCGTTCGGCCCCTGCATGGTCGCATAAGGCCCCATATTCCAGTCGTCCAGAGAGCGACGTACCGGCGCTGGCCATTTCGGCAAGCGGCACACATGGCGGTAATTGAGGATGGTGATGGCGGCCAGATATTCGGGGTGGTTGTAGGTGCCCTGCGCCTCGTGCTTCTGCATCATGGCGACCGTTTCAGGACCAAGCGCGGCTCTCAACCGCTCCAGCTCCGAGACAAGATGCGGCATGTCGGCAACCGTGTCTTCGAGAATGAGCGTCTGAAGGTTTTCCGGATAGGTGAGGGCGTAATCGATCGCCAGCCAGCCGCCCCAGGAATGGCCAAGCATATGGACTTTCCCGAGACCGAGCGCCTTGCGGACTGTTTCCGTTTCCTCGACGTAACGGCCGATCGTCCAGAGCCCCGCATCTTCGGGCCGATCCGAGGCGCCTGTACCCAGTTGGTCAAAGGCGACGATGCGATATCCGCGATCGACGAGACAGGAATGCGCCTCGCGCAAATAATCGCAGGGGAGGCCGGGTCCACCATTCAGACAGAAGACTGTTTCGCCGCCGGTTCCGAAACTGTAGGCGACGACGCGATAGCCATCGACTTCAATGTCATGGCGCTCGTCCGGCTGCATCTCTCGCCACATAAATTTTCTCCGGCAAAGATTCCGCTTGCCCAACATTTGGGCATGGCTAAATTTTTACCGGAAACCGCGATCCGCACCAGCTATAAGAAGTGATAGGGTACGTGGCTGAATTGCTCAACCGGAGCCGCCTATGCTTGATGAGATTGGAACGATCAAACGGCAATTCACAGCGTACAATACCCTTGATGAGCAGATCGATCAGGTCTTCGAAGCAATGAAGCGGTTAGGCTTCGAAGCGCTGATCTACGATTATACGCCGGTGGCGTACGACATTGACGGTCAGATGATGGTGCCGTCGCTGCTGAAACTGCGCAACATTTCCGAAGACATGCACGACTATTGGTGCAACCGCGGCTATTTCCGCATCGATCCCGTCCAGCAGGTGGCATTGCGCACGTCGGCGCCCTTTTTCTGGAATTATGATACCGATGCCGGTACTCCCATCAACCGTTTCATGAGCGAGGATACCAAGCCTGTCGCGCGTTATCTCAGCGAACGCGACATGTCGACCGGTGTCACCGTTCCCATCCACATGCCGCGCGGCGATTACGCCACCGTGACGGGGATCGGGTTTGGCGGGAAGAAGAAATTCGAGCAGGATGCCCTGCGCTACATCGCGGATTTCAATCTTCTCGCGCACGTCTTTCACGAGACGGCCTATTCGCTCTTCGATGCGGAAGCTCGCCGTGTGGGCAAAATCCATCTGACAGACCGGGAACGCGAGTGCCTGCGCTATTCGGCGGAAGGTTACTCCGCCAAGGAGATTTCCCGCATCATAGAGCGGTCGGTTCCGACCGTCGTTATGCATCTCAACGCCGCCGCCAAAAAGCTGGGGGCGAAAAACCGTACCCAGGCCGTCGTGCGGGCCACGCATTACCGCCTGCTCGAGACCGCCACCCTATAAGTTGTGATAGCTGCCGCGGGCTTTGCGGCCGCGTTATGCTTTCCATCACCTGCCCATAAGATGGAGATGCTCGTGGCCGCCGTGACGTCAGAGGAAGGCTATCTTCCCTTCCGGGAATATCACACCTGGTATCGGATCGCAGGGTCGCTCGACAGCGGCAAGCTGCCTCTCGTCGTCGCCCATGGCGGCCCCGGATGCACCCATGACTATGTCGATTCCTTCAAGGATATTGCCACGCTCGACGGCCGGCCGGTCATTCATTACGACCAGCTCGGCAACGGCAATTCGACGCGGCTGCCGGAAAAGGGACCGGATTTCTGGACTGTCAGCCTCTTTCTCGAAGAGCTGGATGCGCTGCTGAAATATCTTGCCATCCAGGACCGCTATGCTTTTCTCGGCCAATCCTGGGGCGGCATGCTTGGCGCCGAGCACGCAGTGCGCCAGCCGAAAGGCCTGAAGGCCCTGGTAATCGCCAATTCGCCGGCCAATATGCACACTTGGGTTTCGGAAGCGAACCGCCTGCGCTTGGAGCTCCCCCGGGAGGTGCAGGATACGCTCCTCAAACACGAGCTGGCCGGAACCTTGACCGATCCGGAATACACCGCCGCCTCACGCGTCTTCTACGATCGCCATGTCTGCCGCCTCGTGCCCTGGCCGCCGGAGGTCGCGCGCACCTTCGCAATCATGGACGAGGATAACACCGTCTATCGCAACATGAACGGCCCGACCGAATTCCATGTCATCGGGACGATGAAGGACTGGACGATCGAGGATCGCCTGCACCTTATCCAGCCTCCGACGCTGTTGATGTCAGGCAAATATGACGAAGCGACGCCGGAGGTCGTGCGGCCGTATGTCGAGCGCGTACCGAATTGCGAGTGGATCCTGTTCGAAAATTCCAGCCACATGCCGCATGTCGAGGAGAAGGAGCTCTGCCTGGCAACGGTTTCGAGATTCTTGTCACAGCACGATTAACTCGGTTATTGACCCATCTCAAAGACGCGGATTCCGGTTTCGGCGAACCTCAGAGGACGGGGGTTTGGGGTCGACGACTGTTTTTGCAAATCGCGCGAGCGTGGCGTAGCCGCGTACGATGGCTTCGCGCCCCTGATGCGACGCGACTTCGTCGATATCGTGAAAACCATCAGGTGCGCGCGCCTCGATCATGTCGATGACCCCTTCAGGATCGCCGCGGCGGTTAGCGAGCACGATCGCTGACGTTGCGGGCCGGCGCTCGGCATCGTAGCGGGAGAGGGCCGTCTCGCCCTGCGGCGGATGAGCGCCAGGCTCCATCGAACGAGCCGTTGACCATCCGCCGCAAAGCAGGGGGCGTTACAGTGATCAGAGCCGAACCAGTCTCCGGAGGCCGCATATGGCTTTGCCGGCACGAAATCACTTCTTTTGCATCGTCTCGTTGATGATCTTGGAGACGCTGTAGAGCCGCTGTTCGATCAGCGTCGGAACCTCGCAGACATAGGTTAGCGACTGCACTCGTTCTTCGAAGATGCGCGTCTCCCATGTCAGCTGTTCGTCATGCTTGGCAAGTTCTGCCGGGTCGGTATCGGATGCGGCTCGCATCTTGTCGACTTCAGAGGCTTTCTTTCTGATATCGGCCGCAAGCTCCCTTTGCTTTTCGGCATAGCGTGAAATGCCTGAGATGATCTGTCCGCGCTCTATGTTCAGCTTGTCGAACACGCCCATGAAAAGCTGTTCCAGCTTTTCGCTTGCCTGATCTTTTGGCAGTGTCGAGGCGTAATCCAACACTTGCTTACGGACGTTTTCGATCGGATTGGCTCGCTTGGCGAGTTCCGCGGCGAGATCCGACACCTGGGGATCCTTGTCCCATTCCTTGGCGGTCTCGGGAATCTCACCGCCGTTCCACACCTGTCCGATCGAAATTTCGGGTACCTTGCGCTGAACGCAGGGCCAATCAGGATCCGTGTTTGCGGCCGCGCGGGCCATCGGCGCCGCAGACAGCATGACCAGCATCACGATTGCAAGAAGGGGCCGGCTCATTGGCTTCCTCCCATATCCTGTTTGCGGACGGTAAGACCGCGTGCGGGATTGTAGGCCAGGATGGCTCCACCCAGCAGCGCGAGCGTGACGGCCAAGACGACGATAAGCGACGTCCATTCGATACGCGCGTAAAAGGCGAAGCGGATGAGTTCGACCGCATAGGTGAACGGGTTCAGAAGGCATATCTTGTAGAGCAGGGGGCTCGCCTCCTGAACGCGCCAGAGCGGATAGAGCGCCGAGGAAGCGAAATACATCGGAAAGATTACGAAGTTCATGATCCCTGCGAAATTCTCCAACTGCTTGACGAGGGATGACAGCAGCATGCC
Source organism: Sinorhizobium sp. CB7 (assembly GCF_041357635.1). Classification (NCBI taxonomy): domain Bacteria; kingdom Pseudomonadati; phylum Pseudomonadota; class Alphaproteobacteria; order Hyphomicrobiales; family Rhizobiaceae; genus Sinorhizobium; species Sinorhizobium sp. CB7. The sequence goes on from NZ_JAULLL010000001.1 coordinate 767,295, forward strand.
GAGCGCACCGAGCATCAAGCCGGAGAAAAAGAGGGCGGGCAGGATCAGCACATAACCTTCAACCGGCGCTTTGACATCCCAGAACCAGGCGATCGCGAGGAATGCATAGACCTGCAGCAGCGAAACGGCGACACCGGCCAGAAGCTTGGATACGAGCAGGTACCAACGCGGAAAAGGACTGACGAGCAGGATGCGCATGTTGCCCATCTCCCGGTCATAGACCATCGACAGGGAGGATTGCATGCCGCTGAAGAGGAGAATCATCCCGCACAATCCCGGTGTGATGTAGACCTCGTACAGAACATAGGTTTCGTAGGGCGGGATGATCGAAACGCCGAGCACCTGCCGGAAACCGGCTGCGAAGATGAAGAGCCAGAGCAGGGGGCGAACCAGGGAGGAAACGAAACGCTCCTTCTGTGAAAGATATCGCAGCCACTCGCGCAGCAGAATACCTTTAAGACAGACGAGGTACTGAATGAGGCTGAAGCCCTTCCAGTTCTCTGATGGTGAACCAGCAAACGTCTCGGTCGCGTCGGTCATGACTTTCCTCCTCGCACATTCATGTCCGTGATGCCGGTGAGCTTCGAGAACGCCTGATTGATGGTCTCCGTTCCGGTCTGTGAAAGAATGGTCGACACCTGGCCATCGGCGACAAGCCTTCCTTTGTCGAGAACGAGGACCTGATCCGCCTGACCGACCTCGTCGATCAGATGGGTTGCCCAGAGCACGCTGATTCCGTCCCGTTCGACCAGCGCGCGGATATCCCTGAGAATGGTAGCCCGCGACTTGATATCGAGCCCGACCGTCGCTTCATCCAGCAGCAGCAGGGAAGGCCGGTGCAACAGGGCGCGAATGATCTCGACACGCCTGACCTGCCCGCCGGAAAGGCCTCGCACCTTCTCCTCTATGCGGTCGCTCATGTCGATGGACTGAAGAAGCTCGTCGATCCGCCGCCGCGCCACGCGCGTTGTGATGCCGTGGAGGGAGGCGTGATAGAGCAGATTTTGCCGGACACTCAGATCGAGATCGAGGGTGCGGGCCTGAAACACGATGCCGAGGCGTCTGAGCGCCGGGCCGGGATTGTGGTTTATATCCTGGCCGAAAACGCGAATGCGGCCCGTTCGAGCCGAGAAAAGATGGCTGACGAGCGAAAACAGCGTGGTCTTGCCGGCGCCATTGAGCCCTAAGAGCACGGTGAACCGCGATGGTCCTATGGAAAACGATACGTTGTCGAGCGCTTTTCGTTCTCCATAGTTATAGCTGACGGAAGCGAGTTCGAGAGCGGCGGTCGCCGCTCCGTCTTCGTTCTGGGATGTTTCGGTTAAGCGGGATTCCAGCTTCATTGCAGCGCCTTTCACAAGCCACGTATGGCTGGCTACTTGATGATGATCTTGCCCGTCATGCCCTTGTCCGCTAGATCGGGAACCGACCATGTATATTCGCCCGGTCGTACTGTCGTGAACTGTACGTTGATCGTTCCTTCCGAGTCGAATTCCAACCATGCCGGAGCGCCGTTCATGTGAACCTCAAGATCGTTGATGACGATCTGGTTCATCCAGACATTGCGGAACAGATCGGTGACGAACTTGTATTCCAGGCCGGCTGCGGACGTGATTTTCCATCGGTAGCCTTGTCCAGAAACGAGTTCGAAGTCCTTCCGGTTCACTGCGTAGCTGTTGTCCTTCGAGCCAAGGATCAGTTCCGGGACGTTCTGGCTGGCCCGCGTAATCTTGGGCGCATCGTCGCCATCCTTGTCATCGCCGGACTGGGCGAAAGCCTGCTGATGCTGCATGGAAAAAAGGCCGGCGAGTGCTGCAAATGCGATGATTGTGAATTTCGACATGTTTTCCTCCCATTAAAAATCGAAAAAAAGCGGCTCAGTTGGGGGCGACGGTCACTCCCCATGGCAGGGCACCGACGGTGACGGACTTGATCGGCTCATCGGTCGCCGTGTCGATGAAAGTGATATCGTTCGAAAGGCCGTTGGTGCTGATTACGTTCTGTCCGTCAGGCGTGAACGCCAACTGCCAGACCCGCTGCCCCACGAGGATGTATTTTTCGACCTCGTAGGTTTCGGTATTGATGACCGCCACGCGGTTGGCCGGGCCGAGGGCGACATAGGCCTTCTTGCCGTCCGCGGTGATCCGCACGCCCACGGGTTGGATTGCCTCCGAGCGCAAGCCCGGGATCTCGAACGTGATCTTCTTGATTACCTGTCGCGTGGCATTGTCTATGACCGAGACGCTTCCGCCGATCTCGGAGGATACCCAGACCTGCGATCCGTCCGGCTTGAATTCGGCGAAGCGAGGGCGCGAGTCGACGAGCACGTTACCGGTGATTTCGTGGGTGGACGTGTCGATGAAATGCGCCATGTTGGTTGTCTCGGACGTGTTTACCATCGTCTTGCCGTCGGGGCTGACGCCCATGCCTTCCGGCTCCACGCCGACCGGTATCTCCGTGATCACACTTCGGCTGTTGACATCGATGACGGTGACGAGATTGTCGTCCTCATTGGCGACGTAGAGCGTGTTGCCGTCCGGAGAGAGTACGAAAAGCTCCGGGTCCGGGCCGGAGGGCAACGTTCCGACGATCTGATGCGTTGCCGTGTCGATGATCTCGACGGTGTCGTCGTCACTGGCGCAGACATAGAGAAGTTTCCCGTCATGGGAAATCGTGATGCCGCGCGGCCTTTGCCCCACATTGATCGTCTGGGTCACTTCCATCGTCTTGGAATCGACGACCGTAACGGTATTGTCCTTCTCGTTCGAGACATAGACGTTATTGGCCCAGGAGGGCTCTGTGTAGATGACAGCCGCGATGGTCCCTGCGAGCAGGTAGGTGTGTCTGCGCATTCTCTCCTCCCGTTGCGTTTTTTACTTCAGTTTGCAGGCGGTCTCGGGCTGATCTACCCCCAACGTGTCGAGTTCGGAAAACTGGTGAAGAAAACCCTCCTGTGGTGACGTGGAGATCACTCCATGTCCATCACCGAGCAGGATCGGCTGGCGAAGCTGCCAGTTCCACCGACGGAAAGTTACCTTCTGTCCCTTGAACGCGGCCAGCGAAAAATTCTCGTCCTTTATGAAGGCTTCGATTTTTGCCGGGTCGTTGCTGTTGGTCCGCGTCGCCGCTTCGCCGAGGATACGGGCCGCCGTCCATGCCTGCATGTCCTTGCTGAGCATGCGGCGTCCTGTAGCCTTCACGAAGCGATTCTGGATCTGCGAACCGCCCCATTGTTCGCTGGCCGGATGCCAGGAGGAGGGAATAAGGCCCGCCGTTCCGGCAACCGGCCGCGGATCCCAGGTTCGGTAGGGAACATAACTGCCGAAGACCTCGCTCTCGTCCGCGACGATGACGACATCATGTGCCGGCAGGCCCTGCGTGAAGACCGGCATCTGCCGTTGGACCTGAACGACGCCGCTGTCGGTCCTGCGGGCCGTGCCGGTATCCTTGTAGAGCCTCTCCTCGACGATCTTTGCGCCGAACCGCTTCGCCGAGCGCCGGATGGCGTCCGCAAAAAGCTGGTCCGGTTCATGGGAACCGTAGAGAAGGACCCAGTTTCGCCATTGCTTCCAAACGAGATACTGCGCCAGGCCATCGGCGAGCATCGTGCGGGTCGGAGCCGTGTGGAAGACGTTGGAGCGGCACTCCTGCTCGCGCAGGATATCGTCCGTTGCGCCGACATTGAAGAGAAGCACGCCGTTCTCCTTGGCGAGATCGGCGATGGAGAGCAGCTGTTTGACCGAGATATCGGTCAGCACATATTTGTCGCCACGCGCGAGCATCTGCCTGAAAACAGGTACGACATCCTCTTCCCGCTTCGTTTCGATCACGTCGAGGCTGAAGGTCTGTCCGAGAAATCTGCCCGTGGTGTTGTTGTCGTTGATGGCGACCTTGGCTCCGGCAACGCCTTCATCTCGCGGAGGAATGTCCAGGACGGAAAGCGCCAGCTGCGGCTCATAGGCCCTGAGATAACCGATCCGGATTTCGGCAGCAGGCCTGGCGGCCGGATTTTCCTGCGCGATCGGCTGCGGCGCATTGACGAGCAGCCAAAAACAAGCGAATAAAAATGTAAGAGTATTCGGCACCGTACTCTTCATGGCCATACCACACCCTGCGCCTGCCTTCCGTGAAAGGCAGACGCGATGTCCAGATAGGTGCCCACTATGTTTGTAGCCAAATCCCCGATAATCTCAATACTGGTACTCAACTTTTCCCGCTGCGGTTGGGAAAACTGCAGTGCGTGGGGAGGTGTGCGATGACGTTGATGCTGACCAGTGTTCAAGATCGCAGGGAGGCGGAGATTGTTCTCCAAGCAGGCGCGGATATCATCGATGTGAAGAACCCGGCGCTCGGCGCGCTCGGCGTGGCAGACATCAGGCAAATCGTTGATGTTGTTGGCTTCGTTTCGGGCAGGAAACCCGTCAGCGCAGCCTGCGGAGAGTTTTCCGACAATTCGGAGGTTGTCAGGGCGAAGGTGGAGGAAGTAGCCGCCACAGGGGTCGATTTCATCAAGATCGGATTTCCCTCGTCGCCGCACGTTGCGGCAGATGCGGAGGCATTGGCGGATATTGCCGGCCGGAAAAGGCTGATAGCCGTCCTTTTTGCAGATCATCGGTACGAGGAGAACCTCATGACATCGTTCGCAAAAACCGGCTTCTACGGCGTCATGCTGGATACCGACGACAAATCGAAGGGAAGATTGCTGGATCATGTGCCCCCCGATTGCATTTCGGACTTTGTGGCCGAAGGACAGCGGTGCGGACTGATGACAGGTCTTGCGGGATCACTGGAAGGGCCGGATATTCCGCGGCTGCTGCCGAGCAAGCCGGATTTCCTTGGCTTCCGGGGTGCGCTCTGCGAGGGCTTGTCCAGGCATGCCGATATCGACGCCGAGGCGACGGCAAAGATCCGTGCGCTTATTCCGCAAGAGCGGCCTGCTGAAAAACCTTGCAGCGTCGACCTCGAACTCCTGGCTGCCCGTGGATATTTCCCCAGCTCGGCTGACGAGGATCTGGGCACCGATCAGATCTTCGTGCGCGATTTCGTCCTGCCCGTCGACATCGGCGCCTACAGCTTTGAACATGGCAAGCCGCAGAAAGTCCGGTTCGATGTCACGGCGGATGTGCTTCGTGTGACTCGCAATCCGAAGGACATGCACCATGTCGTCTCCTATGACCTCATCATGGATGGCATTCGCGCCATCGTCAGTCGCGGTCATGTCGATCTGGTCGAAACGCTTGTAGAGCAGACCGCGGCGTTTATTCTTGAAAATCCCCGCGTTGCTCGCGTAGTCGTGCGGGCCGAGAAATTGGAGCTCGGGCCGGGCGGTGTCGGCGTGCAGATCGAGCGGAGAAGGGAAGGCGCCCAGTTATCGAGGCCCTTTCGGGTGATAGCGGCGAAGGCTGATGGAGGAAGGAAAGTGGTATGACGCCGCTGGTCGTCAAGCTTGGAGGAAGCACGGCCGGCCGCATCGAGATGGATCAGTGGATTGCCGTGCTGGCATCGGCTACCCTACCACTGGTGATCGTTCCCGGCGGCGGCCCGTTTGCCGACCAGGTGCGCTTTTCGCAGAGAGAGATGCATTTTTCAGACGCCGCAGCGCATGAAATGGCCATTCTCGCAATGGAGCAGTTCGGCATCGTGATCGCGGAACGACATCCGCGCTTCCAGCCGGCCCGTTCGCTCCATGACCTCCAAATGGTCTTTGCGGACGGTGGGGTGCCGGTTTGGCTTCCTTCGAAGATGGCCCGGCATGCCGACGTCACGCAGTCCTGGGACGTCACCTCCGATTCGCTTGCTGCCTGGCTGTGTAGGGAGATTGGCGCGCGCCATCTGTTGCTGTGCAAACAGGTCGATCCGGAGTCCCTTCCGCAGGACCTGCAGGCGCTCGTTGACAATGGTGTGATCGATGCCATGCTGCCGGAACTATTGGGAGAGGAAATGATCTTGTACATTGCCGGACCATCATCGCTTCGTTCGCAGATGGAATGCCTGCCCATGACGCGGATACCAGGGACGCGGATACTGGGACTCATGGGAATGCGCGAGACAGCCGAAGGAGTGGCTCGCCGATGACGCGGCTTCATACGCCGCGCTGGGCATGGGTCCTCACCGGATCGGGCCACTTTTTTATCGAGTGCTTCGAACTGATCCACTCACTCGACCATTGCGACGTCTTCGTAACGAAGGCCGCCGATGAGGTGCTCAGGATGTACGGGCTGAAGCTGGATTTTCCCGATACGGTGCGCGTCCTTCACGACAAGACGGCGAGTGCCATTCCCGTTGGCGAGTTCTATCACGGCGTCTACCATAGTGTCGTGATCGCCCCGGCCACGTCCAATACCGTCGCCAAATGTGTTGCGGGGATCTCCGATACGCTGGCTACGAATGTTTACGCCCAGGCCGGCAAATGCCGCCTCCCGTCGATCGTCTTTGCCTGCGACACCGCGCCCGAGCTGGAGACGATGGCGCCGCACGGCATGGTGAAGGTCTATCCCCGGCCGATCGATCTCGAGAACACCGCGCGTCTCAAGACTTACGAGCTCACGGAGGTCGTCGAATCCTTTGCTGACCTGAAGCTGGCGGTGGCTCGCCGGAAGGGAGCGATCGAGGGCAATGGCTGAGCATGTCGTCTTCCTGACCGGACACCTGGCGAAAGCCAGGCTCGAGAACGTTCTCGCCGGATTGGGAGCGACGCCATTTACCTACGAGATCGTCGACATCGGCGTGAAGGTCGCCGCCCTGATGACCGAAGAAATCGTCAGCCGTCGTCTGCCTCGACCGTTGAAGGCGGACCGGGTCGTGCTGCCCGGCCGCTTCAGAGGCCATCTGGAGCGGTTGAGCGATGCGTTCGGCATTCCCTTCGTTCGTGGTCCTGACGAGGTTGCGGATCTGCCCGCCTATCTTGGCCGCGCCGGAAAACCGCCTGACCTTTCGCGCCACGAGATGCGCATCTTCGCCGAGATCGTCGACGCACCGGCGCTCTCGCTCGATGCCCTGCTGCAACGAGCCCGCATGCTCGCGGCTGCCGGTGCGGACGTCATCGACCTCGGCTGTCTTCCGGACACGCCCTTCGCCCACCTTGCCGAGGCCGTCGGGCGGCTCAAGGCCGAAGGACTTTCCGTTAGTGTGGACTCGGCAAATCCCGAAGAACTGGAACTTGCCGCCCGTTCCGGCGTCAATTATCTCCTGAGCCTCGACGAGAAGACCGTCGGGATCGCCACCCGCCATGAGGTTACACCGATCCTCGTTCCGGCTGTTCCGGGTGACCTCGATTCTCTTGGCCGCGCCATCGATGCCGCTCAGAAGGCGCAAATTGCATTCATCGCCGATCCGGTTATCGATCCGATTCATTTCGGCTTCGCGGCCTCTCTCGGGCGCTTCATCGAGGCTCGGCGCCGCTGGCCGGACGTCGAGATGATGATGGGCACCGGCAACCTGACCGAATTGACCGATGCGGATTCGTCCGGGGTTACGGCGGTCCTGACGGGCCTTTGTTCGGAACTTGCGATCACCAATGTGCTGGTCGTCAACGTCAGTCCGCATACGGTGCGCACCGTGGAGGAGCATGACCGGGCGCGACGCATCATGTTTGCCGCCAAGCATGATCATGCGCTGCCCCGCGGCTACGACCCTGGTCTTTTGCAGATCCATGACCGCTCGCCCTTCGCCAGCAGCATTGCCGACATCGACGCACTTGCGCAAACGGTGCGCGACGCCAATTTCCGCATCATGACCGCTCCGGACGGCGTCCATGTCTTCAACGGCCAGGGACATTGGAAGGCCGAGAACGCTTTCGATCTCTTTCCTTCCCTCAATGTGGAGAAGGACGGCCCTCACGCCTTCTATCTGGGAGCGGAATTGATGAAGGCGGAAATCGCCTGGAAGCTGGGTAAGCGCTATTCGCAGGACGAGCCGCTTGCCTGGGGTGTGGCGAGCCCGCGGAAAAGCGAGGATCGCACGCGCCTTGCCGAGGCTGGACATACGCTTCGGGCAAAGAAGGATAGCCCATGACCTATATCAGGGAAACGATCGTGACGACGGTGAGCGCCGAAGGCCGCGTGCACATCGCTCCTCTCGGGATCATCGCGCAGGATGATGGGTGGGTCATCGCGCCTTTCCGGCCGTCCACCACCCTCGAAAATATCGCCGCCGTCCCGTTTGCCATTGCCAACTATACGGACGACATGCGGATTTTCGCAGGCTGTCTCACCGGCCGACGGGAATGGCCTGTTGTTGCGGTGAAGGACTGTCCTGTTCCGCGTCTGGAGGCCGCACTCAGCCATTCCGTCATGCAGGTCGCTTCCGTCCAACAGGACGAGCTACGTCCGCGCTACTTCTGCAGGATCATCGCCGAGGCCACCCACGCGCCATTCACCGGGATGAACCGGGCTAAGGCGGCCGTTCTCGAACTCGCAATCCTGGTAAGCAGGCTGCATATGCTCCCGCGGGAAAAGATCGATTCCGAAATTGCCTATCTAACGATCGCAATCGAGAAGACGGCCGGTCCGAATGAGCGGCAGGCCTGGGATTGGCTGATGGAGCGGGTGAACGAGCACCGCGCCAAGCACTGACGTGATTCCGTTCGCGATGTGAGTTTATCGTCGCGACCAGAGGAGGGCGACGGCGGCGGCCGGCGCGGCCTTGCTTGCCTGGTCCTGAGCCTCCTCCGACACTGCTGGAATAAGGGTGCCGAAGTCGACGTAAGGGCGCTCGAGGCGTCTGGCGAGTCTCGCGATCTGCGGGCGACCGATCCCTGCACCCACCACCGGTGCGGAAGGGTTCAGTCTGACATTGGTGACCACCAAAAATGCCCCGTCATAGATCATGCGCAACTGGTGCTCGCTGAACCAGCGGGCGATATCGATCCATTCTTCTTCCTCAAGATCGGCGCTGTCGCGGCCAACCATACGGGCGAGACGGCCGACGGATCCGGCGAGTGACTTGGCTCTGCGGTCGGCCGCGGGATAATGGTCGTCCGCCTCGTCCAGCGTTCCGAGAATGCGACCGAGATCGGCGGTATTGGCGAAATATTCGTTCATCAGCGGTGTCATCGTGCCGCGTACCGGAGCCCTTTCGGCGATGCCGATCAACGCCGAGCGCGTAAAACCGGTATAGACGAGCTCGCCGGTCATTAAACGTTCGGCGTCGGAGTAGCCATTGTTGCAGAGCTGTCCGTCCTGGAAAGCAAGAATATCGGTCGTTGTCGAACCCATATCGACAAAGAGGCCGTCGCCTTTGATCCTGGCACTCAAATCCGCGGTTGCGTGCCAATTGGCCGAGGCGATATCGGGACCGAGATCGTAGGCGCGGGAAAGATCGACAAAGCCGGCGCGGCCGGCATAGATCCAGATATCGTCACGACCGAACTCTGTTGCGATGAAATCCAGGATATGGCGGATACCTGCCTCTCGTGACGTAAAGCCATCGGACAACTCGCCGGTCATCGTGAAGACATGGGTTGTATCGCTTTGAAAAAGCGGCCTTAATTGGTTCAGCGCATCGCGCACCTGGTCGAGCCCGAGCCACATGGATGCTTTGACGGTTCGGGCGAGCGTAATTTCGCCGTCTTCGGCAAGCGCCATCTTTAAATGCGCGCCGCCGATGTCCCAACCTGTAACTGTTTGCTTTCCTTCGCCTGCAGTTCGAGCTTTCATATAGTCATCATTCTTGCCGAGGTTGACCATTGCTTATCATTCCCGTTCTCGACATCAAAGACGGCCGCGTGGTGCGCGCGCAGATGGGTATGCGCCATACCTATAAGCCCATTGAGACACCGCTCAGCCCGACATCGGCGATCAGAGATGTCGCCGAGGGGCTGCGACGAGTCCATCCGTTCCCGGTCTTCTACGTGGCCGATCTCGATGCCATTGAGAATGGCTCGAGCCTTTTGGCGACCGCCGATCCTCTCTCGCTTTTGCAGCCGAGGCCTGAGATTTGGCTCGATGCAGGCTTTCGAAGCACAGAAGATGTCGAGCAGCTGCTAGCCAATTCGCGGACTTTCGTGGTTCTCGGTTCGGAAAGCCAGGCGAATACGGACGTTCTGCGCGCGTTCAGCACGCATCCGAGATTGATCCTCTCCCTTGATTTTCGTGGCGATGCGTTCCTGGGGCCACCGGACATCCTTTCTGAACCCGCTCTTTGGCCGAAGCGGGTGATCGTGATGACGCTCGACATGGTAGGGGCTCGCCGCGGCCCCGATTTTGATCGCCTGCAGGCAATCAAAGGCGTCGCCGGAGGCCGCGAGATCATCGCTGCGGGCGGGGTCCGCAATGTGGATGACCTGAAACGGCTGAACGACATGGGTATTGCAGGCGCTTTGGTTGCGACGTCGTTGCATAGCGGCGAGCTCAGCGCGGCCGAAATTTCCACTTTCATGGGCAAATGAAGACCTTTGAGAGAAGAGAAGGTATCTGACCTTCGGTTTGGCTCAACCTCTCAGGACGCTGAGAATGGAGTGGGGGAAGGCCACATGGCCATGCCCCCAGCTCTTTTTCTGGATCTGAAGCGAAGTGTAGCCACCCTCAACCGTTCGCGCGTGAAGATGGCGCGCTGTCGAAGCCCAAAGCCTTCGCCAACCGGCGCAACAGGCCACCTGTTTCCACGGGGGGCTCGTTCTGTGCGGGGTTGCTTCGTGTCTAGGCGCTGAAAGGATGCTTGACGGAGTCCCGCTGAGCGGTTGCTTCCGCCGCGGTCGGCTTGCCCGTAACCGCGCGTTGGATCGCTTCCTTCGTTGCCCTGTAGTTAAAGTCCTGGATCTTGGCGTCGTCGTCGGCTTCCCAGTGGATGAAGACACCGACGCAGATAAAGATGTCATCGGCTTCGTCCGCGGGAATGACGCCTTCGGCAACGCTGTCCTGCACTGCCTTTGCCACCGCATGCTGTGCCGGGCCGAACATCTGCACGGCCTGTTTGGCACCCTTGATAGTGACCTTGTTGAACAACATCGTATTGGGCTTGCATGCTAGGTTCGGTGCGATCACCGCCAGCAGCGACGTAAACCCGTCCTTATTATTCGTCAGTGCGTTGCAGAATGCTGTTTCCACCGCGCTTCCGCGGGGTCCCATCAGAAGATCGATATGAGCGACTTCATTTCCCTCACCAACGAGAGACTCACCAACCATTACTTTGCTGATCTTTGCCACGGCCAATTCCTCCCTTGCACCGTATGCCAAAAATGTGTTTGTCCAAAGATGCCGTACCACACGAGACACGACGCTCGATGGACAGCTATCCTTGTTCGCAGCACCCTTTGACTGGGTCGGTTGGCCAGATAGCGGCGAAATAAGTTCGCTGACCAAATTCAACCATTTAAGTGGCGATTATGCAAGTCGAAGTTCATGCTGCAGACAAAAAGCGTTGCCACGGTAAGATCGGCGGAGGTTCCCGGGTTGATATCCCTTTCCTTCAGCCTCCTGTCGAAGTCCAGAAGGACCTCTTGTCGCCTCGATAAGTCCGTCTCGTCCGTCACGATGAGACGTATTCTCTCCGCCTCTTTTCTGATTTTCTCGGCAAGATCTATGCCGTATTTGCGTCCCACATGGCTGTCGGGAAATGACGACAGAAAGTGGAGATAGACGAAGATAGTGGGCCACATGTCCCTTTCTCCGCGGCCGGCAGCTTCTTTCCATGCCGAGAGGCCGCCGGTGAATATGTCCGCAAAGCCGCTCGTATATTGCCTCGCAATCATGTCGCGGTCGGCGGCCATGCCCATGGCACCGATGAGAGACACTGTCGGCTCCTCCCTGACATCTTGTTTTTCTGCGGTACCCAGCCCTCCCGGATTGGTGAGCCGGATGGCTGCGAAGACGTCGCGAGCATCGTCCGCATCCATTTCATCCAGGGTGCGAAGCAGGTCCTTGCGGAAATTTGCCAAACCGCCTTCGGCCGCCTTGGCGAGCGGCGCGCAGAGCAGGAGAATGCCGAGATTAGTGTTCGTTCCCACCTTTTCACGTGTCGCCGTCACCGCAGCGAGGACACGCCGGCCAACCGATGCACCCGGTTCCGAGACCAGTGGGGCGCTGACCTCGGCGCTTGCGAGAAATTGGTCTGCGGTCATCCGGTGGCCATCGGCGAAGCGATGCACGTTGCCGGGCTTCAGAGCTTCGATCTCGGCCCGGCAGGCGTCGAGATAGGCGGTCATGATCTGCTGCCGCGTCAAGGTCATGCGGCGGGTCTTTCTTTCACTTCCGGATTGAGAAGCATGACCATCGCCTGGGCAATGCAATCGGCTATGCGGACAGGGACAACGGATTGCAAGCCGGTCCAAGCAGGCATGCTGTTGACTTCCAGTACGAGGAGATTGCCCTCGCATCCCTGCACGATGTCGATGCCTGCAAAGTTCGTGCCGACTGCCGACGCAGCGGCAAGTGCCAATTCCTCGAGCTTCAGGCGCAATGGCCCCATGACCGGTTCGGCCTTTGCGCCGCGCGCGATATTCGTGATCCAACCATCGGCGCAGCGCCCCATCATGCCGAGAATGTCGCCGTTGCTGACGAATATCCGGTAATCCCGATAGGGCGGTCCCGCACGCATGACGAGCCGTTGCAGGTAATAGACATTGTCGACGTCGTCGGGGTCAGGCAGGTCAGCGATCGAGCGAATAAGCCGGATTCCACGTCCCTGCGAGCCGAAGAGCGGTTTCAGCACAAGGAGACCGCGCGACCCCTCGCGCTCCACGATGGTCCTGGCATTGTCGGGACCTTCCACTGCGAAGGTCTCGGGCGTCGGAATTCCAGCGTTTGCGAGAAGAAACGTGGTTGTTGATTTATCGACGCAACGTTCGATCGCCTTGGCCGAATTCCATACGGGCACCCCAAGGTGGGTGAGGGCGTGCAGGATGCCGAGGCGACGCGTGATCGCTTCGAAGGTGCCGCCGGAAATGGAACGAACGATCACGCCGGCCGGAAGAGCCCCGTCGAGTGTCGGGATGGCGATGCCCGAAGGATACCGCGTATCGAATGCGATGTCGCTGAGCGGGCAGAAGATTGTCTCTGAACCGAGCTCCCTGAAGGAGCGCCGCAGTTGTTTCACCTGACCGTCCGGCTTATCGGAAACGATCAGTATTCTGTCCGTCATCACTGTGGGTTCAACCAAGAGACTGCTCCAGCATCTGCATGTTGGGCTCGCCGGCGCGGAAGGTGTCGCCTGTATCAACGGCGGTGACGATCACCTCGGCCGGGCTGAAGAGGTGTGGATCGATTGCATAGAAGTCGCCGTTGAATTTCTTGAAGATCTCCGCAAAAGGCTGGCCATAGTCGCGCGATCTGTTGCTCGGCAGTTGCTCGGCGAGCTCTCGCGCGGCTGCCGCACTGCCGCCAACGAACAACTGCACTAGGCCGCCATAAATAATGGCGTCGTTCGTCCGTCCCATCGCCTGCAAAAAGTCGGGATGAGGGGCGGGAACCGGTGCGCATCCCACTCCGTCGATGATCGCGTTCAACGGGAAGTGCAGGCTATGCGCTTTGTGAAGGGCAACTTCGAGAGAACGGCCGATGATCTGGACGCAACCGGCAAGACTTTGTGTCGGGGCATAGATGAAGGTCAGGGTATCGGGCGCCAGTCCCGTCGCGTTGGACACCTTCTCGACAATGGCGGACGGCGGAGGTTTGTCCGTCTCCAGGAGGAGAACCGACGTGGAAGCATCGGTTTCGCTATATGCAATCTCCTCGAAGAGAGGCTCTACCCGCGCCAGCATCCGTGCCGGACCGGAGCCCATGGCGAAATATTTCTCATGCGAGAGCCGCCAGCCCGCATATTGGCTGCCGAGGCAGGCAAGGACCGGTTGCGAGGAATGGACGGTAACGCTCAGCGGCCACTTTTCGTTATGGCGATCGAGTGCCATGGAGACGGTCCCCAGGCCGCCCATGCAGATTTCCGTCATCCGGAGACCCACCTCCATACCTCCGGGGCTGGTCGCACCGGCATCGATGAGATGCTCTCCGAGAGCCCCACGGCTGTAGGTGATGCCGAACCGCTCGCTATCGTCGATTATCTGATCGACAATGCGCTGAGCGTTTCTGTTGATATGGGCTTTTCCGTTCATCATTGGAAACTCTCCTTCCAATGCTCCGCTATTTCGTTGACACGACGTCTTACAACCCGTTCGGCGGCGGTAGCGGATCGTGCCTGGGCCAGGACGGTACAAACGGGATCATCGGCGTTGAGCGCCGATCCGGCATTCTGATGATCGGCCGTCATGCTCGGCCAGTCGACATGGGGAAAACGGGAAATGGCATAGGGCGCATAAGCGATTGCCGAAGCCTTCGTGCCGCGATAGGTTGGCACCGTGATGTCTTCGCCACGCACGGCGCTCAGATGTGCGGTGATGAGCGGCGCGTCTTCGCTGTCGAAGATATCGAGCGTTGCGCCCGGCCGCGGATTGATTTCGATGAGGTGCAGACCGTCCGGCCCGTCGATGAAATCAGCGCTGCAGAGACCGGCAAGACCGGTGCGTTTCGTCAATTTGTCGAGCCAACAACTGACTAATGCCTTCTTTCCCCGATCGAACCGCACAAGCCGCACGGCGCCGCCGTACCGAAATGGCGATGTTTGCGAAGGCGAAGACCACTGCCGGCTGAAGCCGACAATGCGGGCGCTCCCCGCCTGCGCCAGGAACAAGGCCGAGATGCTGCGGCCGACAACAAACTTCTGGTAATAGTGGCCGTTTTCCAAGGGCGTCGCCCCGGCAGGCCGGACATGTGACCCTCCGGCGCCGCCGCCGAGTTTCATAAGCCAACCTTCTTCCCGGGGCGCCGAGAAGCGGATCGCCGGATGCCTGATATCGAGATCCCGACAGAGCTCAGACAGGCCGGCCGGATCCTTGACAGCTCGTATCGTCCCAGCATTGTTTCCGGCAATCCGAAAGTTTTTGGCGACCATGTCGATGATGTCGGGCCGACGCTCGAAACCTGAGCCGTAGACCAGTGCAATGGGCTTCTCGTCTCGCGCTAGATGCGCCAGTATGTCGACGATTTTTTCGCCGTCGATTCCATCGCGTATGCTGCCGGGTAGTCGTGCGGTCCGATCGGCTAGGGCGACCGTATCGGAATCGCCGAAGAGATCAGCCACCAGCGGTCTACAGCCGGCGCGTCGCGCCGCTGCAGCCAGAGACCGGCCCGAAATGGCTGCAATCAGGATCGCCGGGCTATTTTTCGAGGCTGCGGGCAAGGGCAAAAGCATCCTGAAAATCGTAAACAACTGTTTTTTCGGCACTGATCATCTGGTTGAAGAGACCGGATTGAGTCTTGTATTTGAGGTTACCGATGGACAGAGGACCTATGCCGACAGCCGAGGTTCCGTCCAGTTTGTCTGCCTTTGCGTTGACCGCCAGGCCTTCGATGCCCGACGGCGGCACGGCATTGACGTCAGCTGCGACGAGCAGATTGCTTGCAGAGCGAAGTTGTTGCGCCGAAAGCACCCTGACGCCGGCCTTCGCGGCCGCGAGCGCCACCTCGGCCTGCTGCAGCAATGCCGCCTTCTTCTCGTCGGTCGATCCATCGGCCGCGTTGAGCATGACGCCGAAACGATCCTTGGCCGCCTCCGCTATATTCTGCACGCGGCTGATCCCGTCGTGGCCGACCAGCGTGACGTCAGCGCCCTCCTTGGCCGAGATCACGGCCGTGCAATAGCCGACGACGCCGGTCGCACCGAAAATGACCACCTTCGTTCCGGCAAGGCCGCGACTATGCAGTTTTTCAAGCGTCTTTTCGACTTTCGCGACCATTGCCGCAGCGGTCGTGAACGAGCCGGCGGGATCGGCAAAGACGGAAATCCCGAAAGGGGGCACCATTGACTGCTTGGCGGCATCGATCATGTCGAGCGCCAGGACCGTGTCGCGCCCGGCAATGAAAACGCCGGTAGCCACGCCGGCATCCGGCGGGCGCGAAAATATGGCGTCCTGGACAAGGCCGGTCACATCGGCGAGCGCCACATCCGTATAGGGAACGACATGATCATAGCCCGCATCAAGAGCCATGTTGACGTCGAAGGGGCTCATCTGCCGCAAGGGAGTGAGCATATGGAGAATGGTCTTTCGGCTCATCGCGTCACCCTCTCTAGTAGCGGTTCCTGTATTCCAGCCCGGTCTGCGGCGATACTATTCTTCGCGTGATCTTCACCCCGTCATTTCGACCGGGGACGATGCGGATCGTTATCTCCGCATTCTGCAACGCCGCGGCAGCGACGATCCGCTCGGCAGCCACCTGCGATTCGGCAAAAGCAAATCCCGTCGGTCCCCAGGAACTTTGCCCGATGCCGACGGCGCCGCATTCGGCAAGTCTTGCAAGTGCGCGTTCGACGGCCTGACTGGTGAAATGTCCACCTTGAGCCGGGGAAAAATATGCACCCAGCGTCCGCTGTACCGCCGTCATCGCATTGCCGAATGTTGCGAGATCCCCTTCGATGACGGCGGGCATGATTCCCATCAGGACATGGCGGCAGATCGATGCCGAGCTGGCGGCGGGAAACGGTGGCAACGTCCGGAACGCTTTGGTTTCTGCTTCCCCGTGAATTCCCTGAGTACGGTTGTCCAGGACGAGAATGACGCGCCATTCGCTCGGGAAGGGAATGCGGGAAATGACGGTCGGCGTCAGATTGTTCCGTGCCTTGCCGGCGTCGAAGATAAGGCCACCTTCCTCGAAGGCGGCAATGCCGATCCCCGACCGCGCACCACGTCCTAAAAGGGCCGCATCATCGCCGACTCTGAGCGGCAGCCCATGCAAAGTGCGAAGTGCTGCGGAAATGGCGAGCGCGAGCTGAGTTCCAGACCCCAATCCGACATGGTCTGGGATAGTATCGAACACGGCCACCCGATGATGGCCCGGAAGATTGAGATGGGATTGAAGAGTTCTGAGGTGAGCGAGGATGCGGGTCCTTTCGTTGCCCTCAACGGTGGTCTCGGCTGCCCGCGCGACCTCCAGCCTGGTCGATATGCCGTCGAGAGGCAAACCGATGCTGCCGAAGCGCGAACCTGCCGTTCCCGGGATGTCCAAAAATCCAAGGTGCAAGCGTCCAGGAACTTGAATGGAGACAGAGTCCGACATCGGTTCTGTTCTGAACTTTCTGAAGATCGGGCCCTGATTTATGTTATCCTATTTTGCCATCAGCGCAAGTACGGGTGAAGAACCAGGAGAAAGAAGCAAGGAGCATCTGCCATGGCTGAAGAGAAGGAACGGAAGCGGGAGCGTGTTTATTCCGAGGAAGAAATCGTCTCGAAGCTGCAAGCGGAGCTTCCGCATTGGCGCTACGAAAACGGCTGGATCCGCCGCAGGTATAAGACGCATAGCTGGAAATCCACGCTCATGCTTATCAACACGGTCGGACATCTGGCCGAGGCGGCATGGCATCATCCCGACCTGAAGGCATCCTATGCCTGGGTGGAGGTGTTGCTGATGAACCATGCGGCGAAGGGCGTGACCGACAAGGATTTCGAACTCGCCCGCAAAATCGAGGAAGTGGTTCAATGGCAGCCGGGCAAGGCAGGCGGCGCTCTGGAAGGCACACCCAACACGGATCAGCGATTCGCCTATCTCAAATATGACGACTGAGTTGCTTTTTCCCCGAACGGACTTCACATTTGGCAAAGAACGGATAAATTCAGGGCGGCACCAGAAAGTTTCGGGATGTAATGGTTGCGTGGATAGGGGGACGAACGGTTCCTTTGCCGGCAGCAGTTCAGCAGGTGGCAAAGCTTCTGGTTACAAGCCGTTGCCCGGTATTCTCCGTTGACTCGGATGTCCACGGCTGCCGCAGCTTGATTGCTCTGGCGGAGCGAGTAGGCGCGACCTATGATCATGTGAACGGTCGCAATCTCGTTCACGAGGTCGCGCTTCACACGGACATCGGCGGATTCTTCACCACCGCGACAGAGGCGCGGCGTCGGGCGGATGTATTCGTCATCGTCGGCGATATTCCGGTTGCGCATCACGATCTGCTTCTGTCTCTTGCGGGCTCGGCACCGGATTTGTCTACACAAGCCAAGCGACGCTGGTTTCAGATCGACGACAAAGCGGCAACGGCTGCGGGCGACAAACTTCGGCGGCGCGTGAAAGCTGTGCAGGTCAGTTCGCCCGATCTTTCCATCGATGCGGCGCTTGCGGTTTTCAGGGCAGCATTGGCTGCGAGAAAGACCTCGGCCACTCTTGCCAACATGGATGCCCTGGCGGGTGCGATCGCGAAAGCACGGTTTCCCGTCTTCGTCTTCTCCCATCTCAACGATCCAGCGAGCCTGGCGATGCTGCAGGGGCTGCTGGCCGATCTCAACAGGACGCAGCGCGCGACCGCCCTTTTCCTGCCCTCCGATGATGACGCGTGGGGCATGGTGCTCGCGTCGACCTGGATGACAGGCTTCCCGCCGCGTACGGGCTTTTCGACCGGCGCGCCAATTTATGATCCGTGGCTTTGCGATATAGATCGCATGATTGCCGAAAAGGAGGCGGATCTGCATCTGTGGGTCTCGGAGCGGGACGAGGTGCAGCCGCCGAGACGCATCGGCCTGCCGACGATTGCGCTAGTCAGGAGCGAACGGCCGGTTGCCGGCGCGGCGGTAACCGTTCGTATCGGCAAAGCCGGCCTCGACCATGACGGAGTTGTCTATTCGAGCCGCATCGGGACCTTGAAAGCTGCTCCGGCAGAGGACCCCTCTGATCTTCCCAGCGTTTCCGCAATCGTCAGCCAACTCCAGCATGCCCTGCAGGGCGAGGACCTTTCATCATGCTGATTCGTCTTGCGGGTGGAGAAGTGGTGGATCCGGTCAATGGCTGGACCGGTAAGCGCGATATCTGGATCAAGGATGGCGTCATCGCCGAAAGGCCCGCCTCGCAGAGGGCGGACAAGACCTATGACGTTTCCGGTTGCCTTGTGATGGCGGGCGCGATCGACATTCACTCGCACATCGGCGGCGGCAATGTGAATACAGCACGTCTTCTGTTGCCGGAACAACATGCCGCCCACGTGAGGCGTCCTTCGCATACGCCGCTTTCGAATGCAGGATGGTCGACCTTCAATACGGGATGTCTTTACGCCAGGATGGGGTTCACGACCGTCATCGAGCCGGCCATGTCGCCATCGAACGCGCTTCATACCCATTTGGAGCTTGCTGACATTCCGATCATCGACAAGGGTACGCTCACGATCCTCGGCAATGACGATTTCCTCCTGTCGATGATCCGCGACAATGCCTCATCGGCCATGATCGACGATTATGTGGCATGGACCGTGTCGACCTCGAGGGCACTTGGCGTGAAGGTCATCAACGCCGGTGCTGCGGCCGCCTTCAAGGAGAACGTCCGCTCCTTCTCCTTCGATGACATCGTTCCCTCCTACGGCGTCAGTTCCCGTAGGATCGTCAAGACGCTGCAGGCCTCCGTCGGTCGTCTCGGAGTTCCCCATCCCCTGCATGTCCATGCCAACAATCTCGGCATTGCGGGAAATGCGGCAACGGCGGCCGAAACGATCCAGGCTTCGGAAGGTCAGCCCCTTCATCTCGCTCACCTTCAGTTTTATGGCTACGGCACGGGTGGGAAACGCCAGTTTTCGTCCGAGGCCGCCCGTCTTGCCGCCCTCGTCAATGCCAATGCAAGTGTGACCGTCGATGTCGGCCAGGTGATGTTCGGGCAGACGGTGACGATCTCCTCCGATGTCGTAAGACAATTCTCCGGTATGAGGACTGCGCATCCCAGGAAATCCATTCTCATCGACGGAGGCGGCAACGGTGGCGGCATCGTTCCCTATCGATATCGTCAGGATTACTATGGTTCCCTGCAGTGGGCCGTGGGGCTGGAATTATTTCTCCTCATCGAGGATCCGTGGCGGGTTTTCTTCACCACGGACCACCCGAACGGAGCGCCTTTCACCAGCTACCCGGAACTGTTCGAGTTGCTGATGCGCCGCGATGCCCGCAATGCGAAGATGGCCGAGCTCGACCAGTCCGCGCTGGAGCTGACCACGCTTTCTTCGATCTCCCGCGAATATACGTTTGAAGAAATCGCCGTCATGACGCGAGGAGCGCCGGCAAAACTGCTCGGGCTCGATGATCGCGGTCATCTGGGTCCCGGCGCGATCGCGGATATTGCCGTCTATCGCAAAGGGCAGGACGTCCAAAAGATGTTTCGCGATGCTGCGCTTGTGTTCAAGAACGGCGATCTGGTCGTCGAGGACGGCGTCGTCACGCACTATCGCTGGGGTAGGACGCTGCATCTCAATCCGCCGCCCGACAAGGGGATGGTCAAGCGCATGGAAGCCTATCACCAGGACCGCTACGGGCTCTCGCTCGACTGGTTCACCTTCCCGGATTCGGCGATTTCTCGCGAAAACCCGTTTGCGGAGGTCGCATGCAAGAGCTGATCCGTAATGGCATCGAGATCGACGATACGTTCGCGGAGGCGTTCGGCATGCGTGCGACGGCGATCATCATCACTGCGCCGACACTTAAATGGGCACGCCAGGCGGCAATCACCATGACGGGCTTTGCCACCTCGGTCATCGCCTGCGGTTGCGAGGCAGCTATCGATATTGACATTCCTGCCTCGAAGACACCCGATGGGCGCCCCGGCTGCCGCGTCATGATCTTCGCCGTGGGGACGGAAGAGTTGCAGAAGCAATTGAAAACCAGGCTGGGTCAATGCGTTCTTACCTCACCCGGCTCCGCCTGCTACTCGGGTCTTGAAGGGAGCACATATCTCGATCTCGGTTCATCCCTGCGATATTTCGGCGATGGATGGCAGATCTCCAAGAAATTTGGAGGCAAGCACTATTGGCGCGTGCCTGTCATGGACGGTGAATTTCTCTGCGAGGCCAAGACCGGCATGACGAAACAGGCAGTCGGCGGAGGAAATCTTCTTTTACTTGCAGCCGACGCGGAAAAGGCGCTGGCGGCTGCTGAGCGTGCCGTTGCTGCCATCGAAAAAGTTCCGGGCGCCATCATGCCTTTTCCGGGCGGCGTCGTGCGTTCCGGTTCGAAAGTCGGCGGCAAGTACAAGGGCATGATGGCCTCCACCAACGACGCCTATGCACCCACGCTTCGCGGCGTCGTCAAGACTGCGCTCGGTTCCGATATCAACGCGGTCCTGGAGATCGTGATCGACGGGGAGACGAGCGAGGCGGTTGCTGCCGCCATGCGAGCCGGGTTGAATGCTGTCATCAACTTCGGACCCAAGCGCGGCGCTTTACGCATCAGCGCGGGAAATTATGGCGGCAAGCTCGGCAAATTCCATTATCATCTGAAGGATCTTCTGCCATGAAGCCGCTGACCTTCACGCTTCGTTCCGAGCCCGAGGAGAGGCTGGATCTGTCCGGTCTGATCCCCGACAAGCTCAGCGGCATGCCGACTGCCGAAATCGCCAGATTGCGGATCGGAACCAGCAGGCTTCCCGCAGCAGTCGGGGATATCTTCAAGATCACCGGTACGGATGCCTCCAATATCGTGTTTTCCGGCGGAAGCGGGCGTTTCGATCTGATTGGAGCTGAAATGACGACGGGACGGATCCGCGTTGACGGCGATGTCGGAGCCCGGGCCGGCCGCCGCATGGCCGGTGGTGCTCTCGTGATCGATGGCAGAGCCGGATTGCAGGCCGGCTCCGGCATGAAGGCTGGGCGCATCGAGATCAATGGTGACGCGGGCGAGGGCGTAGGTGCTCCTATGGCGGGAGAAGTTCACGGCATGACCGGAGGCCTTATTATCGTTCGCGGCAAGGCCGGCCATCGCCCCGGTGAGAGGATGAGGCGCGGCATCATAGCGCTTCTGAAGGGATGCGGCGACTATGCGGGTCTCGGCATGATTGCCGGCACGATCGTCGTTACCGGCCGCGCCGGCCTCTATCCCGGGCATTTGATGAGACGGGGGTCGCTTCTATTCGACCGTCGGCCGGCCGGCCTTTCGCCTACTTTCGTCGACTGCGGCCGCGTCGAAATAGCTTTTCCGGCGCTGTTCGACCGCTATCTTATCGAGGAAAGAATTCTCGATCGGCCGCTACTTGGCACAAGACCCTTCCGGTTCGGCGGCGACAATGCTGTGCTCGGCAAGGGCGAGATCATGTTTGCGCGAGGCTGACGGGTGCCCGGCAGGTTCGAAATCAGTCAAAGATTTTCAACCTGCATCCGCCTCAGCCCAATAAAGCTTGTCGAAGAAGGGAAGGCATCGAGCGCCTCTCTCACGCAGAAAAGCCTGAAAGGCGTTCATGGCGGGAGAGACGGTTCTGTCCGTGCGCACCACCGACAACCATTGCCTGCGGATTGGCATGCCGACGACGTCAAGCGTGACGAGTTTGCCGAACTCCAGTTCCATCGCGATGGTATGGGCCGAGATGAAGGCGATACCGAGACCCGCCATGACAGCCTGTTTGATCGTCTCGTTCGACGACATCTCAGTGCCCAGATCGTCCAGCCTGCCCGGGATTTCTCCGAGAAATATCTCCAGCGATATGCGCGTACCCGATCCGGGCTCGCGGACGAGGAAATGTTCCCTTGCGATCTCCTCCTTGGTGATGTGACGTTTCCTTGCCAGCGGATGGTCCGGTGCTGCGATCATCACCAGGGGATGGTCTCCGAACACTGTCGACTGCAACGGCAGGTCCCTGGGCGGGCGCCCCATCAGGGCGATGTCGACGTCGTGATTCTTCAGTTTTGTGATGATCTCCGACCTGTTGCCGATTGCGAGCGAAACGGCGACGCCGGGATGGCTTTTGCGAAAGGTCGCCATCAGGTGTGGCGCGAAATATTTCGCCGTCGAGACGACGCCAAGGGCGAGCGTACCGGTACGCACGCCCTTGATGGCATCGATCTCGTCTTCCAGCTGGCGCAATCTCTCTTCGATCATCTGGGCCGCGTCGATGAAGGCAAGGCCGGCCGCCGTCGGGCGTACTCCGTCATTGGTCCGGTCGAAGAGGGCGATGCCGGCATCCTCCTCGATCTGCTTCAACTGGATGGTGATCGCCGAGGGCGTGAGGCCAAGAGCATGGGCGGCCCGGACGATCGTTCCGTATTTTCCAATCTCCTGCGTCGCACGCAGATGTCTAAGCGTCAGGTTCTTCATAAGAGGCGAGCTTAAAGAAATTTAGGCAATAGATAAATAGAATAAATTTTACTTATTCCGAGTTTCTTGGTTCGATATCACCATGCTCGGAAGTGAGGAGCGGGCAGGGAGGTAAGCCATGACTTTGTCGACGCTAGAAGCCTTTTTGAATTCCCATGTCATGGGTGGCACATCACTCGACGAAGCTGTTGCCCTGACGATTCAGCGGCTCGCTGCTGCCGCGGTCACCCTGTCCAGCACCATCAGCCAGGGTGCACTTGGCACGACGTTTTCCGGAGATCGCAGCAGGGTTGGTCCGAGTGGCGATATACCGAAGGATCTCGACCTTCTGGCCGATGCTCTGTTCATTGAAGCCATGCGGCAGGCACCCGTCTGCCTCTACGCTTCCGAGGAACTTGAAGATGCCGTTTTTCTCGATCCCGCAGCCCCACTTGCGGTCGCCGTCGATCCGTTGGACGGCTCCTCGAACATCGACACCAACGTCTCGATCGGGACCATCTTCTCCATCCTCCCAAAGGCTGGTGATCCGGTCGGCGAGCCCAACGCCTCCTTCTTTCAGCGGGGAGACGCCCAACTCGCCGCCGGCTTTTTCATCTACGGTCCGCAGCTTGCACTGGTTCTCAGCGTCGGTAATGGCACCCATGTTTTCGTCTTTTCCCCGCAGATCGGCGCGTTCTTCCGGGCCTACGACACCCTGATCATCCCGCCGCGAACGCAGGAATTCGCGATCAATGCGGCCAACTATCGCCATTGGGACGAAGCCGTCCGGCTTTATGTCGATGATTGCCTGAAGGGAACGGAAGGTCCGCGCGAAAAGGAGTTCAACATGCGCTGGATCGCCGCCGTTGCCGCCGATGCCTATCGCATTCTCGTGCGCGGCGGCGTTTATCTTTATCCCGGCGACAGGCGCCGGGGATATGGCGAGGGCCGGCTGCGGCTGGTCTACGAAGCCAACCCCATCGCTTTTGTCATCGAGCAGGCAGGCGGAGCCGCCACCGACACGATGAACCGTATTCTCGACTTGATGCCGCTGGCTCTGCACCAGCGTGTTCCGCTCGTCTTCGGCTCTGCGCGGGAGGTCGCGCGCATCGGCCGCTACCATACCGAGCCCAGCAACATCGCTGAACGGGCGCCGCTCTTCAGCAATCGCGGCCTTTTCAGGGCCTGATCGGGAGGAGCGCTGCATGTCGGCAAGACATCCCATCATTTCGATTACCGGATCGTCGGGTGCGGGGACCACCTCGGTCAAACGCATTTTCGAGCAGATTTTCCGGCGCGAGAAAATCGAAGCGGCCTTTATCGAGGGAGACGCGTTTCACCGCTACGATCGGCAGGCCATGAAGATAAAGGTCGCTGAGGAGGAGAAGAACGGCAATCCGAATTTCACCCATTTCAACGCGGAGGCCAACGAGCTCGAAATTCTCGAGTCTGTCTTCGAGGAATATGGTCGCCATGGCACGGGCCGCACCCGGACCTACATCCACGACGAACAGGAGGCCGCGCACCACAATGTTCCGCCGGGCAGCTTCACCGAATGGCGCGAATTTCCCCCGAGCGACCTGCTATTCTACGAGGGGTTGCATGGATGCGCGGTCACCGAAAAGGTCAATCTCGCCCGCCATGGCGATCTGAAGATCGGCGTCGTGCCCGTCATCAATCTGGAATGGATCCAAAAGATCCATCGCGACCGGGAAACACGCGGCTATTCCACGGAAGCGGTCATGGACGTGATCCTGCGCCGCATGCCGGACTATGTCCGCTACATCACACCTCAGTTCACCCAGACCGATATCAATTTCCAGCGGGTGCCGATCGTCGACACGTCGAATCCGTTCATTGCGCGCTGGATACCGACTCCTGACGAATCGATGCTGGTCATCCGCTTCGCGAGACCCCGCGGCATCGATTTTCCCTACCTGCTGTCGATGATCCACGACTCGTTCATGTCGCGCCCCAACTCCATCGTGGTGCCCGGAAACAAGCTCGATCTCGCCATGCAACTGATCCTGACACCCCTGATCATGCAACTGCTCGAACGCAAGAGCCGCGCCTCGTGAGGATGAAAGTGATGAACACGCAACTTCAGCTGCAGGAAATATCCGCGTCCGATGCCGTAACGGAAAGCGACATGGCCAATGCCATCCGGGCGCTCGCCATGGATGGCGTCCAAAAGGCCAATTCCGGCCATCCGGGCATGCCGATGGGCATGGCCGACGTCGCCACGGTTTTGTTCAGCCGCTTCATCAAGATCGATCCGTCCCATCCCGACTGGCCCGATCGCGATCGGTTCATTCTTTCGGCCGGCCACGGTTCGATGCTCCAATATGCGCTTCACTACCTGATCGGCTATGAGGACATGACGATCGAGGAGTTGCAGCGGTTCCGCCAGCTCGGCGCCCGGACTGCGGGACATCCCGAATACGGCCATGCGCTTGGCATCGAGACCACGACGGGCCCATTGGGCCAGGGCATCGCCACGGCCGTCGGCATGGCACTTGCCGAGCGTATCGCTAATGCGCGCTACGGCAACGGGCTTGTCGATCACTATACCTATGTGATTGCCGGCGACGGTTGCCTGCAGGAGGGCATCAGCCATGAAGCGATCGATCTTGCCGGCCATCTGAAGCTGTCGCGGCTGATCGTGCTCTGGGACAACAATTCAATCTCGATCGACGGTCCCACCAGCCTCTCGACCTCGATGAACCAGCTTGCCCGTTTCGCGGCGGCAGGTTTCGACGTGCAGGAGATCGACGGGCATGATTTCCATGCGATCGGCCGCGCGATTTCCAGGGCAAGGGCTTCGGACATGCCGTCACTGATTTCCTGCCGGACAATCATCGGCAAGGGTGCTCCTAATCTGCAGGGAACGGAGAAGACCCACGGCGCACCGCTCGGCGAGACCGAGGTCGCCGCCGCAAGGCAGAAACTGCAATGGACGCATCCAGCCTTCGAGATTCCCGAGACCATACTGGAGCGCTGGAGCGAGGTGGCCGAGCGTGGCATGGCGGAGCGGAGCAAATGGCTCTCCCGGCTTTCCGAATCCCCCGATGGTGGCGCTTTCGTCAAAGCTGTGGAACGGGAGATCCCGGCACAGCTCTTCGAGGAGCTCGCCGCCTTTCGCAACGAACATCAGGCCAAGGCGACGAAGGTCGCCAGCCGCAAGGCCTCGGAGATGGTTCTCGGCGTCATCAACGCCGCCACTGATCTGACGATCGGCGGGTCGGCCGACCTGACCCATTCCAACCTAACCCTGACTGCGGGAATGGGATCCATTGCGCCAGGAAAATACAACGGTCGTTATATCCATTATGGTATCCGCGAACACGGAATGTCGGCTGCGATGAACGGCCTCGCCCTGCATGGCGGTTTCATCCCCTATGGCGGCACCTTCCTCGTTTTCTCCGACTATGCCCGTGGCGCCATCCGCCTGTCGGCGCTGATGGGGCAGCAGGTGATCTACGTCATGACGCATGACTCGATCGGTCTTGGCGAGGACGGACCGACCCATCAGCCGGTCGAGCATCTGGCGATGCTGCGCGCGACACCCAACCTGAATGTTTTTCGCCCCTGTGACATCGTCGAGACGGCGGAATGCTGGGAGCAGGCCCTCAAGGAGCGTGATCGTCCAAGCCTCCTCGTGCTGTCGCGCCAGAACCTGCCGATGTGCCGCCCCGACACCAGCGAAGAAAACCTTTCTGCGCGCGGAGCGTATGTCCTGCGCGGGACCTCGGAACCACGTGTCCTGACCATGCTCGCAACGGGTTCCGAGGTCGAAATCGCCTGTGTTGCAGCCGAAAGGCTGCTCACGGAACACGGCCTCACCGCTGCGGTCGTCTCCATGCCCTGCTGGGAGCTGTTTGAGCAACAATCGCCCGAATACCGTAAGGCGGTGCTCGGAACTGCGCCAAGGATCGGTATCGAGGCGGCCGCGCGTCTCGGTTGGGATCGGTATCTTGGAGAAAACGGCGTCTTCATCGGCATGAACGGCTTCGGTGCCAGCGCTCCGGCGGCCGCACTCTATGATCATTTCGGAATCACCGCCAAGGCTGTCGTGGAAACGGCGCTCGGGCTTGTCGCCTGAGGCCAAGGATTAGAGCAATTCCAGGAAAAGTGCGAAGCGGTTTTCCGTCCGGAATTGCGTGAAAACAAGTACTTAGAGCGGTTCTGCGTTTCCATGAAAAGCTGAAACGCTCTACGCGCAGGCCAAACAAATCAGTAAGAAAGGAGCAGGCCTATGGCCCGCATCACGTTACGTCAGCTGCTCGATCACGCAGCGGAATACGGATATGGCGTCCCGGCGTTCAACATCAACAACATGGAGCAGGGCCTCGCGGTTATGGAGGCGGCGGCCGCCTGCGACGCGCCCGTCATTCTCCAGGCCTCGAAAGGAGCTCGCTCCTATGCAAGGGACATCATGCTGGCGCGCATGATCGAGGCGCTGACGGAAATTTATCCGGCCATCCCCGTCTGCATCCATCAGGATCATGGCAGCGATGAAGCGACCTGCACGACGGCGATGCGCCACGGCTTCACCTCCGCGATGATGGACGGCTCTCTCGAAGCGGATGCAAAAACGCCCGCTTCCTATGAGGACAATGTCGCGATCACGGAACGGGTTACGCGCATTGCCCACTGGGTGGGCGTCTCGGTGGAGGGAGAGCTCGGCGTTCTCGGTTCGCTGGAAAGTGGTGCGGGAGAGGCGGAAGACGGCCACGGCGCCGAGGGGACTCTATCGCACGACCAGCTTCTGACGGACCCCGACCAGGCGGTCGACTTCGCCACCCGCACGGGCGTGGACGCGCTGGCGATCGCCTGCGGCACGTCTCACGGCGCCTACAAATTCACCCGGGCGCCGGATGGCGACATTCTGGCGATGAGCGTGATCGAGGAAATTCACCGCAAGCTCCCGAATACGCATCTCGTCATGCACGGTTCGTCCTCGGTCCCGCAGGAAATGCAGGACATCATCAATCGCTTCGGCGGTCGGATGCCGCAGACCTATGGCGTTCCCGTGGAGGAGATCGAGCGCGGCATCCGCCATGGAGTACGCAAGGTCAATATCGACACCGACTGCCGCATGGCGATGGCCGGGCAATTCCGCCGGATTGCGACAGAGCATCCGGAGGAATTCGATCCGCGCAAGTTCCTGAAACCGGCGATGGATGCCATGCGCAACCTCTGCCGCGATCGCTTCGAACGCTTCGGCACGGCGGGAAAAGCTTCCAGGATCAAGGTCGTTCCCCTGGACGAGATGGCTAGGCGCTATGCCGCCGGCGAACTCGATCCGCAGATTTCAACCGCTAAAGCCGCCTGAGTGGCGGTCCACAACAGGGACGAAAGGACCAAGCCATGGCCGATAAATCGCAGACCGTCAGAGGTGCGGAACGCTACAGATCCGGCGTAATGGAATACAAGAAGATGGGCTATTGGGAGCCCGATTATGAGCCGAAGGACACCGATATCGTCGCGCTCTTCCGGATCACGCCGCAAGACGGCGTCGATCCGATTGAGGCAGCCGCTGCCGTCGCCGGAGAATCCTCAACCGCCACCTGGACGGTCGTCTGGACTGATCGGCTGACGGCGAGCGAGAAATATCGCGCAAAGGCCTACCGGGTTGATCCCGTACCGAACGCCGAGGGGCAGTACTTCGCCTATATTGCCTACGATCTCGACCTGTTCGAGCCCGGTTCGATCGCCAACATGAGCGCATCGATTATCGGTAACGTGTTCGGCTTCAAGCCGCTGAAGGCGCTACGGCTCGAGGATATGCGATTTCCGGTCGCCTATGTGAAGACCTTTCAGGGACCTGCGACCGGCATCGTCGTCGAGCGCGAACGTCTCGACAAGTTTGGCCGCCCGCTGCTCGGTGCGACCGTGAAACCGAAGCTTGGCCTTTCAGGACGTAACTACGGCCGCGTTGTCTATGAAGCCCTGAAGGGCGGGCTCGATTTCACCAAGGATGACGAGAACATCAACTCGCAGCCCTTCATGCATTGGCGCGAACGTTTCCTCTACTGCATGGAGGCGGTGAACAAGGCGCAGGCCGAAACCGGCGAGATCAAGGGCACCTATCTGAACGTCACGGCCGCCACCATGGAGGACATGTACGAGCGGGCTGAGTTCGCGCGAGAGCTCGGTTCAGTGATCGTCATGATCGATCTCGTCATCGGCTACACGGCGATCCAGTCCATGGCGAAATGGGCGCGCCGCAACGACATGATCCTGCATCTCCATCGCGCCGGCCACTCGACCTATACGCGGCAGAAGACACATGGCGTGTCCTTCCGCGTCATCGCCAAATGGATGCGGCTTGCCGGCGTCGACCACATCCATGCGGGTACCGTCGTCGGCAAGCTGGAGGGTGATCCTGCGACCACGCGCGGCTATTACGACGTTTGCCGCGAGGACTTCAATCCAATGCGGCTGGAGAACGGCATCTTCTTCGACCAGCCTTGGGCATCGCTCAACCGGATGATGCCTGTCGCTTCAGGCGGCATCCATGCCGGGCAGATGCACCAGTTGCTGGACTTGCTCGGCGAGGACGTCGTGCTGCAGTTCGGCGGCGGCACGATCGGACATCCGATGGGCATTGCCGCCGGCGCCACGGCCAATCGCGTCGCGCTCGAATGCATGGTGCTGGCCCGCAATGAGGGGAGAGACATCGTGCATGAAGGGCCGGACATCCTGCGCGATGCCGCGCGCCATTGCCAGCCTTTGCAGCAAGCGCTCGACGTCTGGAAGGATGTGACCTTCAACTACACCTCGACGGATACGCCGGATTTCGTTCCGACGGCGACCGCAGCAGAATAGGAGAAACGACATGCATATCACCCAGGGAGCATTCTCGTTCCTGCCGCCGCTGACGGACGAGCAGATCGCCAAACAGGCGCAATACTGCATCGACAAGGGCTGGGCGATGAGCCTCGAATTCACGGATGATCCTCACCCCCGCAACACCTATTGGGACATGTGGGGCCATCCGATGTTCGACAACCCGGACGCAGCTGCGCTGATGATGGAGCTGAAGGAATGCCGTAAGGTCTACGGCGACCGCTATATTCGCTTCATCGCCTTCGACAGCAGCCATGGCTGGGAATCCGTCCGCCTCTCCTTCATCGTCAACCGCCCTGAAACCGAGCCCGGTTTCCGGCTCGAGCGGCAGGAGGCTGCCGGAAGAGGCGTCCGCTACACTACGCGCTCCTATGCGGCGGACCGGCCGGCAGGAGAACGCTATGGCTGAGCCGGTTCCAATTACTCGTCAAGTCGATGACGAGGTGACATCGGCGATCGACCTGAGGGCGGAATTCATCGAGTCCGGCGTCAAGGACGTGCTGGACGAACTTGATCGCACGCTAATCGGCCTTGCACCGGTAAAGCGGCGAATCAAGGAGACGGCCGCACTGCTTCTGGTCGAACGCGCCCACAAACGCCTCGGTCTCGCACACGAAACGCCGACGCTGCACATGAGCTTCAGCGGAAATCCGGGAACCGGGAAGACGACGGTCGCGCTGCGCATGGCCGATCTGCTCCATCGATTGGGCTACATCCGCAAGGGACACCTCGTCTCGGTGACGCGGGACGATCTCGTCGGTCAGTATATCGGCCACACTGCTCCCAAAACGAAAGAGATCCTGAAGAAGGCGATGGGTGGTGTGCTCTTCATCGACGAGGCCTACTACCTCTATCGGCAGGAAAACGAGCGCGACTACGGCCAGGAAGCCATCGAGATATTGCTGCAGGTGATGGAGCGCCAGCGTGACGATTTCGTCGTCATTCTGGCGGGCTACGCTGACCGCATGGATCGCTTTTTTGAAAGCAATCCTGGCTTTCGCTCACGGATCGCCCATCATATCGAGTTTCCGGACTACACGGATGACGAACTGCTCAGGATCGCCGAGGCGACGCTGAACAACCAAAACTACCGCTTCGATGCCGAGGGGCGGACTGCCATGGCACAATATATCGCATTGCGCCGACAACAGCCGCATTTCGCCAATGCTCGCTCCATCCGGAACGCTCTCGACAGAGCCCGGCTGCGCCAGGCAAACCGATTATTCGAGACCTCTGACGGGCCGGTCGACGCCCATGCGCTATCGACGATCGTCGAAGAGGACGTCAGGGCCAGCCGCGTTTTCAAGAGCGTCGCGGCGCAGGAGGAGACCGCTTCATGATGAGGAAAACGATCATTGCTCCCTCGATCCTCTCGGCCGATTTTTCCCGGCTGGGTGAAGAAGTAGAGGACGTCGTCAAGGCGGGCGCCGACTGGGTCCACCTCGACGTCATGGATGGCCATTTCGTGCCCAATATCACGTTCGGGCCGCAGATCGTCAAATCCATCCGCAACCGCACGAGCGCTGTTTTCGACTGCCATCTGATGATTGCGCCTGCGGATCCCTATATCGCCGCCTTCGCGGATGCGGGTTGCGATTTCATTACGGTTCATGCCGAAGCCGGCCCCCATCTCGACCGAACCCTTCAGGCAATCCGCAGCCTCGGCAAGAAGGCCGGGGTGGCGCTCAATCCATCAACGCCGGAGAGTACGATCGAATATGTTCTTGATCGATTGGATCTCGTTCTGCTGATGACCGTCAATCCCGGTTTTGGCGGTCAGGCCTTCATTCCCGCGGTCGTGGAGAAGGTGCGCCGCGTCGCCGCAATGATCGGTGAGCGGCCGATCCATATCGAGGTCGACGGCGGGATCACGGCTGAAACCGCACCTCTTGTTTCTGCCGCCGGCGCCGATGTCCTGGTGGCTGGTTCCGCCATATTCGGGCGCAACGACAGGTCGCTCTATGCCGGCAATATAGCGGCAATCCGGCGGAATGCGGACGGAGGACTATCGCGCCCGGCGGCCTGAATTTGGTTGTTGTGAAACGGAACAAATGATGGGACCGCCGGCGACAGCCGACGGTCCCATCGCTTTATTCCTTCTTCGAATATTGTTCGAGATAGGCCAGGAGATTGGTTATCTCGCCGTCGTCCTTCAAGCCGGGAAAAGCCATCTTCGTGCCTTTCACCTTGGCTTTCGGGTCGTGGAGGTAGTCGCGCAACGACGCCTCGTCCCACTTGAGACCGCCTTGGCCTGCCTCGATCATCGCCTTGGAATAGGTAAAGCCTTCATGGGTGCCGGCAGTTCTGCCGATCACGCCGTTCAGAGACGGGCCCACCTTGTTCTTGTCCGTGTCCGCGTTGTGACAGGCCTTGCACTTGTTGAACACTGTTGCGCCGGCGGTGGCATCTCCCTCCTGAGCTTTTACCCCGCAGGCAGAAAAAATCGCAACTGATGCACCGATCAGAAGGATACGATATTTCATGGCATTTCCTCATTCGCCAAGGGTGCCCTTTGACGAAGGCAGCTGCCGTCATTCCTCCATCGGCACTGCCGTTTCGGATCGCAACCCTTTTGCACGGTGGCGGCAGGAATTGTAATCCGGCGAAAAAGTTACCTGCCGACGAATGTAAGTCAACCTCTTAATGCACTGGCGGTGTCGCCGGCTGATCGAGACGGAAGTTGCGATTGACGCACGGGCGTGATGCTCCTAACCTCGCCATTATTTCTTCCTTGGCACCGGGAGAAGCTGTGATTGGCTGGCGGTTGCACTCTGCGGCCGTTTGGCGCGTTGAATCGGCTGCGACGCGTCATCTTCGAAAGGTGCGACATGCTTTTCATCGAACTCATTCTAACGGTTTGTCTTGCGGATAAGCCGTCGAATTGCCGCGAGGAGCATCTTCGTTTCGAAGATAGGGGAAATTTGGTGGCTTGCCTGATGCAGGCGCCTCCCCAGATTGCAAAGTGGTCGGAGGAACATCCGAATTTGCGTGTGGTGAAATGGCGGTGCGAATACCCCGCGAAGAGGGTGAACATCTAGAATTCAAAGTGACAATTGGAAGGACGCACGGGAGGAAGGCGTTATGGGAGGTAAGATAAGCAGGCCGTTCGCGATCGTGCTGGCGTTGCTGACGGTGCTCTTCACACACACCGTCGGGCAGGCGGCGGCCGCAGAAACCGTGCGCGTCGGCGTTCTCAAATTCGGCACCGTGAGCTGGGAGCTTGATACGATTAAACGGCACAAGCTCGACGAAAAACACGGGATCACTGCAGATGTACAGGCATTTGCCGGCGAAGACGCAACGAACGTCGCGCTGATGGCCGGCGCAGTCGATATCATCGTTTCGGATTGGCTGTGGGTTTCGCGGCAGCGCGCAACGGGCGCGGACCTGACATTCGTTCCCTATTCGACCGCAGTCGGGGCGATCATGGTTCCTCCGGACTCTTCGATCAAGAGCATCGGCGACCTCGCCGGCAAGAAGATCGGTGTCGCGGGCGGCCCGCTGGACAAGAACTGGCTTTTGATCCAGGCCATGGCAAAGAAGGACTATTCCAAGGATCTGGCGGCGGTCAACACGATCATTTACGGCGCCCCACCCCTACTCACGGAGAAGATACAACAGGGCGAGCTCGATGCAGTGCTGAACTTCTGGAACTATTGTGCTCGACTGGAGGCGAAGGGATTTCGCCGGTTGACCGGAGGACAGGAGGCGGCCACCGCACTTGGTGCCTCGGGGCCGATCGTTGCCTTGGGATACATTTTCCACGAATCCTGGGCCAAGGCGCATCCGGCCGCGATCGATGCGTTCATCCAGGCAAGCACCGATGCGAAGGCTCTGCTGGAACGTTCCGATGAGGAGTGGAAAATGCTCGCACCGATGATTCGGGGCGAGGAGAGCGAGCAGGCGGTCATGCGTGATCGCTATCGCGAAGGCATTCCAAAACGCTCTTCGGACGATGCGGAAAGGGATGCGGAGGCGCTTTATTCGGTTCTGGCTTCGATAGGCGGCGAAGAACTCGTCGGACCGTCGAAGGAGCTGATGCCAGGGACGTTCTGGGGGGCGAAATAGGTGAGTTCGCTCTCTCTTGGCCCGTCATCGCAAGAGCGAAGGGAGAAGACTGGGTCCGGACGCAAATTCGGACCGTTGCTGACGGTCATCGCATCGATTGTCGTCCTGGCTGCCGTGTGGCAGCTGTCGGCGACCCTCTGGCCCAGCCGTGCCTTCCCGCCGCCGCTCGACGTCATCGACGTCATGGTCCGTGAGATCGGGACGGGAGAGATCCCCTATCATCTGGCAATAACCCTTTGCCGTGTGGCCGCCTCCTTTCTACTGGCCATGGTTATCGGTTCGGCAATCGGCGTCGTTCTCGGCAGCTATCCCGTGGCGAACCGGTTCCTCGATCCCTGGGTCATTTTCTCGCTGAACATTCCAGCGCTGGTGATTATCGTTCTTGCCTATATCTGGTTCGGATTGAACGAGGTGGCTGCCATCGGTGCTGTGGCTTTCAACAAGATCCCCAACGTGATCGTGACGATGAGGGAAGGAGCTCGCGCGCTTGATCCGCGATATGCGGAGATGGCAAAGGTCTATAAGTTCGGCGCCCTTGCGCGACTGCGCCATGTCCTGCTGCCGCAGCTGCAGCCCTATCTGGCCGCGGCCTCTCGTTCCGGCATTTCGCTGATCTGGAAGATCGTGCTGGTCGTCGAACTTCTCGGCCGGTCGAATGGTGTCGGCTTCCAGATCAATCTTTATTTTCAGCTCTTCGACGTTGCTTCCATCCTGTCCTACACGCTGGCCTTCGTCTGTGTGATGCTACTCATCGAATTCCTCCTGGTGCAACCCCTTGAACACACTTCAACCCGCTGGCGCAGACGCGCGACTTGAAATCGAAATCAGCCACAAATCGTACGAGGCGTCCAAGGGCGGCAGCATCGATGTCCTGCGCGATCTCAACTTTACGGTAGAGCGAAACGAATTCGCCTGTCTGGTCGGCCCTTCCGGTTGCGGCAAGACCACAACGTTGCGGCTGCTGCTCGGCTTGGACCACGCCTTTGAGGGGCGCATAAAGCTGCCGGGAGAGGCGGAGCCGCGCATCGGCATGGTCTTTCAGGAGCCGATCCTTCTGCCCTGGCGAACGGTCGAGGAGAACGTGCGTCTGGCCTTACCGAAAACCCTGCGTGACAAGAATCTCGATCAACTGTTCGATGCGCTCGGCCTGTCCAGAATGCGCGCCTTTTATCCCGGAGAACTGTCGCTGGGGCTCGCACGCCGCGCTGCTCTTGCTCGGGCGCTTGCGATCGAGCCCGATCTCCTGGTTCTGGACGAGCCCTTCGTCTCCCTTGACGAAGCAACCGCCCAGCAGCTTCGGTATCTGCTGCTCGAAGTGTGGTCGGGGCATCCGACGACGGTCTTGATGGTGACGCACAACCTGCTCGAGGCGATCACGCTGGCCGACCGGATCATCGTGCTCTCGCCACGCCCCTCCCATGTCGTCGGCTCGTTTCTGGTACGTGTCCCCCGGCCATCCAGGAACGCCCAGATTCGCAGCGACATCCTTAGGTCGTTCCACGAAAGATTTCCGGCTCAGCTTTAGTTAGAACATGTCGCGCAAAGTCTGCGTCGGCTTTTGCTGCTATGACATGCGCGACAACATAGACCTTGTGAGACTATGTCCGACTCAGAAGCAGCGCACGTCTGCCTCGGCCTGGGCCCTTCTCAATTCCGCTATCGCGGCCTTAGCCGGGGCGCTGTCGCGAAACAGTGCGCCATTTTCGCCCGGGACCAGTCCCATTTGCCTGAAGGTGGCAGCTGTCTCGTATCGGTCATAGGGGAGGATGGATTCAATGACGTCGATCGAGCAGGAGCAGCGGTCGAGATTGGCCCGATTTTCACCGTTGGCCTTCATGCAGGCATAGACATATTCCGCGACGACGTTGGTCGGATAGCTCGTCGCTGCCATCGCCGGAAAGGCGAGACTTACTGTTGCAACTGCGAGCGCAGCAATTGGAAACTTCATCAGCGTAACCATGGCATACCCTTTTCATGCCGCGCAGTTTTGCGCTCTACGAAGGATGCAACTAACTATACAAGTATAACCTCCCAGTCGCGACTGTATCCAGTAAAATAGGATAATTTTCCGAGTATAAAAATACTGCAATGCAAAATCCATGATGCACTGCAGCGATTAATGCTTGAGAAACACGCTTGCGGAAAACAATTCTATCTCTTATGGTTAGTTTGTTTCCGGCTTCAAGGACGTTACCGTCAAGGGAGTGGTGACAGTCTTCGTAGGCCAAGCGGGTGGGCGGTAACGGTGCCCTCCGCACGCCTGGCTTAGGTCGTGACACGCTGCCGGAAATACTTCCCACACGCTGAACTGGTGATGCGGACTTCTGTTAGGAAAACAGGTGTCGTTCATCTTTGCGAACTTAGGGAGGAGTAAAATGCGTGTACGTGGAAATTTCATAAAATTGGCATTGGTGACGACGGCCGTGTCTCTGTCATTGGCGGGAGGAGTGTTTGCCAATGACGAGGTGCAGAAGTTAATCTCCGATTCCAAGAACTGGGCTATTCCAACGGGTGATTATGCCAATACCCGCTATTCGAAACTGAACCAGATCAACAAGGACAATGTGAAGGACCTCCAGGTCAAGTGGACGTTTTCAACCGGCGTTCTTCGTGGCCATGAAGGTGGACCTTTGGTAATCGGCGACGTGATGTATGTGCACGCGCCGTTCCCAAATACGGTCTATGCCCTCGATCTCAACAATGACGGTAAGATCCTCTGGAAATATGAGCCCAAGCAGGATCCGAACGTCATTCCAATCATGTGCTGCGACACGGTCAATCGTGGCGTCGCCTATGGTGACGGCAAGATCTTCCTCTATCAGGCCGATACCACGCTAACCGCTCTCGACGCCAAGACAGGCAAGGTCGTCTGGCAGGCGAAGAACGGCGAGGATGTCGCTGGCGGCAAGGGAGAGAGTGGAACGAGCGCTCCGATGGTCTTCAAGGACAAGGTCCTCGTTGGCATATCGGGTGGTGAATTCGGTGTCCGCGGCCATGCGACCGCATACAACATAAAAGACGGTTCGGTTGCCTGGCGGGCCTATTCCACCGGTCCCGATTCCGAAACGCTCATGGACGGTGAGAAGACCACACAGCTCGGCAAGCCGGTCGGCAAGGACTCGGGTGTCAGCAGCTGGGAAGGCGAACAGTGGAAGCAGGGCGGCGGGACGACCTGGGGCTGGTATGCCTTCGATCCGAAGCTGAATCTGGTCTATTACGGAACCGGCAACCCCTCGACCTGGAACCCTGTACAACGGCCGGGCGACAATAAATGGTCGATGACGATCTTCGCTCGCGACGCCGACACCGGCATGGCGAAGTGGGTCTATCAGATGACCCCGCATGACGAGTGGGACTTTGACGGCGTCAACGAGATGATCCTCGTCGACGGCATGAACGTCAACGGTAACGCCCATGACGTTCTGGTCCATTTCGACCGCAACGGCTTCGCCTATACGATGGATCGCGGAACCGGCGAACTGCTCGTCGCCAAGAAATACGACCCGGCGGTCAACTGGGCGACGGAAGTCGTGATGGATCCGAAGAGTAAGGAGTACGGCCGTCCGCAGGTCGTGGCTCAGTATTCGACGCAACAGAACGGCGAAGACACCAACACCACGGGCGTATGCCCGGCGGCGCTTGGCACCAAGGACCAGCAGCCGGCCGCCTATTCGCCGAAGACCGGACTGTTCTACGTGCCGACCAACCATGTCTGCATGGACTATGAGCCATATAAGGTAGGCTATACCGCCGGCCAGCCCTATGTGGGCGCGACGGTGTCGATGTACCCGGCTCCAAAGAGCCATGGCGGCATGGGCAACTTCATCGCCTGGGATGCTGCCAAGGGTGAGATCGTCTGGTCGAAGCCCGAGCAGTTCTCGGTGTGGTCAGGCGCGCTGGCGACAGATGGCGATGTCGTCTTCTACGGCACGCTTGAAGGCTACATCAAGGCTGTCGATAAGGACGGTAAGGAACTCTACAAGTTCAAGACCCCGTCCGGCATCATCGGCAACATCAACACCTTCGAGCATAACGGCAAACAGTATGTCGCCGTGCTCTCGGGTATTGGTGGCTGGGCAGGCATCGGTCTAGCAGGCGGTCTGCTTCAGGCCGAAGGCGCTGCTGCCTGGCAAGCGGCCGTTGCGGGCAAGAATGCCCCAAGCGACCAGGCCCAGTCGATCTCCACGGCAGGTCTTGGCGCAGTCGGCGGTTATGCCGCGCTTGCCGACTATACGACGCTAGGCGGTCAGCTTACCGTCTTCGGTCTCCCGGATTGATTTGCGGGAAGCCATCATAGGCAACCGACCTCCGGCAAGAGGCGGTAAGGCAGAGAAACGAGAGCCTGGTTCACAGGGATCCCACCCAGGCTCTCGATTTCGCCGCGCAATCCACAACTCACCTGTCAACGCCGCATCGCGACAGCAAAGCTGTGTCCGTGGCGAAATGAGAAAGAGGTATGAATGTCTGTTCGCAAAACAGCAGTCTCGGTTATTGCCATGACTCTTCTTCTTGGTTCCAGCATGATCCTCGCAGCCGACGACAAGCAGAAGGCTGCAGCAGTTACAGACCAGGACGGCAAATATTTCGACGCCGATGGAAATCCGACATTCAAGGTCAAGGATGATGGCACGGTGGACTGGTACACGTTCAGTGGATATCGCCGCTATCACTCGGACTGTCACGTGTGCCACGGCCCTGATGGGATGGGTTCCAGTTA
This sequence comes from Sinorhizobium sp. CB7, assembly GCF_041357635.1. NCBI lineage: Bacteria > Pseudomonadati > Pseudomonadota > Alphaproteobacteria > Hyphomicrobiales > Rhizobiaceae > Sinorhizobium > Sinorhizobium sp. CB7. The sequence goes on from NZ_JAULLL010000001.1 coordinate 805,940, forward strand.
TGCCCCGCCGCTCATCAATTCGTTGAAGACGATGGATTATGGCACGTTCCTTTCGATCGTCGCTGAAGGTCGCAAGAATGTGGGCGGCGGCAAGGAAAACGTCATGCCCGCTTTCGGCAACAACAAGAACGTCTATTGCTACATGGACGACATTTACGTTTACCTGCGCGCGCGTGCGGTCGATGCGATCCCGCGCGGCAGGCCTCCCAAGAAAGAAGACAAGCCACAAGCTGCCAAAGAGCAAGAAACATCGTGCATGGGGAGTTGAGCTCATGTCTGCACGCAAATCCTGCGGTCTTTATATACTCTCCATGATCGCGCTGATTGTCGCGATGCCGACCGCAGGATTTGCGCAGGGCGCCGGGCTCGGCGCCGCGGGTGAACTGGTCGATCCGGACGTGCTGCGTGTTTGCGCTGATCCTTCGAACATGCCCTTCACGGATGAGAGCGGGCAAGGCTTCGAAAACAAGCTGGCAGAACTGGTGGCAGCGAAGACAGGCCGCAAATCGGTCGCCTATACCTGGTATCCGATGGCCACCGGTTTCGTCCGCAACACGCTGAGGGCCAACCGCTGCGATATCATCATGGGTTACGCCCAGGGCGACGAACTGGTTCAGAATACCAACGCCTATTATCGCTCGACCTACGTCATGGTGTACAAGAAAGACAGCGGTCTGGACGGCGTGGAGGTCATCGAGGATCCGAAACTGTCCGACAAGCGGATCGGTATCGTCGCGGGAACGCCGCCGAGCGCCAACCTGGCGCGGGCAAACCTGATGCGGAAGGCCAAGCCGTATCCGTTGATGGTGGACACGCGATTTGCGCCATCCATGGCCGAAGTGATGCTGAAGGACCTGCAGCAAGGCGTCATCGACGTTGCAATTCTGTGGGGGCCGATGGCAGGCTACTACGTCAAGCAGATAAATTCGGATCTCATCATGGTGCCGCTCTTGAAGGAGAAGGGCAGCCATATGGCCTACCGCATCACGATGGGGGTTCGTCCGTCCGATCAGGAATGGAAACGTACTCTCAACAACGTGATCAGGGAGAACCAATCGGAGATAAACCGGATTCTTCTGCAATATCAAGTCCCTCTGGTCGACGAAGCCGGCAACCAGATTAAGGGATAACAGTGATGACGGTTTCAGGTTGAACCAGGTGAAGAGTGATTGCGTTGGGATGTAAGTCTGTTCTGTGGTATCTTCCGAGCCGTCCCAGGACAGCAATCTAGCGCGATACCTCCCTCGAGTTTCAGAGCTTGCGCCGGCCGGGCGCACGGTGCCGGGAGGAGATCAATCGTTGATCTCAGGCAGAAAGCAAAGAGGAGAAGCTTATGAAGAAAAGCTGGAAGAAGCCGACGATGTGCACGGTTTGCGTCGGAATGGAAATGTCACGCTACCGTTCCGCCGAACTCAAGGCTAAGAAATAAGCCCATTTGCCGCTCCATGCGGCGTGCACGCATGGAGCGGCTGCCGTCGGAAGGAAGCATCATCACATGCGGCTGAAGATCCTCGGCTCCGCGGCAGGAGGGGGATTCCCTCAATGGAATTGCAACTATAGGCTGAGTCGTTCGGTTCGCAACGGCGAAGAGGGCTTTCGGCGGCGGACACAATCGAGCCTTGGCGTATCTGCTGACGGCAATGATTGGGTTCTCTTCAATGCCTCCCCGGATATTCGCGAGCAGATCGCTGCAACTCGGGAATTGCAGCCGAGGAAGGATGGTCCCTTGCGCGCCTCACCGATCAAGGCCGTTATCCTGACGAATGCGGACGTTGACCATATCGCCGGGCTCCTGAGCCTGCGCGAGCGGCATCGATTTGTCATCTACGCGACCGCTCGGGTGCTCCGCGTGATCGCGGAAAACAGTATCTTCAATGTTCTCGATAAAGACCTGGTGCCGCGCCGCGAACTTCCTCTGAATGTTGCGACGCCGATTGCGGACTGGCAGGGCAGGCCGACATCCATTGTGGTCGAGGCGTTTTCTGTTCCCGGAAAGGTTGCGCTTTTTCTTGAGGATGCCGGTAAGGCGGAAGAGGGCTTCGGCACGCAGGAAGGCGACACGGTGGGATTGCGCATCCTACAGGAAGAGCGTGATTCCTCGGTACTATATGTTCCGGGCTGCGCGGCAATCGACGCCGATTTAAAAGGGAGAATTGCTACCGCCGCGTGCCTGCTTTTCGATGGTACGGTCTATACGGACGACGAGATGTTGAGCGCCGGGGTCGGTATCAAGACCGGTCGGCGCATGGGGCATCTGCACATTGCCGGCCCCGACGGGTCCATGGCCTTGCTTGCCGATATCGCGCCCACGCGTCGCATCTATGTTCATATCAACAATACCAATCCGATCCTCGATGAGAATTCACTCGAAGCGGCAGCCGTGAGGGCAGGGGGATGGGAGATTGGCTACGACGGAATGGAGATCAGCCTATGAGCGATTTTGCGGCCGCCGCGCGACATGGATTGACGCCAGCGGCGCTTGAAGCAACCCTTCGCCACGTGGGAGAAGAGCGATATCACAACAGGCATCCCTTCCATCACAGAATGATGGCGGGCGCACTGACCAAGGCGCAGCTCCAGGCATGGGCGCTCAATCGATATTGCTACCAGGCGATGATTCCGCGCAAGGATGCCATGATCGTCGCCCGGGGGGAGGATCCGGAATTTCGTGCCGAATGGCGCCGCAGGATCGAAGATCACGATGGGACAACCGGCTGGGACGGAGGTATCGCTCGCTGGCTCAAGCTCGCCACGGGGCTCGGGCTCGAAGAGGGACTGGTGAAGAGTGAGCGACTTGCTCTGCCCGCCACTCGCTTTGCCGTCGGAGCATATTTGTCTTTCTGCACTAATCGCAGCCTGCTGGAGGCGGTCGCTTCGTCGTTGACGGAATTGTTTGCTCCGGTGATCATCGGCGAACGTGTCCCCGCCATGCTGGCGAAATATCGCTATGTGACCGAAGATACCCTGGCTTATTTCACGCCTAGGTTGAAGCAGGCGCCGCGGGATTCCGATTTCGCGCTCGCCTATGTTCTGCGGCATGCGACCGATCCGGAAAAGCAGCAGGCGGTCATCGATGCGCTCGTTTTCAAATGCGATATTTTGTGGGCGATGCTGGATGCTCTGGATCACGCCTATGGAGATGGCGGCCACATTCCGCCGGGCGCCTTCGTACCGGAGGCGGCATGATGCAGACCAACCGTCAGCGTGCCATTCTGTCCGCGCAGTCGAGACCGTGTCTGAAGCGCCACGTTCGGCTGCAGTATGATCCGGTGCGCAGTGCCTGGGCGCTGCTTTCGCCGGAACGGGTTTTCTGGCCGGATGAGGTCAGCCTTGATATACTGAAGCTGTGCGATGGTCGGCATACTGTTTCGCAAATCGTCGACGAGCTTTCCGATCAATATGATGCGGCTCGCGAAGACATCGCACCCGATGTCGAACAGTTCCTGCAGGAATGGTCCGACAGATTTCTGGTGACGCTATGAGTGAAGCACTTCTGCCTCCGATCGGCATGCTGGCCGAGCTTACGCATCGCTGTCCCCTGCAATGCGTCTACTGCTCCAACCCGCTTGAACTGTTGAAGGCCGACAAGGAGCTTTCGACAGACGCCTGGCTCGCGCTTTTCGAAGAGGCGGCGGATCTTGGGGTCCTGCAGATCCATTTGTCCGGCGGCGAACCGACCGTCAGGCCGGATCTCGAACAGTTCATAGGCTGTCTGGCAAGGCGCGGCGTCTACACCAATCTCATCACCGCAGGGGTCGGCATCGCTGAAGGGCGGCTCGAGGCGTTTCGGGATGCGGGTCTCGATCATGTGCAGTTGAGCATTCAGGGTGCGCACGCGCCTACGACGGAGAAAATCGGCAATCACCGGAGTGCCCATGAGAAGAAGCTCGAAACAGCAAAGCGGGTCGTGCAGATCGGCTTGCCGCTCACGATCAACGCGCCCATCCATCGGCACAATATAGAAGAGGTCCCTGCTTTCATCGATCTCGCGCTTGACCTTGGGGCAGAGCGGCTTGAGATCGCAAATGTGCAATATGCCGGCTGGGCGCTTCTCAACCGCAATGCTCTCATGCCCGATCGCGAGGCGGTGGAACGCCAGGTCGAGATTGTCGAGGAGGCACAATCGCGGCTGCAGGGAATTCTGGCGATCGACTTCGTCGCGCCCGACTATTTCGCGGTCTATCCGAAACCCTGCATGGGCGGCTGGGCACGCGATGCGTTCATGGTTGCCCCGGATGGCACGGCGCTTCCATGTCATGCGGCCGGAACAATTCCGTCTCTGCATTTCGAGCGGTTCGGAGAATCGAGCCTGACGGATATCTGGCTCAACTCTCCGGCTTTCAATGCGTTCCGCGGCGACGACTGGATGCTGGAACCCTGCAGGAGCTGCGAGCGACGCGAGATTGATTGGGGCGGATGCCGGTGCCAGGCCATGGCAATTGCGGGCAATGCGGCCGCGACGGATCCCGCCTGCATCAAATCACCCCTCCATAGCCGCATGGCAACGCTGATCGCTGAAGCCAACTCGCCCTCTTCGTCCAATGCCGACGATTTCCGGTACCGCCGCATCGGAAGGGCGTAGCCGTCAATACTATCCCCGAGAGCGCGGTTTCGCGCGACAAGCGCTCCAATTTTTCGACTACGAGACGCTTCAGATTTCAAGCCGATTCGACCTGAAATCATCCAGCGCTAACGCCGCGCAATCCCCGCCAATAGCGAATATTTGGCCCTCCTTTCGATCGATGAGTTCCTGAATTGAATCCATGCGCGCAAGCGGAGTGGAGCGCCAATTGCATCAGATTCAAAGGAACAAGCATTGGTGACCTTGCGTTAGACCGTAGAACTCAGCGGCGAGGGACATCCGATGGACACGCGCCCCCAATTTGCTTCGCAAATCTCACTGTCGCAGCTGCCACCGCAGATTTATTACGTGCATCCTTTGATGCTGAAGGGGCTGGACGCTTGGAGAGAGGTGTTTGCCCATGCCAAGGACCTTGGTTTTGATACGGTCCTGACGGCTCCTCTTTTTGAACGCGGCCATAATGCCAGCGTCTTCGTCACCAGGAATTTCGATCGGCTTGATCCTGACCTGGGGCTCGGCCAGTCCCTTGAGGACGGTGTCAAAGCCCTTGTTCAGGAGGCTGGAAAAAATGACGTCAAGCTGATGCTCGACCTCGTTCTTGATAGAGTGGCGGTCGATGAAAAAACTGCGGGATCCATCATCGCCGATCCGCGTGTGGTGCCGCAGGAAAGATACAGCCGCCGCATCAATTTCAGGGGCGAAGCAACGCATATCGACGACTGGCGCAACCGGCTGACCTGGCTTACCGGCCTTGGCATTGCCGGCTTTCGTTGCCTAGGCATTAACCGCCTGGCGCCGGAGGGCTGGAGCGACCTTATCGTCTCGACCCGTAAGTCGGCGCCCGCAACAACCTTCCTTGCCTGGACGCCTGGCAGCGCCTTCGAAGACCGCCGCGCCCTTCAGGGGACCGGCTTCGACGGCAGCTTCTCCTCGTTTGCCTGGTGGAACCTGGAGGAGCGGTGGATCATGGACGAATATCAGATCCAGCGGCAGATCGGCTATCAGATCACCTTCCCTGAAGCGCCGTTCGGCAAGCGGATCGCTCACGGCACGGACGGCTGCGAGGTTCTGCAGCGCAAAGCTGTCCGAGCGCTGAAACTTGCCTCGACATTCGCGAGCGGCCTGATGATTCCGATGGGTTTCGAATACGGTGCTGCGACGCCCCTCGACCCCCTGTATGGCGATGGAACCGGTCTGCGCGGACTTCGGGAACAGGGCTCGTTCGACCTTTCTGGAGACGTCCGCACCGTCAATGCGGGGATCAACAAGACAGTCGCCGGTTTCGCACGTCAACCGCTCAAGGTCGTCTCCACCAGCCAGACTCCGGCTGTCGCTCTGATGCAGACAGACCGGGAGGACGTTTACAGCTCGCAGAAAGCTCGCGTCGTCGTCCTCAACCGTGACCTTCGGCGCGTCGTCAACACGCCTTTTCATGTTTTGCGGGAGGCTGCGTCCTTGTTCCTTCCCCTCATCGACACGCAGGCCGAGGACGAGGTTCTTGCCGCAGAGCTCAAACTGAAACCGGGCGAGTTGCGCATCTTTGAAGGGCAATCATCCGTTCCGATCATCGATGCCGTTGCGGTGCCCGATGTCAACACGGCCGCTGCGTCTGCGCGGTTGGCAATCGAGAAGATCACACCGGCGGTCGATGATGGCCGTTTCGTCGTCAAGCGTGTGGTCGGCGAGACAGTGAAAGTCGAGGCCGACATTTTCGGCGACGGCCACGACCCTCTCTCAGCCGCCCTGTTTTGGCGCGCGGCCGATGATAGCAGTTGGAACGAAGCCCGGATGGAATTGGTCGAAAATGACCGCTGGCGCGGTGAATTCACGCCGAAACGTCTGGGACGACACGAATTTGCGGTCGAAGCGTGGCGCAATCCCTTCCAAATCTTCCGCTATGAATTCACCAAGAAGCACGAGGCGCGGCTCGATCTCAGGCTCGAAATCCAGGAGGGCATCAACCTCGTGCTGGACACGCTCGATCATGCGGAAGGCGAGATCAAGACGCGACTTAAGAATCTGTTCGACAAACTTACGGCAGTTCACGATGAGCAACGCATCGAAATCCTGCTGGCGGCGGATACCGCCGAGCTGATGGCGGCAGCCGATCGACGACCGCACCGCCTCCGTTCCCAGGCTATCCCTCTCGATGCGGAGCGTTCGGCCGCCGCCTTCGCAAGCTGGTATCAGATATTCCCACGCTCGCAGAGCGGCGATCCGAACCGGCACGGCACATTCGATGACGTCATCGATCGGCTGGGGGCCATCCGCGCCATGGGTTTCGACGTGCTCTATTTCCCGCCGATCCACCCGATCGGCAAGACGAACCGCAAGGGCAAGAACAACAGTTTGCGCGCGGCACCAAAGGATCCCGGAAGCCCCTATGCAATTGGCGCGGAGGCGGGCGGCCATGACGCGATCCATCCCGAGCTTGGCACCTTCGAAGACTTTCGACGCCTGGTGGATGCTGCAAAGGAAGAGGGGCTGGAGATAGCGCTCGACCTCGCGATCCAGGCCTCGCCCGACCATCCATGGCTGAAGCAACATCCGGGCTGGTTCGACTGGCGACCGGACGGGACCATTCGTTACGCGGAAAATCCGCCAAAGAAATACGAAGACATTGTCAACGTCGATTTCTATGCCCATGACGCGATCCCGTCGCTCTGGATCGAGCTGCGCGATATCGTGCAGAAGTGGGTCGACAACGGCGTGAAACTCTTTCGCGTCGATAATCCGCACACCAAACCTTTCCCCTTCTGGGAATGGCTGATCGCCGATATCCGGTCACGGCATCCGGAGGTCGTCTTTCTGTCGGAAGCCTTCACCAAGCCGAAGGTGATGTACCGATTGGCCAAGATCGGCTTTTCACAATCCTATACCTATTTCACCTGGCGCAATGCGAAATGGGAACTCGAGCAATACCTGCGCGAGATCACTACGGAGGAACCGAAGGAATTCTTCCGACCGCATTTCTTCGTCAACACCCACGACATCAATCCCGACTTCCTGCAGAACGCCCCGCGCCCGGCCTATCTGATCCGTGCGGCTCTCGCCGCGACACTTTCGGGACTCTGGGGCGTCTATAACGGCTTCGAACTCTGCGAGGGCCGGCCAGACGCAAAGCGTAAGGAATACGCCGACTCGGAAAAGTACGAGATCCGCGCCTGGGACTTCGATCGACCGGGCAATATCAAATCCGAAATCGCGATGCTCAATCGGATCCGAAGGGAAAACCCGGCTTTGCATTCGCATCTCAGGCTCCAGCTTCTCACCGCCTGGAACGAGAACATCATGTTTTATGAAAAGGCGAGCGCCGGACGCGAGAACGCTCTGCTGATCGCCGTCAATCTCGATCCGTACAATGCTCACGAGGCAGATGTGGAAATTCCGCTCTGGTCATGGAACCTCCCGGACGATGGCGCGCTTGACCTCGAGGACCTGATCGCCGGCCACAAGTTCACTTGGTCCGGCAAGGTGCAGCATCTTCGGCTGGATCCGCATGCTGGCCTGCCGTTCGGGATCTGGCGGGTGAGATAGGGAGGAAAAACAAAATGGACACAACGACCATGAACCGCAGCCAATCGCAGACCCAGGCGTACGCGCAAGAGGCTGATCCCCTGTGGTACAAGGACGCGATCATTTACCAACTCCACATCAAGTCGTTCTTCGATGCCAACGGCGATGGCATTGGGGACTTCAAAGGCCTGCACGAGAAGCTCGATCACATCGCTTCGCTCGGCGCCAATACGATCTGGCTCTTGCCCTTCTTCCCGTCCCCCCGTCGTGACGACGGATACGATATCGCCGACTACGCCAATGTCAGCCCGGATTACGGCACGGTGGAAGAGTTCACAGCCTTTGTCGACGCTGCACATCGACGCGGGCTTCGCGTCATCATCGAATTGGTTATCAATCATACATCTGACCAGCATCCGTGGTTCCAGCGGGCCCGCCAGGCAGCCCCCGACACTCCGGAGCGAGACTTTTACGTCTGGTCGGATACGGACCAGAAATTTCCCGAAACCCGGATCATCTTTCTCGACACGGAAAAATCGAACTGGACCTGGGATCCTGTCGCGGGCGCCTACTACTGGCACCGCTTCTATTCTCACCAGCCAGACCTGAACTTCGACAATCCGATGGTGCTGGAAGAGTTGCTTGGCGTCATGCGCTTCTGGTTGGAAACCGGCATAGACGGCTTCCGCCTCGATGCCATCCCCTACCTCGTGGAGCGCGAAGGCACGATCAATGAGAACCTGCCTGAGACGCACACGATCCTGAAGAAGATCCGCGCCGCCCTGGATTCCACTCATCCGGGCAAGATGCTGCTCGCCGAGGCCAATCAATGGCCGGAAGATACGCGCGAATATTTCGGCGACGGCGACGAGTGCCATATGGCCTTCCACTTCCCGCTGATGCCGCGCATGTACATGGCGATCGCCAAGGAAGACCGCTTTCCGATTACCGACATCATGCGGCAGACGCCTGAAATCCCGGAGACTTGCCAATGGGCAATCTTCCTGAGGAACCATGACGAGCTGACTCTTGAGATGGTGACCGACGAAGAGCGGGACTATCTCTGGAACATCTATGCCACCGACCGTCGCGCCCGTATAAACCTCGGAATCCGGCGTCGCCTTTCGCCGCTCATGGAGCGCGATCGCCGCCGCGTCGAGTTGATGAATGCGCTGCTGCTTTCCATGCCCGGTACTCCGGTGATCTATTATGGCGATGAGATCGGCATGGGCGACAACATCTATCTCGGTGACCGCGACGGCGTCCGCACGCCGATGCAGTGGTCTCCCGACCGTAATGGCGGCTTCTCCAGAGTCGATCCCGCGCGGCTTGTGCTGCCGCCGATCATGGATCCCCTCTACGGTTACGAGGCAGTGAATGTTGAGGCACAAGGAGCCGACGCGCATTCGCTGCTTAACTGGACCCGGCACATGTTGACCCTGCGCAACAGGCACACAGCCTTCGGACGCGGTTCTTTGAAGTTCCTTGCGCCGAGCAACCGCAAGGTCCTGGCCTATTTGCGTGAATATGGCAGCGAGACGATCCTTTGCGTCGCCAATCTCTCCCGCCTGCCACAAGCAGTCGAACTCGATCTCGCGCAGTTCGAGGGCCGCGTGCCGATCGAGCTGACAGGCATGTCTCCGTTCCCGCCGATCGGGCAGCTCACCTATCTGCTCACTTTCCCCCCTTACGGATTCTTCTGGTTCCAGCTCTCCCAGGAGGCCGATGGCCCAGCGTGGCGTACCGCGCCTCCGGAACAGTTGCAGGACATGGTGACAATGGTGGTGCGCCGCGACCTGCAGGAACTGCTCGACGAGCCACGACTTTCCGGGACGCTCTCGAACGAAGTACTGCCGGCCTATCTCGGCAAGCGGCGCTGGTTTGGCGGAAAGGGCGAGGCGTTAAGGAGCGCCTCGCTCATCACCGCGACGCCGCTGCCTTTCGCCAATAACCTCCTGCTCGGAGAACTGGAAGCCGAGGTTGACGGACGCAAGGACATCTATCTGCTGCCGCTTGCAGTGTCATGGGATGACAACCAGCCGGCAGCGCTCGCGCAACAACTTGCTCTTGCCCGCCTCCGCCAGGGGCGGCGCGTCGGCTTTCTGACCGACGGCTTTGCGATGGAGAGTCTGGCACGGGGCGTCATCCGCGGGCTCTGCGAACGCGCGGTGGTTTCAGGCCGCGCCGGGACGTTGGAATTTCTCGGAACCGACCAGCTGGACTGCATGAACCTCAACGACATGCCGGTGCATTGGCTCTCCGCCGAGCAATCCAATAGCTCGCTGATCATCGGCGACATGGCGATGGTAAAGCTGATCCGCCATATCCTCCCGGGGATCCACCCCGAGGTGGAGATGACCCGCTACCTGACGAACGTCGGATTTAAGAATACAGCGCAGCTGCTCGGCGAAGTGGCGCATATTGCCTCTGATGGTAGCCGCTACACTTTGATCATCGTGCAGAACGCCATCCGCAATCAGGGCGATGCCTGGAACTGGATGCTCAGCAACTTGCGCCGAACGATCGATGAGGTGATGGTTACCGGCGTCGACGGAGATGCAGCGGATGAACATTTCAAGCCATTGGTCGATTTCTCTGCGACTATCGGCAAAAGGCTCGCCGAACTGCATATCGCGCTGGCGCAGCCCACCAAAAACGAAGACTTCAAACCGGTCACCGTATCCGACGAAGATGCCACACGGTGGGGCGATGCCGTAAAGGCGCAAATCCAGGGAGGTCTCTCCATCCTCGAAGAGGCGCACAACGACTTCACGCCTGAGATCGCCCTGCATATCGCACCGCTCATCGAGCGGCGCGAGATGCTTTTGGATGTGGCGGGAAGGCTTGCCAAAGCGGCGACTGGCACGTTGATGATCCGCAATCATGGTGATTTCCATCTGGGGCAGGTGCTGGTTGCGGAGGGCGATGCTTATATCATCGATTTTGAAGGCGAGCCCGCCCGTGGTCTCGCCGAACGCCGCGCCAAAGCCAATCCACTGCGCGATGTTGCAGGGCTGCTGAGATCGTTCAGCTATCTGGCGGCGTCCGCGGGCATTGACCGGGAACTGGTGAGCGAAGTGGACGACCAAAGGCATAGGGAGCTTGTGGCGCGCTTCATCGACATGGCGAAACCTGCGGTCCTTCAGGCCTATTTCGACGCCATCGACGGTGCGCGCGAGCTTAGCAGTCTGGCGGATTCGCGTGGTCGGATCCTCGACCTGTTCCTGCTGGAGAAGGCGGCCTATGAGATCGCTTACGAAGCGCGTAACCGCCCCACCTGGCTACCGCTGCCGCTTGCTGGTTTGTCGGCCATCGCATCGAATCTCTTGGAGAACGTCGCATGAGATACGAGCCCTCAGAGCTTATGATCGGCACCGTCCAGGAGGGCCTCCAAGCCCTCGTTGAAGGGCGGCATGGTGATCCATTCTCAATCCTCGGGCGTCATCAATATGGCAATCTGACAGTGGTAAGAACCCTGTTGCCGGGGGCGCTCGCCGTGGACGTGGTAGAGCCCGACACCAATCGCGTGCTGTCGCGGCTGGAGACGATTCATGATGGCGGCCTTTTTGCTGGTGCCATCGGCGGAGCAGCCAGCTACCTTTTTCGCATCCAATGGCAGGATGCTGTGCAGGAGACGGAAGATCCCTATTCCTTTGGGCTGTTGCTCGGGGACCTTGATCTTCATCTGATCTCTCAGGGAACACACTACGACCTCGGCCGCACGCTTGGTGCAGTTCCAATGGAAGTCGATGGCGTCCACGGCGTACGCTTCTCTGTATGGGCGCCCAATGCGCGGCGGGTTTCCGTGGTCGGCGACTTCAACGCTTGGGATGGTCGCCGACATCCAATGCGACTGCGGCCATCAGCCGGCATATGGGAAATCTTCATCCCGCGTCTGACGCATGGAGAGCGTTATAAATTCGAGCTGCTCGATTCTAACGGCAATCTCCTGCCCCAGAGGGCGGACCCGGTTGCCCGTGCCAGCGAAGCCGCACCCTCGACTGGCTCGATCGTAGCTTCCGCAAAGCCTTTCCAATGGACAGATGAAGGGTGGATGCGCGCGCATCGCGCCAACCCGCCGCGCGAAGACGCAATCTCAGTCTACGAAGTGCATACCGGGTCCTGGCTCAGGATCACCGAGGAGGGAAACCGGCGGCTCGATTGGGTCGAGCTCAGCCAGCGATTGATTCCCTATGCGCAAGATCTCGGCTTCACGCACATAGAACTGCTGCCGATCATGGAACATCCCTTCGGCGGCTCCTGGGGCTATCAGCCGCTGGGCCTTTTCGCTCCGACCGGCCGCCATGGCACTCCGGAAGATTTCGCCTATTTCGTCGACCGCTGCCATGCCGCCGGCATCGGCGTCATTCTCGATTGGGTGCCTGCGCATTTTCCCACCGATGTCTGGGGGCTCGCCCGCTTCGACGGCACCGCCCTCTATGAGCACGAAGATCCGCGTGAGGGATTCCACAAGGACTGGAATACACTGATCTACAATCTCGGTCGCAACGAGGTAAAGGGTTTCCTGATTGCCTCGGCGCTGGAATGGCTGGAGCACTATCATGTCGACGCACTGCGTGTGGACGCGGTCGCATCGATGCTCTATCGCGACTACAGCCGTAATGAGGGTGAATGGATCCCCAACCAGTATGGCGGACGGGAAAACCTCGAAGCGATCGAGTTCTTCAAACACTTGAACAGTATCGTCCATGACCGTTGTCCGCATGCCTTCACGTTAGCGGAGGAATCGACCGCCTGGCCGGGCGTCACCCGTAGGCCGGAAGAGGGCGGCCTCGGTTTCGACTTCAAATGGAACATGGGGTGGATGCACGATACGCTGCACTACATGCAGGAGGATCCGGTCTATCGCAAATATCACCACGGCACGATGACCTTCGGGATGATCTATGCCTATTCCGAGCGCTTCATACTACCGCTCTCCCATGACGAGGTCGTTCACGGAAAGGGTTCACTCCTCGGCAAAATGCCAGGCGACCATTGGCAGAAGCTCGCCAACTTGCGTGCTTATTATGGCCTCATGTGGGGCTATCCGGGCAAGAAGCTGCTTTTCATGGGTGGTGAGATTGCCCAGGAAAGCGAATGGAGCCATGACAGTTCCGTGCATTGGGACCTGCTCGACCTGCCCGATCATGCAGGGATTCAGCGATTGATCCGCGATCTCAACAGCTTGTACATCCGGGAACCGGCTTTGCAGTACGGCGACCTCCATCCGGAGGGCTTCGAATGGGCGATTGTGGACGATTCAGAAAACTCCGTTTACGGCATGCTCCGCAGCCCGCAAGACCGCTCCTCGCAAATTCTGATCATGTCCAATTTCACGCCCGTGCCACGGTACGGCTATCGCGTTGGCGTGCCGATAGAAGGGCATTGGGAAGTGGTGCTCAATACCGACGCGGCGATCTACGGAGGGTCCAATTTCGGGCAAACCGAGGCCTGGGCTGAAGGTCAGCCGGCGCAAGATAAGGCGTACTCGATCCTGCTCACCCTGCCGCCGCTCGCAACGGTCTTTCTGCGGTGGAAGCGTTAAAGCCTGTCGCGTGAAAAGAGATTCACGCGACAGGCTTTAGACTATTGTTTTCATGCATGTCGTTGTCGCAAAACCGCTGCACACTTTTGCGCGACATGCATCAGGCTTAATCCGCCGGTCTTGCTGACGCTGTGCCCATGACAGCGCCATGCTTTTGGAAGGACGCACAAAGGTGCTTTATCTCAGTTCAGACGGACGCTGAGCGATTTCGACAGGCGTCTTCATGATGATCTCCCGATGCGGGAAGGGGATCGAAATCCCCGCTTGCCTGAAGGCGTCCCACAACGCCATGAGTACCTCGCCGCGAATGTTGGTTAGCCCGTTGCTCGGATCAGAAATCCAGAACCTCAACTTGAAATCGATCGAAGAGGATCCGAAGGCCGTCATCCAGCACACTGGGGCAGAATAGGTGTTCGCGATGCGAGGAATGCTCTTTGCCGTTTCTATGGCGATGCGCACGACATCATGCGGGTTGCTGTCATAGGAAGTTCCGAAATCGACTTCGATGCGGACGTAATCGCTGGAAAACGACCAATTCACCACTTGCTGCGAGATAAAATCCTCATTCGGGATGAGATATTCCTTGCCGTCCCTGGTGATGACCGAGACGAAACGGGAGCGTAGGTCCCTGATCGAGCCGAAAGTTTCACCGAGCGAAATGGTGTCCCCCGGCTTGATGGACTTGTCGAGCAGGATGATGACACCGGAGATGAAATTCGACACGACCTTCTGTAAGCCGAAACCGACACCGACGCCCACTGCGCCCGAGAATATCGTGAGGGCGGTAAGGTCGATCCCGGTGGCCGACAGTGCGATCGTGCCTGCCACCACGATCAAGCCGATTTTGATAAGTTTGCTGATGAGCACCTTGAAGGAGGGGGAAAGGTCCGTGGATCGCTGAACCCAATGGGAAGAAACGTTTCCAACCAGTACGGCGAGCCAGACCAGCGCAACCACCAGAACTATGGCTTTTATGATCAGGAGCAATGAAAGCCTTACCGCGCCGATCCTGACGGCAGCGCTGTCGAGACCCCCAAGGACCGGTCCATCGAGCCCAACGACGTAGAGGGCGATGTAGCACCAACTCCCAATCGCAACGACGCGTGCAAGGGTCTGATTGCGGATGATCCTCGTCAGCACCGCTACGACGAACCATGCAGCCGTGAGCGTCAGCGCCATTGTGATAAGCCATTGATGGGACGGTCCCGCATAGCGCGATAGCATACCTTCCACCAGCCATAGCCACACGATCAGGAAGAGCCAACGCAGGCGCCTGAGGAAGGCGACAATAACGCGCAGCAGGTCCGGGTTTCCCTTGATTTTGCGCGCCCGTGTTTCAACAATGGGCTCCACTCGTTTTGCAGCGGATGCAGAAAGCAGGAAACCCAGAGCAATCAATCCGCACTGGTATAGTGTCCATGAATTAAGAAGAACGGTCCGGACCCAGGCCTCAGCTTCTCTGAAGATTTCCTCGAAACCCACCACTACCCCCTTATGTCAAAGTGCTTGCTCTCGTTCTTCGGGGCATCGCTGATTTTAGCTGTGAATCGTAGCACTTGCGTCGTTCCGGCTCCAGCAGGCATTGTTGAGTAGTCGCTAAAGCACTCCGACATCCGAACTATCGGCATGCATCCCTGCTTTGCCACCTCATCGTTCTTTAGAGCGATGGCTGTTGAGGTCTCGACGCATGAAGCGGGATGCCGAAAAGTATGCGCGATTTTTTGGGCGACATCCGGCTCTCCGTCGATGAAACCTGGCGATGTCTGAAGGGACGATATGCAAACTTAGCTATATCGTCATGAACGGGGCCGCCCTCGCGGCGGCCCCAGAGCGAGCCTTTACGGCAGTCCAAGATCCATAGAAAAGATCTCTTGCCGACGCTCTCGCTATTTTTCCTGTCCGGCCGCTTCGAGAATGAGACGGGTGACCTCATCCGGGCGCGAAATCATCGAAACGTGACTTGCCTCGACTTCGATCGTTTTTGCGCCCATGCGCTTTGCCATGAACCGTTCAAGATCCGGGTTGATAGTTCGGTCATTTTTCGAAACGGCATAGAAGCTCGGCTTTGAACGCCAGGCGGCATTTGTCGTCTTCCCGGTAAGAAGCGCTTTCTGGAAGGGCTCTTGGACCGCATACAACACCTTCGCCTTAGCTTCAGGAACGTCTCCGGCGAAATCGCGCAGGAAAGCTTCCTCTGTGAGTCGCCCTTCATCGCCGTCGAAGACAATGCCAGCCGACGCAGGCGGCGTCGGATAGGTCTTGGCCAGTGCCGTGTAGTCTTCGCCGGCATCGGGGGCGCGGGCCGCAACATAGACCAGCGAAGAGACCTTTGGATGTACGCCGGCATCCGTAACGATCATCCCCGAGAAAGAATGCCCCACCAGAACAGTCGGGCCATCCTGCCGATCCAGGACCCGATTGGCTGAGGCGACCGCCTCAGGCAGCGTTGTCAGCGGGTTTTGAACGGACGTGCAGTTGAGGCCTTTGGCCTGAAGGCGGGCGATGACTTCGGTCCAGCATGATCCATCGGCGAAGAGCCCATGCACAAGGACCACGTTGCGCGCTTTGACTGGCGCAGGCGCGGCTGCGAAACTCAAGCGCGGCGCAACCAATGCGGCCGCAGCGCCCGCAGCGAGAGCTGTCGAAAATGTACGTCGAGTAATCGGCTTCATAGCGTCGTCCTTCGTTAGAGCAGAGCTGTGACTTGATATCTTCAACAACAAGGTTTCGAGGATAAGGCGGGTCGGCTTCGCCCGCCTTCCTGTTCTCAGTTCGCCAGCCGAAGCTTCAGCGCCGTCACGCCGACGGCGAAGTTGAGACCGACATCGCCCAAGACGGAAACCGGCTGCAGCGACAGGGTCTTCGTCGTTCCACCGGCGAGGATATTTGCGCCACCGCCGACGCCTACGCTCGCATCGGCTGTAACGCCGCTATAGGTTCCCTGCAGGCCGCCGACCGGGTCGCGCGTGGCATTATAGACGAGCCAGAACATGTGGCCTTTTTCCACTGTCCCGATATCGAGGCCGAAGTCAGTGATATTGCCGACATAGTGCTGAGCGGCACCGCTGCCGGTGGGCGTGAACGTGCAATCGACGTCCTGCTTCGACCCGACCACGGCGCCGATGCCTGCGGAAACATCGCAATCCAGCTTGCCGACTTCAGCGCGCTCGGCGTTTGCGATTTCAGGAACTGCCAGCATGCCGGCAGCCAATAGAGAAAGAATATACGTCTTCATTGTGAAATCCTTTTAAGGGTAAGGGGCGTGATATCAGAGGGAACGGCGTGTCGTTTCGAAAAGGAACCACAGACGTCGTTCCGTTTCGTCGATCCAGTTTTCGATCAGACTGGTCGTGGCATGGTCGTTGTGGGAGGATGTCAATTCATGCAGCTGCCGCAGGATGGAGACGAGCTGCTTGTTGTCGTCGCGAAGCTCGGCAAGCATGTCGTCCGGCGAGACGAAGTCCGCGTCATTGTCGAGCAGCCGCTGCAGGCGGGCGATGTGCCCGACGGAGCGCAACGTCGTGCCGCCGATTTTGCGCGCCCGTTCGGCAATGTCGTCCGTCATCGCAAAAATCTGGGCGCCCTGTTCGTCAAGCAGCAGATGATAGTCGCGGAAATGCGGGCCTGAGATATGCCAGTGGAAATTCTTGGTCTTCAGATAAAGCGCAAAGACGTCCGCAAGCAATGCGGTCAGCGCTGCTGCAATATCCCTGGTCGCATCGGAACCAAGGTCGGTCGGCGTTGCGAGCGGAAGGCTGCGGGCCTTGGCTGCTGCTTGAGTGTCCATCATATCTCTCCTTGAGCGATCTGGTTGTCTGATTTGCGAGCCATTAATGGTTGCCCGCCGGTCGCCGCGCAGAATATGGGTGACGGCGGACGCGCCGAAATCGCATGCTGGTGTAGGCTGGCCCATACCTAAGTGTAGTTACGCGGCGTGGGGGATCGGGCTACCTTCTCCCCATCGCCTCAACCTGCCCCCGATGAGGCGAGTAGCTTCCCCGGCTACCAAGCTTCGGTGTCCCCCTCCACCGAAGCCGCGGATCACCCCCAAGATCCGCCAAAGGCCGCCTCCTTCCGCCGGAGACGGCCTTTCCCTTTTTTGTAACGATTACAAGCATCGAAGACCATCAGCATCCCCGCCATCCGCAGATCTTCGTCCTCTTCATCAAATCCCGATCGGTGTTGCGGATACATGGCGAACGGTCCGCAGCGCCCTATGCCTCAGTATAGTGTGCAGGGGCAATGTCGGTTGCTAGCCTCACTCGGACTGATGCGTCAATCATTGCGACCTGCGGTTGTCTGCCGCGCAAGATCGAAGGAGTTTCGAAATTGAAGGATAAGCGTCCAGAAGGTATCGAACGGTACGATCACCCGGCAGGCGGCTGGGACGCGCTCAAAGCGGTCGCCAGGACCCTGGCCCACCAGCAGGTCGTTGCCCAGGGCACCAAGACGCTGCTGAAGGCCAACCAGCCGGAGGGTTTCGACTGCCCCGGATGCGCATGGCCCGATCCGAAGCATACGTCTTCGTTCGAATTCTGTGAAAACGGGGCCAAGGCCATCAGCTGGGAATCCACCGCCAAACGGCCGGGGCCGGAATTCTTTGCCGGCCATACCGTCTCCGAGCTCTGGAACTGGACGGACCATGAGCTGGAAGACACCGGCCGACTGACCTTCCCGTTGCAGTACAATCACAAAAGCGATCGCTACGAGCCGATCGAGTGGAGCGCGGCATTCGAGCTCATCGCGGACGAACTAAAGAAGCTCGACGATCCCAACACGGCAGAGTTCTATACCTCGGGACGGGCTTCCAACGAGGCCGCGTTCCTCTATCAGCTCTTCGTTCGAGCCTACGGCACCAACAACTTTCCCGACTGCTCGAACATGTGCCATGAGGCAACCAGTGTGGGGCTTCCGAAGTCGATCGGCGTCGGCAAGGGTACCGTGACGCTCGAGGATTTCGACCATGCCGACGCAATCTTCAGCTTCGGGCACAATCCGGGCACCAACCATCCGCGCATGATGACGACGCTGCATAATGCGTCGCGCCGCGGCGTACCTATCATCGTTTTCAATCCGCTGAAGGAGCGCGCGCTCGAGCGCTTTGCGGCACCGCAGAACCCGGTCGAAATGGTGACGCTGTCATCGACGCCGATCGCCTCGGCCTATCACCAAGTTCGCACGGGAGGCGACCTCGCAGCGCTCAAGGGCCTGATGAAGGCGGTATTCGAGCGGGATGCGGCGGATATCGCGGCAGGTGGATCCGGCGTGCTGGATCGCGCCTTCATCGAGGAGCACACCGTCGGCTTCGACGCCTTGCGCGCCGATGTCGAGAATACCAGCTGGGATCAGATTGTTGCCGTCAGCGGCCTTGATAAGGAAGCAATCGATAGTGCGGCCAGCATCTACGTTCAGGCAAAGAACGTCATCCTTTGTTACGGCATGGGCATCACCCAGCATGCCAACGGCACTGCCAATGTGCAGCAATTGACCAATTTCCTGATGCTCAGGGGCAATATAGGCCAGGAAGGGGCCGGCCTCTGCCCGCTCCGCGGTCACTCGAACGTTCAGGGCGACCGCACCGTCGGCATCACCGAAATTCCCAACAAGGCGCTGCTCGACGGCATCGAGCGTGCATTCGGTTTCCGCCCGACCGGGGAAAGGGGCCACAACGCAGTCGAGGCCGTGGAAGCCATCATCGCAGGCAAGTCCAAGGCGCTCATTTGCCTTGGCGGCAATCTTGCGGTCGCCATGTCCGATCCGGAGGCAACCTGGGAAGGCATGCGCAAGCTCGACCTCGCAGTTCACATTGCGACCAAGCTGAACCGGTCGCATCTCCTGACCGCGAAGACGTCACTCGTCCTGCCGTGCCTCGGCCGTACCGATCTCGACACGCAGATCTCCGGTCCCCAGGCCGTGACCGTGGAGGATTCCATGTCAATGGTTCACGCCTCCCGCGGCTTCCTCAAACCACCAAGCGATATTCTGAAGTCCGAACCGGCCATCATCGCGGGTATTGCAAAGGCGACGCTGGGCGATCGCCATGGCATCGACTGGGATGGACTAATTGCGAATTACGACCGCATCCGCGACAAGATCGAGGAGGTCTTCCCTGACTTCTACGAGTTCAACAAGCGTGTGCGAGTACGCGGTGGCTTCCGGCTCGACGTTCCGGCGTCCTTCCGCCGGTGGAATACGCCGAACGGCAAGGCGAATTTCCTCGTTGCGCCCGGTCTGGACGAGGACCCGTTGATCAAGAACCCGGATGCGCTGGTGCTGACCACGATCCGCAGTCACGACCAATACAATACGACAGTCTACAGCCTCGATGACCGTTACCGCGGTGTCTTCGGCCGGCGTGACGTGATTTTCATGAACAAGGACGATCTGGCCGAGCGCGGTCTCAAGGATGGCGACCGCATCGACATCAAGGGTCTGGTCGGGGCCGGCGAAGTCACACACCTCGTGCGCGGGTTCACCGCAATCGAGTACAATATCCCGAAAGGCTCAGCCGCAGGCTATTATCCGGAGATGAACGCCGTGGTCTCGCTCCATCACTATGACCGCTTGTCGGGAACACCCGGCTACAAGGGCGTCCCTGTCGTGGTGGCTGCCGCCGACGGTTAGCCGGCTTGGGATTTCCGGAACAGCTGTCCCGGCGTCGGGTCGATGCCGGGAGATCCGGCAGCGTTGCATTCAGACCAGGCCGGCTGTCGCTTTCATAGCCTCGTTCGCCAGCGCCTACACCTTCTGCTTGTCCACCTACACCTACGTATGATTCAGCACAGCAGCATGCGTGGGTACTCTGCCGGCATCGACCAGCCAATCGGAACAGGAGGGGAGGCTCGTGATGGCCGACCAGCTCAACGTCACAACGCTTGATCCATCACTGCCGGCTACTCGCGCTCCGACTGCGGAGGCTCCGATACCGACCTCGCAACCTTCGACCATATTGGCGACGATCAAACGGCTTGCCATTCCGGTCCTGGCGGTCGCTCTCGTGAGCGGAGGCGTGGCGCTGGTCACGATCGACTGGAACCGATGGGTTGCGGGTGCCGCCCGGCAATCGACGGACGATGCCGTCGTCAATGCGGATGTGTCAACCCTTAGCGCGCAGGTCAGCGGCATCATTCGGGGCACGCCAGTCGCCGACTACCAGAGAGTGACGAAAGGCCAGTTGCTCGCGGAAATCGATCCGCGCGAATTTGATGCTGCCGTCGAGGTTGCCAGGGCGAACCTGGCATCCGCCAACGCCTCTTTAGCAAACCTTGCCAACCAGATCGAACTGCAGAAAGCTGTGGTGGCGGCAGCCGAAGCGCAGAACGGGTCTGCACTTGCGCAGCAGACGCAGACGGAGCAGGAATTCCACCGCCAGACAAGCCTTGGCAATGCCACGTCGCAGCAGCTGCTGCAACAGGCTCAGTCGGCCTATCTCCAGGCTCAGGCCCTAGTCAAATCGACAGCCGCGGCTATCGAACAACAGAAGGCACAGCTGAAAGTTCTCGATGGCCAATATCCGTTGCTGCGGGCACAGGTTAGCGCGGCCCAGGGAAACCTCGACACGGCGCTGATCCACCAGGGTTACGCCCGTATCTATGCCCCCTTCGATGGCGTCCTTGGCCGCAAGCTCGTTCACGAAGGCGACTATGTCGGAGCCGGGACAAGTGTCATTTCGGAGGTTCCGCTGCCGAGCGTCTACGTAAACGCAAACTTCAAGGAGACGCAGCTTTCCCGCATGACCCCCGGGCGTGCGGCAAAGGTCACGATCGATACGTTCCCCGGGCAGACCTTGCGTGGAGAGGTCTCGCGGCTATCGCCGGCCAGCGGTTCCATATTCGCACTCCTTCCACCCGACAACGCCACCGGCAACTATACGAAGGTTGTGCAGCGTATTCCGGTGCGAATCGATCTCGATCCTGACCAGCCGCTGCTCGACGAGCTTAGGCCTGGAATGTCGGCAGTCGTGACCGTCGACACCTCAGCGGATGCAAGCCGATGAGCGCGGCACCGCGCGCTTTCGGCCCTGTCACCAGCGGCACGACCGCGAAAAATCCCGTTCTTATTGTCGCCGCGCTGTTGCTGGCGTCCTTCGTGGTCGGCTTCGACACCAGGGTCTTCGCCGTTGGGCTTCCGGATCTTCGCGGCGCCTATTCACTGGGTGTCGACGAAGCCTCATGGCTGAGCACGGTTGCGAACGCGCCGCAAATCCTCATCTCATCCGCAGTCGCATGGCTCGTCACGGTCTTCGGGGTTCGTCGCGTAATGATTCCTTCGAGCCTGGTCTATGCCTGCATCTCATTCGCGATCCCGCTGGTCCATGACAGCGCAAGCCTTTTTGCGCTTCACGCCTGCAGGGCCTTTCTGCTCGGGGTCTTCATTCCGGCCACCATTATGGTGATCTTCCGGAATCTCGACATGAAATACTGGCTGATCGGAATCGCGATTTACGCCCTCCGCGTTCCGTTGTCGCAAAACCTCGGCTTTGTTCTCGTCGGGGTCTATGGCGATTATCTCGGCTGGCAGTGGACCTACTGGCAGGACGTGATTGTCGCACCGCTGATTGCGCTCCTATTGATCATTGCGGCTCCCAAAGAGGAGATCAACGTCGGCCTGCTTAGGGGCGCAGATTGGGGCGGGATGCTCTTGCTCGGCTCATCGATGACGATGCTTTACGTTGGCATCGATCAGGGGAACAGATTGGACTGGTTCCAGTCGGGCGTCGTCACCTCGTTGCTTGTCGGCGGCGCAATCCTTGCCATCGGATTCTTCATCAACGAAAGCGTCGTCCAAAACCCCTGGGCGCATGCGAGCGCCATCCTGTCCCGCAATATCGGCTTGGGCTACGCCATCATCATTGCCTTCACATTTTCGAACGCCGGCGCATCGATCGTCATCCCAGGCTTCCTGCAGAACGTGTCCGGACTGCGACCGATCGCGATATCGGAGCTCTATATCGTCGGAGCGGTCATCCCTGTCTTCGTGTTCATCGCGCTCGCTCTCTTCCTGCAGCGCCGTGTGGACGCAAGACTGTGCATCATCCTTGGCCTTTCCGCGATGGCGATCGGGGCCCTGCTCGGTTCCCGTCTCACAATGGAATGGTCGCCCTGGACGTTCCTGCCGATTGTTTTCCTGTATACGGCCGGTCAAACATTCGCCTTCTTCTCCACCGTCGTCTACCTGCTCGCCAACACCGATCCGAAGCGCTCTACGGCGGCGTCAGCCTATATCCAGGTCATACGGCTCGGAAGTGCCGAGCTCTCGATAAGCCTGTTGAACACCTGGCTGCGGCAGCGCGAGCAGTTTCATTCCAACATATTAGGCGGCCCGATTGCGGCCTCATCACGCGATCTCCACGGCGTGATGGCCAAGCTGGAGACGCTTTTCGGCACCTCCGCGCGAGGGGATCTGGAGGCGCTGTCCACGGTTGCAGCGCAGGTCCGCGCCCAGGCCTACGTGCTCTCCTATGCAGACGGCTTCGTGCTGTCGTTCTGTTTTGCGATTGCGGGTCTGGCCCTGGCCGCATGCATGGGAGCAATGCCTTTTGGGCCGTTGCACCCGAGCTTCCATCGCAAAGCATCGGATGCAGCTCCGGTGGCGCCGGAGAAGGCTGCATGATCGGCAAAGTGCGAAAGTCGCCCTAAACCAGGCGAGCTGCCCGGCCAACTCACACCTATGTATAGGTTAGATTGTGCCGGGAAGCAGGTATGGTCACGGCCGAATAGACCGGGAGAAAAATGTCCATAGCATCACTGATATTTCGCGCTTGGGAAGCAGAAAGAGGCCATAACCTGGGCTTTGGCCTGATTGCCATCGCGCTTGCAGCAATGGTCTTCTATGTCGATACTTACACGGACATCGAAGGCGCAATCGCGGTTTTTTATGTCGTCACGATGCTGTTTGCCGCACAGGCAACAACGCGGCTCGGCCTGATGGTCATCGCTGCAGCATGCGCCGTGCTCACGCTTCTTTCCTACTTCATGACGCATGGCGGCGATGCCGATCTGCAGTCGACGATCCGCCTGATCGTGGCCTTGGCGGCGCTGTGCATAACGACCGCGCTGCTTCTGAAAACGGAGGCCGGGCGCCTTGCTCTGCTTTCCACAAATTCCGCGCTGAAAGAGAGCGAGGCCAGATACCGCTCAATCTTCGATCGCACCCGCGTCGCGCTCTGGGAACGCGACTACTCCAAGCTACGCAGCTACTTGATGAATGTGAGGGCGCAGGGTGTGTCAGACATCAGGGCATATGCCCGCGCCAATCCTGCCATTGTCGATCATTGTATCGGCCTCATCGGCGTCGTTGCGGCGAATGAGGCGGCGCGGGAACTGCTGGGGCCGGCCTCCGCCTCACCTGCCGCCCTGCGACGGTCCATCATTCCCGGCAGCGGAAAGTTCCCTGACCTGCTGCAGGCGATCATGGACGGCGAGAGAGTTTTCGAGCACAAGGTGGAGGTAAGAGCAGACAACGGGGAAACCAAGCTCGTCCTGCTTAGCATCAGCTTCCCGGAGGATCCGGCTGCCTTCAGCCGCGTTGTCGTCAGCATGGTCGATATCACGCAGCGCGAGATGGCGCTGAAGGCCCTGGCCGAGGCGCAGGACGAACTGACGAAAGCATCCAAGGCCGCGACGGTCGGTGCTCTCTCCGCGTCGCTGGCCCATGAACTCAACCAACCGCTCGGTGCAATCGTCGTCAACGCCCAAACGTTGCTCAGATGGCTTGACCGCGATCCGCCGGATCTGGCGGCTGTCCGACGTTCGGCAGAGAGAACGATCCGTGACAGTCAGCGCGCGAGCGAGATCATCCAGAATACGCGCAGCCTCCTTTCTACTTCGAGCAATAAGCTCGAAAGCGTGAGCCTGGACAGGCTGGTCGAGGAGACGATGGCCCTCATGGAGCACGAGCTTCAACGAAGCGGGACCACAGTCCTTATCGAGCGTAAGTCACGGATCCCGCCAATCTCGGCCGTGAAGATCGAACTGCAGCAGGTGCTTATCAATCTCATCACCAATGCCATTCAGGCAATGGATGCGGCGGGCAGCCGGGAGCGGATCATCACGGTGGCCATAGACCGGCCAGACATCGAGCACGTCTGCATCTCCGTGCGCGATACGGGGCCCGGGATCGCAGAAGATGTGAAGGACAGGCTTTTTGCCCCGTTCGTTACGACGAAGGCGACCGGCATGGGCATGGGCCTGTCGATTTGCCGCAGCACGCTGGAGGCTCGTGGTGGAAAGCTCGATGGAACAAATCATTCAGAAGGTGGCGCGATCTTCGAAATGCGCCTGCCGATAACGCCGGAGGCGGAACATGCGTAATGCACGCAAGCACCTGAAGGAACCGTCAGGGCCAGTTGTCTTTATCGTCGATGATGACCTCTCTATGAGGGAGTCTCTCATCGACCTATTTCGTTCAATGAAGATTGAGGCCGAGGCGTTCGAAAACGCAACTTCCTTCCTGGCAATGGCGAACTTCAATCGTCCGGGCTGCATTCTGCTCGACGTGCGCTTGCCGGGAGTGAACGGTCTGGACTTCCAGCCACAACTGGCGCGCATCGGCAGCAAGATGCCGATCATATTCATGACCGGGTTTGGCGATATACCGATGAGCGTCCGGGCCATGAAGGCCGGTGCGGTCGATTTTCTGACCAAGCCCTTCAGGGATCAGGACATTCTGGACGCGGTGGGTGCCGCGATGGAGCGCGATGCGGCTCGCCGACGCCACAGCGCACAAAACGAAGCGGTCGCATCGCTCGCGGAGAACCTGACCCCGCGCGAGCGCGAAGTCATGGACGCGGTGGTCAAGGGAATGATGAACAAGCAGATCGCCTACGAGCTCGGCATCAGCGAGGTTACCGTGAAACTGCATCGGGGCAATGTGATGCGCAAAATGAAAGCCCGCTCGGTCGCCGAGCTCGTAAGGAAGGCCGAAATGCTGGGCCAAAGCGTACCGCCACCTGTATCTTCGTATGATATCTTTCAATCCGGCATGAGCGCATAAGAAACATCAGAAAGCAGTAAGAAAAGGTCGTTTCATTGCCCCCAGTCCCTACCATAGCCGTTGTCGACGACGACCAGGCCATCCGTGAAGCCATGGATGATCTCGTCCGGTCCTGCGGTTACGAGTGCCGGTTGTTCTCATCGGCGGAGGAGTTTCTCTCCTTCGAGCCGCGATCTGCAATCGATTGCATGCTCGTTGATGTGAAGATGCCCGGTCTCAGTGGGATCGAGCTGCAAGCTGAACTGAATAAGCATTCGGACCGTCCGCCGATGATCTTTGTCACTTCATACAAGGATGAGCGGACGCGCAATTCAGCCTTGAACGGAGGCGCGTTCGCCTTCCTCGCCAAGCCGGTCGATATCGAAAAGCTGATCGGCTACCTGGAGTCTGCGCTCGGCCACTAGAGCGGGATGAGGAAAGTGGGTGCGGTCTTCTACCGGCATACTGACCAACGCCCTTATTGAGACCTTCCCGGGCAGCGAGCGTCTATGCCCGACGCCGCAGCCTTGCCTGGAAGCAACCAAATGTAAGGAGAGTAGATGATGTTCTCGTTCACGAACACCCACCTCTCGGAGAGGGAAGGATTGCTGTCTCTGAGTATCCGCCTGGTCAATCATGTGTCTCGCCGGTCCTATACCTTCAGATGCGAGCTGCGGCGCGACGAACCGACGGAGACCGTCGACGTGGCGAGCTTCGGCAAGCGGCTGGAGTCCCTGCGCAAGTCGATCGATAACTCCTTTTCCGACAATTGAATGGCAGACCAATCGTCGCGGCCCCATTCGATGAAGCGTCACTCGCCATTCACATAAGCCCTGCCGGCGACAGCGTCGGGCTCATGGAGAACCGTCTCCGGCTCATCTAGAGAGTGCGCGTTCAAGCAAACGCGTAAAGAACCGCTCTAACGCTGTAA
The DNA here is from genome assembly GCF_041357635.1 of Sinorhizobium sp. CB7. Taxonomy (NCBI): domain Bacteria; kingdom Pseudomonadati; phylum Pseudomonadota; class Alphaproteobacteria; order Hyphomicrobiales; family Rhizobiaceae; genus Sinorhizobium; species Sinorhizobium sp. CB7. Next base: position 832,490 of record NZ_JAULLL010000001.1, read on the forward strand.
TTCTAAGCAATTTTCTGACACCGCATGAATCCTCTGCTCTGGCGAGCTGACGGCCTGATCGTGGGCGCGGATCGACGTGTAGCCGCCTGGCATGACGCACATACCATTCGCGAGAGGCGACTAGACCTCCGTATAGATGCGCGGAGTCCTCCTCGGTCGTAGCCTCTCGTCGCTAGGATTCATCGACACAGCGCAATGCTTTAACCTTCCTTATGCGGAGCCCAGGAATGACGCCAATTCGTCCCCTTGCTGAACCCCGAAAGCACCGGCGCTCGACAGTGGCAGCCGCTGTCATCGTACTTTTGGTTGCCGGCGTATCTGCGACCTTCTTGTGGGTCGCAGGCACGGAACCGACCGCGGCTGCGCCGGAGTCCGATGCCCCTGCGGTCCCGGTTCAGGTTGCCAAGCCCTCTCTCGAGGAGGTGCCGGTATACCTGGATGGTCTTGGGACTGTGCAGGCAAACTACACTGTCAACATCAAGACGCGTGTCGATGGTGAACTCCAGAGCGTCATGTTCACGGAAGGACAGTCGGTCAAGAAGGGCGATCTGCTTGCCATTGTCGACCCGCGTCCGTTTCAGGCGGCGGCCGATCAGGCTGCTGCGAAAATCAAGCAGGACCAGGCCGATCTCGCCGACGCGCAGTATCTCCTCTCGAAGGACGAAAAGCTCTCCGAGCAGCAGATTGCGACGCAGGAGACGGTGGAACAACAACAGAGCCAAGTTCAGAGCGCTATTGCCCAACTCGCCGAGGACCAGGCGGCAAAGGAAGCCGCCGATATTTCGCTTTCCTATACCGAGATCAGATCTCCGATCGACGGTCGTGCCGGCATCCGGCAGGTCGATGCCGGAAACCAGATCCACGCGACCGATACCACGCCGATCGTAACCATCACGCAGACGCAGCCGATCTCGGTGGTGTCGACCCTCAGAGAAGATGATTTGAACGCGGTGCGTGATGCTTTGAAGTCGGGGCCGGTGGAAGTCATCGCCCTCCCGATGGATCAGTCCAAGGAGCTCGCCACGGGCACCCTTTCCCTGATCGATAACGTAATCGATCAGAACAGCGGCACGATCCGGATCAAGTCCACCTTCGAGAACAAGGATGACGCGCTCTGGCCTGGTCAGTTCGTTCTGTTGCGGATCAAACAGAAGACGCTCCATCAGGCGATAACGATCCCTTCGTCCGCATTGCAGCGCGGAGGGGACGGGTTCTTCGTCTACGTCGTCAGTGACGATGGAGTTGCCGCTGTCTGTAAGGTTGTACCCGGGCCGATTGAGAACGGCCGCGCTGTCATTGCTACCGGGCTTACCGGGGACGAGCAGGTCGTAACCGAAGGCCAGTACCGGCTCGATACAGGCACACATGTGTCTGTGCAGCAAGCTTCCACATCCGCGGCGGCGCAAAAGGAGTAGATGATGTCGATCTCTTCATGGTTCATCCAGAGACCGATTGCCACCTCTCTTCTGATGGCGGGGCTGTTTGCGATCGGCGTTGCCGCTTATCCCTTCTTGCCTGTCGCGCCTTTGCCGCAAGTGGATTTTCCGACGATACAGGTCTCGACGCAGTTGCCGGGTGCCGACCCCAAGACGATGGCCTCATCCGTCACGCAACCCTTGGAGCGGCAGTTCGGCCAGATCCCCGGCGTCACCCAGATGACATCGACGAGCACCCTTGGCAGCAGCGCGATCACGCTTCAATTCGATCTCTCGCGCGACGTGGATAGCGCCGCCCAGGACGTCCAGACGGCAATCAATGCTGCCGGCGGCCAATTGCCGACAGGCCTTCCGTCTCCGCCCACCTATCGCAAGGTCAATCCAGCCGATCCACCGGTCATCGTGCTTGCGCTGACGTCCGACACGCTACCGCTCACCCAGGTCGACGACTATGCCGAAAGCGTGTTGGCTCAGCACATCAGCCAGTTGAACGGCGTCTCGCAAGTGCTGATCTTCGGTCAGCAGAAACCCTCGGTGCGCCTCCAGATCGATCCCCAGAAGATCGCAGAAATGGGGCTCTCGCTCGAAGATATCCGCACGGCCGTCACGGGCATCACCAACAATGCACCCAAAGGCAGCGTACAGGGCGCCGAACGCGCCTACACGATCTACGACAACGATCAGCTGCTGAGCGCGGCACCGTGGAACGACGCGATCATCGCCTATCGCGACGGGGCACCAGTGCGCATCAGCGATGTCGGCCAGGCGATCGATGGGCCGGAGAACACCCAGCTCGCCGCCTGGGCGAATGGCAAGCGGGCGATCCTGTTGCCTATTTTCAAGCTGCCGGGTGCCAACGTCATCGATACCGTCGATCAGATCAAAGCGACTTTGCCTGAGCTTCAGGCGATCGCGCCCGCAGCCATCCACCTTTCGATCCTCAGCGATCGGACGGTGACGATCCGTGCCTCGGTGCTCGACGTCGAGACCACCTTGATGATCACGATCGCTCTTGTCGTCATGGTCATATTCGTCTTTCTCCGCAATCTTTGGGCAACGGTCATCCCGAGCGTCACCGTGCCCCTGGCACTGCTTGCCACCCTGGCACTGATGTATGTCGCAGGTTTCAGCCTGGACAATCTGTCGCTGATGGGACTGAGCATCGCAGTCGGCTTTGTTGTCGACGATGCGATCGTCATGATCGAGAACATTCATCGTCACATGGAGATGGGCAAGACGCCCAAACAGGCGGCGATCGATGGAGCCCGGGAAATCGGTTTCACCATCATCTCGATCAGCATCTCGCTTGTCGCGGTCTTCATTCCGCTGCTTCTGATGGGCGGGATCGTCGGCAAACTGTTTCGTGAGTTTGCCATTACCGTCACGATGACGATCGGTGTCTCCGCACTGGTCTCCCTGACCATCACACCGATGATGAGCGCCCGCTTTCTCAAACCCGAAGAGGCGTCCGGTCATGGAAAGCTCTATGCCGCCTCCGAGCATGCATTCGACCTCCTGCTTTCCGGTTATCGCCGCACGCTCGACGTTGCGCTGCGCCACCACCGGCTGACGATGATTGCGTTCCTCGCCTCGCTGGCTGCCACCGGCTTCCTCTTCATCAATATTCCCAAGGGCTTCTTTCCGACCCAGGATACCGGCCTGATCACGGGGATCCTTGAAACCTCGCAGGACATTTCCTTCTCCGAGATGCAGCGTCACCAGGTCGAAGCGGGCAATATTGTCGCGAGCGATCCCGGTGTGGCGACAATCGGCATGGCGGTCGGAAGCGGCTCAGGGCTGACGGCCAATACCGGTCGCATGTTCATCACGCTGAAGCCTCGGGAAGAGCGCGACGCCTCGGCAAGCGAGATCATCAACAGGCTGCGTCCAAAGCTTGCGCAGATGCAGGGTGCACAGCTCTTCCTGCAACCGGCACAGGATATCAATGTCGGCGGACGAAGCTCGGCCACCCAGTTCCAATACACACTGCAGGATGGTAACGCGCAGGAGCTCGACGATTGGGCGGCCAGGCTGCTCGCCAAGTTCAAGACCTTGCCTGAACTGACCGACGTCGCGACGGACCAGCAAAACGGCGGCGCGACCGTGACACTGGCAATCGACCGCGACCAGGCATCACGCTTCGGCATCGCGCCGCAGACGATCGACAACACGCTCTACGATGCGTTCGGGCAGCGCCAGGTCACCCAGTATTTCACCGACCTCAACAGCTATCATGTCGTTCTTGAACTTGCCCCGCAGTTCCAGAAGTCGCCGGTGGCGATCAATGGGCTCTACATCAAGTCACCGCTGACCGGAGAACAGGTTCCGCTCAATCAGCTCGTGAAACAGACGACCGAGCCGACGGCTGTTCTTGCCGTGAACCACCAGAGCCAGTTTCCCTCCGTCACACTTTCCTTCAATCTCGCCAAAGGTGTTGCGCTGAGCCAGGCTGTTGCCGCGATCGGCCGGGCCGAGGCGGAAATGGGCAAGCCTGCGACTTTGATCGGCACCTTTCAGGGCAATGCACAGGCCTATCAGAGCTCACTTTCGAGCGAACCGCTGCTCGTGCTTGCAGCGATCGCGGTGATCTATCTGATCCTCGGCGTGCTCTACGAGAGTTACTTCCATCCGCTGACCATCCTGTCCACACTTCCTTCGGCAGGCCTCGGGGCGCTGGCGATGCTGTGGCTCTTCGGCTTCGATTTCACCGTGATCGCGCTCATCGGAGTCATTCTGCTCATCGGCATCGTGAAGAAGAACGGCATCATGATCGTCGATTTCGCCATTGCCGCTCAGCGGGAACAGGGAATGTCGCCGGAGGACGCGATCCGGCAAGCCTGCCTGCTGCGGTTCCGTCCGATTATCATGACGACGTCTGCTGCACTTCTTGCCGGCGTGCCGCTGATGATCGGTCACGGCACTGGCTCGGAGCTTCGCCAGCCGCTCGGTTATGCGATGGTCGGCGGTCTCATGATCAGCCAATTGATGACCCTCTACACAACCCCGGTCGTCTACCTTTACCTCGAGAAACTGAGCGAGTTCGTCAGCAGAAAGCGGCCCGCCTTTGCCGAAGCGCAGGCTCCGGCTGAATAGGTCCTCACACGATCCACATGAAAGGAACCGCAGCCATGGAACCGCTTTTCAGGACGCCGGAGCTCGCCGGCATCTTCAGATCATCGCTTATCCAATAATGCTCAGCACAATCTCTGGACACAGGAGACAGTCATGTTCAAAATAATATTGATGGCATGCGCCCTGGCGCTTTCACTGGTCCTCACCACCGACGCTCAGGCGAGGCTAGAAACAACGATCGACGACACACCCGCAGCGATCCTTCGAAATGTTGTTCTAACGTTTACCGCTCCGGTGGATGCCGACAAATCGAAGGTTCGCGTATTCACCTCCTCGGGACGCGAGATTGCGACCGACGAGCTGTACACGAATGGTGAAAGGACCGACCTGATCGCTCCGATCAGCACGCCACTTTCTCCCGGCATCTACAAAGTGTTCTGGAAGGCCGTCTCCCGCGACGGGCAAACCGTTTCCGGCGTGTCCGAGCTGACGGTGCCGTTCGAAGGTGACAACCGGATTTCGCAGGCTCCCGCTCCCTGAGCGGAACGATCCGCCAGACAACTCACCAGACCCATGAGATTTTATGAGCTCCATGGTCTTCATCAATGGAAATCCTATCCCGCCCGGCGCTATTCGAGCGTGATGCGGAACCAACTCGAGGAAATCATGAAACCTCAGACCAAACCCTTTGTCCTCGTGATCAAACGCTCGCGCCGTTCCAGTCAGGTCCAGAGTGCGCAATCGGTTTCGACTGCGATCATTTCGGGCTCATCGATGAAGACACCTGCAAAGGACAACGAGAAGCCTGGTCGGTAGGAAGAAAGCGGATCTATGGTGAGCCGAAGCATTCCCTTTGAATATTTTTACGTCGGCAACGTTCGCTTGGATGGAAATGTCGCTGCTTACGTCGGTGATCAGCCCGTTCAAGATGCCGCGGTCGATGCCGGAGGCTGTCGATATCAGTCCGTTGGCTTGGCACATCGGATGGTCGCGGGCGCGTTGATGTCGCTGCGCTGCGGCCTCGCCGAATCTCATCTATTCGGCAGATGACTGTCCGTCACACCCGGCCTCCTAGAGCGGTTCAGCTTTTCACTGGAGCGCAGATCGCTCTAACCTTTTGTTTTACGCATTCCGGACGGAAACCCGCCTCGCACTTTTCCTGGAATTTGCTCTAGATCAGGATGATTTCAGGCCGAATCGGCTCGAAATCTGAATCCTGATCTACATCAGAGAGTTAGAGCAGGATTTTGGCCGAAAACCGCGCACACTTTTCCGCATCCCGCCCTAGTTGAAGTGGTTGGAGGCCATCTCGGCCGGCTCTCGACCGCCAGGCTCCTTGATGGACCAGCAGCACGCTCAGCCTCAAGAGGTTATCCTCCGCGCCTAAACTCAGCAGACAGTTTGAATTGGAAGCCGTTTGGAAACGGCTTGAAGCGACTTGGCCGTTCTATTTGTGATGCAAGCCAGATCATGTTTGCAGACCCGTTTGACCTACCTCATACCGCCCGAGTTTTCACTCCAGTCGTCTTCTCGAACTTTCAAAATGTGATCAATAAGACCCCATTCAAGCGCCTCCTCCGCCGTCATGAAACGGTCGCGATCTAGCGCACGCTCGAATTCCTCATAGGTACGCCTGCAATGTTCGGCATAGAGCTTCGTCATTCGATGCTTGGTGCGCTTGATTTCTTCGGCATGGATAAGCATGTCCGGGGCCCGTCCTTGGAAGCCGCCTGATGGTTGATGGATAAGGATGCTGGCATTGGGCAACGCGGCGCGACCGCCCGGTTGGCCCGCCATCAATAGGAACGATCCCATCGAACGAGCCGTCCCCATGCAAAGCGTATGCACCGAAGCGCGAATGTATTGCATGGTGTCATACATGGCGAGACCGGAGGTCACGACACCGCCCGGCGAATTGATGTAGAGATAGATCGGTTTTTTCGGGTTTTCCGCTTCAAGTAACAGCAATTGCGCACAGACCAAGGCGGAAACGGTATCGTTCACCTCACCGTTGAGAAAAATAATCCTCTCGCGGAGAAGGCGGGAATAGATGTCGAACGACCGCTCTCCTCTACTCGATTGCTCTATGACCATAGGGACGAGTTGCATCGCTTCGCGCATCGGCGAACTCCAATCTTTCAGAATTTTCTCGGAAAATTCGCTACGTCAGGCGGCCTGCATCAGGGATGGGCCGTTGTTGTTTGCAGCTGCCTTCGTCATCCGGTCAAACTTCACATCTGTAAGTTCGTGGACGATCCGCAAGTTGGTTCCGCCCGTAGCGTTCGGGGCGATTCTAAATGTCACAGTGCTTTCTAGGAAAGGCGGTGTGCTGTCGCGCATTCTATAGCTGATTTCCTTGTCGGGCGTGACGGACGCCGCCTTCGGATCGGCTAGGGCCTCTTTCGGCAGCCAGTTTTCAAGCAACTCTGGAACGCTGATCGCACGCCACACCTTTTGTGGCGGCTGGTCTAGTTCATACTCGAGTTCGATCTCGTTTTTCTGCTCTTTGATCTTTCCGTTGCTCATTGGTCCATATCCTTCAACAAGGCCGTGAGAGCTTCGATGCGCGCAGGCCAATAGGCTCGATACTTTGCGAGCCATTGCGCGATAAGCGTTAGTCCTTCCGGATCGACCTCATAGTTCACGAAGCGCCCTTGTCGTTTTTCCCGGACAAGTCTGGCGTTCCGAAGAACCGCAAGATGCTGAGACATCGCCGGCTGGCTGATCTCCAGACCCTCACGCAAAGCGCTGGCGTTCATGACTCCGTCCGCCAGCTTCTCGAAGATCGCGCGGCGGGTCGGGTCAGCCAAGGCTCGAAAAATATCATTATCAATCATGGAAACACATAAGCACGGACTTATGTGAACTTCAAGTGAAAACTGTAAGTATTTGTTTGTGAGGTAGTTCCTTTTATTAAGCTGGATTACGTCGAGCGGGACCCTCAAACGTCCCCGAAGACATCGGAATTGTCGGATTCGACGATATTTCCGAGGCGGCCTGGTCGTCGCATGCCTTGACGACAATCCGACAGCCGATTGCAGCGTTTGTGGATGCCGTCGTATCGGCACTGGAACTCGATCGCGACAATGACGGACCGGCGATCAGGAAATCCGTTCCGGTGACGCACGTTCAGCGGAATACAATGCGTCCAGAGAGGCGGCTGCCGCCTGTTCAATAGAAGAAGGCACCGACATTCTGGAACGCCCCTTTGCTTTGCTCCCGCCGGTTGCCTTCCGGTATGACCGGATCGTTGGCGATCGACAACCGGAACCCGAACGGCTCTGCACGTTCGCCGCCGCGGTCGCGCCAGTAGCCGTCGAGGTCGGCAAGCATCATTCGCCGGCGCTTGCGCCGACGGCGGTTCATCACATGCCGTTCGTTCGAGACTGCGTAAAGATGTGGGGCCCCGCCATCCGATACAAGCCCGTGAAGGGTGAGGAGCACCGCATCCTTCGGGCGCAGGCCACCGAGATCGCGCGTTGCTGTGATGAGCGCGCGTTTCGCCTTGTCCCCCCGCGGCCCCTGGATGCCACCGATCACGAGGCTGTGCGCCAAGCCTCAGGCCAGACAGACGATCGATATCCTCCGCGAACGCCGTGACCATGATGGCGGGCGTATTGCTCTCGCGGCGGATGCGGGCGAGCACCTCGAAGCCCTCGAGTTTCGGGATGCGTACGTCAAGCAGAACGAGATCGGGTGAGAGCACGGCGTGATGGGTGAGTGCCGTCTCGCCGTCGGCCGCCCGCACGGTGCGGAAACCTTCGCGGACCAGATAGGCATCGAGGATCTGTGCAATTTCCGGCTCGTCCTCCACCACAAGGATGAGACCCTTATCGACCATCTGAAAACCCCCGAGACCAATGTCGCCATGGCGAGCTTATGGAATGGAAATTTCCTGTTTGCAATTCATCCGTGCATGATCCGACTCGGTCCGACGGCGTTCCACGCCAAATCCCGTGCGTTTCTCCATCATTTCTTGACAGACCGCGGCAAGGATCCCGCCCGTATAGTTGTTCAAGTTGCGAGCCATCGGAATGTCCAGCGTCCTGCAATCCACCACCGCGTCATCCAAGGTATCACCGTGGAGGCTGGTAAGCCCTGGTGCACGGATCGCACGAGCACGTACCCATATCGTTGAGCATCCGGCCCGGTTCGCGGCTTCGCTTACGATTTTTGCGAGCTTCTTCTTCATGGCTTTCCCCCGCGCCGATCTCACGGTTTCGAGCTGGGCAGCATCCGCGTCGGGCGCCTTTCCGCTTTCCGCGGACTCGGCATTGCGCATGCTGCGCGACTTCAATCGCATGCTTCCGGCACTGATCCTGCCATGTATGGCGGCAATCCTCGTTCTCCAGACGTTCAGGCCGCGGCCATGGCTATTGCGACCACACAAGGCAATCTTTCTCCTTACTTTCTACATGCTTGGACCGGGTCTCCTAATCCAGGTGTTGAAGCTGCTGGTTGGCCGCGCGCGCCCCTATGAGATCGTCGAATTCGGTGGCCAGCTACCCTTCACGCCGACTTGGCAGGTCTCCGACGCCTGTGCGCGCAGCTGCTCTTTTGCCTCGGGCGAGTCGGCGAGCGCGATTGCGCTTCTCGCGCTGGCTCTGCTCGTGCCTGTGCGCTGGCGCAAGATTGCGATCGCCGCGCTGGTCCCGGCCGTCGTTGTCTTCTCGCTTAACCGGATCGCTTTCGGCGCGCATTTCCTCTCCGACGTGGTGCTCGCCTGGTTCCTGATGCTCTGGGTGATGCTGTGGCTCTGGCAGGTTTTTCATGAAAACGGCGAACGCATCGATGCTGCTTTGCGGCGAAGAGCTTGCCGCCTCAGGAGCTGACATCGGTTGGATCGCACATGTTCTCGTGTCCGCTCTGAATTCAGACGCATGGTTGTTGTGGATCAATGAACCGGGCGCCAGTCCCGAATACCTAGCTGTTGTTCTCAGGACCTTAGCGGAAACAAGACGAGGGGAGATCGGGAGTGGTGAGACGACTCAACGGATGGCAAGTGGCGCTTATTGCGGCCTGCATCGCGACCACGGCAGCGGACAGTCAGGGGCGGACATAAAATATCCGAAGGCGGAACCAACCGAACTGATGACGCCATTCACACGATCCGGCGTTCTGACTTGGCTAATTCTCTAGAAGGCTACCATGAACGCTGCGGCCCAGAATAATGCGGATAGCTCAGCCGCCACCAAAAAACCAATAGTGGTATCGCTCATGATCTGGCTCCTCCTTTGGCAACCTCCATTGCCGGAAGGAAACTATAGAGCACGGCTGAAGGTTCCGCTACCCAATAATGTGGAATGCCGAAAGCGCGCGCCGGTTCGGACGGCGTCCGCACTAACTTTTTGATTTATAATGGGATTCACCATTTTAGGTTCATCGGGCCTGAAACCATCCGGCTCTTCGATATCGACTGTCACTCGAACGATCGAAGCCAAACTGGATTACAGGATACAGGGAATCGATGGGCGACTCACATAATCAGCGAGTACATCAGAACGCCGACCGAACCCCAGAAGGCAATCATCGCGAGCGACATCGCCAGAACCAAGATCTTCGTCACAGCAAAAACTCCACAACCTTGCGCAAGCCTACAAATCTATTGCAGCGCCGAGAGGTTGGTATGGGCAAAAAGTCTGGGGAACGGGTTGGACTTTGGTCTGATATCCACCCAAGCACCGCCGGAAACACGGACCCGGCAAGTCCGATACGGGCGGTCGGGTCAAACGTCCTCAAGCAGTGTTCGCACACCGGCGTCGCAGGTTAAGAACGTCTGATGTCTATTAAGCATCGGCGTCAGGCGGCCAAAAGGATGTCGTAGTCGTCCTGGCGGTTCAGCGCGCCGATCAGCTCCTCGGCCTCCTCGGCGGTGAGCATGTCCATGACAAACCCATTGACTACCGCTTTCTGCCCGGTGACTTCGTCGAACACCGTCCAGTAGATGTTGAGGTTCTTGTGAAGACTATATCTCTTGGCTTCCATGGGACATACCTCCGGATTGCCGAAAACTACCTTGCGCTACCCCGATGGTCCGGTCGCACTGATGCGACAGTGGGCCTGCTGCGGGGCAGGAGCGCGGGACCAATGCACCGTGATCATTTGGTGCGGGTACCTTCCAGAAGACATGAATATAAAAGCACGGTCGCATTCAGAAATGAATTATGCGTGCGACATAGCCACCCTATCCATTGGGATAGAGCCGCTAATCTCGGGTTCACCGTGAATATCACCGACGTCCTGTGCTGTCGGTCTTCCAAAGCCTTGCGGGCGATCCGATTGGTACTATTGTTGTCAGATTACGGTCCAGAAACCAACGCTGCAGGACACCTCATGAAACTTGGCTTCATCGGCACGGGCGCGCTCACCTCCGCGATTGTCGCCGGGCTAAAATCCGTTCCAGGCGACTCCGTGTCGATTTTCCTGTCGCCTCGCAACGAAGAAATTGCAGCCGGCCTTGCCTCACGCTATCCGGATGTCCGGGTTGCGACCGACAATCAGGCAGTCCTCGATAATTGCGATACGATCATGCTCGCGGTCCGGCCCCAGATTGCTCATGACGTCCTTAAAGAATTGCGGTTCCGGCGTGATCATTGCGTCGTCAGCTTGATCGCCACCCTGTCGCGCGGGGAAATCGCCGATTTGATTGCTCCCGCAGAGCAAGTGACGAAAGCACTTCCGATGCCCATGATCGCACGCCGACAGGGGGCGACAATCATTTGCCCGCCCGACCGCAGCATGGCGGCATTTTTCGGTAGGCTGGGAAAGGTGATCGAGGTCGAGGATCCGAGCGAGTTCGACGCGCTGAGCGTCGTTACGGCGACATTTGCCACCTATTTCAAATACCTCGATACGATTCATGGTTGGCTGAAAGACCATGGTGTTGAGGATCCGAAGGCGCGCGACTATATCGCCACCATCTACCAGGCTTTGGCAAACGCTCCAGGCGCAGCGCCGGATGCAGGGTTCATGCATCTGGCGACAGAATATGCGACGCGCGGCGGGATCAACGAACAGGTCTTGCGCGATCTCACCGCCCGGAACGTCTTTGATGCATTCGCAGAAACTCTGGATAGTGTGCACCGGCGCATAACGGCATCTTAAGCCCCTACTGCATGTTTTCCTTAAATGGGGATCGATTTAAGGATAAAAACATGAGCAATTCAAAGTGCTACAGCGACCTTTGTGCGTCTGAAAAGACGCACGGCGCTGTAGGGCGCTTTGATGTCGCGGTGTCCAGCGCGCGAAACTAATTGCGGACCATCATGCCAGCCAGGATTTCCTCCCGTTGCGCTCTCGAGCCCGCAAGGCGTTCCCGTGCCGCGGCCAAAATTCCGGGCGAGGCTTCTTTCGGGGTCCCCGCCGTGAAGGGCGGGGCGGGCGCATATTCCAACACAAGCTGGATGGTCTCTGCCTCCGTCTGTCCCAGCAATTCGCTGATGACGACCAGCCCGAAATCGATGCCCGACGTCACGCCGCCTGCAGTAATCAGATTGCCATCCTGCACGACCCGCCCTTCGACAGGCGTCGCTCCAAAGCACGGGAGGAAATCGAGCGCATTCCAGTGGGTTGTCGCGCGCCTGCCCCTCAGCAGACCGGCCGCACCGAGCACCAGAGATCCTGTGCAAACCGAAGTGACAAAGCGCGCTGCTCTTGCCTGTTCTCGAACGAAGTCCAGGACCGTTTCATCGGTCAGCAGCACGTTAACCCCGACGCCCCCCGGAATGCACAGGACGTCGAGCGGTGGGCATTCAGCAAAAGTCATCGTCGGCTGCAGGCGAAGCCCCGTCGATGACACGATGGGATCGTCCGTCTTCCAAACAAGGTCGACTTCCGCGCTTTTTGCCGAGGCAAAGACCTCATAGGGGCCGGTCAGGTCGAGTTGCTGGACATGTGGGAACACCAGGATGCCTAAGCGCACTGTCATTTAAATCTCCTGCTTGACTTCGTAGAGCCTAACAGGTCAGACTTTGGCAGGATTGCCATTTACCCCTCATTTCACGCCAAAATGTCACGCCGCGTCGAAATTCTAAGTTTTTCCGATAGCCAGCTTCTCGACGTTGCCGGCCCTTTGCAGGTCTTTGCGACGGCCAATGACCTCACGCGGATGTCAGGAAGGTCGGCGCCCTACGAGCCGGTCACGGTCGGTTCCACAGATCGGGTCACGACATCATCGGGGCTTGTGCTGAGCGTGCTTCCACTCCCGTCGACGGAGGCGCCTTTGGATACACTGATCGTATCGGGGGGCTGGGGCGTCTCCGCCGCATGTGAGGACCAGCACCTCATAGATTGGATCCGTCAGCGGGCGCGGGCTGCAAGGCGGACAGCGTCCGTTTGCAGCGGCGCTTTCCTGCTTGCGACAGCGGGGCTTCTCGATGGGCGGCGAGCGGTAACGCATTGGCAGAGATGTGCAGAGTTCGCGAGCCGTTTCCCGAAGGTGCGACTTGAGCCCGATCCGATCTTCATCCGAGACGGAGACATCTGGACGTCCGCAGGTGTCACCGCGGGTATCGACCTCGCCCTGGCACTCGTCGAAGCCGATTTAGGGCGTGCTACGGCATTGTCCGTCGCACGCCAACTCGTCGTCTTCATGAAGCGGCCCGGAGGGCAATCCCAATTCAGTGCCGCATTGACCCTTCAGGACCGTGGCGGGCGGTTTGACGACCTTCACGCCTGGATCATGCAAAATCTGAACCATTCTCTTTCGCTATCTGATCTTGCTGAACGTGCAGGCATGAGCATGCGCAGCTTCTCGCGGCATTATCGCGATGCAACCGGCCGTACTCCGGCTCGCGCAATCGAGGAGATACGCCTTGAAGCGGCGCGCCGCCTGCTCGAACAAGGGCTTCAGGTCGGCCGCGTCGTCACGCGTTGCGGTTTCGGAACAGAAGAGACCATGCGACGCGCATTTCAGCGCCACTTCGGCACGAGCCCGCAGGCTTACCGGGAGCGATTTTCCGCCTAAGCCTGTCGCGTGAAAGAGATTCACACGGCAGGTTTAGGCTTTGTTTTCATGCATGTCGTTGCCCCAAAACCGCTGGACACTTTTGCGCATGCATTAGTCATCTGGTTGTCCCATCAGTCTGACGGCGACCGATCGGCTCCAGGAGCCCGGCGTGACGGCCGAACTTTTCTGCACGGGATCAATCCTCCCCCATTGCCTGGCTGACGGATCAGTTTCCGCTCATTTCGGCTATCTTGTCGAGGCCGGCTTTGTAGATGCTGCTGATCACGCCCTTGGCCTCGTCATCGGATTTGCCTTTTGCGTCGAAGCTGCTTCTCCAGTCCACCTTGGTCCCATCTCCTTCTGCCGAGACGCGGATCGTGGCGCGATAGTTCTGGACGGGAAGCGGAGAGTCGACGATGTCATAGGTGTAGCTGGTGTCCGTCTGCTCGACGAGCTTCTCCTTGATTGTGCCGCCGGCGCCGAGCGTCAGCGTGCGATAGGTCGCACCACCTTCCTCGTTCTGCTCGCACTTCGATACGGCGGGATGCCAGGTCTGAATGGCGCAGAAGTCGCCGATCTTCTGCCAGACCGCGTCCGGCTTACCCACCACAGTGGTGGAGCTTGCGACCTCCAGTGCAGAGCCCGATCCGGCCAAAAAGCCCATTGCAGCAACGGTGAATGTCAGGGTTACCAGAGTTCTTGTTGTCATCTGCGTTTTCCTCCCCACGATGACCCGCAACCATCTATTGTCTCATGAATGTCGGCCTCCCGATAGAACCGAGAAGGAGCTCAGCATGCGGTCTTTCATCTGCCCGACGTGACGCGTCGGTCCAGCTCCAGCATTGGATGGACGAGTGATCAGCGGCCACATCTGAGCCCCTGCGATACGATCGAGGCTGAGCCTTACGCGACCTGTCGGACAAATATGTCGGAAAGTACGCATTTCCTCGATGCCGGCCAAAACCTATTTGACATGTAATCCAGTCAATGACTAAATATGTCTGACAAGTTAATCTGCTGGGCCTGAGCTCGCAGTCTGGGAGAAATAATGATCATCACCGACGTCGAAGTCCGCGTCTTCCGCACGACCACCCGGCGGCACTCCGACAGTGCCGGTCACGCGCATCCTGGCCCGCCGCACAAGGTGGATCAGGCCGTGCTCACGATCCGGACGGAGGACGGCCACGAGGGCCACTCCTTCACTGCGCCAGAAATCGTGCGCCCGCATGTCGTCGAAAAGTTCGTCAAGAAGGTGCTGATCGGCGAGGATTGCCGTGACCGTGAACGGTTGTGGCAGGATCTCGCCCATTGGCAGCGCGGATCGGCGGCGCAACTGACGGACCGGACGCTCGCCGTTGTTGACTGTGCACTTTGGGATCTCGCCGGTCGCGCAGTCAAAATGCCTGTATACAAGTTGATCGGCGGCTATCGGAACAAGGTGCTTGCATACGGCTCGATCATGTGCGGCGACGAACTGGAAGGGGGGCTGGCGACGCCGGAAGACTACGGTCGCTTCGCCGAAACGCTGGTCAAGCGTGGATATAAAGGCCTCAAGCTGCACACCTGGATGCCGCCTGTCAGCTGGGCACCCAACGTGAAGATGGACCTCAAAGCCTGCGCAGCCGTGCGTGAGGCGGTTGGTCCGGATATCCGCCTGATGATCGATGCCTTCCACTGGTATTCGCGTTCGGATGCGCTGGAACTCGGCCGCGGGCTGGAAAAGCTCGGCTTCGACTGGATCGAGGAGCCTATGGATGAGCAGTCCATGTCTTCCTACAAGTGGCTCGCCGATAATCTCCACATTCCAGTCGTCGGGCCGGAAAGTGCTGCCGGCAAGCACTGGCATCGCGCTGAATGGGTAAGGTCCGGCGCCTGCGATATCCTGCGCACCGGCGTCAATGATGTCGGCGGGATCACGCCGGCCTTGAAGACGATGCGCATGGCCGAATGCTTCGGCATGGAATGCGAGGTGCACGGGAATACGGCCATGAACCTCCACGTGGTCGCCGCCTCGAAGAACTGCCGTTGGTACGAACGCGGCCTTCTGCATCCCTTCCTCGAATATGACGATGGTCACGATTATCTGAAATCGCTCTCCGACCCCATGGACCGGGACGGCTATGTGCATGTGCCCCAGCGCCCCGGTCTTGGCGAGGACATCAATTTTGACTTCATCGAAAACAACCGGGTGCGGTAAGTGACATGAAAACCGTTCTGGCCTTTGGAGACAGCCTGACATGGGGAGCGGACCCGCAAACAGGTCTGCGCCACCCCCGCCAGTTCCGCTGGCCTGAGGTCCTGCGAGCCGAACTTGTCGGACTGGCTGAGGTGATTTCGGAAGGGCTCGGCGGACGGACAACCTGCTACGATGACCACACGGGACCTGCCTGCCGCAATGGGGCGCGGGCGCTCGAGGTGGCACTTGCGAGCCATATGCCGATCGAGCTGGTCATCATCATGCTCGGCACCAATGACCTGAAACCCGTCCATGGCGGGCGAGCGGAGGCAGCGGCATCAGGCATGCGGCGATTGGCGGAGATCGTCGAAACCTTTCCCTACAAGCCGCGGTACGCGCGGCCAAAGCTGATGCTGGTGGCGCCCCCGCCTTGCCTCGCAGGATCGGAAGGACAGACCGCCGGCGGACGCAGCGTCATCGAATCCGAGCGATTGGCGCCCCTCTATCACAAACTCGCAGCAGAGCTCGGACACGCATTCTTCGATGCGGGCACAGTTGCCCGTGCCTCAGAGATCGACGGCGTTCACCTGGACGTGGCCAACACGGCGGCCATCGGGCGCGCACTGGCCGGACCTGTGGCCGACATTCTTAGAGCGGCACCGCTCTAACCTTTTGTTTTTACGCAATTCCGACCGGAAAACCGCGTTCCGCACTTTTCCTGGAATTGCACTGGTTAACCTGTCTGGCATGCGGGGGATCGTACCCGCCGGACGGATCAAAACGTGGAGGATCGTGTCCCGCAGGGACCGGCAACAAATGGAGGAAACATGCGACACTTTCTTGCAACCGCGGCCTTCGCTGCGCTTCTGATTGGCGCTGCGCCGGTTGGCGTTCTGGCGGAGACACCGAAAGACCAGCTCGTTGTGGCGACGACAATGAGCAATATCCTGACGCTCGATCCGGCCGCGATCACGGGCCGCGAGACCGTTCAGGTGCTCAACAACATCTACGATACGCTGGTGATCCTCGCGCCGGAGGACCGGACAATCCAGCCGCGTCTCGCCGAACGCTGGGAGATCGCCGAGGATCGCATGTCGATCCGCTTCCATCTGCGGGATGCGACGTTCGCGTCTGGCAATCCGGTGACAGCCCATGACATGGTCTGGAGCCTCAAGCGCCTGCTGACCCGCAACCTGGCGCAGGCTTCGCTCCTCAAGACCCGTGGGTTCACGGCGGAGACCGCCGACAAGCTCTTCGTCGCCGAGGATCCGAAGACTTTCGTCTTGAACCTGCCGAAGGCGGACGACCCGAACCTCGTCCTGATGGTACTCGCCCAAAATGGGCCAGGCTCGATCATCGACAGCAAGACAGCACTCGACAACGAAAAGGACGGCGACCTCGGCGGAGGCTGGCTGACGCTGAATTCCGCAGGTTCCGGCCCCTTCAAGCTCACGCAATGGAAATCCAACGAATACATCGTTCTCACGCGCAACGACAGCTACTGGGGCCAGAAGCCGGCGATGAAACGCGTGCTGCTCCGTCACCTGCCGGAGTCGCAGTCGCAGCGCCTGATGCTCGAAAAAGGCGATATCGACGTCGCCTATTCGCTGCAGGCCCCGGACCTGAAGTCACTGGAAACCGATAAGGAGATCAAGATCGAGTCGACGCCCGGTTCCGGCTTTTACTATCTCGGCGTTTCCATGAAGGACGAACGCTTTGCCAACGGGAAGGTGCGCGAGGCACTGCGCTATCTCATCGACTATGACGGCCTCGACAAGGCGGTGATGCCTTATTACGGCAAGCTGCGTCAACGTCAGATCAGCACCGGCGTCATGGGCTCGCTGCAGGATCCGGGCTATAAGCTCGACGTCGGGAAGGCGAAGGCGCTTCTAGCCGAGGCAGGCTACCCGAACGGTTTCAAGACGACGCTGCGCGTGCTTTCGGAAGACCCGTTCATGAAGGCCGCGACGGCCATACAGAACACGCTTGGACAGGCTGGAATCCAGGCCGAACTGATCACCGGCTCGGGTGACCAGATCTACGGCGCGATGCGCGAGCGCAACTTCGAACTGCTCGTCGGCCGTGGTGGTGGGGGACAGCAGCCGCACCCCGACAACAACCTGCGGGCGCTTGCCTACAATCCGGACAATTCGGATGAGGCGAAACTGACCAACTATCAGGGATGGCGCACAAGCTTCTACGACGAGAAGCTCAATAAGATGATCGAGGATGCGCTGGTCGAGCGCGATCCGGCCAAGCAGACGAAGCTCTACGAGGGCATCCAAAACTACATGGAAGGGGTCGTCATGTCGATCCAGCCATTTTCGGAGGTCATCGACACTGCCGCCTACCGTGGCGACGTAAAGGGCATGATCGTCAGCCCCTGGCTGTCCCGTTTCGAAGGGATCACCAAGGAGCGCTGATCCTTCGAAAGCTTCGATACGGTCGAATGGGGCGCACGGCGGCATGCGCCTCATTTGTGCAATTAAAGCCTGTCGCGTGAAGGAAGGCTCACGCGACAGGCTTTAGCTTGTTGTTTTCATGCATGTCGCTGCCGCAAAACCGCTGCACACTTTTGCGCGACATGCGTTAGATCCCATGGGGAGTCGCTGGCGACCTGCGTCCTGGCAGAGTAGCTATCTACACAACTTTCAGTTTGGAGCAAGTTTGGCCGGCTAAGCCGTGTCTGAAACCTGCGGTACCTTGTTAGCGCGTCGACTTGCGGGCGTTATGCACCTTAATCCCGCTTACAAGGACGATATCTCACCCATGCAGGGCCAAGGGCATTACGACCATTTTTCGAAACTGGCAGGACATGTCAAAGCGGCAGCCAGGCGCAAGTTTTGACGACCAAGCTATGCATAAGATCGCGGCATCAGATGGAGACATGATAAGTGGGATCAGTTGTTTTGATTACGTTTGCTGGTCGACAGCAAAGAATGGAAATACTCACAAGCTACGTGAGAAAAGCGCTAGACGCCGGAATTATTGACGAGTGGCACGTTTGGGACTTTACCCGATCCCCAGTTGATCGCGAGTGGGTTACGAGGGAATTTGGGCCGGCTCGCTATATGCACGCAGACGTGCCTTATATGCATAAAGGAACTGTCTCCTCGTTTTCTTCTTTCCGAATGGAAGCGGCTATCTCAGGTGATCTGCACTTGGCAGTACTTCCGGAAGATGACCCGGATCATTTTTACGAGATCGTCATCGGTGGATGGGACAATAGGCAAAGTGCGGTCCGCAAGCTCCGTAGAGACGAGCTATACGCCTTCGAACGCAATAACGAAGTTTTGTGGGTTCACCCGACTCCAGGTGTCCTCTCCCCAGGTTGCCCCAATGATGTTGTGTTGCAGGTCGATGCCGCCGGTGTTCCGACGCTGCATGTGAACGATGTGCTGATCGGCACGTGGCCGTATATAAAGCTAACGTCTGGAGCCTCGGTAATGGTCCGCGGCGGGTTTGGATCCGATTTGGAATTGAAAGACGTCAAGGCCCCGATCAGGCGTTATGTCGGCCAGCCGAATGAAGCTTTCCCATACTATAGATCCTATGAATACTACGCACGAAACCTGGAGGAGTTTGCCGATACCGTATTCCTGAAGTGTGATGACGATATCGTGTTCATGGATTTGTCGAAGCTGAGCGACTTCATAAACTTCCGCCGGGAAAATCCCAACTATATGGTCGTCTCAGCGAATGTGGTGAACAACGTCGCATGCGCGTACTGGCAACAAGCATCAGGTTCACTTCCGCTGGAGCTCGGTGTCTTTGAGTACCCGCCGGATTATGGTGGGTCGTTGTGGCAGGATGCGGATCGAGCTAATTCACTGCACGATTTCTTCTTGCAGAGGGAGGACAAGTCTCTTCCTCTTGGGAAACGCGTGGTTGAAACTACCGGACGTGTTTCGATCAACTTTATTTCCTGGCTGGGTCGAGACCTCCGGCACATGGGAATTCGGGGAATAAATGACGAGAGAGCGTTGACGCTTGACCTTCCAGCGTTTCTGAATAGACCGGTTGGAATTTTTTCGGATTTCGTCGTGAGTCACCTAAGCTTCGGCCCCCAGGAAACAGGCTTACATGTTGATCGACTCCTGGCGGGCTACCGAGACCTCATGGAACGAACACTCTCCAGATGAGCTAGTTAGCTCTCTTTCTGCCGCATAAGATTGTAGCAAGCGGCCAGCGCTGTTCTCCAGTGCCGGCCGTAGTGCTTTCTTCGACTAATGTTTTTGGTCCAAGCCTGCCCAATGATTCGGGATTATGGAGGAAGTGCCACAAGGCAGATGAGGGCGACGACGTCTCTTCAGAGCGTCCGCACAGTGCATTCGGATCGAGTCCTTCTCTGATAGCGATCTCAGCGGGCCTTGTGTTGCGGCTGTTTCAATGATGGCCTTCATATTCCAAGGAAGCGCCGATCAACTCGCGGGAATAGGGGTGCGTTGCCTTGTTGCCGGGGATTGCCTCGCGCGGCAGGATTTCCGTGATTTCGCCGCGTAACATCACGGCAAAGCGGTCACACATGTGATCGACCACGGCAAGATCGTGCGTCACCATGATGTAGGTAAAGCCGCGCTTGTCGCGCAGGCGCTGCAGGAGGTTGAGGATTTCCGCCTGCACGGAGACATCGAGGGCCGAGGTCGGTTCGTCAAGCAGCAGCAACGACGGCTCGAGGATAAGCGCGCGAGCGATCGCCACGCGCTGGCGCTGGCCGCCGGAGAGCTGGTGTGGAAAGCGGTCGAGGAACGCCGCCGGCAGACCGACATCGGCAAGCGCCTTTCGCATGCGATCTTCGTGGTCTCCAAGCTTGTGGATACGCAGCGGTTCTGAAAGAACGGTGCGTACCGACTGGCGCGGATGCAATGAGCCATAGGGGTCCTGGAAGACCATCTGCAGCGTCCGGCACCGCTCGATCAAAGGTATCTCACGCACCGACCTTCCGTTGATTTTGATCTCGCCCTGCCAGAAATCGGTCAGCATGGCGATGCAACGCAGAACGGTGGATTTTCCCGAACCGCTTTCGCCGACGAGGCCGAAGCATTCGCCCGGCTCCACCGAGAAGGAGACGTCGGGCAGCACCCTGGCTGCAGTCGGGCCGCTGCCGAAGACGATGGAAAGATTGCGTGTTTCGACAGAGACCGTCATTTATGCATTCTCCTCCAGCCATTCCGGGCGCCGGTCAAGGACCGCAAGCGGTGCGCGCACGCCGCCTATGCGTGGCTGCGCCGCCAGAAGGCCGCGGGTATAGGGATGCTCCGCCCTGTCGAGATCACGAGCGGCGAGCGTTTCCACCACGCGACCGGCATACATGATCAGCACCCGATCGCAGAAATTGCGAACCAGATTGAGGTCGTGGCTGATCATGATGAGGCCGATCCCGCGGTCACGCACGAGGCCGTCGAGAATATTCAGCACCTGAAGCCGGACCGTGACATCGAGTGCCGACGTTGGCTCATCGGCAATGACGAGGTCTGGATCTGCGAGCAGCATCATAGCGATCATGACGCGCTGGCCCATGCCGCCGGAAATCTCGTGCGGATATTGATCGTAGACGTGGTCCGGATCGCGGATCTTGACCGCCTCCAGCATCGCGATTGCCTTTGTGCGCGCCTCGGCCCTGCTGCACTTGAAGTGGCGCAGATAGGTCTCCGCCACCTGGTCTCCGACCCGGCGTATAGGGTTCAGCGAGAATTTTGGATCCTGCAGTATCATCGACATGCGCCGTCCGCGCACATCGAGCATCTGTTTTTCCGTGAGCGACAGAAGGTCGACATCCTCGAAACGCAGCGTGTCGGCGGTCACCTTGGCGGAAGGCAGAAGCCGCAGAAGCGCGCGTCCCACCGTGGATTTGCCGGAGCCGCTTTCGCCGACGATGCCGAGCCTTTCGCGCCCGAGCGTGAAGGAGACGCCGCGCACGGCATCGGAGGACGCGCCCCCATAACGGATGTGGAGATTGCCGACTTCGAGAATGGGTCGATCCATAGCCTTATCTCCGGTTCATCTGCTTCGGGTCCAGCGCATCGCGCAGGCCGTCGCCGAGGAGATTGAAGGCAAGGCTGACCGCCAGGATGGCCCCGCCGGGGAAGGCGACAAGCCACCAGCTGTCGAGCATGTAGCGGCGCCCGGTCGAGATCATCGCACCCCATTCAGGAAGCGGCGGCTGCGCGCCGAGGCCGAGGAAACCGAGCCCGGCAGCAGTCAGGATCACCGTCGCCATGTTCAGCGTCAGGCGGATAACTACCGAAGGCAGGCACATGGGTGCGATCGACTTGACGATGATGCGCATCCGCGAGGCGCCTTGCAGCCGGGCGGCGGCAATGTAGTCGGCATTGCGGAAGGTCATGGCCTCGGCGCGGGCAAGACGTGCGATCGGTGGCCATGACGTGAGCGCGATGGCGATGATCGCGTTGTTGAGGCTCGGTCCAAGGGCCGCGACGAAGGCAAGCGAGAGGATCAGGCTCGGGAAGGAGAGAAAGATGTCGGTTATGCGCATCATCACCGTATCGAAACGGCCGCCGAGATAGCCCGACGTTGCCCCCACCGCGAGACCGATCGGCCCGACGACGATCGATACGAGGAAGATGATCGTCAGCGTGATGCGGGCGCCCCAGACCAGACGGCTGAAGATGTCGCGACCGAGTTCGTCCGTACCAAAGAAATGACCGTTGCCCGGCGGTTGCAGCGTATTGGCGAGATCCTGTGCATAGGGATCGTGCGTGGCAAGCACCGGGGCGAGCACGGCAGCCAGAATGAGCAGCGACAGCACAGCCAGACCGAATGTCGATGTCGGGCTTTTCAGCAGGAAGACGACGATGTTGCGCAGCGCGTTGAACGAGGCCGGCAGACGGAACTTGGAGATGGTTGTGGCCGACATCAGCGGGTCCTCGGATCGAACAGGCGGTAAAGGACGTCGGAGAACAGGTTCAGTCCGATGAATATGACGCCGACAATCAGGACGCAGGTCATTACCGCATTCATGTCGCCGATGATAAGATTGCTTGTGAGATACTGTCCGAAACCCGGCCAGGCGAAGACCGTTTCGATCAGCACGGCGCCTTCCAGAAGCGAACCATAGGCGAGCGCGATGATGGTGACGAGCTGGACGCGGATGTTGCCGAAGGCATGGAGCCACACCGTCTGCCGGCGCGAAAGCCCCTTTACCCGTGCCGTGGTGATGTATTCCTGCCCAAGCTGATCGAGCATGAAGCTGCGCGTCATGCGGGTTATGTAGGCCGAAGATGAATAGCCGAGCAAGGCGGCCGGCAATATCAGATGGTTCACGGCCGAATAGAAGACGTCCATGTCGCCCGCAAGCAGGCTGTCGATCAGGAGGAAGCCCGTACGCTCCTCGACAAGACCGATATAGAACTGGTCCATGCGCCCGCTGCCACCCACCCAGCCGAGCTTGGCATAGAAGATGATGAGGGTGATCATGCCGGTCCAGAAGATCGGCATGGAATGGCCGAAGAGACTGAGAACGCGCACAAAATGGTCCGGCCAGCGGTCTTTGTTGACGGCGGCGAAGACGCCCATCGGCACACCGAGCCCCGCTCCCAGAAGAATGGCGAAGGTGGCAAGTTCGATCGTCGCCGGCATGACGTGGAGAATATCCTCGATTACCGGCTGACCGGTGCGGATAGATGTCCCAAAATCCCCGGTTAGGACGTCGCCAAGATAGTAGGCGAATTGCTGCCAAAGCGGTCGATCGAGGCCAAGGGAGCGGAAGACCTGCTCATAGGTCTCCCGGGTCGCATCCTCGCCGACGATGGCACGCACCGGGTCTGCGGGCATCATCCGCCCGATGATGAAGGTGAGCACCAGCAGGCCCAGCAGCGTGACCAGAATGCTACCGATATGGCCGGCAGCACCGTGCATGGACAGGCGTCTTGTCGACATGGTTCCTCCATTCAGCCGCCGACCAAGCGGCGGAGACAGGGCTCCCGTCCTGTCTGACAACTTAGGCCAAACCTGTCACAGGCTTAATGGGCTGTCAAGCGCGGCAATCAAAGGAAGTCGTCGCGGCGCGGGGTGAAGCAGTCAATGAGTTCGCCTTCTTCGATGCACTGGCATCCGTGTTCGACGTTCCCGGGAATGACGAGACTGTTGCCCGCGGTCA
Source organism: Sinorhizobium sp. CB7 (assembly GCF_041357635.1). Classification (NCBI taxonomy): domain Bacteria; kingdom Pseudomonadati; phylum Pseudomonadota; class Alphaproteobacteria; order Hyphomicrobiales; family Rhizobiaceae; genus Sinorhizobium; species Sinorhizobium sp. CB7. Next base: position 856,240 of record NZ_JAULLL010000001.1, read on the forward strand.
GTTCATAAGCCACCCCGTCGCGGAAGAACCGGAAACGACCGCGTGCGACATAGGTGGATTGCACGTGCGGATGGCTGTGAAGCTTGCCTTCAGCGCCGGTTTCGAAGCGGAAAGACACCACCATCAGCGCCGGCGCCTCGGACAGGACCTGGCGCTGCACGCCTTTGTCGGGGGAAACGACGGGAAATGCGGGAAGTGACATGATGACCTCGCTGACAACAATAGACGTGTATACCTTTTACCGAGTAAATCCTGTATGACAACAATGTTCAATACATCTAAGTCTGATCTTCCGTCGGGGCAGTTCGGGATCTCAGAAGCGCTTTGTAGCGGTCGAGGCTGCCGCGCAAATGGGCTCGCATATGCTCACGAGCGGCAGCCGGATCGCCCTCGATGATCGCATCGACGATCCGCCCATGCTCCTCCTGGAGATGGAGATTGTAGTCCTTCGGTCGTGAACCGGGAGCCGCACCCTGCAGTTCCCCACGGGGGATGATGCCGGAGCGGATCAGTTGCAGAAACTCCGGAAAACGACGGTTCTGCGTGGCCTGGGCAATGGCTAGGTGCAGGTCGAAATCGGCGTCTCGAGTGGGCGCGCCGGCGGCAAGACATTGACCGACGCGGCTATGTGCCTCCAGAATCTCTTCGATCTGCGCTGCCGAACGGCGCGCTGCGGCAAGGGCGGCCGACTCCACTTCGAAAACCGTCCTCAGTTCGAGCAATTCGATGACGGAGGAAATGCGTTCCGTCTTTAGGTCCTTGAACGGCTGCTCCTGTTCGGGCTTTGCCTCCAGCGCAAAAACGCCTGCGCCCTTGCGGGCCTCCACGAGGCCATCGGCGCGCAAAATGGCGATTGCCTCGCGCACCACTGTCCGGCTGACGGAATATTGCCGGGTCAGCGCGCTCTCGCTCGGCAGACGGTCGCCGGGGCGAAACACCCCCTCTGTGAGTTCGCGTCGGAGATCCGAGCTGATCCTGGACGCAAGGGAGGTATCCCGGGCTATTGTGACGCTGCTGTTGTCTTCCATCCCTGCCTCGCTGTAACAAGCCTGTCAGGCATGTTTGTCACTTAAAGCTATTGCAGGAGTTTTGACCGACTGCAAGAGTTATGCGCGATCCAGCGTTAGTTACCCTGTCGTCAAGTCTTGAGGACTTTTTGCGACGCACAATCCGCTCGAGGGCGCAGCGCGATTTCCTTTACTTATATCATGTTGTGACATATTATGGTGGAGTCCGCATTGGGAGGAGGTTCGCGGGCGCGCGATACCGCCAGGTACCCCCACTCGCTGCGCTCGCGAACCATATCCCAAATCGTTGCTACAGATAGGGTATCGCTCGGACGCCGACGGTGTTCCGGACGAAGATTTGAACTGCATGGAAGCATAGACCACGACGGTTCACGACAAAGGGTGATGTTTTGTTGAGCGGCGCAGTATGGATATTTTGCAATCGCCTGGCAGGAGCGGTACAACAAACCGAGGATCGTGACACCCGGCGGGAAGGAGTTAAGACCTTGCCGCTATCGTGAATAGATCCACACGGGGATTGTCACGTCTGGCTTGAAAATGGGCTTTCTCTATACATAGCAGTTTTGTTCACCTTAGGGCGGCACGGTGACATGAATTCATTCAGGAACGCATTTATGATGTTTCTTGCCCTGACAATCTCGGCGTATGCGCTGGCGCCACGGCCGGCTCTTTCCGAAGATCGCTTGGCTGACTGCACTGAGGTGGTCGAGAAAGTCCTGTCGAAGACAACAGGTCGGCTGTTGTCATTTCGTCCGGGCAAGAAAAAATGCACCGTCGTTATCCTCATGCAGAACGCGGGCGAGCGTCCCGAGAAGATTGTCTTGCAAATCGATCGCAACTTGCCGGCTGACAAGACTGAATAGCGGTTCGACGTGGTGTAAGGATATCGACAACCCGCCTCAGCAGACCGAGACCTCCGAGCCCCGCGTCCGGCAGTGAGATGCACTCTTATTCCAGCCTCATGGAAGTCGCCAACTAACCGTCGCTTCGGTCACTGGCGTTCAGTCGACGGGGCATCGCGACGAGAAGGATTACACCACAGAATGCGCATAGGGCGCCAATGACATAAAGGGCAGGCGTCGTACTGCCTGTGTAGTCCTTGATCGCTCCAACGAGGGTGGGGCTGACGATCCCGCCGAGTTGTCCGATTGTGTTGATCAACGCGATGCCGCCTGCCGCTCCGACACCGGTCAGGATTTTCGGTGGCAGTGTCCAGAATGTCGGAATCGCAGCGACGACGCCGGCGCCGAGAATGGCGAGGGCGCCAATCAGCATCACGATGTTCATATCGAAGACACCGGCAGTAAGGAAACCGACAGCAGCCGCGATAATCAGGACGGCGACGAATTTCGGACGCTTTCCGGATCTGTCGGAAAGGCGTCCGACGACGACCATGCTGACTGCGCCGCAAATGTAGGGCACAGCCGTTAGTAGGCCCGTCAGTACAGTATTGTTGCTGCCTGCGGTCCTGATAAGGTCGGGAGCCCAGAAGTTCAGTCCGTAGGAGCCGATCTGGATCAGAAAATAGATCAGTCCCAGAAGCAGTACGCCTGGGGAAAACAAGGCCCGCCAGGACGAATGGCTTCCTGTCTGCTCTGACTGACGACGAAGTTGGCAGGAAATCAGCGCGCGTTCGTGGGTGTCCAGCCATGCGGCGTCCTCAACACGATCCTCGAGACGAAAAAAGACGACTATGCCAAGGATGACGCAGGGCAAGCCGCCGAGCAGAAACAGCCATTGCCATCCCGCCAGCCCGAACACGCCGCTCATGTAATGCACGACGAGGCCCGCCGCGGGAGCGCCGATGATGCCGGAGAATGCGGTCGCCAGAAAGAATGTCGACGTTATGCGACCACGGTAGCGCTTGGGAAACCAGAGAGTCAGATAATAAAGGATGCCGGGCGCAAAGCCTGCTTCCATCGCTCCAATGAGGAATCGTATGCCGTAGAACTGCCATTCGCTGCCGATCAGAGCCATTGCTACGGTCGCAAACCCCCAGGAAATCATGATGCGTGCGATCCAGCGCCGCGCGCCGAAGCGGTAGAGCAGCAGATTGCTCGGCACTTCGAAAAGCACATAGCCCAGCACGAAGAGACCGGCGCCCAGCCCGTAGGCCGTGTTGCTGAGTCCCAGATCTGTTTGCAATTCGGGTTTGGCAAAGCTGATATTGATGCGGTCGAAGAAGGCAAACAGATAGCAGATGATGATCAGCGGCATGAGCCGCCACGCGATTTTGCGAATGATGTCTTCTTCGGTAGAAGCCGCTTCTACGCGTTCGGACCGTTCGATTGTAGTTGCACGCATTCTCCTCCTCCGGAGGGGCGCCGCAGCTGTAGCGCTGCATGAATTATCCGGTGCGCCGCAGCGAAGCGGGCGCCGGATGCAGGTCGCTTACCAGACCCGCCTTGGCGACCTGACCAGGTACCTCATGACCGACCAGGGCCGGCAGGGTTCGCGACAGAGCCAGCAAGGCGCGCAGATTCAACCCGGTCGCGATTCCGGTTTCATGGCAAAGATTGACAAGATCTTCCGTGGTAACGTTGCCCGATGCTCCCGGAGCGAAAGGACATCCGCCCAGACCGCCGAGGGAACTGTCGAAGCGGCGTGCTCCCGCATGGTAGGCCGCCATGACGTTGATCAGCCCGAGCCCGCGCGTGTCGTGAAAATGGAGAGTAAGCTGCTCCGGCGATACGCGTTTCAAGACCTCTTTGACGAGATGGGCGACCCGCACGGGGTTGGCCATTCCAGTCGTGTCGGCGAGTGTCACGCCGGCAGCACCCGACGCGAGGTAGCGGTCAACGATAGCACAGACCTTGGAGACCGGCTGGTCGCCCTCGAAGGGGCAGCCAAAGGCCGTTGCGACCGTGGCATTGACCTCCACGGAAGAACTTCTGGCGAGTGCGATGGTCTCCGCAAGAGCCCTCAGCGAGCCATCGCGCGGCATTCCCATATTTGCGAGATTATGGGTCTCGCTGGCGGACATCACGAAATTCAGCTCGTCAGCGTCGGCTGCGAGCGCTCTCTGCGCGCCCATGAGATTGGGTACGAGCGCCACGTAGATGGTGCCCAGCCGGCGCTTGATGGCCGCAAAGACTTTCGCGGCATCCGCGAGGGCAGGCACTGCCCTTGGCGACACGAACGAACTGACTTCTATCCGCTGAAAGCCGACGGCGGACAAATCATCGATCAAACGAACCTTGTCGGCTGTTTCCACCCATTTGGACTCGATCTGCAAGCCGTCGCGGGGCGATACTTCCTGAATAACCATGGTGTCCGTTTGTGTGATCATTGGATCGCTCCGACCTTGCGCAAGTGCTGAACGCGTTTTTCGTCATATCCAATCCCGGCCAGGATATCGTCGGTGTGTTCGCCGAGCATCGGGCCCGGCCAGCGGACGACACCCGGCGTTTCGGACAGCTTGGGTGTGATCCCGGGCATCTTTACCGTGATATCCCCGGGCAGCACCGTCGGCAGCACCATCTCCCGCGCAAGGTAATGCTCGTCGGCGATGATGTCGGCGACCGAATAGATCCGGCTCGACGGGACTTCGGCCCATTCCAGTTGCCTGAGCACCTCGTCCATCCCGTGACGCACGGTCCAGGAGGCAATCGCGTCATCCAGCATGGCTGCTTTCGCCACGCGGCCGTCATTGTGAGCAAGCTCGAGATCATCGGCCAGATCGGGACGTTCGATCACACCCATCAGGCGCTTGAAAATGGCATCGCTGTTTCCGGCGATGACGACATAGCCGCCGTCGGAGGTCGGATAGGTGTTGGAGGGACAGATGCCGGGAAGCGCCCCGCCGGTCCGGGTCCTGATATGTCCCATGAGATCGTATTCGGGAACGAGGCTCTCCATTAAATTGAAGACGCTTTCGTAGAGAGAGACATCGACGACCTGCCCCTTGCCCTGACCTGTCTTGACCCGGAGCAGAGACATGAGCGCACCGATCACGCCATGCAGAGAGGCGAGGCTGTCGCCGATACTGATACCCACCCGCGCCGGAGGGCTATCCGGATCGCCGGTCGTATAGCGAAGTCCGCCCATCGCTTCACCGATTGCGCCGAATCCCGGGCGATCACGGTAAGGTCCGGTCTGGCCGTAGCCGGAAATTCGCACGATCGTGAGATTGGGATTCAGGGAAGAGAGCGTATCCCAGCCAAGACCGAGCTTTTCCAGTGCCCCGGGGCGGAAATTTTCGATGACCACATCGGCGCCGACCGCCAGTTCGCGCGCGATCTCCACGCCCTCCGGTGACTTGAGATCGATCGCGATGCTCTTCTTGTTGCGGGATTGCAGGTACCACCAGAGTGACGTGCCCTGATGCAGCTTGCGCCATTTGCGAAGAGGATCGCCGCTGCCGGGTTGCTCGACTTTTATGACATCTGCACCGAACTCGGCCATCAACCTGGCTGCGAAAGGTGCGGCGATCAGCGTTCCAAATTCAACGACTTTGATCCCGGCCAAGGGTCCGTTCATCTCAGCGCTCCACCGTTTAATTCAGGCGGATTTTCGGTCGCGCACGCGCCCAAGTCCAATGGTGTTGCACCAACGGCTGTTCTCCTTTGGAGAACGTGACCGGTTATTGCAGACGAACTGCACCGCCTTGCGGGCTTGAAAGGTGGTCGAACATCATCCGGCTTGCGATCGACAGTTCAGAGGCCTTGCGCACGACGATAGCCAGTTGTCGCTCGGCCCAGACATCGCGCAACGGAAGAGCGACGATATTCATGCCTTCGCTCAAAACCTCGAAGGCGCGATCCGGTATCAGGCCGACCCCCATGCCCGCTTGCACCATGCGACAGACCGCATCGAAGCCCGGGACATGGATGCGGAGCCGCAGGGACTTGCCAAGTTGCTGGGCGCTGTATTGGGACCTGAGATAGATGGAGCTCGTGGCAAACAACGCGACATGGTCAAAGTCCAGCGTATCGGCGAAATGGATGTCGCGCGCATTCGACAGCGGATGATTTGATGGGACGACGACGACGAGCTGATCCTGGCGATACGCGTATCGCTCCAGGCTGCGGGTATCGACATCGGCGGAACAGATCCCGATATCGGCAACGCCGTCCTCGACGCCACGTACGACATCCGCACTGGAGCGTTCCTGAAGGTCGAGCTTCAAGAGAGTGTGCGTGTTGAAGAAGGTTGGCAGATCGTCCGGCAAGAATTCGACAATTGACGAGAGATTCGCGAGCATTCTCACATGTCCGCGAACGCCGTGAGCATATTCGCCAACCTCGACGGCAATTTTCTCGATGTTCAACAAGGTATGGCGCGCATGGTGCAGCAAGGCTTCGCCCGCCGGCGTCAGCTTCATCCCATGCGGCACCCGTTCAAACAGAGCTACCTGAAGTGTTTCCTCAAGACTGTGCAGTCTCTTGCTGACCGCCGATGGTGCGATTGCCTCGCGCGAAGACGCTCGGGTGAGATTTCCCTCTTCATAGACAGCGACGAAGAGTTGCAGCGTGGTCAAATCCAGACGCCGCACAAGAGAGGCGATCTTCGCGCTTGATGTTGAATCGGGCATGGTACTCTCCATTTGCCTATCGCAACCTGGCTTGGCCTGCCCCTCATGAGCCATGTCATCAAACTGGGCATTGGAAAGGGCTAAAGTTAGGGACGCCGAGCCAACTTTCCGTGAGAACTGGCGAGAACAGTCAAATTGAAGCTTGTCAGGGGAGGGGGCGAGTTCGGGTGCGGCTGTTCGAAGAAACGAAGCCGGCAGGTATAGCCTCCTGGCAGCGTGAGGTTGGCAAAACGTCTGAATAAATCCTGTGCGCAGTTGACTGACACAGCCGTACAGCCCCACTACTCACGTATAGCACTCTCCACATAGCCTGTTCGAGAGAGTGCCTTCGGCGAGGTTGAACTTGGAAGGACGCAAGCAGGAAATTCGAGCGGCTCGCAAGAACGCCTATCTCATTGCGCTTGTCACGCTCGTCATGCTGGCCGGTTTGCCGCTGGCCGTCTGGCTCGACGTCAGCAATCTTTCCAGAGATGTCGTTCAGCGGCAAGCCCGCGACATGAGCTCGCTGATCACCAGCATCCGTTCCTACTACTCGAACAACGTCGTTGGCCGCATCCTGGCAGCACACGCGAGCGGACAGACAGGTGATACCGTTGTCTCCCACGATTATGCCAACATTCCAGGCGCAATACCGATTCCCGCGACGCTCTCGCTGGAGCTTGGAGACGTCATCAAGGAGCAGCAGGCCAACGTCACCTACCGCTTCGTATCAGACCTGCCGTTCAAGAGGCGGGCTGCCCACGATCTCGACAAGTTCGAGAGCGATGCCCTTACGTCGTTGCGCGCGAATCCGGAGCAGACGCTGACGGAGAACAAACTGAGCGGATTCACGAATGTCTACCGGCTTGTGACGCCAGTGCTCATGGGGCCGCCCTGTGTTGCCTGCCACAACACCCACCCCGAAAGTCCGAAGCGAGACTGGAAAGTCGGTGATGTGCGAGGCATCCAGGAGGTCATAATCCGCCAACCGTTCGCGACAAATGTCTTCGCCTTCAAGTATCTTCTCGCCTATTTCCTTTGCGTCGCGATCATCGGATCATCCTTTATCATCATGCAGCGGCGCCAAGCGGCCGTTATTCAAAGCTTCAATCGCGAGCTCGAGGCCGCCAACGAATTCCTGGCAAGCATCTCTTTGAAAATCTCACGGTATCTGTCGCCACAGATCTACAAGAGCATCTTCAGTGGCCAGAAGGATGTGGTGGTTCACACCGAGCGAAAGCGCCTGACGATTTTCTTTTCGGACATCAAGGACTTCACCGCCACTGCCGAGCGGCTGCAACCCGAGGCGCTGACCGAGATGCTCAATGAATATCTGACGGAAATGTCGGAGATTGCGCTTCGCCACGGCGGTACGATCGACAAATTCATCGGCGACGCGATCCTCGTCTTCTTTGGTGATCCTGAAACAAGAGGTGCGGCGGAGGATGCTCGCGCCTGCCTCAGGATGGCGGTCGATATGCAGAAGCGCCTTGCCGAGCTGAAGGCGAAGTGGCGCCGAGATGGAACGGCCGAGCCCTTCATTGTGCGGATGGGTATCAATACCGGCTATTGCAACGTCGGAAATTTTGGAAGCAGTGATCGCATGGACTACACGATCATCGGTGCTGAAGCCAATCTCGCAGCCCGCCTGCAATCGATCGCCGAAGGCGGAAAGATCGTGATCAGCTATGAAACCTATGCACTTGTGGGTGATATTATTGATGCATCGCCTCTGCCCCCAATTACCATGAAAGGCATCCAGCGCGAGATTGTCCCCTACGAAGTGCATGGCCTGCATTCCGAGACTGATGCCCACGACAAGGTGCTAACCGAACACTTTGCCGGGCTGGACTTGCATCTCGATACTGCACAGTTGGGCCCCGATGATCGCAGCCGTGCCCGTACTGCACTGATGGAAGCGATTGCGGCGCTCGATGGCGAGCAGCCGTCAGAGCGTCAGAAGTGATGCTGGTGGGGAGGGACATGCTGCGTACAGCAGATCATCCGCCGGGTAGCGTGCACTTGGGGTAGAATGGTATCGATGGCTTACGATTGGGTCACTGCGACCAAACCGGTGAAGCTACCAGCGGGTGGCGATCGGTGCTTCCTCCCCTTGGAGCTTTTCAACCCTGCCAGCCCAAGCGGCAACGGGCAAGCGCACTCGTAGATCTTCCTCATGCCTTTCAACGCTGGTGTTGACCTGGCCCGGCTGTCGCCTGGAGCCGTATGGCCGAGAGCACGAAACGGGGAAAAAATTCCACGCAGAATGCAATTTGGCGCGATTATCGGGTGAGCGGCACAGATCGAAAGGAAAATTTACCAAAAATCAATTCGGAACGCACCGGATAACGCATTGAAGAGCAGACGGTTGAAAGGGTGCGAGATGTTTTTGCGCACCCCACAGGAAGCGGAGATGGTTGTTTCTCTGAAGCTGCGTAAAATAGAATACTAAATCCCTAGGAAATATTGTCTATTTCCCGCAAGGCTGTACCCTTTTCCTGAAAGCGTCTTCAACACTCCGGGAAAATCCAATGACACTTCAACAGAAATTTTTCGGCAGCATCGTTGCGTTGGCTGCCGCCGTCAGCCTGCCGGCCGTCGTTGCCGCAGCCGACACGCCCGTCAAGGGCGGCACGCTGGTCTATCTTGAGCAGCAGGCCCATACGAACCTTTATCCCCCGGCAGGTGGCTTCTACCCGAACGGTGGGATCCTCAACCAAATCACCGATAAACTGACCTATCAGAACCCGGAAACGCTGGAAATTGAACCTTGGATCGCCGAATCCTGGACGGTGAATACGGAGGCCACGGAATATACGTTCAAGATCCGCCCGGGCGTCACTTTCTCCGACGGTACGCCGCTCGACGCCAACGCAGTGGCGAAGAACTTCGACACGTTCGGTCTTGGCAACAAGACCTTGAAACAGCCGGTTTCCGAAGTCGTCAACAATTACGAACGAAGCGAGGTCATCGATCCGCTGACCGTGAAGTTCTATTTCAAGAAACCTTCGCCGGGATTCCTGCAAGGCACATCCGTGATCGGTTCCGGACTTGTTTCGCTAAAGACGTTGGAACTGCCTTTCGAACAACTGGGCGACGCCACCAAGATTGTCGGCTCCGGCCCCTTCATCGTGAAAGCGGAGACCCTGGGCAAGACACTCGATCTGAAAGTTCGTGAGGACTACAACTGGGGTCCGGCCAAACTCGCCCATCAGGGCCGCGCCTATCTCGACGGCATCCAGTACATCATTGCGGGTGAGGACAGCGTCCGCATCGGTGCTCTGATCGCCGGCCAGGCTGACTTTATCCGCCAGATCCAGGCCTATGATGAAGCGCAGGTGGAAGCTCAGAGCTTCCAGATCTATGCCCCCGGCACGCGCGGGGTCAATAATTCCGTCGTCTTCCGACCGGATAACCCGCTCGTGGCTGACGTCCGCGTCCGCAAGGCGCTGTCGCTTGCCACCAACCGGCAGGAGATCGTCTCGACGCTCTTCTCCAAGCATTATCCCCCGGCAACATCGATCATTGCGTCGAGCGCAATTGGCTATGTCGACCAGTCCGACAAACTCGCCTTCGACCTCGATAAGGCCAAGGCACTACTGGACGAAGCCGGCTTTAAGCCGGCCGCCGACGGCATCCGGGAAAAGGATGGTCAGAAGCTGATCCTGACGGCTTATGAATCCCTGCCGCAGCCGCAGAACCGTGCGACCCTTCAGCTTGTTGCCCAGCAGTGGGAGAAGGTTGGTGTGAAGCTCAACGTTCTTGCGGGCGATTCCGGTAGCCGCACCGTGGATGACCTTGACCCGTTGAAGACGCCGGTTTCGCCCGCCATGGTCGGCCGCGCCGACCCGGACGTACTCAAAAGCCAATATTATCCGAAGAACCGCGATGTGCTGCGCCAGAAGGGCGGTGGCAGCGACAAGATCAAGTCCTTCGTCGACGACAAACTGAACGGCATTCTCGATGAAATCGCCTCGCAGCCGGACAAAGAAAAGCGCCTGAAGGCGGTTGCCGAAGCGCAAGCCTATGTTCTCGACCAGGCCTATGCGATCCCGATCTTCGAGGAGCCGCAGGCCTTCGCCGCAGCGCCCCACGTCAAGGGTGTCGCCTTCGAGGCTGTCGGTCGCCCGAGTTTCTATAACGTCTGGCTCGACAAGTAAGCGCACCGAGGATGGTGGACGCTCTCTGCCATCCACATTTCTTGTTCAGGGGAGATCCACGATGACGCGATATGTCTTGAGCCGGATCGGACAGGCGTTGCTGGTGCTTTGGGCGGCCTTCACGCTGTCTTTCATTCTTCTGCAGGCGATGCCGGGCGACGCGGTTCTGATCAAATTCCTCAACCCGGAATATGGGCTAAGCCCCGAGCAGATCCCGGAGATCCGCGCGGCCTATGCCGTCGATTCCACGCTCTTCGTGCAGTACTTCCAGACGCTCGTGAACTTCCTGAAGGGTGATTTCGGCTATTCGGTCCAGGCCGGCGTGCCGGTTTCGGCGCAGCTTGCCGCCAATCTTCCGGCGACGCTGAAGCTCGCCACGTTCGGCTTTGCGGCAGCGGTCTCGCTTGCTCTCCTGATCGCCTTCCTCTCCTCGCTTTCTCCCTTCGCATGGCTGCGCAACCTTATCCAATCGCTGCCCTCGCTCTTCATCTCGATTCCGGTCTTCTGGCTCGGCATCATGCTGATCCAGATCTTCTCATTCCGACTGAAGCTCGTCTCGGTCATCAATCCCGGCCCCTGGGAAAGCCTGGCGCTCCCGGTCGCCACACTTGCGGTTCCGATCGCCGCACCGCTGGCGCAGATCCTCATCCGCAATATCGACGAAATTCGCACGCGCCCCTTTGTCTCTGTCGCCATAGCCAAGGGCGCGACGCAGGCCCGTGTCCTGTGGAGGCATGTCGCCCGCAACGCGATGCTGCCGGCGCTGACCATCGCCGGCGTGCTGTTCGGAGAGCTGTTGGCTGGCGCGGTCGTCACCGAAACCGTTTTTGGCCTCAATGGCATCGGCGGGCTGACTGAAAAGGCTGTCGGCAACCAGGACCTTTCCGTGCTTCAGGCCATTGTGGTGATTTCCGCGACAGCCTTCGTCACGATCAATCTTATCGTCGATCTTGCTTATCCGCTTTTCGACCCGCGTCTGAGAGCAAGGAACGGAGCCAAGCCATGACCAGCGTTGAAACCCTTTCTGCCCTCGACGCGCCGGAAGCTGCGGATAAAGCCACCAAGCGTCGCGGGATCGGCTCGTGGCTGAGGCGCGTGCCGCCGGGCCTTGTGCTCGCCTGGATCATCATCGCCACCGCGCTCATCTGGGCGGTCGCACCAAGCCTCTTCACGGTTTATGACCCGCTGCAGGGCGTGCCGGGCGGCCAGCTCAAGGCACCGTCCGCGCTGCACCTGCTCGGGACGGATTCGCTCGGCCGCGACCTTTATGCCCGCATCGTCCACGGATCGGTCCATTCGCTTTCCGGGGCGATTGCGGCCGTCGGTGTCGGCCTCATTGTCGGCACGGCGCTTGGCCTGATCGCCGGTTCAATCGGTGGGCACATCGACACGATCATCATGCGTTTCGTCGATGTGTTGCTCGCGATCCCGACGCTCCTGCTCTCGCTCAGCATCATCATTTTGCTCGGCTTCGGCACGGTGAATGCGGCGATCGCTGTGGGCGCGACTGCCATTGCTGGTTTCGCCCGCCTCATGCGCTCGGAAGTGGTTCGTGTGCGCCGTGCCGAATTCGTCGAAGCCGCCTTCGGCAGCGGCGGCACGTTCTGGAACGTGCTGTGGCGGCACATCCTGCCCAACTCGCTCACCTCTATAATCGCCTACACGGCCGTGCAGTTCGGATGGGCCATACTGCAACTTTCCACCCTCGGCTTCCTCGGCTACGGCGCTCCGCCGCCCACGCCGGAATGGGGCCTCCTGATCGCCGAAGGCCGCAACTACCTCGCGACGGCGTGGTGGCTGACAGCTGCGCCCGGCCTCGTTGTCGTCGCAGTGGTTCTGTCCGCCAACCGCATAAGCCAGTCGGTCGGAAGGGCCAGCCAATGAGTGAACTTGTTACCCCTGTGCTCGATATCCGTGACCTGAAAATTTCCTACGGAGACGGTCATAGCCGAACCCGCGTGGTCCATGACGTCTCGTTCTCCGTCGCCCCCGGCGAAGTCGTGGCACTCGTCGGTGAGAGCGGCTCGGGAAAGACCTCGACCGCCCAGGCCATAATTGGCCTGCTTTCCGGCAATGGTCGCATCGACGGCGGTTCGATCCGCCTCAATGGCGAGGAAATCTCTCGCTGGAACGACAAGCGGCTGCGTACGATCCGCGGCGCTGTTGTCAGCCTCATTCCGCAGGACCCTTCGAGCTCGCTGAATCCCGTACTGACCATCGGCGCCCAGGTGCGGGAGATCCTCGAAATTCACGGCCGCCTCAGCCGCGCCGAAGCACAACGCCGTGTCATCGAGCTGCTCACGCATGTCGGGCTCTCGCAGCCGGAACTGCGGGCGAGACAATATCCCCACGAGCTTTCCGGCGGCATGAAGCAACGCGTGCTGATCGCAATCGCGATCGCGCTGAAGCCGGCGCTCATCATCGCCGACGAGCCGACCTCGGCGCTCGACGTCACGGTGCAACGGCGCATCCTCGATCTGATCGACGTCCTGCGCCTGGAATACGGCACCTCCGTCCTGCTCGTGACCCATGACTTGGGCGTCGCTGCCGACCGTTCCGATCGGCTGGTGGTCCTTCAGGGCGGCCGCATCCAGGAACAAGGCACGACAGCGGACGTGCTGGCCGCCCCAAAAAGCGCCTATACGCGCAAGCTGCTCTCCGATGCGCCATCGCTCGCAATTGCCGCAACCCGCCCTCCCATCGAGAAGGAACGGCCGGCGGTCGTCACTGTCGAGGGGCTGACGCAGGACTTCCCCCTGCCAACCGGTGATAATTTGCGCGCTGTCGACAGCATTTCCTTTAAGGTGGCACGCGGTACGACCCATGCCATCGTTGGCGAATCCGGTTCGGGCAAGACGACGACGATCCGCGCCATCGCCGGCTTTCAAAAGCCCACGGGCGGCACAATCCGCGTCGGCGACCTGGATCTCGCCGCGTTGAAATCGATGACTCTTCGGCAGTTCCGCCGCAAGGTGCAACTGGTCTACCAAAACCCGTGGGGATCGCTCGATCCAAAGCAGACGATCTTCTCAATTGTTGAAGAGCCGCTGCTCAACTTCGATCCGCTGCCGAAGGAAGAGCGCGTCAAGCGCGTGCGCGCCATCATTGAGCGCGTGGGCCTGTCAGCTTCGGTGCTGACCCGCCGGCCGCATGCGCTTTCCGGCGGCCAGCGCCAGCGGGTAGCCATCGCTCGGGCTCTGGTGCTTGAACCGGAAGTGGTCGTTCTCGATGAAGCGGTGTCAGCACTCGATGTCACCGTGCAGGCCCAAATTCTTGCCCTTCTGGGTGAACTGCAACGCGATCTTGGCCTCACTTACATCTTCGTGTCGCATGACCTTGCCGTGGTCCGGCAGATCGCCGACACGGTTTCGGTACTGCACAATGGTCGTCAGGTTGAATACGGGCCTGTCTCGCAGGTCTTCACCAGTCCCACCAGCAACTACACGCGCGAACTGATCGACGCCATTCCCGGCGGCAAGTTACCGCATCACGATCATCACATGCAGACAGCAGGATTAAAATCATGACAGAGCAGACAACAGCAAAACGGCTGGGCTTTTTCACCAGACTTCTGGACGATGCGGATGCTGGAGAACGATATCGCCTGGCGGAAGAGCAGATCATCCACGCAGAGATCAACGGCTTCGACAGCGCCTGGATTGCGCAACACCACTTCCATGCGGATGAAGGCGGCCTGCCTTCACCCGCGGTCTTCCTTGCCCATGTGGCGGCCCGCACCTCCACCATCCGGCTCGGCACCGGCGTCATCACGCTGCCGATGGAAAACCCGCTGCGTGTCGCGGAAGATACGGCCGTAACAGATCTTCTCTCCGGCGGGCGTCTCGAAGTTGGCTTCGGCACCGGCGGTACGCGGGAATCCTTCGAGGCATTCGGTATTCAGGCAGACAAGCGTGGCGAGGTCTATGGCCGCTATCTCGACATCGTCCGCAAGGCTTGGGCAGGAGAGGACCTTGGTGCCGGCAATCGGCTTTATCCGAGCGCTCCACAGCTGCTTGATCGCGTCTGGCTCGCGACCTTTTCGGGCTTCGGCGCGAAACTTGCAGGCGAAACCGGCGACGGGCTCATGTTGTCGCGCACCCAGCCGCGTCCGGCCAACAATCCAGATGCGACGCTGGATGAGATCCAGAACCCGATCATAGATGCTTATCTTGCCGCCCTTCCGAAAGATCGTGCCCCCCGCATTCTCGGCTCGCGCAGCCTGTTCGTGGCGGATGACCGAAAACAGGCATTGAAGCTCGCCGAGACCGGACTTTCTCGCGTCGCGGACCGTTTCGCCGAGGCCGGTCATCGCATTTCCGGCAGCAGCGTGCAGGATCTCATCAAGGCGCTCGACAGCCATGTCGGCACCCCGGACGATGTCATCGCTTCCCTAAAGGCAGACACAGCGCTTGCGCGCGCGACGGACATTGTCTTTCAAGTCCATTCGATCGATCCGCCGCACGAATATATTCTGCGCTCCATCGAATTGATTGCGGCGGAAGTCGCACCGGCGCTCGGCTGGACCCGTGGAACCGGACCGAAGCGCATCGCAGCCGAATAACGCTCTTCTCATAGAAAGCAGATACTTATGACTAATAGCATTCCCGATATCATCGACCATCTGGCAGGCATCGCACCGGGATCGAAGGGAGCGGTATTGCGCGCGCGACGTCCGGTAACCAAGGAGGGAGCGCAGGCAAGCTGGCTTGCGCTCTTTGCCCCGGCCGACACGAGCCAATTTTCGCTCGGGGAACGCTTCGCGGTTGCTACCTTCGTCGCCGCTCTGCATGGCCAGCCGGAGATAACCGCCTTCTATGCTGCAAAGCTCGCCAGCGAGGAAAACGGCAAGGCGCTTTTGGCAGCAGTGAATACCGCAGTCGCTGATGGCACAGGCAAGGGGCCCTACGGCCACTATCGTGCAGGTCCACTTTCTGCTGAAGATGAAGGCGGGCCTGTCCTTACAGTGAGAGCCGCCGAAAAGGCGGTGCTCGGAACCCGGCTTTCTGTTGCATTGGAACACGCCCATCTTCTTGTCTTCCATCTGCGCGATGCGGAGCCGCAGGCACTTGGCAGATTGATCACGGCCGGCTGGAGCACGACCGGAATAGTTACGCTTTCCCAGCTCGTTTCCTTCCTTGCTTTCCAGATCCGCATCATCACGGGTCTCAAGATCCTGGCAGCTGCATGACAGGAGAAGTGTCATGACCGATACGATCATCGAACCAAAGAACGAAAACGTGCCGAATATCTTCACGCAGGACGAGATCGGCTGGACGCCGTGGCTGCAGCCTCTTGCACAAGAGGAGCTGACGGAACAGCACTACGAGGCGCTGGTGGACAGGGCGCGGGCGAAATCGCCGTATTTTGCCCTTCTTGTACGCGACCCGGCCATTCTCGAAGCCCGCACGAAGACTGATAAGGACATTTTCTACAATGTCGAGGGCGGGCTGCCGCGCGCCGAACGTGAACTCGCCGCCACGGCCACATCGCGTTACAACGGCTGCATCTTCTGCGCCTCGGTGCACTCACGTTTCGCTTCGCACCATTCGCGGAAAAGGGCGGACGTGCAGAAGCTCCTGGACGAAGGCGTTTCCGCCGATCTTGGCGAACGCTGGAACGCCATCGTGGCAGCCTCCGTCGCTCTGACGGCAACGCCGCCAGTCTTCAGCCGCGACCATGCGGAGCGCCTGCGCAAAGCGGGGCTCTCCGATGACGAGATTTACGACGTCGTGCATGGCGCCGCCTTCTTCAACTGGGCAAACCGGCTGATGCTGACGCTGGGGGAACCAACCCCGGCAGCGGAAGCATAACGTGATCCTCTAAACAGCCTGTCCGCCGAAGGAGCCCTTGATGACCCATCCAGTCCTGGGAGTCGATCACACCTATCTGCTTGTCCATGACCTCGAGGTGAGCGCGGCTCTTTATCGCCGGCTCGGATTCACACTGTCACCACGTGGCTTGCACAGCCCGGAAAAAGGTACCGCAAATCACACGGTCATCTTCAGCCACGACTATCTGGAGCTTTTGGGCGTCGTGCGTGAAACGAGCGGCAACCGCCTGCAGCGTGACCGCCTGGCAGATCAAGGTGAAGGCGTGCAAGCGATCGCCAATCGTACCGAAAGTGCGGACAAGGCGAAAACCGGATTGGTCGCTCTGGGAATTGCGACTGGTGAAGTCAGTGCCTTTTCACGCCCGCTTCCGCTGCCCGACGGGACCGATGGTCGTGCAAGCTTCCGTACGTTGAGTTTCGATCCGACGGTCGTGCCGCTGGGGCATTTCTTCCTCTGCCAGCATGAGACATCCGGCCTGGTCTGGCGGCCGGAGTTGCAGACACATGAAAACGGCGCGATTGCGCTCGGCGGGATCATTGGTATCTCGTCCGATCCGCGTGCAACGGCGGAGGTTTATGCGCGTTTTTATGCAGAGGGACGGGTCATCCCGGCCGAAGGCGGTTTCCGGGTCGACACAGGCAAAAATTCCGCCCCTTTGCTGTTTCTTGAGCGCAAGAGCGCCGAGCATTTGTTTGCCGGACAAAATCTCGACGCGACACCGAGAGGCGGTTATGCGGCCTTGCGCATCATCGTAGATGCCGTCGATAAGACGAAACGTGTATTGGCGGCTCCAGACGTACCGTTTGTCCTGACGGAGCGGAGAAGTGTCATTGTTGGCCCGGAATTCACGAGCGGCACGATCATCGAATTCATCGGCCAATAGCAAGGCGGCGCGATGCGACGCGAACTGGATGGGACGAACTTGCGATCTTCCGGCTCATGTCGTTCTTAGCGATCCAAGCAGGCGTGAAGAACGCCTCAGCACAGTCACCGCCGACCCAGCCGCGACGATCCAAAGCGCGATGGTGAGCACCTCGCCCCGCCCATGCCACAGGGTCTCGAAAGCTGACAGCACCGCCGCCGCTGTCATGATTGCCATGCGGTGCGGTTTGGCCATCGGACCGGAAAAATCGCTTTTCTCACTAAGCGCGTGACCAAGTTCGCGCACATAGGCAGTGAAGATTGCAAATGCAGCCGCCGCCCACCCGAGTCCGGGGGCATCGATGCCGTAGCCGGCGCCGATGAAGATGAGGAGGTCAGCGACGCGATCGGGAAATTCGTTCCAGAACGGTCCATCGGGCTCGGCCTTGCCACCTTCGATGGCGACCATGCCGTCGAAGAGGTTGCAAAGCAGGCGGATCTGGCAGAACAACGCTCCGGCGATTAAAAGGGCAGGGCGCGCCAATCCCGCGGTCTCCCCCGCCAGGAAGAGGGAGCCTCCCGCGAGGGCGGCCGCTGCCATGCTTGCCTGAGAAATCCTGTTCGGCGGAATCGACCGTGCGGCAAGCACTCGGGCAACTGCTTTTGCCCAGCCTGCGTCGCGGCTCGCCAATGGTCGGCGATCACCTGTCTGCGCCATTGCCCGTCATCCTTCTGCGCGAGATCGAATAGTTGTAGACGGCTGCGTAGCTGGTCGAGACGATCAGCGGTACCGCAATCGTCGCCGCAATTTCGGGCGTCCCACTGATTGCATGGACCGTAACTAGTATGCCTGCGGAGCCGATGCAGGCGATCAGCGGTGGCGCCCACAGAGCTGCGATGCCCGAGAATCGCGCGGAGAGCGCTTCGACCGCCGACTTCAGAAACAGCGTCAGGCAGCCTGACAGCGTCCCCTGCACGAGGCCGGCTGTCAGCATCCTTAAGTTCGAATGATCACGGTTGGCATAAAGAGCCCAGCCGCCCATAAGGAGAAAAGCGACGGATACGTGCACGATACTGCTGCGCGAAAGGCGTCTGATCGAGTCGTTCATGTGAGCGACCACCAGTAGCGCACCAGATGGAAAAAGATCGGCGCCGAAAAGACCACGGAGTCGAGCCTGTCGATCAGGCCGCCGTGACCTTCGATCAGATGGCCCCAGTCCTTGACGCCGCGGTCCCGCTTGATTGCCGACATGACGAGACCGCCGAAGAAGCCCATGAGAGTGATGATAAAGGAAAGAAGCCCGGCCTGAAGAGGGGTGAAGGGCGTGATCCAGAAAAGACCTGCCCCGATCAGCGTAGCGGTCACCACTCCGCCGACAAAACCCTCCACCGTCTTCGATGGCGACAGCCTCGGCGCGATCTTGCGACGGCCAAAGATCTTGCCCCAGACATATTGCAGGACATCGCTCAATTGGACGACGATGACGAGAAAGGCGATGAGAAGAACGTTGTGGCCCTCATAGCCTGGAATTTGCAGCGTCAGCAGGGCCGGCACATGCGAGGCGCAGAAAACGCAGATCATCAGGGCCCATTGCACTTCCGCGATGCGAACAAGGAAGCGTTCGGTGTCCCCGCGAAGCACTGCGATGATCGGCATGAACAGGAAGGCGTAAACCGATATGAAGATTGAAAAGATGCCGTATTGCTCGGCCCAGAGCAGCGCATACTGGATCGGCGTTATAACGAAGAAAGCCGTCGCCAGAGCCCAGTGATCGGCTCGCCTGGTATTGGTCAGCGTGATGAACTCACGCAGGGCGGCAAACGAGCAGAGGCCGAAAAGGATGAGCACGCCGATCCTTCCCGCAAGAAACGCTATGCCGATCAGGATGACCATTACCCACCATGCCTTGATCCGGGCATTCAGGTTTTCGATCGCGGCATTCGAACCGTCGGGCGCAAGCCGGCGCTGCAGGATGTAGCCGATGACAGATGCGGCGATCAGCAAGACGAATATGCCGGTCACCAATGTCAGCAGGTCGGAACGTGCCTTGTTCATTCGCCGCCTCCCCGCTTCGGCGAAAGTGCAAGCAGCGCCGCCTCCGCTCGCGCCAGGAACTCCTCCTTTGTTTCCGTCGCCGAAATATGGAGGGCGTCGCCAAAGGTGACCGTGCAGATGAGAGGTATCGGAACGATCTCGCCTTTCGGCATCACCCGGTTCAGGTTGTTGATCCATACGGGAATGAGATCGATGTTGGGCCGCTTCCGGGCCAGATGATAAAGTCCGCTTTTGAACGGCAATATCGGCTCCTCGCTGAGGTTCCGCGTTCCCTCGGGGAACAGGATCAGTGACGAGCCTTCCTCAAGCGCCTCGACCATGAGATCAACGGGGTCCCGGGTTCGCTTATCGCGTTCGCGCTCGATCAGCACCGCGTTGAAAACGTCACAGCCGATGAAGCGGCTGAGGCCGGACTTTGTCCAGTATTCCGCCCCGGCGACGGGTCGAGTCTTGCGCCGCAAACGCGGTGGCAGCACGGCCCACACGAGAATAAAGTCTCCATGACTGGAATGATTGGCGAAATAAACGCTGTGTTGCGCCGACACGCCCCCTTCAGGCCAGATTGCTCGAACTGCAGTGATTGCGCGCGCAAAGAGGACGATTGCCACCGCGACAGGCTTGGCGATCACGGATGTGAAAGTAAACGTATGCAGAGATGTCCCCATACCCTCTTCAATAAGCGCGATGGTATGGCGTCCGCTTCGCTGTGTAAATTAGACAGATAACCATCGTCTGGCAGGCGCGCCTCATACTTTATGGCTACGATAATTGCTTCAGTGGTGCCGGAATCATCAGAATGGCGCGCACGCTGTTCGATGGCTGTGTATTTCAGTCGTTATCTAGCGCAGATTGGGAGCGCAAAATTGCTGAAGGCCGTCCGCAAAGGAGAAGGAAGCCAATGTCGTTCAGCCTTGGATCGACCATGAGGATACTTGAGCCGCATTCTGGCGTGATTGCCTTTTATGACGGTCGCATCCCCGGGGTGAGGGCCTATTCCGACGCGCCAAACTGGCTGGATGACGGAGCTTTCTCGCTCGGATGCGCCAGCTACGCGATCGTCGACGGTACTGACGCGCTGATCTATGATACGCACATTTCAACAGCCCATGCCGCATTGATCAGGGCTGAGCTGGAACGACGCGGCGTGCGGCGGCTGCGCGTCGTGCTCAGTCATTGGCACAAGGATCACATCGCCGGAAACGCTGTGTTTTCGGACTGTGAAATCATTGCGAATGAACTTACGTTGCAGGCATTGCTGCACAATCGCGCCGCGATCGAGGCAGCAAATCCGCCGATCAATCCTGTTGTCTTGCCGACGACGACCTTTTCGCAGCGAATGACATTGACGATTGGCACACTTACTGCCGAACTGCATCAGCTCGATGTTCATAGTTTCGATGGGACGGTCATCCTTGTCCCGCAACGGGATCTTCTTTTGGCAGGCGATACATTGGAGGATCCGGTGACCTATGTCGCGGAGCCAACAAGGCTGGCCTGCCATCTCAGGGCGCTCGAACGTCTGGACGGCTGGTCCTTCTCGAAAATCCTTCCCAATCACGGTTCGATGGAACGCATCGCGGCCGGCGGCTACGATCGGCAAATGATTGCGGCCACGGCACGATACATCGAGCGTCTGCTGAGCCTGAAAGAATTCCCGGAACTTGCGAAGCTGCCGCTGAAATCCTTTGCCGCTTCATCCTTCGACAGTAAGGGTGTCGACTATTTTGCGCCTTATGAGAATGTTCATCGCAGCAATGTGAGATCGATGCTGGAGGTGTTTGGGAAGGATTGATGGCTCGATAGGTGGCAAGTCGTCCGGACCCGTCGTCTGTTATCCCTTCGAGAGCGCCGCCACCGGATCGAGCTGCGAGGCATTGCGGGCAGGCAGGTAGCCGAAGGCGATTCCGATCAGGCTGGAGCAGAGGAAGGCCGCCGCAATGGACGTTGCCGAATAGACAAGACCGATATTCGCGCTGAACAGGCTGAAGACCGCACCGATGCCGAATGCGCCCATGATGCCGAGCACGCCGCCGATGAGGCAGACCAGCACGGCCTCGATCAGGAACTGCTGGAGAATATCGCTTTGGCGCGCCCCCACGGCCATGCGCACACCAATCTCGACGACGCGTTCCGATACCGAAACCAGCATGATGTTCATCACGCCGATGCCGCCGACGATCAAGGAAATCACCGCGATCGCTGCAACGAGCATCGTCATGGTCTGGGTGGTGCTGGTGATGGTCTCGCGGATGTCATCCGTATTGAGGATATAGAAGTCCTTCGTTCCGTGACGCTGGGTGAGGAACCGGGTCACCGCCTGTTCGGCGAGATCAGTGTCGATTTCATCGTCGACCTGAACGGTGATGCTGCGCAACGACGTGCTTCCCAGAAAGCGCGCCTGTACTGTGGTGTAGGGCAGATAAAGGGAGAGGTTCTGGCTGGAGCCGAAGCCGCCTTGCTGGGTCTGGATTACGCCAACGATGCGGGCCGGCACCTCGCCGATCAGGATCACCTGGCCGATCGGGCTGCCTTCATGTTCGGCGAAGAGGGCTTTGGATGTGTTTTCGTCGATGACCACATCCTGCGCGATAGCCCGCACGCTGTCCGCATCGAATAGCCGCCCCTCGGACAGTTTGGTGCCCTTTGCCGCGAAGTAACGCTCGCTGACGCCATTGACGAGCGCATTCGCCTCCGTGGCGCCGAAGCGAACGGTACTGGATGTCGAAACCGTCGGCGTGACGGCTGACACATAAGGCTGCTTGGCGAGCTCCGTTGCGTCCGAGACGACCAGTGTGGTGATCTTACCCGAGCGGATGTCTCCGAAATCCTTGCCGGCGAAGATCTCGAGCGTGTTGGTGCCGAGACTCGAGATATTTGCCAGCACGCGTTGCTGCGTTCCTTGACCCAGTGCAACGACGCTGACGACCGAGGCGATGCCGATGATGATGCCGAGCATGGTCAGGAAAGTCCGCAGCCTATGTGCCCGCATCGAGAGAAGCGCCATGCGGAAGGCCTCGCGGAAGCGGTCGAGCCAGGCCGTGAGCACCGACCGACCGGATGGCGGGCGCTCCGTGACGGCGGAAGCGAGGGTCGGTCGCGTCGCGCTCTCATTGCGCGTATCGGACACGATCTTGCCGTCGCTGATCTCGATAATGCGCTCTGCGCGGCTTGCAACACTCATGTCATGGGTGACGATGACAATGGTCCGCCCTTCGGCGTGCAGTTCATCGAGGATACGCAGCACTTCCTCGCCACTGCGTCTGTCGAGCGCGCCGGTCGGCTCGTCGGCGAGGATCACGTTGGCGTTGTTCATCAGGGCGCGCGCGATGGAGGCGCGCTGTTGCTGGCCGCCGGAAAGCTGCCCGGGCCGGTGATCCTCTCGATTGGCCATGTCCAGCCGCCCCAGCAGCGCCGCCGCGCGTATGGTTCGCTCTTTCCGATTTCGACCGGCGTAGATCGCGGGGATCTCGACATTGCCGAGCGCGGTCAGTTCTGCGAGCAGGTGGTAGCGCTGGAAGATGAACCCAAAGTGCTCTCGCCTGAGCGCCGCCAGCTCGTCCGCGCCGAGGGACGAGGTTTCGCGCCCCGAGATGCGATAGCTCCCGGACGTCGGCTGGTCGAGGCAACCGAGAATGTTCATCAGCGTCGATTTGCCGGAGCCGGATGCACCGACGATCGCGACCATCTCGCCGGCTTCGATCGTCAGATCGATGTCCTTCAGCACGGCGATGGTTCCCTCGCCGGAGGGGAATTCACGCCTCAATCCGGCGAGTGCGATGAGGGGCTCGGTCATGGCGTCACAGACCCATCGGCGGGGGGCCGCCGGGACCGCCCGAACTGGTCATCGTCTGCGCGGCGGCTTCGCCAGTGACCACCCGCTCTCCTTCGTCGAGGCCGGATCGCACCTGCGCGGTAACCTTGTTGTTGAGGCCGATCTCGACCTTGCGCTCCGCGACCTTTCCATCGCTGCCGACGACACGGACCGTATAGCGGCCATCGGCGTCTTTCGCGCCGAGGGCGGCCGAGGGAAGGGTCAGGACGTCCTTTGCCTGTCCGAGGATGATGTGGACCTCGGCCGTCATATAGGTTCTGAGGCGGCCATCATCGTTGGGAACATCGAAGATGCCATTGTAGTAGATCGCCTCGGACGAGGAGCTGCTGCTGGCTGACGAGGTCGATGAGGACGAGGTTGACGAGCTGAAACTGCTGTCGCTCCTGATCGATTCGGGCGCGGGCTCGATCGATTGCAGTGTCGCACTGTAGCGATGATCAGGTTCGCCAAGGACGGTGAAGTAGACCGGCAGTCCGGGCTTGACCCGGGTGATGTCGGCTTCCGAGATCTCCGTGCGCACCGTCATGGTATCGAGCTGGCCGAGAATGACGATCGTGGGCGCCGACTGGGCAGCGTTCACCGTCTGTCCTTCCTGGCTGACGATGGACAAGACGGTGCCGTCGATCGGAGCCGTGATCTTCGTATAGCCAAGATTGGCCTTTGCGGTTTCGACGGCCACTTCCGCCTGCTTGATCTGGGCTTCGAGTGCCGCGATCTGCGCCTGTGTCACGTTGAGATCGGCCGCGGCACTGTCGTAGTCCGCCTGCGAGACGGCGTGCTTTGCCACCATCTCGTTCTGGCGGGCGAGGTTCTGCCGGTTGAGCACGAGCGTTGCCTGCTTTTCGGCAAGCTGCGCCTTCACATTGGCGAGTGCGGCCTCGGCCGTGCGCAGATCGTTCTGCTGGGTGACGGAATCGATTTCGGCGATCAGGTCGCCGGCCTTTACTGTCTGGCCGAGGCTTACCTTTACCGCGGTGATGCGACCAGAGGCCTGCGCGCCGACCGCCACCAGCCTGACGGGCTTCAACGTGCCGGTCGCAAGAACGGTCTCTTCGACGTCGCCGCGTGAGACCTGGGAGGTCATCAGCGTTGTGCTCTGCTGCGCGAGAAGCTTCTGCGAGTAAAAATAGCCGCCCAGGGCTATGCCGACGATGATGATGCCAGCCGTGACGCGCCTCGGGCCTGTTGCCAAATGTATCAGCATCATCGGCCGGGCCGAAATTTGAGGGCGGCCAGGCGAACCAGATCGTCGAGCTTGGAATCGCGCACGAAGCCGACGATGAAATTCCTCTGAGAGCTGGCGGTATGGACGACGGCGGGAGTGAAAGCAGGCTCGTGGATCCGGGTCGCATCCTGCCGTCTGCGGTCTTCACTGCTGTCGGCTCCAGTCTGGTCGCCGATTGCAACGTTTGCTTCGGGCGCGGCTGGACGATCGACATGCGACACGAGGGCAGGGGCTTGCTCGTCGGACCTGGCCACACACTTGGCTTCCAGGAGCGGATAGGAGGCTTTCTGGGCAGCGATCTGCTTCTCGATGTCGGCTTGGCAAGCTTCCACGTTTGTCCATCCCGACGAAACGGTGTGCAGGTATTGGCAGTGGATGCCATCGCAGTCGCATCCGAGAAGCGTCATGACGATGAGGACCGATTTCATGGATGCTCCGTATTGCTTTCCGGGCGTTGGGTGCCATGAAGGCGCGCACTTCTTCGCGCCGTTCCCAGATGACGAAGGATGAGGCGGGGTGGCATGGCGTTAACGAAGCGGAAGATCATCGTCGTAGCATTGAAGAGAATTTGAATGTCGAACATGGTCTAACTCCGATAGCGCTGCATCCGCAGCTTCAGGGCCGGCTGCTGACCTCATCAGGTGCTTGTTCCAGTGCCGCCAATTCCAGTGTCGCCGCCGAACGTCATCATTGCGGATTCCCTTAATGGAAAGATTGGGTTCAACCGGGAGCGCAACGGGGGCGATGCGCTCCCGGAAGGCAGTCATTTGCGACTGCAACGTCCGTTCGCCTGGAGCTGGGTTGGGGATGCGCAGCGACGGACGATCGGTTGTTATAGGGGCGGCGGGCGAAGCTTCTCGTGGAAGCCCGCAATGCCATCCTGCGCGGTACCACCGCGGTGCCCGAAACCGGGCGGACCGGGACGCGGATCGAAAGCTTGCTCCGCCTTGATCAGTCTGCCGAATTGTTCGGATGTAAGGGCCGAACGCAGCGCCTCGATCGCAGCCTTCAGCCTTTTCGCTGCCTCGGCTCGGGCGATTGTCTCATCAGCAAGCCGTTCGGCGAACAGCGGAACGTCGCGATCGGGCCTGTCGGGATAGGGAGGCTGCAGAAAGTCGATCAATGCGGTTGCATATGCCTGCCAAGCGTCATGTTGTGCAGTGGCGACTCCGACGTAGGTCTCTGCCACTGCAAGTTTGGCGGCCAGTTCAAGACCGAAATCACGCGGTCCGTGCGCCGCGCCAAGTGGCCCGGGATGACCTATGCCCATTGGGCCTTCACGGTCGCCGGGCGAAGGTCCTTCCTGCGGCTCCTCGTCGCTCCTGTCTTCGGGTGCGCCCTGGGTAATCCTTATCAACACACGGCCGGCGTCGTCTTCACGATCCGCGATGGTGCCCGTTATCGGCGGCTCGCTTCGCGAGGGGCCGGAATTCAGCGTTTCGGCAAGGGAGGAGGTTGTTACCGAGACGAGCACCGTTGCCGCCAGAAGCCCGATGTGCATGAGGGAACGTTTCACGCGGCCTTCCTTTCACGTTGTTTATCACGATCAGGAAGTTAGAAAGTTGATGTATCCCGGCTTGGTCCGAATATGTCCGGACATTTCTCCAATCAAGATTTTTGTAAACGAATGTTGCTGATGGGCGCGCGGCAAAGTTTCGTTGCAAAATTCTCCGTTTTAATTTCGACGAGGAACTATACTCCCGCCAGAACAAAGGATGGACCATTCGGACAACATGACCAGCGCAACTCACATTTTGATTGTAGACGACGATCCCGAGATCCGCTCGCTGCTCGCGCGTTACCTGGGTGAGCAGGGGTTTCGCGTCTCGACGGCTTCGAACCGACATGAATGTGAGAGCCGCATCGCCGGTAGCAATCCCGATCTGATTGTTCTTGACGTGATGCTTCCCGACGGTTCCGGCCTCGATATCTGCCGCACTTTGCAGGACCGCCGGCCTCGCATCCCGGTCATCCTGTTGACCGCACTGAAGGAAGACGTGGACCGCATCATCGGACTGGAGATCGGTGCCGACGACTACCTGGGCAAGCCCTTCAACCCTCGTGAGCTGGTCGCCCGGATCAAGGCGGTGTTTCGTAGGTCAAGCCATCATGCGCCGCCCGAGCCGGAATCAAGGATTTACAACTTCGGGGAATTCGAGGTCGATCCTGAGCTGCGTCGGGTAACCCATCTGACCGGAGGGGATGTTGATCTTACTGGAGCCGAGTTCGACCTTCTCAAGGTTTTCCTGGAGCGCCCGGGCCGGCTCCTGTCGCGCGACCAGCTTCTCGACCTCACGCAGGGGCGAAACCGCGATCCAATGGACCGCTCCGTGGACGTTTTGATGAGCAGACTGAGGCGCAAACTCGGCGAGAATGGTACCGGCCCGATCTTCAAGACGGTTCGCAATGGTGGATATCAGATGACCGTATCGGTCAAAGCATCTACGGCAACGCGATGAACTCTCTGCGCAACCGCATAACCGCTTTGTTGATCATCGCGATCGTCTCCGTCGTCGGTCTCGCAACCTTCGCGGCGAGCCAGGCCTTGCAGCGCCCGCTGCCTGAAGCCACGATGGATCCCATTACGCGTCAGTTGCATGTTCTGATCTCGTTGGCCGAACGAAACCGCGCCGATGCGCTTGCAGTCGGCATACGATTGCAGTCCACTCCGGCGGCCGGTGTCGAGCAGGAAGGTCTGTCGCGCTTTCTCATGAAGTCATTGCAGATGACTGGAGAACCAAGATCCGCCATTGTAACCGAAGGCGCAAACGCCCCGATTCTGACGGCATCGGTCGATCTCGGCGATGGCACCTGGCTTGTCACCGAGATACCAAGTCTTCGTCCCCCACCGGGTGGATGGATGGTGCTAGCGGCATGGGTCGTGCTGATCGTCATTGGCAGCACGGCTGTCTCTATCTTCGCCGCCTCGAAGATAACAAGGCCTCTGCTGCTGCTGGAAAGTGCTGCCACTCGCATCGGAGCCGATGGCGTACTGCCGACCATTCCCGAAGACGGCCCTGGCGAGGTGCGCGCCACGGCGCGCGCGCTCAATCAGCTGTCCGAACGCCTGAGATCCGCGATGGAGAGCCGCATGCGGCTGATCGCGGCCGCCGGCCATGACCTCCGCACACCGATGACCCGCATGCGGCTTCGGGCGGAGTTCATCCCCGACGAGGAGGAGCGCCGCAAATGGTTCGCAGACCTCGAGGAGTTGGACTTGATCGCTGACAGCGCCATTCGTCTCGTTCGTGAGGAAGCGAGCCAGGACGGGTTCGAGCCCATCCGCCTTGGCCACTTGGTCCAAGACGTCGTCGACGAGCTCGGACAACTCGGATACAAGGTGACGCCGCCGCCGATGATGGCGCTCCCCGTTGCCGCAGGCCCCATTGCCCTCAAGCGGGCGCTGCGCAACCTCATCATCAACGCGGCTACGCATGGAAAGGGAGCAAAGGTCGACCTTGCCCGTGAAGGCGATGACGCCGTCGTCACCATCTCCGACGAAGGGCCTGGTATTCCCGAAGACCTCATAGGCCAGGTGTTCGAACCCTTCTTCCGGGTTGACATCGGACGCCGCAAGTCGCTGCCTGGCGCAGGCCTTGGTCTCGCCATCGCCAAGGAGATCATCGAGCGGTTCGGCGGAACCATTGCAGTGGCGAACCGGAAACCGAGAGGCCTCAAGCAGACGGTAACGTTGCCTTTGGCCAGCAATGACAGCAAGCCATCTGCTCAAAACGGGTGATTATACGGACACGCATTCAAGCAAACGGCTCCTCTTAAAGGCGTTCGCCCGAAACATGACGGACGCGGTCCTCCGCCGTTTGGCTGTCCGCGATATGGGCGGTCAGGGCGATGCGATAGTGTCCGGGTCTATCTGTCGCAAGAACTTTAAACCAATAGGCCGCGCAATATCAGTTGCAGATGCGTGCTGAGTACCGCGTTCTTGTCCACCGTGCGCCGGTCTTCGAAAATGAGCCGGAAAACCAGCATTCCGGCAATGGGCGACATAACAATTTTAGCAAGCTCAGCCGGTTTGGCCCGGAATTTTTTCTGGGTCACGCCGTTATCAAGTATGTCATCTATTCTCGAAAACACGGGTTCCATGAAATCCTCATGATGACGATCCATCAGTTCCGGGAACTTGGGACCTTCAGCAACGACAAACCTGAAAAGCTCCCGCATTTTCCTGTCGTCGACGAGATGGTCGAATAGAAATCCGAGAAACGTCTCAAGCTCCTTTGCTGGATCTCCCGAGCCGCCGGGGTAGTTTCTGAGGGTTTCCTGGAAGGGCGCCGATATATACTCGATCATGGACTCAAAGAGCTTTTCCTTGGTCTCGAAATACACATAGACCGTACCCTTGGTTACCCCAACTCTATCAGCGATGTCTTCGACGCGCGTCGCCGCAAATCCCTTTTTCGTAAATTCCTCGAAAGCTGCGTCGAGGATCTGAAGCGGGCGCTGTACCTTTTGCTCTGCGCGTGTCAGTTTTCTTGTTTCAGCCATAACTCAGACCCCGTCGTATTTCTGTGAATTCCTCGATGGTTAACCCGAAGAGCTGAGACGGCGCAACTGCTGCCAGGCTCGCCTCATTCGCTGTTTCAGACACCTCTCTTATTCCAGATGCGCCATTCATCGGAACCTCGAACACATTCTATTGACTAATTAGTCAGTCAATTATATGGACGTCCTGGCGGATATCAAGAGGTCATCCATGAAAAGCATCCTTGTCACAGCGATGCTCGTCGGCGTCGCTGCGCTATCATCCTGCAGCAACGAAGAGGGCGGGGCTCAAAACAGGCCGAGAATTGTCGAAGTGGTGGTTGCCTCGGAGCAACCTCGCGAGAAAGCTAGTACAATTACGGGCGAGATTCGCGCCCGTGTTCAGACGGATCTTTCCTTCAGGGTGAGCGGCAAGATTATTGAGCGGCTGGTGGATGTCGGAACACCGGTCAAGGCTGGC
Organism: Sinorhizobium sp. CB7; assembly: GCF_041357635.1. Classification (NCBI taxonomy): domain Bacteria; kingdom Pseudomonadati; phylum Pseudomonadota; class Alphaproteobacteria; order Hyphomicrobiales; family Rhizobiaceae; genus Sinorhizobium; species Sinorhizobium sp. CB7. The sequence goes on from NZ_JAULLL010000001.1 coordinate 885,705, forward strand.
CAGCTGCTCGCCCGCATCGATGCGGAGCAACAGAAGGCCGAACTTGATGTCGCCACTGCAAATCTGCAATCGGCGGAAGCACAGGAGACCCAGGCGCGGCTGGCCTTTGATCGCCAGCAGAATCTGTTCCGGACGCAGGTGACGACGCGTGCCGCATTTGACCAGGCCCAGGAAGCGCTACTGACTGCCCGGGGTGCCACGAAATCGGCACAGGCGCAGTTGGAGACCGCGCAAGACGCACTTTCCTACACAGAACTTCGGGCGGATGCCGATGGGATAATCACGTCGCGCAGCGCCGAAGTGGGGCAGGTGGCACAAGCGGCACAGGCTATATTCTCGCTGGCCCATGATGGATCAAGAGACGCTGTGTTCGACGTCTTCGAATCCCTGTTCCTGGAGCGGGAGATCGAAGACGTCGTTGATGTCAGCCTGCTTTCAGATCCGTCCCATAAGCTAAATGCCCGAATCCGGGAGATTTCTCCCACGATCGATTCTTCCATGGGAACGATCAGGGTCAAGGTCGGGCTGAATGGCGATACCTCCATGCCGCTTGGCGCGCCGGTCGCGGGCTATTTTCATCTGAAGCGGCACGATGTGATCCAGTTGCCCTGGTCGGCAATGGCGTCGAAGAGCGGACAGCCCGCCGTCTGGGTCGTCAATCCCGGATCCTCAGCGATTTCCATGCGTCCAATCGAGGTCGGCGAATACGAGACCGGCAGCTTCACTGTCAAATCAGGCGTGTCGCCCGGAGACATCGTCGTCTCGGAGGGAACCAAGTTTCTCAGATCAGGTGAAGTCGTATCTTACAATAGCGGAGCGGCGAAATGAGTGTACGCATCGCAATGACCGCCCTGCTGCTCGGCGCAACGGCTCTCGCATCATGCCAGAAGCAGGGGGAAGCAGCCCAGGAAGCTCCTCGTCCGGTGCTTTCCGTCGTCGCCAGACAGACGCCTGCTGCCCTGCTTAGCCTGACGGGCACGGTCGAGCCGAAGATCGAAACCGAACTTGGTTTCCGGGTTCTCGGAAGAGTTATCGCTCGAAATGTCGACGTAGGCGACCTGGTGAAAAAGGGCGACGTGGTCGCGTCAATCGATCCGCTCGCGCTCGAGCTCGCAGTCAAAAGTGCACAATCCGATCTTTCGAATGCGCAGGCGCAGTTGAACAACGCAGTTTCGACCGAGAAGCGTCAACGTGACCTTGCGGAGGCTCGCTCCGGCACGGAGGCTGCCCTTGAGGAGGCGGAGCAAGCGCGAAAAACGGCGAGCGCAAATGTCGGCAAGGCTCAGGCAAATCTTGACAAGGCAGAAGAGCAGCTGGGATACGCGCAACTCCACGCGGAATTCGACGGTGTCGTCACTGCAACCTCCGCCGAGATTGGCCAAGTCGTCTCTGCGGGTCAGACAGTCGTGACGATCGCGCGCCCCGAAGAGCGTGACGCGGTCATCGACGTTCCCCAGGCGGCTGCGCAGCGCCTCAAGATCGGCGCACCCTTCGAAGTGTCGCTCCAGCTGGATCCGACGATCCGGACACGCGGTATCGTACGTGAGATCGCTCCGGCGGCCGAAACGGCGACGCGCACCCGCAGGACCAAGATCAGCCTCATCGATCCGCCGACCGCGTTTCGGCTTGGTTCGGTTATCACAGCCACCGCGACAATCTCCGCCGAGCCCAGGATCCTTCTGCCGGCTTCCGCTGTGCTGCAAAGGGAAGGATCCACGGACGTATGGCTCGTCGATGCGGCAGCGAAGAAGGTCACGCTTAGGCCTGTGAAGATAGAGGGAGAGATCGTCGACGGCGGCACGGTCCGGGTGACGGAAGGCATTGCTCCGGGAGAGCGCATCGTCACAGCCGGTGTTCACAACTTGAAAGATGGACAGGCCATCAGGATTGACCAGGAGGTCCGCCCGTGAAGAAGTTCAACCTCTCCGACTGGGCGCTGGAGCACCGCTCGCTCGTCTGGTACTTCATGCTCGTCTTCGTTCTTGCCGGAACGTTCTCCTACCTCAACCTAGGGCGTGAGGAAGACCCGAACTTCACCATCAAGACGATGGTGATCAATGCCCAGTGGCCCGGCGCTTCGGCAGAAGAAGTCGCTCACCAGGTCACCGACAGGATTGAGAAGAAGCTCGAAGAGCTCGATAATCTCGACTACGTCCGGAGCCAGACCGTGGCGGGCCAGGCGACCATATTCGTGGAATTGCTCCCAACGACGAAGGCCAAGGATGTCGAGCCCACGTGGGTCCGCGTCCGCAATATGATTGGTGATATCAAGGGCGATTTTCAAAGCGGAGTCGTCGGACCGTTCTTTAATGACCGCTTCGGCGATGTCTTCGGCAATATCTACGCCTTCACCAGTGATGGTCTCACGCAAAGACAGCTTCGCGATCTGGTCGAGGACGCCCGCGCCAAGGTGCTGACGGTCGAGAATGTCGGGAAGGTGGACATCATCGGTGCGCAGGACGAAGCCATCTATCTCGAATTCTCGACACGCCAGATCGCAGCACTCGGGATCGATCGTCAGTCGGTCATCGAGACGCTTCAGGCCCAGAATGCCGTGACGCAGTCCGGCTTCGTCAATGCGGGGCCGGAACGCATCGCTCTGCGTGTCGGAGGACAATTCACGTCCGAGGAGAGCCTGAAGTCAATCAACCTGCGCGTCAACGATCGCTTCTTCCCGCTGACAGACATCGCCACGATCAGGCGAGGCTACGTCGATCCGCCCTCTTCGCTGTTCCGGTTCAACGGGCAGCCGGCAATCGGTCTCGCCATTGGAATGAAGACCGGGGCAAATCTGCTGCAATTCGGTGAGGCGCTCGACGCACAGGTGCAGCGGATCGTTGCCGATCTGCCTGTCGGCGTGGACGTGCACCGCGTGTCGGATCAGCCGGCGGTCGTCGATGAAGCGGTTTCGGGATTTACGCGTGCGCTGTTCGAGGCGATCGCCATCGTTCTCGTCATCAGCTTCATCAGCCTCGGACTTCGGGCCGGCATGGTGGTGGCGATTTCCATTCCGCTCGTGCTCGCCATCACCTTCGTCTACATGGAATATGCCGGAATTTCGCTGCAGCGGATCTCGCTCGGCGCCCTCATCATCGCCCTCGGTCTGCTTGTCGACGATGCGATGATCGCGGTGGAAATGATGGTGGCTCGACTTGAGGCAGGCGACGATCTCAGAAAAGCGGCCACCCATGTTTACACGTCGACCGCGTTTCCCATGTTGACCGGTACGCTGGTCACCGTTGCCGGCTTCATCCCAGTAGGTCTGAACAACAGCGCGGCAGGGGAATTCACCTTCACGCTTTTCGTTGTGATCGCCGTCTCGCTCGTGGTGTCCTGGATCGTGGCGGTTCTGTTCACGCCGCTTCTTGGCGTGACGATTCTGCCGAAAACGATGAAGTCCCATCACGAGAAAAAGGGCCGTTTCGCTTCCGCCTTCGCCTGGCTTCTGAGAACCGCCATGCGATGGCGCTGGGCGACGATCATCTTGACCATTGCGTTGTTCGGCGTCTCGGTCGGCGGCCTCGGGCTTGTCCAGCAGCAATTTTTCCCAGCGTCGGATCGTGTCGAACTCATCGTCGACTGGAATCTTCCGCAAAACAGCTCGATTGCGGAGACCAACAGACAAATTGCCAAGTTCGAGCAGGAAGCACTGGCGAAGAATACGGATATCGATCACTGGACGAGCTATGTGGGCCAAGGTGCGCCCCGCTTCATCCTGTCCTTCGACGTTCAGACGCCGGACGTTACTTTCGGCCAGACAGTCATTGTCACCAAGGGCCTGGACGTGCGCGACAAGGTGCGGGGCGAACTGCAGGACTATCTGACCAAGACGTTTCCGGGAACCGATGCCTTCGTGAAGCTGCTGGACATTGGGCCTCCGGTCGGAAAGCCCGTGCAATATCGCATCAGCGGGCCGGACATCCAGAAGGTCCGCGACCTCTCCCAGCAGTTCGCATCGATTGTCGGCAGCCATCCGCTTCTCTCGAACATGATCTTTGACTGGAACGAACCCTCCAGAGTGGTCAAGGTCGATGTGCTCCAGGACAAGGCGCGTCAGCTTGGTGTTTCGTCGGAGGATATTGCAACGGTCCTGAACAGCATCGTGGAAGGGTCCTCTGCCACGCAAGTGCGGGATAACATCTACCTGATCGATGTGATCGGTCGGGCTGCGGCTTCCGAACGCGGGTCCATCGAGACCTTGCAGAACCTGCAACTGCCGGGATCGAACGGAAAGTCCGTGCCGCTGTCGGCCGTCGCCAACTTCCGTTACGAACTCGAACAGCCGACCATCTGGCGGCGTGACAGGATTCCGACCGTCACCGTCAAGGCCGCGGTCGTTGGACCGACCCAGCCAGCCACGATCGTCGAGCAACTGCGACCGCAGGTGGAGGCGTTCGAAAAGGCGCTTCCGGTTGGCTATAAGCTGGAGATTGGCGGCTCCGTTGAATCCAGCGCGGACGCTCAGGGACCGATCGTTGCGGTCGCACCGCTTATGCTGTTTACGATGGCGACCATCCTCATGATCCAATTGCAGAGCTTCAGCAGGCTGTTCCTGGTCTTCGCGGTGGCGCCCACAGCCCTGATCGGCGTTGTTGCCGCGCTGCTGCTCAGCAACGCGCCGATGGGGTTCGTCGCGATTCTTGGCGTGCTCGCACTGATCGGCATCCTGATCCGGAACTCTGTCATCCTGGTCGTCCAGATCGAGAACCTCCGAAAGGAGGGCGTACCGGCATGGCGGGCTGTGATCGAAGCGACGGAGCATCGCATGCGTCCGATCATGCTGACCGCCGCGGCAGCGACGCTTGCTCTGATCCCGATCTCGAGGGAGGTGTTCTGGGGACCGATGGCCTACGCCATGATGGGCGGGATCGTTGTCGGCACGGCTCTGACCCTCCTCTTCCTCCCTGCGCTCTACGTGACCTGGTTCCGGATTCCGAGAGATGAAGATGCTCAACCGACGGGATAACCATGGCACGGGAGCCCGCAGAGGGCGACATATGCTGGTCGTGATCTGCTTTGTGGCGTTGGCAGGTTGCGCCACAAGACCATCACCGAATGTCTTGAACCCGGTTCACTTGAACGAAGCTGTCCCGGACCGCGTCACCGTTTTGGCTGCAACGAACAGAACCCCGGATATCGCGCGGGGCGGGTTCGGGAGTGCATGGGCGGAGAACCTGACCTACGAGCACTACGCGTTTTCGGTCCCTCCCGACAGGAAGGACACCACGATCACATACCCGACAGCGACGCTGAATCCCAAACGACAATTTGCGGTCACCACACGGAAACAGCTTCCGAAGGACGCGTTTGTGCAGGAGGCGGTACGCTCCGCACAGTCCGACGGGACAATCGGGATCTTCGTGCATGGTTACAACTACAGCTATCAGGAGGCCCTGTTTCGGACGGCACAAATAGCCGCAGACGCGAAAATACCGGGTGCTCCGGTGCTCTTCTCCTGGCTTTCAGCCGCAGCCGTCGCCGGATATGTTGCCGATCGCGATGCGGCCTTGTACTCGCGCAGCGAGCTCGGCTCCTTGGTAAAATCGCTCTCAGCTCCGAGGCAGGTGAAACGCATCATCCTCTTCGGACATAGTATGGGCGGCTTCCTGGTCATGGAAACGGTACGCCAGCTTAAACTCCAGCATCGCGACGATGTCATCGACAAACTGGTGGTGGTGCTGGCGGCGCCCGACATCGACGTCGATGTATTCCGGTCGCAGCTGGGAGATATCGGTCGAATGCCCGTCCCAATATCCCTTCTGGTTTCGAAGGACGACCGGGCGCTCGTGGCCTCAAGTCTCATCGCAGGGGAGCGGCCGCGCGTTGGCCGTGTCGATATCAATGATCCCATCATCAAGGAAGCCGCTTTGAAGGGGGGACTTCGGGTTATCGACATCACCTCGCTCCACGGATCCGATGGACTTGGGCACGATCGATACGCTTCTCTGGCGAAGTTCGGTGCACAGCTTGCCGCCTTCGAAAGTGGCAAGCGGTCGGGTGCCGGCGACGTTGGCGCCTTCGTCTTCGATGCAGCCGGCGCTGCCGTCGCAAGTCCGTTTCGCCTCGCCGGACGTGTCGTTGGCTCCCCATGAAAATACGAAAGCGGGCCGACGTTGACCGTCATGGCCCCGAGCGTTCGCGCTTGCCGCCATCTGGCAGAACAACCGGGCGGGCGCGATAGCCTGCGGTAGAAAGACTGCAATCTCACGCGCTCTGGAGAGCTTTCGCCCGTAGCAGATAGAGCGCGTAAAGCAGGTTTGGCAGCACCAACAGGGGAGCGATGTATATGACTGGCGGGAGTGCTTCGCCAGACTGCATTCCTCCCGCTTTCACCACGGCGAGGAGAGACAGGCAGTCCCAGGTAGTGTGAAGCAAGATCACCGGATAGAGCGATCCAGTGCGAATCCGAAGGGCCATGAACATCATCCCTGTCATGAAGGCGGCAATAGCCTGCAAGACCGCCAGAATGACGTGACCAGTTTGCACCACGTTCAAAACGTGGATCAGACCAAACACTGCCGAGCATAGCCAGATCGAGGGCCAAAGAGCCAGCCGTGAGCGCAGTCCGGAGAACAGGATCCCCCTGAACATGAGTTCTTCAGAAATCCCCACAAAGATCGTGTTGATCAGAATATATATGACCGCGGAAGCTGGCGGCAGCCCCATTGCCAGGATCATGGCGACGAAAAGGCTGACATAGACAAGCGGCAGCCACATCAGGCGTATCGACTTGAGGGCATTGGCGGACTTGAACCCGACATCGTTCCATCGGAAAACAGCAAGCACGATAAGCAAGAATGCAGCCGCGAACGCAATCGGCCACACGATCCCCTGGCTCACCACGTCGATGATCGATTTATCCGAGCTTCCCGACACGAGTCCGCCGAGGCTGGTGATCGCCATCCACACAAGCAACACGATGACTGACATGGCGAGACGGTATCGTGTCCCGCTCGACCTCAGAATGTCGAATGAAGTGCTAATTGGATTCTCCATTTCTTACGAGCGAGTGGTTTCGAGGGAGAATCCGGTGACCGACTGTCCCACCTCCAGCTATTTGGGGTAGGGCGGGTAAACCGCTGCTGCCCACTAAGCCATCTTACGATATGAATAGACGAACGACGATGTTGGAGTAGACGCCGCAATGACGAATTCGAACCTCGCACACTTGATCGAGGCGCTTGGCGTCGAGGTGATCCTCAGTGATCCCGAGGCGATGGAGAAATATCTTCACGACTGGCATGGCGACGCAACCGGATCGGCACTTGCGATCATTCGACCTCGTTCGACTGACGAAGTCGCGGCTGCGATGCGGGTTTGCGGTGAACTCGGTCTCAAGGTCGTACCGCAAGGCGGCAATACGGGGCTGGTCCTGGGGGCATTGCCACAATCCGCCGCCAACAATGTCGTCATCAGCCTCGAGCGTCTTAACAAGGTGCGCAGCGTCCGGGCAGACGACTTTTCAATGACGGTGGAGGCTGGCTGCATCCTGTCCGTGGCCAAAGAGCGCGCTGCCGCCGAGGGACTGTTCCTGCCGCTTGCCCTTGGCGCCCAAGGCAGTTGCCAGATCGGCGGCAATGTCAGCACCAATGCCGGTGGCATCAATGTGCTGCGCTACGGCATGATGCGAGACCTGGTGCTTGGGCTCGAGGTCGTCCTGCCTGACGGCCAGATCTTGAATGGACTTTCCACCTTGCGCAAGGATAACCGCGGCATTGATCTGAAGCAGCTCTTCATCGGCTCCGAGGGAGCGCTCGGCATCGTCACGACAGTCACTGTCAAGTTGACACCGCTGCCGACGCAACGCGAAACAGCGTTGCTTGCCGTCGGCTCATTGGAAGATGCCGTGGCACTCTATCGGCTTGCACGCCGAGAATGTTGCGATCTGATGTCGGCTTTTGAATTCATGCCGCCGACAGCTTTCACGTTGGCGCAGGAAGCCATGCCGGATCTCGTCGTGCCGCTTTCAACCGAGCACCCGGCCTATGTTCTGATGGAGATCTCCGGCTCCGGCCTGGTCGATATTCCGGAGCTGATGCAGAGGTTTGTCGAACTCGGTCTTGAACGCGAGCTTATCGTGGACGGTGTCATCGCCTCTTCCGAAACGCAGACAAGAACGCTCTGGCACTTCCGGGAAGCCATGGTCGAGGGGCAGGCCAAACGCGGCCGGCATCTGCGGACCGATGTGTCCGTCTCGCTTTCGGACCTCGCAGCCTTTGTACGCGAGGCGGAAGTACAACTGATCGCCCTCATGCCCGACTGCCTGGCGATTGCCTATGGCCATGTCGGAGATGGCAATGTTCACCTCAATGTGCTGCCACCCCGCGACACTCCGGAGGCGGAGCGTAAGATAGCCATTGGCCGGGCGAAATTGATCATCGATGAGGTGCTTGCCAGGTACAACGGCAGTATCAGTGCCGAACACGGCATCGGTCGCGAGAAACTGGCCGCCTTCCGCGCCGGATTGCAGCCTGCGCAAGCGCACTTGTTAAGCGCAGTCAAGAAGGTGATGGATCCGGAAAACAGGATGAATCCGGGCGTGCTCTTCTGATCGCGGCCGCCCCAACGACGGCGGTCGGATCCGTCTGAGGGACTTAAGGCTAGTGCACCATTGACCTGACTGCCTCCGGCCCGGCTGCGGAAGAGTGGCGGGCGCAGCGAAGTCCAGCAGCCGGCCGGTTGTTTGCGTCGAGGCGCAAGTCACCACGGAAGTATCTGACCATTGTAGTTGTAGAGCGTTCCTGTCTGATGAGGCCCCGCTTCATCGATGACCTTGCGCATGTACTCGACGCTTGCAGCGGCGGAAAGGCCGTTTGCGCCGAAGCTAGCAACCTTTCCGGGATGAATGCCCAGGATGCAGATCTGACGCGGCGCCAGATCGATCGCGAGACTCTTCATAATCATGTTGAGCCCGGCCTTGCTGGAGCGGTAGGCGTAGGACCGACCTGAGTTGTTGAGGCTTATAGACCCCATGCGGCTTGAAATGAAAGCGATGACCCTCTGCTCGCTCCTTGCCACATGCTCGATGAATGCCTTCGACATCACGAACGGCGCGATAAGGTTTACCTCGAGCATTTTCCGCCAGAGGGTAAGGTCCGTCTCCTCCAGTACCGGATGCGGTCCGGGGATGCCCGCATTGTTGATCAGGATGTCGATTGCCACGTTTTCCAGATCATTGGCGAGCTTCATGACGGCGCCTTCATTCGTCACGTCGAGCTGGACCAGATCGACATTCGAACCAAAAGCCTGACCGGCAGACAGCTTTTCAGGGTCGAGGCAGGTCGCAATGACGCGGTCTCCCCTGGCTGCATACTGCAGCGCGAATTCTTCGCCGAGGCCACGGTCGCAGCCGGTAATCAAAACGGTCGCCATCTGTCTCTTCCATATGCAGTGAAAGGCGGCTGCAGAGCGCTGGTCTCGATGACCATATACCTTCGATTCCAGCCCCGCCATCAATTTGGTCCGAACGATTGGTAGCGTTTTCAAAAAGTGCGTCAAGGGCATAAATTACTTTGACAAAACAATTTAATGCGCAATAAAAGCGAACAAGAAAGCGTTACCATAATCACCCGAGATTTCAGTGAAGAAACCTTTGTCCCGTCGTCCGAAAATGGCAGATGTGGCGCGCCTCGCGGGCGTTTCGGTCACGACGGTCTCCCGCTCCTACAACGAGCCGGACGCGGTATCGCAGACGATCAGGACGCGGATCGCGGAGGCGGCACGCTCACTTGCCTACGTGCCGAATGTGATGGCCGGCAGTCTGGCGGCTGCCCGAAGCAGGACAGTTGCCGTCGTCGTCCCCACAATCAACAATTCGGTCTTCGCGCTTATGCTGGAGGAGATGACCAAGGTCCTGAACAGCCGTGGTTATCAGGTGATGATCGCCTCCAGCGACTATTCGATCGAGCGGGAGGAGGAATTGATCAAGTCGCTGCTCTCCTGGGCGCCTGCCGGCATCGTTCTCACCGGGCGCCATCATTCGCGCGGTACGTTGCGGGTACTGGTGGAAGACGGCCTTCCCGTTGTCGAGGTCGGCGAATACCTGGAAGGATCGATCGATAGCAATATCGGTTTTTCACATCGCGATGTCGGCTGGCGCGTGGCGCGGCATTTCGCCAGTCTTGGCATCCGTCGCTTCGGGCTGGTGGTCGTGGCGCTTCCCGGCGACTATCGGGCGGCGGACCGCGGCGCGGGCTTCAGGGATGTCGTCCTTGCAGAAGGCGCGCATATCGAAGAATTTGCATTGCCTGAGCGGGCCTCGTCACGCAACGGCGCTGCTGCCTTCGCCGACCTGATGAGCCGGAAAGAGCGCCCGGAAGCGATTTTCTTCTCCAGCGATGTCTTGTGCCTGGGAGCGCTGTTCGAGGCCGGCCGACGCGGCATCCGCGTTCCTCGCGACGTCAGGTTCTGCGGTTACGGCGACTTCGATTTTGTGGCGACAGCATCGCCGTCATTGAGTTCGGTTCGCCCCCCAGATCGTGAGATCGGGCGACGGGCAGGCGAACTGCTGCTGAACCGCTTCAATGGCATCGGAAGTGCGACTTCGATCGACCTCGGCTTTGAGCTCATTGTCCGGGAATCGGGATAGAGCGGGATGCGGAAAAGTGTCTGCGGTTTTTTGCCCGCATCCCGCTCTAATCACGAACAATAGCTCGCACGACAGTCGCAATGGCGACGCGGGCAAGCAGAAACGAGACATCAGGTGGAGGAATTGATGGCCAAGTCTAAGAAGCGTCCGAACATCATCTTCATCATTACGGACCAGCAGCGTTTCGATACGATTGCGGCCGGAGGGTTCCCCTACATGAAAACGCCGACCCTCGACAGGATGGTCGCAGAGGGCACGTATTTCCGGCAGACCTATGTGACATCGCCGTCCTGCGCGCCTTCCCGCGCCAGCCTCTTTACCGGCGTCTATCCGCACACCAACGGAGTTTTCCGCAATGACGAGCCCTGGCCCTTCAGTTGGGTCCAGCAACTGGCGGCGTCCGGCTATCGTTGTGTCAATATCGGCAAGATGCATACGTCGCCATTCGAGGATTCCTTCGGGTTTCACGAGCGTCACGTCGTCGAGAACAAGGATCGCGCGACGGCCCGCCTGCCGTTCTTCCTGGACCATTGGGACAAAGCGATCTGGACCCGCGGGTTCGAAAAGCCGAGCCGCGTGACCTACCGCCGTCGCGAGGATTATCGCTCCTCGCTTGGGGCTTTCGTGTGGGAGCTTCCGGACGATCTGCATTCCGACAATTTCGTTCCTGAGTTCGCCCAGATGTGGCTGGATTCCTATACCGGAAACGAGCCGTTCTTCCTGCAGATCGGCATTCCGGGGCCGCATCCGCCCTACGATCCGACACAGGAATATCTAGACAAATATGCCGACGTCGAACTGCCCGAAGCGATCCTCAGCGATGAGGATATCGCCACGCAGCCGATGGCTTTGCGGAAACTGCGAGAACAGCATCTTTCTGTCGATCATGACGCCGTCGTTCACCTGCCGAACCCGACGAAGGAGCAGTTGCGCCGCCAGCGGCAACATTATTTTGCGAATGTTTCGATGATCGACGCCCAGATCGCCAAGCTGATCGAAGCGGTGGAGCGGCGGGGCGTTCTTGACGATACCATCATCATCTTCACCTCCGATCACGGCGACAGCCTCAACGATCACGGCCATAGCCAGAAGTGGTCGATGTACGAACATAGTGTCCGTGTCCCGGCGATCGTCTGGGCACCAGGCCGTGTGGCCGAGGGAAGGGTCGTCGACGACCTAGTATCGCTGGTCGACTTTGCGCCGACCATTCTCGAGCTCGCCGGGCTTCCCGTACCGGCCTGGATGGAGGCGCAGTCGCTTCTGCCGTACCTGAACGGCGAGGAATGTGAGCCCCGAAAATTCGTGTTCTCCGAGCATGCCGGCGACCGCATTTTCAATGGCACCGAGTTCATGACGATGATCCGCAGCCAGCGGTATAAGCTTGTCCATTTCGTCGACAGCGATGAGGGGCAGTTGTTCGATTTGGAGACCGACCGGAGCGAAATCAGGAATCTCTGGGATGACCCAGCCCACCAGGCGACCAAGCAGGAGCTCATCGACGAGATCCTGAGATGGCGTATCAGGAGTTCGTTGAAGACGCAGCAATGGACGCTGGCGAGTGTCGAGCTCGGCGCCAAGTCCGGGCGCACGCCGGTCAGCAATGCCCGCCAGGACGGAGAATGATGCGATGCTGCCCAAGAGCTAACCGGTGTTGCCTGCATGTCATCCCCGAATGCGGGCACTACGTGCCGATGGAACGACCAGAGGCGCTAAACTCGATAATCCGCCAATTGATAAATCAGACAGCGACGTGAGCGAGCCGCTTGGCGCGTGCTCGTGCACTCGCTTCAATATGGTTCACGCGGTTAAGGTAGGTCTCGGCGCGAGCTATCGGATCGTGAAGATACTGATCTGGCCCAAGCATCTTGTTATCATTGAGATCGCGTCTATCGAGAAGATCGAAGCTGACACGTTCGAGGCAGCAATTCCAACCTTCCGGAGATCGGTTCGCCCAACCATTCGTGTGGTAGGTCAGCAGTCGGTTTCGCAGCGAGTAGCCGTGGTGGTCGAAAGCAATTGCGCCGTCGGTCACGAAGATATGGTTTCCGGCAAAGCCTTCGCCGGGGATGATGCGCTCGGCATAAAATCCGGGAAGGGGCGCTTCCTTCAAAAACACTCCGGCGAGAATGGCACACGCGCCATTTCCGAAGAAGATGCGGTCAGGCAGAGCCCAGCGACGCACGGGGTCTTTCTTTATGCCGGGCTTCAACATGTACACGGTCGATGCACCATCTAAGCGAATAGCTGAATCAGCGACTACCAGCCTGGTCGATGATCCTTGCCACGTCAATCAAATGCCGCCGAAGCTCAGTTTGTGCTCGCGATCCAAGGAGTTAGGAGACGCGGAGACCGCCTCGTTGATGAGATCGATGTCGCCGACGAGAACGACGGTCTCTATGCCGCGAGTTATCGCGGTGTAGAGCATGGTTTGGTCCAGCAGCTTCGACCGGACGACGGGGATGATGACCCGTTTGAATGCCGACCCTTGCGCCTTGTGGACGCTGATCGCCCAGCCATGGGTGAGCTTCTCAAGAGCGGCCGTGGTGATCGCGTCTTCAGCGCCGTCGTCGAACCGCACCCAGGCACCTTTGGGATGAGCCTTGGTGAGGACACCCAAGGAACCGTTCATGAACCCTGCGCAGATCGGATCGCCCGTCACCTTGTCGACTAGGGGGTTCCCTGCGGCGTCGAGCTGAGGGGCCTTGGTGTAGTCGTTCTTCAACCACATGATCTTCGGAGGCAAAAAGCAACACTTGCGAAACCGCATGTTAGTTCCATAATTCAGGTTATGCGATCTTTGTATGTAGCAGCATTTTAGAGATGCGACACATAAGCCAGTTAGAGATGCGACAGTAGTCGCCTCTTGGGATGCTGGTCGAATGTCAGCGTTGGGAAGCAAGATTAGCGACG